>NZ_BJZT01000104.1 GCF_007992175.1 Methylobacterium haplocladii | reverse complement strand
CACGGCAGCGCCACGACGACTGAGCGGCTGTGTTGAAGGTCAAGCGGTGAGTGGCTGCCAGGGCGTGCGGTTGCGGACGATGGCATTGAGCGTCACCAGGAGCTTTCGCATGACCGCCACGAGAGCAACCTTCCTCGGTCGGCCACGCTGGATGAGCCGCTCGTAGAAGGGTCGGAAGGGAGAGCCTCGCCGGATGGCGGTCAGGGCTGCCATGTACAGCACGCCCCGCACCGACGTTCTTCCGCCCGCGATGGAGCGCCGGCCCCGCATCAGGCCAGAGTCGCGGTTGATCGGAGCGATGCCGACGAGAGCCGCGAGCTGGTGGCGGCCGATCGTGCCGAGTTCAGGAAGCTGAGCCAGAAGGGTGCGCGCGGTGACGTCGCCGATGCCGGGAACGGACTTGAGCAACGCCTCGGTCTCGCACCAGACCGGAGAGGCCTTGATGGCCTGGCCGATGTCGCCGTCGAGTTCCGAGATCTCCTTCTCCAGAAAGGCGATGTGGCGGCTAA
>NZ_BJZT01000103.1 GCF_007992175.1 Methylobacterium haplocladii | reverse complement strand
TATCGGCGGGTCCGGCACCGATGCTGCAATGGCTTCAGATCGCCACGCTGGTGGTGGATCCGAGCTACCAGCGCCCGATCTGCGGACGCGGCCGCAGCAACGTCGACCGCATCGCCAGCGAGTTCAACTGGCGCTTCTTCGCCCCCGTCGTCGTCTCCCCCGTCGAGGGCGGAAAGTTCGCCATCATCGACGGCCAGCACCGCACCACCGCCGCCGCCCTCGTCGGCTTCGACACCGTGCCCTGTCAGGTCGTCATCGCAGGCCGCGAGGAACAGGCCGCCGCCTTCAAGGCCATCAACGGCGACACCACCCCGATGTCCCGCATGGCCCTGCACGCCGCCGGCGTCATCGCCAACGAACCCCGCGCCGTCGAAATCGCCAAGGTCTGCGCCTGCGCCGAGGTCGAGCTGCTGCGCTACCCCGTCCCCGTCGACAAGCAGAAGGCCGGCCAGACCATGGCGGTGGGCGCCATCGCCCGCTGCCACCAGCATTACGGCGCCGACACCCTGATCACCGCCCTGCAATGCGTCACCCAGACCGCCAACAACGAGCCCGGCATGCTCTCCGCCCGCATGATCAAGGCCCTCTGCGAAGTCCTCAAGAACAGACCCGAATGGCGAGAGTCC
>NZ_BJZT01000102.1 GCF_007992175.1 Methylobacterium haplocladii | reverse complement strand
CCGATGATCTGCCGCCGCCGGCTCACGAGCTCGGCGAAGTAGCTTCTCTCCGGCTCGGGCAGAGGTCTGGCTGGTGGTCTGATGCGTTCGGCGAACAGGGCGATCACCTCAGCGTCGAGCGTGTCGGTCTTGGCCAGCCGGCCCATGGCTCTGGCGAAGTCGCGAATCTGGCGCGGGTTGACGATGCAGAGCGGTAGTCCGGCCGCTGCGAGCGCTGCAGCGACGCTCGCCTCGAAGCCGCCCGTGGCTTCCAGGACGACGAGGGCAACCGGTAGGCTGCTGAAGCGGTGCGCGAGGGCCTCCAGCGCCTTCGCATCCCGAGCGACCTGGAAGGCTTCGTCCGTCGGCCTGAGATGAACGTCGAGACGGTCCTTGGACACGTCGATTCCGACGAAGATGGTGAGTTGTTCGTCCATGACCCTACCTTGCAAATGCGGGCTCGGGCCCGAGCGGCTGTCCGGGTTTGGGACTGTGGCGGTGAGGGTCGCTCCATGCTCTGTCGCGGGCTTGACAGCCCAAGGCGAACGCGGGCTGACCCTCACCATGTAGCTTCGCTGGCTTCGCGCCGGCGGGCAACTCCGAGATACAAGGCGATCCGTCGGGCAATCCAAGCTCGTCAAGAGAGCGTGAGAGCCGCCGCCAAGCGGCACGG
>NZ_BJZT01000101.1 GCF_007992175.1 Methylobacterium haplocladii | reverse complement strand
GTCGTTGCTACGGAGGTTGTCCATCCGAGGATGTCGAGCGAGGCTGTGGTTGCGAAGCCTGCAACCCCGAACCCGGATCCTCGGATGGACGCCCATCAGAATGCGCGCACCACGCCGCATAGTCGACGGTTGATCATGGAGCGGCTGGCTCAGGGCTGGACCGTGAGCGCCGTGGCGCTCGCGCTGGGGATAGACCCGAAGACGGTGCGCAAGTGGCGCGATCGTTTTGCGGCGGAAGGAACGGCCGGTCTGGCCGACCGATCCTCGCGCCCGCACACCTCGCCCACGCGCGTCGAAGCCGCCCTCCAAGCCGAGATCGCCCGGCTGCGCCGTGAGCGGCTGTCCGGGCCAGCCATTGCCCGGCAGGCGCGTGTGCCGCTCTCGACGGTGGGCGCGGTGCTGCGCCGGCTCGGCCTGAGCCGGCTCGACGCCCTCGATCCCAAGCCGCCCATCATCCGCTACGAGCGGGAGCGGCCGGGCGAACTGATCCACCTCGACACGAAGAAGCTCGGTCGTATCGACGGCATCGGCCATCGCATCACCGGTGATCGACGCGGACAGAGCAGCAGGCGCGGCACCGGCTGGGAGGCGCTGCATGTTGCCGTCGATGACGCCTCTCGGCTCGCCTACACCGAGATCCTGCCCGACGAGAAG
>NZ_BJZT01000100.1 GCF_007992175.1 Methylobacterium haplocladii | reverse complement strand
ATGAAGCGAGGTCAGAAGACGGGCGCGGAGCAGGTGGTGCTGAAGCTGCGCCAGATCGAGGTTCAGACGGCGCAGGGTAAGAGTTTGGCGATAGCGTGCCGGGAGGCGGAGATCTCCGAGCAGAGTTACTATCGCTGGCGCAAGGAGTACGGCGGCCTGCAGATCGACCAGGCCCGTCGGATGAAGGATCTGGAGCGCGAGAACGCGCGATTGCGCCGGCTCGTGGCTGACTTGTCCCTGGAGAAGCAGGTGCTGGCGGACGTCGCCGCGGGACCCGAAGGGCAGCGCCAGCAAAACTTGTAGCCCCGGAGCGACGCCGGCAGGCAGTCGATGGCATTCGTGAGAAGTATGGTCTCTCAGAACGCCATGCCTGCCGGATCGTTGGCCAGCACCGTGGCACGCAACGCTACGTGCCCACCGTGCCGGCCGACGAGGATGCGCTGACCCGCGCCATCATCGCCCTGGCATCCGAGTACGGACGCTACGGCTACCGCCGCGTCACCGCGCTGCTGCAGGCAGCGGGCTGGCAGGTGGGCAAGGACCGGGTTCAGCGGATCTGGCGTCGTGAGGGGCTCAAGGTCCCGCAAAAGCATCGGCCGCGAAGCCGGCTGTGGTTGAACGATGGCTCCTGCGTACGGCTGCGGCCTCTCCATCGCAATCACGTCTGGAGCTTCGA
>NZ_BJZT01000099.1 GCF_007992175.1 Methylobacterium haplocladii | reverse complement strand
TAAGCGGCGAACAGCTCTTCGTGCCGCACGGCTTCGCGCACGGCTTCTGCACGCTGGAGGCGAACACCATGGTGGCCTACAAGGTCGATGCCTATTACAGCCCGGCGAACGACCGGAGCATCGCCTGGAACGATCCCGACATCGGCATCGACTGGCCGGTGAGCGAGGCGGAAGCGATCCTCTCGGCCAAGGACAAGGCCGCGCCGCGGCTCGCCAGCCTCGAAAGGCTTTTTTGACGCGAGCCATCGTGTCGCCGGGCACCCGATCCCGGCTTCTGCAGGTGTCGGCCACCTGCAAAGAGAACGGAGACATTCATGCGCATTCTTGTGACCGGCGGCTGCGGCTTCATCGGCTCCGCTCTCGTCCTGCATCTCGTGCGGGATCTCGGTCACGAGGTGCTGACCCTCGACGCGCTGACCTACGCGGCCAACCCGATCTCGCTGCAACCCCTCGACGGCGACAGCCGGCACCGGCTCGTCCAGGCCGACATCTGCGACCCGGCCCGCGTCCACGCCGTCTACGCCGCGTTCAAGCCGGAGGCGGTGATGCACCTCGCCGCCGAGAGCCATGTCGACCGCTCGATCACCGATCCTGGCGCCTTCGTGCGCACCAACGTCGTCGGCACGCAGGTGATGCTCGACGGCGCACGCAGCCATTACGAGACGCTGTCCGGCGCCGAGCGGGCGG
>NZ_BJZT01000098.1 GCF_007992175.1 Methylobacterium haplocladii | reverse complement strand
GGCAGGCGGAGAACGGCGCCTCGGTGGACGAAGTCTGCCGGAAGATGGGCGTATCCGAGCCGACGTTTTACCGTTGGAAGAAGCAGTTCGTCGGCATGGGCGTGCCGGAGATCCAGCGGCTCAAGCAGCTGGAGGACGAGAACAGCAAGCTCAAGCGGCTGGTCGCTGACCTGACGCTGGACCGCTCGATGCTGCAGGACGTGCTCAAACGAAAGTGGTGAGGGCCGCCGTTCGCCGTGAAGTCGCCGGTCACTTGCGGGTGGCCTACGACATCAGCGAGCGTCGGGCCTGCCAAGCCACCGGCTTTGGCCGTTCATCCCAGCGTTACAGGAAGCGAGCCGACCCCCAAGTCGCTCTGCGGATGCGGTTGAAGGAGTTGGCCGCCGCACGGGTCCGGTACGGCTATCGACGGCTGCACATCTTGCTGCGACGGGAGGGCTGGCAGGTGAACCACAAGCGCACCTACCGGATCTACCGAGACGAAGGGCTGTCGATCCGGGGCAAGCTCCCAAAGCGCAAACGGGCTTGGCGGTATCGCCAGGGCCAACCAGCGATCGGCGGACCCAACGAGGTCTGGGCTATGGACTTCATGTCCGACCGCCTCTTCGACGGACGTCCATTCCGGATCTTGACCGTCGTCGATTGCCACACGCGAGAGGCGCTTTCACTCACACCGAGAGCCAACTTCCGCGCCTACCAAGTGACCGAGGCGCTCGACGCCATGGTCAAGCTGAGGGGACTAACCGCCCC
>NZ_BJZT01000097.1 GCF_007992175.1 Methylobacterium haplocladii | reverse complement strand
GACGGATGCGGAGTGGGCGGTGATCGAGCCGCTGCTTCCGACGGACGTACGCGGCAAGGATCGGGTAGACGACCGACGGGTGCTGAACGGGATCTTCTGGCGGCTGCGCACGGGTGCGCCGTGGGCCGACATCCCGGCGCGTTACGGACCCTACACGACCTGCGGCAACCGCTTCCGGCGCTGGCGCAAGCGCGGCATCTGGGACCGGCTTCTGGCTGCTGTGTCGAAGGCTTACGAGGGCGATCTGCAGATGATCGACGCCACCAGCGTGCGAGTTCACCAGCATGCAGCCTGCGCCAAAAAAAAGACGGCGGATCCGGTGGCATGGGTCGCTCACGGGGCGGCCTGACCAGCAAGATCCACGCGCTGGTGGATGCCGAGGGCCGTCCCGTGGCGCTGAAGATCACGCCCGGTCAGGCGCATGACGGGCGCTCGGCGACCGACATGCTGGGCGGGCTGGGTGAAGGCCAGGTTCTGCTGGGTGACCGGGCCTACGACAGCGATGCGCTGCGAGCCCGGATGTCCGAGCAGGGTGCTTGGGCGAACGTGAAGCCGATGCCCAACCGCAAGCAGGTCTTGGCCTTCAGCCCGTTCCTGTACAAGTACCGCAATCTGGTCGAGCGCTTCTTCAGCAAGATCAAGCACTTCCGCGCCGTCGCCACCCGCTACGACAAGGATCCCGACAACTTTCTTGCCAGCGTCAAACTCGCCGCCGTCCGGGTCTGGATGCGAACTTTATGAGTCCGCGACCTA
>NZ_BJZT01000096.1 GCF_007992175.1 Methylobacterium haplocladii | reverse complement strand
CGCCACGTCGGCCGGGTAGACCTTGCTGCGCCCCGTGATCCCGACGGCCCATCTCAGGCCGCGCTCGCTCAGGGCCTGCCGGAACGGGGCGGAGCAGCCGTACCCCGCATCCGCCAGCACGCAGCCGAAGCGCACGCCCCCCTCTCGAACCCGGTCGATCTCCGCAACGGCGATCTCCAGCTTGGTGCGGGCCGCGCGCCGGTCCTCGGGGACGCCGGCCCCCTCCATCCGGTCCGGATCGCCTGTCCAGGTCTCGGGCAGGAACAGCGCCAGGCCGACTGCCACAGGCACCTCGCCGCGCGCCAGCGTGAGCGACACCAGCGTCTGGCAGTTGGCGGTCTTGCCCAGCGTCGTGGCATATTGCGGTGCGACCCCGACCGAGCGGTCGCCCTTCTTCGGCAGGACCGTGTCGTCGACGACGAGGATCGTATCCGATCCGCCGACCAAGCGATCGGCCTCGCAGAGAAGCGCCTGCTGCAGCGGCGCTTCATCCCAGATCCCGGCCGCGATGAAGTGGTGCAGCCGGTCGTAGGGGACCCCATCGGCCCGCGCCGCCATCGGCCTGGACGCTCTTGCGGTCGCCCAGGCCGATCAGACCGGCCACGTAGAGGGGGCACATCGCCCGGCGCGCCGGATGCGATAGGCCCGCCAGGAACGGCTGCAGCCATCGATCCAGATCGTCACGCCACCCGCCAGCACCTGACATCGCAATCATCCACGCCCGTTGCCGTGGCATGCGAATCCGCGAGAATCCTACGTCGTTCCA
>NZ_BJZT01000095.1 GCF_007992175.1 Methylobacterium haplocladii | reverse complement strand
TAGGCTTGGCAGATGGTTGAGAACGGCGTCATCCAGCGCACCGCCTTCTGACCTGACTGGCTGGCTTTGGACCGGGCTGACTGAGACTCGAAGCGCCATGCCTGCCGTATTGTCAGCCAGCACCGTGGCACGCAGCGCTACGTACCGACCGTGCCGGCCGACGAGGATGCGCTGACCTGGGCCATCGTCGTCCTGGCGTCCGAGACGGGCGCTATGACGACCGCCATATCAGCGCTCTGTTGCAGGCAGACGGCTGGCAGGTGTGCAGGGATCGGGTTCAGGGGATCCGGCGTCGCGAGGGGCTCGGCGGGAATGTCGTCAACGCCACGGTGCTCGTCGTGCTCTATCTCGGTGGGCTGTGATGCCACCGAACCGATAGCGACTCCGGCATGATGTCCTTCGGAACAGTCACAGAATTTTAAGGCGCGCTTTAGAGACAAGACGCCCCATGAGGCGTATAGTCTTCCCCCCTATCGCGCCGACTATCCGAGTCATTCCGATGGCTATCTATCTCGCAACATTTGATTTACAAGCAATAGAACACGATTACAGCACGCTCTACTCGAAGCTCAAGAGCCTCGGCGCTCATCAGGCCCAGGCTACGACATGGTTCATCGAGAGCGATGTGCCAATGCTTAGCCTTAGCGACACCTTCCTCGGCGCAATGGATGGAAGCGACAGCCTGTTGCTGGTTGCGATATCCCCTTCAACGGCTTGGGCTGCAACGCGACTATCCGGCCTCACAGGCGAATGGCTGCAGAGGGTTCGCCCATAGCATGTCGCGCCAGAGGCCGGGTCCCGTGCGAATTATCGCAGCAACCATCCATTAGGTAACC
>NZ_BJZT01000094.1 GCF_007992175.1 Methylobacterium haplocladii | reverse complement strand
CCAGGACGAGGACGGACAGATGGGAACGAAGCAGCACAAGCCGGAGAGGATGTGGTCGCCAAGCTACGGCAGGCCGCTGTGATCGATCGCATTGGTTTCGCCATCGCCCAGGCCGCGCTGCGACCGGAATTCTCATGGCCTGAAATCCGAGGTCGCAGCCTACGACGAGGACGATTCGGCAGGCCGCTCATGATGACCCACCCGATCGCCTCGACACAGGTGGCTGTTTTGATTGACAGCCGATTTCACTCACCCTATACGGCCCCTCCCGGCGTCGCCCTGCCAAGGCTGGCGGCTCCGAGGGGCTTCACGATCAGATGGTAGGCTGCAATCAGAGCGATCTGAGCGTGGCTTGCTGTTCCGTAGGATGCGTGAGGCTTGGCGCTCCAGGGTGCGGGTCTTCGATCGGCATTCTCCAGGACATTGCCGATTCGTTCGGGCCGGATGGCCGGCGTCGGTAGGTCGAGGAGCGCGTGTGGGTTCGGGAAATGCGGTTCGCCGGATTTTTTGAGTTGACAGGGTTTTCGAGGCGCTCTAGACGGCGCCTCCACTTCGGATTCTCTGCCCGAAAGGCTTTTTCCGAAGGATTTATCAGTAGGGATTTTGCTCTTGTCTTGGGAAACCGAGAAGAGTTTATCCTCCGGTCTTTCAGATTGCTCGAAAAACTGAGCTTTGTGGGTTGACAGGGTCCTTGAGGAGCTTTAGGAAGCTCCTCATCTTCAGGGAGAGCGGCGGATGTAGCTGCTTCTTCGATAGGCTACTGAGGGAAGTCTGAATTTGATCTTGGGAAACCAAGCTCATTCTCACTTTAGTCGGGTTGGGAAATTCAAGATCGTTTTCCTAGCTTGACACGTTATCTGGGG
>NZ_BJZT01000093.1 GCF_007992175.1 Methylobacterium haplocladii | reverse complement strand
CATCAGCCCGACCACGGTGCAGAAGTGGCGTGGCCGCGAGACGGTCACGGACGCCCGGATGGGGCCGAAGGAGATCCGCTCGACCGTCCTGACGCTGGAAGAGGAGGCGATCATCGTCGCATTCCGGCGGCATACCCTGCTGCCGCTGGATGACTGCCTCTACGCGCTGCAGCCGACGATCCCGCATCTGCGCCGGTCGAGCCTGCATCGCTGCTTCCAGCGCCACGACATCGCCCGGTTGCCCGATACCGATGGCGACAAGCCCAAGCGTTCACGCTTCAAAGCCTACCCGATCGGTTATTTCCACATCGACATCGCGCACGTCAGCACGGAAGAGGGCAAGCTGAACCTGTTCGTGGCCATCGATCGCACCAGCAAGTTCGCCTTCGTTCAACTGCACGAGAAGGCGACACGACGTGTCGCGGCAGACTTGCTTGGCGCGCTGATCGCGGCCGTACCCTACACGGTTCACACGGTGCTCACCGACAATGGCACGCAGTTCGTCGACACCACGCCGGTCAGCGAGGAAGCCGAAGCCAGCGCGGAAGCCTATTGGGCCGAGCGCGACGAGCCGCGCCTCTATCGCTGGCATCCGTTCGACTGGGCCTGCCACCAGAACGCGATCGAGCACCGAACGACCAGGCCGCGCTGCCCGTGGACGAACGGTCAGGTTGAACGCATGAACCGAACGATCAAGGACGCCACCGTCAAGCGCTACCATTATGGAAGCCACGAGGCACTGCGTCATCACCTGAAGCTCTTCGTCGACGCCTACAATTACGGACGCCGGCTCAAGACCCTGCGCGGCCTCACGCCCTACGAGTTCATCTGCAAAACCTGGACTGAGCAACCCGCTCGGTTCAAGCTCGATCCGTCACAGCACACCCCGGGACCGAACA
>NZ_BJZT01000092.1 GCF_007992175.1 Methylobacterium haplocladii | reverse complement strand
CGTCAGTCCAACCACAGTTCAGAAATGGCGTGGCCGGGAGACGGTCGCGGACGCCCGAATGGGACCGAAGGCGATCCGCTCCACCGTCCTGACGCTGGAGGAGGAGGCGATCATCGTCGCGTTCCGGCGACATACCCTCTTGCCGCTGGATGATTGCCTCTACGCGCTGCAGCCGACGATTCCCCACCTGCGCCGGTCGAGCCTGCATCGCTGCTTCCAGCGCCACGACATCGCCCGGTTGCCCGACACCGACGGTGACAAGCCCAAGCGTTCACGCTTCAAAGCCTACCCGATCGGCTACTTCCATATCGATATCGCCCAGGTCAGCACGGAAGAGGGTAAGCTCCAGTTGTTCGTAGCCATCGATCGCACGAGCAAGTTTGCTTTCGTTCAACTGCACGAGAGGGCCACACGACGGATCGCAGCAGAGTTCCTCCGTGCTCTGATCGCAGCCGTACCTTACACGGTCCACACGGTGCTGACCGACAACGGCACGCAGTTCGTCGACACCACGCCGGTCAGCGAGGAGGCCGAGGCCGAGGCCAAGGCGGAAGCATACTGGGCCGAACGCGACGAGCCGCGCCTCTATCGCTGGCATCCGTTCGACTGGGTCTGCAACCAGAACAAGGTCGAGCACCGAACGACCAAACCGCGCTGCCCGTGGACGAACGGTCAGGTCGAACGCATGAGCCGCACGATCAAGGACGCCACCGTCAAGCGCTACCACTACGGTAGTCACGACGCCCTGCGCCATCACCTGCAGCTCTTCGTCGACGCCTACAATTACGGACGCAGGCTCAAGACCCTGCGCGGCCTCACGCCCTACGAGTTCGTCTGCAAAACCTGGACTGAGCAACCCGCTCGGTTCAAAACAAATCCGTCACAGCACACCCTGGGACCGAACATCTAGTT
>NZ_BJZT01000091.1 GCF_007992175.1 Methylobacterium haplocladii | reverse complement strand
TTTCCAGTTCCTGGTCGGCGGCCCTTCGAGCCTGACCGCGAGCAACTTCATCCTCGGCAGTTGACGGCGACGGGTGGCGAACGCGCCGAGCGGTGGGCCGCCTTCCGAACACCTTGCTCGCCTGCCCTTCGGGTCACGGACGCGGCCGCTTTTGAGATCAGGCTCTCTGGAGAGAATCGGCAATAGGTCCACGACGGCGCAGATCCTCTGCCTTCGCACAGTTCTCCCCGCTTGCTCTGCAGGCCGTCCTACTCGGAAAATTAGGGATAAGTTGGGAACGCCATCGTTTCGATAGCGCTAGTCCCATCGTGAATCTTCCAGCCCTACGGGACTGAGACGTTGATTCGGTGAATCTCAGCAAATTACTTAAGTTGTGCGCTTGTGCACATTCTCCGCGTGGCTCGAAGCCATAGTGTTCGAGAGAAGTCCTCTACATGGGGCAGGCCACCCGATCGATCGGCGCGTCTTAGGCCGATTTGCACCGGAGATACGCACCAGACGCCTCTTTGTGCGTCATCTAGCGAAATACCAGCCTCTCCGAATTTACAATAGGAATAAGTCCTTTTGTGGCCTATCGTCTAGAGGTATACATTTCATGCGGCTATCCACAGGCCGATAACTAGCAATCATATCCGTACAATAAATTATATATTGCGTCGCAGTGAAAAGGTCCTTAGGCCAAGCGGGTCAGTTAAGTTTTCGTTAGTGATCCAGACGGCAGGGCGGCCGGAAAACAGAAAAGATGGTTCCTTCGTGTTCGGGGAACTGCAAAGCTCAGAGAATAAAAATAACATAAGTTATATTGTCTGTTGATGCCCGCCCAGAAGGTCCCTCTGCGCAAGCGACACTTCGCTTGTGCGCGCTTTGGACGGAGGTTCGATATGTTGCCGATCTCGGTTGATAACTTCACGTCTCGCAGCGACG
>NZ_BJZT01000090.1 GCF_007992175.1 Methylobacterium haplocladii | reverse complement strand
AGAGTCTGTCCGGCGTCATATTGTTTTCTGACAGAGCTTTCTTGTCATGAGGCGAATGGAGGCCAGGAGGAGGAATGCTCGCGCTTTACGGGTTTTGCATTCCCAATCCTTGGCCAGGCGCCGGCAGCGGTTGAGCCATCCGATGGTGCGCTCGACGATCCAGCGCTTGGGCAGCACGGCAAAGCCCTTGGCCTGATCGGAGCGTTTGACGATCTCGACCTCGATCCGGCGACAGACCCGGCGCAATCCCGCTTGGAACACCGGACCCTGGTAGCCGCCGTCGGCGTAGAGCTTGAGCAGGAACGGATAGAGGCCAAACAGCGTGGCCATCACCAATACGCCGCCATCGCGATCCTGGATGTCGGCCGGGTGAACCAGCGCATGCATCAGTAGGCCCTGCGTGTCGACGAGGACGTGGCGCTTCCTGCCTTTGATCTTCTTGCCCGCATCGTAGCCCGGCGGGTCGATCGAGGCCCCCCTTTTTCCGCGCCCTTGACGCTCTGGCTATCGATGATCCCCGCCGTCGGGCTGGCCTCCCGCCCGGCCTGTTCCCGGCAGGCGACGTAGAGCGTGTGATGGATCCGCTCAAGCGTCCCGTCGTAATCCCACAGGTCGAGATAATCGTGCACCGTGCTGCGCGCCGGAAGGTCCTTCGGGATCGCCCGCCATTGGCAGCCCGTGCTCAGCACGTACATCAGGCCGTTCACCACCGCGCGAAGATCGACGCTGCGCTTGCCGCCACCCCGCTTGGCCGGCGGGATCAGCGGTGCGATCAGCGCCCATTCCGCGTTCGTCAGATCGCTCGGATAGCGCAAGCCGCTCCGATCGTACCGAACCCGGTTCTCGTTCGTCCACATCGGCAGCCTCCAAGCACCAGCCGCCTTGAATCACAAACACCTCACGTCACTCAATATGTCGCCGGACAGACACT
>NZ_BJZT01000089.1 GCF_007992175.1 Methylobacterium haplocladii | reverse complement strand
AGATCCGGTATCGCTCGGCCAGCGTCATCAGGCCCTGGGCGAGCTCGGTGAGGTTGGCCGAGGCCATCTCGACCTCGCGGGTCCCCGCCGCCGTCTGCTGGCTCGCCTGCCGGATGTTCTGGAGCGCCCCCATCACCTGCTCGATGCCGAGCTGCTGCTGGTTCGTCGACGCCACGATCTGCTGGAACGTCTGCACGCTCTCCTCCACCCGCGCCGCCATCTCCTCGATGGTCCGCACCGTGGCGTCGGTGCGGGTCTTGCCCGCGGCCGCCCGCTTCACCGCCTCCTCCGTCAGCATCACCGAGGAATTGATGCCCCGCTGGATCTCCGACAGGATCGCGCGCACCTGCACCGTGGCGGCCTTGGCCTGATCCGCCAGGAGCTTCATCTCGGCCGCGACGATCGCGAAGCTGCGGCCGCTCTCGCCCGCCGCCGCCGCCTCGATCGCCGCGTTGAGCGAGAGCAGATGCGTGCGCTCCGAGATGTCGTTGACCGTGGTGATGATCTCGCCGATCGCCTGGGTCTTCTCGCTCAAGGCAACGATGTTGCCCGCCACCGCCTCGCCCTGCTCGCGGATCGAATCCATGGCGCGGGCCGTGTCGGAGGCGGCGCGCAAACCCGCCTTCGCATTCTGGGCCGAGGTCTGCGCCGTGGCGATGACGTCGCTGGCGCGCTTCGAGATCTGTGCGCCCGAGTGGGTGATCTGATCGACCGTCGCGGCCGTCTCCTGCACGGCGGCGAACTGCTCCTCGACGCTCGCCGCCTGCTCCTGGGCCGAGGCCCGGATCTGCGCGGCGGCGGCATTGAGGTCGGCCGTCGCCGAGCGATTGGTGCGGGCGAGGTCGGCGAGGCCGGCGACCATCGTATTCAGCGTCGTTCCCAGACGGCCGATCTCGTCGCGACCCGTCGCCGCGATCCGGCCGGTCAGGTCGCCGGCACCCACGCGCTCGACGAAGGCCAT
>NZ_BJZT01000088.1 GCF_007992175.1 Methylobacterium haplocladii | reverse complement strand
CCGCGGTGATCGCCACCACCTTCGGATCGGCATCCGCCGCCTTGATCAGGCTCTCGCCGAACACGCGGGTATAGGCCGGAGCGTTGGGCTTGGCCTTGGCCTGCACGCCCGAGATCACGTCGAACTTCACCACGCCGTGGTAGCGGTCGGCGGAGGCCTCGGCCGGGCCGTAGCCCTTGCCCTTCTGCGTCACCACGTGGAGCAGGATCGGGCCCTCGCTCGCGTCGCGCACGTTCTTCAGCACCGGCAGCAGGTGGTCGAGGTTGTGCCCGTCGACCGGGCCGACATAGTGGAAGCCCATCTCCTCGAACATCGTGCCGCCGCCCACCACCAGCGAGCGGGCGTATTCCTCGGCCTGCACCGCGCGCTCGTAGAGCCGCTTCGGCAGCAGCTTGCCGAGCTGCTTGGCCGTCTCGCGGATCGAGCGATAGGTGTCGCCCGAGGCCAGCCGCGCGAGGTAGGCCGACATCGCCCCCACCGGGGGTGCGATCGACATGTCGTTGTCGTTGAGGATCACGATCAGGCGCGAGTGCAGCGCGCCGGCATTGTTCATGGCCTCGTACGCCATGCCCGCCGACATCGAGCCGTCGCCGATCACCGCGATCATGTTGCGGCGCTTCTTCGGGGTTTCGCCGCGCGCCTTGAGATCGGCCTCCTCGAGATCGCGGCCCACCGCCATGCCGAGCGCGGCCGAGATCGAGGTCGAGGAATGCGCCGCGCCGAAGGGGTCGTACTCGCTCTCCGAGCGCTTGGTGAAGCCCGACAGGCCCCCGCCCTGGCGCAGCGTCCGGATGCGGTCGCGCCGCCCGGTGAGGATCTTGTGCGGATAGGCCTGATGGCCGACGTCCCAGACGATGCGGTCGGAGGGCGTGTCGAAGACGTGGTGCAGCGCCACCGTCAGCTCGACCACCCCGAGCCCGGATCCGAGATGCCCCCCGGTCACCGACACGGCGTCGATCATCTCCGCGCGCACCGCATCCGCCACCGCACGCAGCTCG
>NZ_BJZT01000087.1 GCF_007992175.1 Methylobacterium haplocladii | reverse complement strand
GTTTGTGCAGGGGCAGACCCATGACGGGCGAAGCCTGCGTATCCTGACGCTGATCGACGAGCACAGTCGTGCCTGCCTGGCGCTGAAGGTCGCGAGGCGCATCAACAGTCTGGGTGTGGTCGAGGCGCTGGCCGATGCGATGTGCCTGCATGGCATCCCGGAGAACATCCGCTGCGACAACGGCCCGGAGATGATCGCGAAGGCTTTGCGGAAATGGGTCGCCAAAACCGGCCCGCAGATCCAGTACATTGCACCAGGATCTCCGTGGGAGAATGGCTATTGTGAGAGCTTCAATGGCAAGCTGAAGGACGAGTGCCTACAACAAGAGATCTTCTACTCGCTCAAGGAGGCACAGACCGTGATCGGGATCTGGCAGAATACCTACAACCGCGTTCGACCGCATTCGTCCTTGGGCTACCGACCGCCCGCGCCTGTCACCTTCCCGGATCTGGCCTTCCGGCTACCCATGGCCGATACCATGCAGTAGCCTCTCAATCGGCACGGTCCAAAATACCGGTCAGGTCAGTGCCGATCCGCGAAGATGATACAAAGGTCTTCGATAGTAAGAAAATTTATAATGCCTGGAAGTGCGACGTATGCGAGAGCCCCGAATGCCTACAAGAGTCGAACTTGCCGAAGCGCGAAAATGAACGCGCACGGACTGTTTTTTTCACTGCTGTGTAGGAGCCGACCAGCTTGTGCCTTCGCGTCTTGTAGTGTTCTTGGCCGAGGCTCCGCGGAGAGGATAACTCGTATCCGTAGCCGCCTGCTCGCGCTGTGCCGAGCGTGACACCCTCGACACCACCCTGTTGCATCATCGTCTGCATGCCAGGCTGCAGATTGTCGTCTTGTGCGGTGTTGAAGACCATCGAGTCGAGTTCGACACCTTCGACGCCGCCCTGCTGCATCATCGTTTGCATGCCGGGCTGGAGATCTTGCGCCTGCGCTTCAGCGAATGCCGTCAGGCTGAGAGCGAACAACACTGCCCCAGTTATGTGACGAAATCTCATCCTGTCGGCTCCTCCTG
>NZ_BJZT01000086.1 GCF_007992175.1 Methylobacterium haplocladii | reverse complement strand
GAGCCGCTGCCGATCATGCTGGATCGTATGCATCGTATCCAGCGGCGGCGAGATAGTTGCGACATTCGGTAGGGGTGAAAGCGGCGAACGCTTTCCGGATCGCCTGCCTGAGGTCTGTGATGGTTCGCGCTGCGGCGGTGCGGAGGAGCGCCTTCAGCTTGGCGAACGCCTGCTCGATCGGGTTGAGATCGGGCGAGTAGGGCGGCAGGTAAAGCAGCCGCGCACCGGCGGCCTGGACGGCCTTGCGCACGCCCGCGACCTTGTGCGCCGGAAGGTTGTCCAGGATCACCGTGTCGCCTGGCCTCAGGGCCGGAACCAGGATGTCGGTCACGTAGGCCCGGAAGCGCTCGCCGTTCGTCGCTCCGTCGAACATCGTCGTGGCGACCAGGCCGCTGGTGCGCAGCGCGGCCGTGATGGTCGTGGTTTTCCAGTGCCCCTGTGGGACGCCGACGCGACAACGCTCGCCACGTGGGGCGCGGCCGTAGCGGCGCGCCATGGCCGTGGTCGCCGCGGTCTCGTCGAGGAAGACCAGGGTGTCGGGATCGAGTTCGTCCTGGGCCTCGAACCAGTCCTCGCGCTCGGCTCTCACGTCGGACCGATCCTGCTCGGCCGCGTGGCCTGTGTTTTTTTACGCGTGATCCCGTGACGTTTGAAGAAGCGCGACAGGCCGCTCTCGCTCGTCGCGACGCCCCGCTCGGCCAGCAGGCTCTGCAACTCCGACAGGAAGATCGTCGGCTGCGCCTCGTAGAGGCTCAGGATCAGGTCCGCGTGCGCCTCGACATGCTGCGAGCGCCGGTCGCCGCCTTGTGGCTTGGCTGTGACCCGCCCCTCCTGCACGAAGCTTTCCTGCCAGCGGATGGCGCTGGATGCGCTGACCCCGAAGCGCCGCGCTGCGCCACGACGCGAGGACCCTTCCTCTACGGCGTGCACGACGCGCTCGCGCAGATCGGACGATAACGGCGACGACATCGACCCTCCTGTCGAAAACCGACAGGGAATCAGATCAGCCCGCGCCTGAAAACCCAGGTCGACTCAACATGGTCGGCAGCGGCTCTAA
>NZ_BJZT01000085.1 GCF_007992175.1 Methylobacterium haplocladii | reverse complement strand
TGTCTGGATGCGAAACCTCCTTGGCGTCTGCGACGATGCGAAGGGCGCGTTTGATGAGGCTCGGGCTGGGCGGTCTGTAGGTGGGATTGGCGAGCGCTGGATTGGCTTCGAGACGCCGGCGCAGCACCATCTCGGGCGAGAGACCTCTGAGCACGCGCTGACGGCGACCGTTGTAGGCCGCGTTGAAGCCGCGCAGCACGATCTCCAGGTCGGCGTGGCTGTAGATCATGATGCCCAGCACCTCCCGCTGCACCCGGCCGTTGAAGCGCTCGACCATGCCATTGGTCTTCGGTGTGTAGGGACGCGTCTTGCGATGCCGCACGCCGTGCCGCGCGCAGGCGGCCTCGAAGGCATCGGCGGTGAAGCAGGAGCCGCGGTCGGTGAGCAGGTGGGTGACCTGGAAGGGGAAGGCGTCGAGTGCGTCCGTGAGGAAGGCGACGGCCGAGGCTGTTGTCTCGTCATCCTTGACGGCGAGGTGCACGTAGCGGGAGGCGCGGTCGATGGCGACGTAGAGGTAGCGTTTGCGGGTGACGCCGTCTCGATCGCGCAGCTTGGGCAGGTGCTTCACGTCGACATGGACGAAGCCGACCTCGTAGTCCTTGAAGGTGCCGTGCGGCTTGCGGACCTGTTCGGAGGGCGGCAGGCGATTGAGACCCTCCGCCTTAGGATGCGATAGACGGCGTCCCGGTTCAGATGCGGCAGGAAGTGGCTGACGACGAAGGTCAGCGCGTCGAGGGGAAAGCCGGTGGAGCGGCGGAGCGCGCACACGATGGCGCGCTCCTCATCGCTGGCGCGCCAGGGCAGCTTATGGGGTCGGGCCGAGCGATCCTGGCAGGCGTCGGGGCCGCGTTTGCGCCATTTGCGGATGGTCTCGGTGGACACGCCGTAGCGCTTGGCCAGCACGCCGGAGCTCTCGGGCGAGCGGGCGATCTCGGCGCGGACAGCCGGGGTGGTGCGGGCCTGGGGATGGATGGCGAGCATCAGCGGACCCTCCTGGCTGCACGGCGGCGCACACCCTCGAACCGCCAAGCATGGGCTTTGATCGCCCAACCTGCCACATCCCAACGACGTTCCGCAACCAAACAGC
>NZ_BJZT01000084.1 GCF_007992175.1 Methylobacterium haplocladii | reverse complement strand
CTCACCGTGCGACGCTGTAGACGGATGCGGCGGCGCTGACGGGTGAGGTGATCGTTGAGAAGACGCTGAGCACCTTCTGGACCTCGGCGAAGGGTGCGTTGGAGACGTAGAGGACGTCGCGGTTTCGCATGCGGAAGGCCTGGGCGAGGAACAGGGCGTTGGGGTCGCGCATGTTGAAGCGGTAGACCACGGGGACGAGCTTGGTGGTCAGGAGGGACGAGCCCGGGCGCAGGCGGCGCACCAGGGTGTTCGGCTCGAAGCGGTAGAGGAACACGCCCTCGGCGTCGGCCTGGAAGTCCGAGAGGCCGCGGGCCCGGGCGAGCGCCTGGGCCAGCGTGATGCCCTCGGCCGAGAACTGCAGTTCGGTGGCGTTGCCGAGCGCGCCGAGCGCCATGAAGGTCTGCGGGTCCTTCACCAGGGTCAGCACGTCGCTCGGCCGCATGAAGATGTTTTCGCGGGGGTTGGAGACCACGGCGGTCATCGGCACCGTCACCGTGGTCGGCCCGCGCGACAGGCGCACGTAGGTCTCGCTGACCGCGCCGCGCACGCCGCCCACCGAGGCGATCACGTCGAGCAGCCGGTCGCCCTTGCCCGACAGCGGGATGCGGGCGCCGCCGGTGACCTCGCCGGTCACCGTGACCGATTGCGAGATCGGCTTGGAGACCGTCACCAGCACCTGCGGCTGGATCGCCTTGCCGGCGAGCTCGTTCTCGATGAGCACCTGGACGTCCTGCGGGCGGCGTCCGGCGACCTGGATGCGCCCGGCATAGGGCACCGAGATCGCGCCGTCGCGGCTGACCACCTGCTCGGGGATCAGCGCGGATTTCGAGCCGGCCGAGAAGCGGTCGGCCACCAGCGGCCCCGAGAACAGGCCGCCCGAGCCCGCCTCCCAGACCTGGATCGCCACCGAATCGCCGACGCCGATCAAGGGCTCGGCGGAGGGGCGGTAATCGCCGAAGGCGGCGAGCAGGCTGTCGAGGGGCCGCGAGCGCAGGGCCTCGATGATGGCGGGATCGACGTCGACCAGCTCGTAGCGCGCATACACCCCCTGCGGGGTCGCCACGTCCGCCCCGTCCACGATCGCACGCGACGTCGGACCCGACGCCGGAAGATACGAACAGCCCGAGGCC
>NZ_BJZT01000083.1 GCF_007992175.1 Methylobacterium haplocladii | reverse complement strand
GGGGCGGTTCAAACGCTTGGTGCCCGCGTTTTGCGGCTTGGATGATGCGATCCGGATCGGCGGTCCAGACGAAGGGCTTTGGTCGGCAGTTGGTCTCGGCGACGAAGCGTTTGATGGCCACCTGCACGTCGATCAGGGATCGGAACACGCCGCGTCGCAGCCGCCGCTGTGTGAGCTTGGCGAAGAAGCCCTCGACGGCGTTGAGCCAGGAGGCGGAGGTTGGCGTGAAGTGGAAGGTCCATCGCGGATGGCGATCGAGCCAGGCGCGCACCTTCGCGTGCTTGTGAACGGCGTAGTCGTCGAGGATCGCGTGCACGACTTTGCCGGCTGGCACGGCCGCCTCGATCGCATCGAGGAAGCGGATGAACTCCTGATGCCGGTGGCGCTGCATGCAGCGGCCGATCACCTTGCCCTCCAGCACGTTCAGGGCGGCAAACAGCGTCGTCGTGCCGTGGCGCTTGTAGTCGTGGGTGCGCGTCGTCGGCCGGCCCGGCTTTATTGGTAGCGGATCCTGTGTGCGGGCAAGCGCCTGGATCTGGCTCTTCTCATCGACGGAGAGCACGACGGCATGGGCGAGCGGGTCGACGTAGAGCCCGACGACGTCGCGCACCTTGGCGGCGAAGGCCGGGTCGGTGGACAGCTTGAACTGGCGGACCCGGTGCGGCTGCAGGCCATGCCCGCGCCAAATCCGCTGCACCGACGAGACGCTGATGGACGCGACCTTGGCCATGGCCGCCGCCGTCCAGTGTGTCGTCTCGCCGGGCGGATCACTCTGCGTCAGGGCCACCACGCGTCCCGCTACCTCCGGACCGAGTGGCGCAAGACGCGCCGGTCGCGTCTTATCCCGCAGCAGCCCGTCGACACCCTCCCGAGCAAACCGCTCCTGCCAGCGCCAGACGGCCGTCTTGGACACGCCGGCTTCGCGCATGATCGCATGGGTGCCCAGGCCGTCGGCGCTCAGCAGCACGATACGGGCGCGCCAGACGTGCTTCTGGGCCGTGTTCCGGTCCCCGACGATTGCTGCGAGCCGGTCGCGATCCGCAGGCGGGAGGGCGATTGAGATGCCATGCCGCATCCCGACAGACTCGCATCACAAACCCAAAACCGAAACCCGCCACGGACTCGCCCGTTAGATTCTAGCCAAT
>NZ_BJZT01000082.1 GCF_007992175.1 Methylobacterium haplocladii | reverse complement strand
CTAGTGGTTGAGCCCTGACGGTTGAGTCCGTTCGGGGTTTCGGTTTGGGCTCCGTCCTGCGAGTCTGGGGGATGCGCAGTGGCATCTCTTTCACGCTCTCCGCCTCGGATCGCCTTCGGCTGGAAGCCCTGGTCGCGGATCGAAACACGCCGCAGAAGCACGTCTGGCGCGCCCGTATCGTGCTGCTGAGCGCCGATGGGCTCGGGACGCACGCGATCATGCGTGAGGCGGGCGTATCCAAGACAGCGGTCTGGCGCTGGCAGGACCGCTTCGCGCAGGAGGGCGTCGACGGGCTCCTGCGCGATAAGACGCGACCAGCGCGCATCCCGCCGCTGGGGCCGGAGGTGGCGACGCGCGTGGTGGCTCTGACGCAGGGAGACCCGCCCGGCGAGACCACGCATTGGACGGCCGCCGCCATGAGCAAGGTCGCGGCCATCAGCATTTCGTCGGTACAGCGGATCTGGCGCGGGCACGGTCTGCAGCCGCATCGGATCCGGCAGTTCAAGCTCTCCACCGACCCGGCCTTCGCTGCCAAGTTGCGCGACGTCGTCGGGCTCTACGTCGACCCGCCCGCCCATGCCGTCGTGCTCTCGGTCGATGAGAAGAGCCAGATCCAGGCGCTTGCCCGCACGCAGGCCTCCTTGCCGATGAAGCCGGGTCAGCCGACGACGCGCACCCACGACTACAAGCGCCACGGCACGACGACCCTGTTTGCCGCCCTGGACGTCTTGGAGGGCAAGGTGATCGGGCGCTGTATGCAGCGCCACCGGCATCAGGAGTTCATCCGCTTCCTCAACGCGGTCGAGGTTGCAGTTCCGGCGGGCAAGATCGTCCACGCGATCCTCGACAACTATGCCGTCCACAAGCACCCCAAGGTCCGTGCCTGGCTCGACCGCCACCCGCGCTGGACCTTCCACTTCACCCCGACCTCAGCCTCGTGGCTCAACGCCGTCGAGGGCTTCTTCGCCAAGCTCGCAAAACGCCGCCTGCGGCGCGGCGTGTTCGGATCGTTGATCGAGGTGCAGGCGGCCATCAAACGCTTCATCGCCGAAAGTAACGGCGACCCGAAGCCCTTCACCTGGACCGCCGATCCGGATCGCATCATCCAGGCCGCAAGGCGCGGGCACCAAGTGTTAGACTCGCACCACTAG
>NZ_BJZT01000081.1 GCF_007992175.1 Methylobacterium haplocladii | reverse complement strand
ATACGGTTTCCGCGTGATTGATTCGGCAGGGATTCCCGACGGTCTGGCGTCGGTTTAGCGTTGTGAGCGATGGATCGCGGAGGCGAGCATGGCGCACATTGCCGATCATCTGAGCGTGGAGGAACTGGGCCGCCGCCACCGGACCAGCAGCGATGCGTGCGCGGCCCGGCACTACCACGCGATCTGGCTGCTGGCTCAGGGCCGGCGGATGTCGGAGGTCGCGGCGCTGACCGGGTTCGTGACGCGTTGGCTGGAGCAGCTGGCCAGCCGCTACAATCAGTTCGGTCCCGACGCGCTGGGCGACCGGCGGCGGCACAACGGGACGACGGCCCGGCTTCTGACGCCCGAGCTTCTGGACCGCCTGCGCACGCGCCTGGAGATGCCACCGCCCGACGGGGGTGTGTGGAACACGATCAAGATCGCGACCTGGATGGCACAGGATCTGGGCCTCGTCTCGGTCTACCCGCAGCGGGCCTGGGATGCGCTCCAGGCGATCGGCTGGTCGATCCAGGCCCCGCGTCCGAAGAACCCGGCCGCCGCCAGCCCGGACGAGCAGGACGCCTTCAAAAAAAACTCGCCGAGACCCTCGCCGAAGAGGAAGCACGCCGCCCAGGACGCCCGGTCGCGCTCTTCTGTACGGACGAGCACCGCATCGGGCTGAAGCCGGTCGGCCGCCGGGTCTGGGGCCCGCGCGGACAGCGACCCATCGCGCTCGGCCACCATCGCTACGAGTGGCTTTACGTGACGGCCTTTGTCGCGCCCGTCACCGGTGAGAGCCATTGGTACGTCGGCAACGGCGTCTCCAAGCCCCTGTTCGAGGGCCTGTTGGCGGCCTTCGCCCGCGAGGCCGGCGCAGGTCCCCAACGCGCCGTCATCCTTCTCCTCGATGGGGCCGGCTGGCACACCGAGTCCGGCCTGCGCATCCCCGAAGGCCTGAGGCTGGTCTACCTGCCCCCCTACACCCCCGAGCTGCAGCCCGCCGAGCGTCTTTGGCGCCTCGTCGACGAACCCATCGTCAACCGCCACTTCGACACCCTCGCCGAGATCCAGGATCGCGTCGAGCAGCGCTGCCGTCGCCTCGAAGCCCAGCCCGATACCCTGCGTGCAAACACCCTCTTCCACTGGTGGCCGCAGAAACCAAAACCGAACTAATCAACCGGAAACCGTAT
>NZ_BJZT01000080.1 GCF_007992175.1 Methylobacterium haplocladii | reverse complement strand
ATTCCTGGATGCTGGCGACGACGCCGGCACCGACGGTGCGGCCGCCTTCGCGGATGGCGAAGCGCAGCTTCTCCTCCATGGCGATCGGCACGATCAGCGCCACGTCCATGGTCACGCTGTCGCCCGGCATCACCATCTCGGTGCCCTCGGGAAGGGTGCAGATCCCGGTCACGTCCGTGGTGCGGAAGTAGAACTGCGGGCGGTAGTTGGTGAAGAACGGCGTGTGGCGGCCGCCCTCCTCCTTCGTCAGGATGTAGGCCTCGGCCTTGAACTTGGTGTGCGGCTTCACCGAACCCGGCTTGCACACGACCTGGCCGCGCTCGACGTCCTCGCGCTTGGTGCCGCGCAGGAGCACGCCGACGTTGTCGCCGGCCTGGCCCTGGTCGAGAAGCTTGCGGAACATCTCGACGCCCGTGACCGTCGTGGTCTGGGTGTCCCGGATGCCGACGATCTCCACCGTCTCGCCGACCTTGACGATGCCGCGCTCGACGCGACCCGTCACCACCGTGCCGCGGCCCGAGATCGAGAACACGTCCTCGATCGGCATCAGGAACGGCTTGTCCACCGGACGCTCCGGCTGCGGGATGTACTCGTCCACCGTCTTCATCAGCGCGAGCACGGCGTCGTGGCCGACGGCCTTGTCGCCGTTGTCGAGGGCGACCTTGGCCGAGCCCTTGGTGATCGGGATGTCGTCGCCCGGGAACTCGTACTTCGAGAGGAGCTCGCGCACCTCCATCTCCACGAGCTCGAGCAGTTCCTCGTCGTCGACCAAGTCGACCTTGTTCAGGAACACCACCAGCGCCGGCACGCCGACCTGGCGGGCGAGCAGGATGTGCTCGCGGGTCTGCGGCATCGGGCCGTCGGCAGCCGAGACCACCAGGATCGCGCCGTCCATCTGCGCCGCGCCCGTGATCATGTTCTTCACGTAGTCCGCGTGCCCGGGGCAGTCGACGTGGGCGTAGTGGCGGTTGGCCGTCTCGTACTCGACATGCGCCGTCGAGATCGTGATGCCGCGCGCCTTCTCCTCGGGCGCCTTGTCGATCTGGTCGTAGGCCGTGAACGTCGCGCCGCCCGACTCCGCCAGAACCTTCGTGATCGCCGCCGTCAGCGAAGTCTTGCCGTGGTCCACGTGACCGATCGTGCCGATGTTGCAATGCGGCTTGTTGCGGTTGAACTTTTCCTTGCCCATC
>NZ_BJZT01000079.1 GCF_007992175.1 Methylobacterium haplocladii | reverse complement strand
TCTGACCTTGCCCCCTGGATTGCCCTCGATCTGAAGCTAGGGTCCGTCGATCAGGAGACGGACGATGAAGAAGAGCCGGTTCAGCGAGGAGCAGATCATCGGCATCCTGAAGGAGCAGCAGATGGGGCTGCCCGTTGCCGAGATCTGCCGCAAGCATGGCATCAGCGACGCGACGTTCTACACGTGGCGTTCGCGCTTCGGCGGCATGGAGGTCTCGGATGCGCGTCGCTTGAAGACGCTCGACGAGGAGAACCGCAAGCTCAAGAAGCTCCTGGCCGAGGCGATGCTCGACGTGGCGACGCTGCGTGAGGCGCTGGGAAAAAACTTCTGACGCCCGGCGCACGCAGAACGGCCGTGACCTGGGCTATCGAGGAGAAGGGCTACTCGCAGCGTCGTGCCTGCGGGTTGATCGGCCTGGAGCCGAAGACGTACCGCTACGCCTCGGCCCGCAGTGACGATGCGGCGGTGCGGGTACGCCTGCGCAGCCTGGCCGGCGAGCGTCGCCGGTTCGGCTACAGGCGGCTTCTGATCCTGTTGCGGCGGGAGGGCCTTGCACTGAATCACAAGAAGCTCTTCCGCCTCTACCGAGAGGAGCGGCTGTCGGTGCGCAGGCGCGGCGGCCGCAAGCGAGCACTGGGTACGCGGGCTTCGGCCGCCGTGCCGCAGGAGGCGAACCAGCGTTGGAGCCTCGACTTTGTCTCCGACACGCTCGACGACGGGCGGCGCTTCCGCATCCTGGTCGTGGTCGACGACTGCACGCGGGAGTGCCTGGCGCTGGTGGTCGACACCTCGCTGTCCGGCCAACGGGTCGCGCGCGAACTCGACCGGATCATCGAGGGCCGGGGCAAGCCGCTGATGATCGTCTCCGACAACGGCACCGAGCTGACCTCGCACGCCATCCTGCACTGGCAGGAAGAGCGCGCGGTGGAATGGCACTACATCGCGCCAGGCAAGCCGCAGCAGAACGGCTTCGTCGAGAGCCTTAACGGCCGCGCGACGAGTGCCTGAACGAGCATCTGTTCCGCAGCCTGCCGGCGGCCCGGACCATCATCGAGACGTGGCGGGTGGACTACAACACCTGTCGCCCTCACACGAGCCTCGGCGGGCTCACCCCGAACGCGTTTGCAACCCGGTCCCGAGGGGACCAGAACCAGAACGGACTCTGGTTATGAACGGGGGCAAACAGGGGGCAAGGTCAACTCGTCTC
>NZ_BJZT01000078.1 GCF_007992175.1 Methylobacterium haplocladii | reverse complement strand
TCGAGCGGACACCTCGAAGAACCGCATGTTCGGGCGGCTCGACCGGCTATTTGACGATGCCGACAGCTTTGGAATGATCGGTCGGCGGTCTGTCGGTTCGGTTGTGTGTCATGAGCGGGCTTGGGAGCCCTTTCCGCGCCTCGATCAGGCCGCCACCAGCCGGGTTTCGATCCAAAGGAAGCGCTTGAGGTTGTAGGCGAGGTTGGCGAGCCCGATTTTCGTCCGGGCTCGGGCCAAGCCGATGGTGCGCACGAACAGACCGAAGCGGTGTTTCTGGGCCGCGAACACCGTCTCCACCCCAGAACGGACCTTGGAGCGGGCGCGGTTTGCCTTGCGCTGGGATGGCGTCAGGTCGAGACCGGGCTGGCGCCGGAAGTGGATTTTCGAGCGCCGGCCATGCTTGGCCAGATGGGCTTCGTTGGCCTTCGAGCGGTAGGCGGTGTCGGCCCAGACGTCGCTCGCCGTGTTGGCCGGGTCGAGGACGTTGGCCAGTTGCGCCCCGTCATGGGCGGCCGCGCTGGTGACGGTGAAGCGCCGGACGAAGCCGTATTTGCGGTCGATCGAGACGTGCGTCTTGTACCCGAAAACCGGGACGGCGATCTCGACCTTGGCCTTCGTGCCGTCTGCCTTCGCGGCACGGGCCTTGGCCCGCTTCAGCGTCCAGCGGGCGTCGCGGTCCTTCTGCGCGAGCTTTTTCGGTTTGACCGCCCACTCGTCCGGGATCTTGCCCTCCCTGAGAGCCGCCTTCTCGGCATCGGTGTTGCGCTGGCGCGGAGCCGCAATGATCGAGGCATCGATGATCTGGCCCGACATTGCCAGGTAGCCCTTGCCCTTCAGCCAGGTGTCAAAGGCGGCAAACAGATCCTCGATGGCACCCGCGCGGGTGAGCTGCTCGCGGAACAGCCACACGGTCTTGGCGTCGGGCACCGCGTCCTCGAACCCGAGGCCGAGGAAGCGCATGAATGAGAGCCGATCCCGGATCTGGAATTCCGTGGCGTCGTCCGACAGCGTGTATAGCGTCTGCAGGATCAGGACCTTGAACATCAGTACAGGATCGTAGGGTGGCCGACCGCCCTTCGATCCGTCGGACCGCTTCAGCGCGGTTGCTAGCTTCGGCCGGAAAGCCTCGAAGTCGATCAAGGCCGCGAGCTTCACCAGCGGGTCGCCGTTCTCCGACAGGCGTTGGTAGTGCTCATCCAGATCGAAGAACCCAGGCTGACCCATCCGAGCCTCCCCAACGCCGACAGCATCAGGGAATCACGACAACGCCCCGCACGGATAGGGGTATTTCGAGGTGTCCGAGCG
>NZ_BJZT01000077.1 GCF_007992175.1 Methylobacterium haplocladii | reverse complement strand
GAACCGCGCCGGGTTTTCCGGAGGCGATTTGGTTTGGGTCAGGCTGCCAAGGTTTTCACCTCGACCTGAGCAAAGTAGCACGCCTCGGCCTCGGCGGGAGGGATATTCCCGATGGGTTCGAGCAGGCGGCGGGTGTTGAACCAGTCGACCCATTCGAGGGTGGCAAACTCGACCGCCTCGAAGCTGCGCCACGGCCCGCATCGATGGATCACCTCGGCTTTGAACAGGCCGTTGATCGTCTCGGCCAAGGCGTTGTCGTAGCTGTCGCCGACGCTGCCGACGGACGGCTCGACGCCCGCCTCTGCCAGCCGCTCCGTGTAGCGCAGGGCGAGGTATTGCGAGCCCCTGTCGCTATGGTGGACGAGGCCGCCGCCTTGGAGCGGCCGGCGTTCGTGCAGGGCCTGCTCCAAGGCATCGAGCACGAAGCCGGCATGGGCGGTCCGCGACGCCCGCCAGCCGACGATGCGCCGGGCGAACGCGTCGATGACGAAGGCGACGTAGACAACGCCGCTCCACGTGGCGACGCAGGTGAAGTCGCTGACCCACAGGGCGTTCGGACGCGGTGCCTTGAACAGGCGGCTCACTCGGTCGAGCGGACAGGCCGTGGCCGGGTGGGGGATGGTGGTGCGAACCCTCTTGCCTCGCACGATGCCGTGCAACTCCATGATCCGCATCAGTCGGGCGACCGTACAGCGGGCCACCGCGACCCCTTCCCGGCCGAGCTGACGCCAGACCTTGCGCACGCCGTAGACGCAGAAGTTCTCCTCGAACACGCGCCGGATCTCGATCATCAGCGCCGCGTCCGAGCGGGCTCGTGCCGGCAGCAGGCCAGGATCGGCGCGCCGTGCGGCATGGGCGTAGTACGTCGATGGGGCGATCGGCAGCACGCGGCAGATCGGCTCGACCCCATAGACGACGCGATGGTCGTCGATAAAGGCGATCATGTCCGCGACCGGCGGTCGAGCTCCGCAAACGCAAAATACGCGGACGCCTTCCTCAGGATCTCGTTAGCCTGTCGCAGTTCGCGGTTCTCGCGCTCCAGCGCCTTGATCCGCTCGCGCTCGTCCGTAGTCGGTCCCGCTCGCTGGCCCTGGTCCCGCTCGGCTTGGCGAACCCAGTTCCGCAGCGTCTCTCCCGAACAGCCGATCTTGGCCGCGATTGAGCGGATCGCTGCGTACTGCGAGCCGTGCTCGCCTTGGTGGTCGAACACCATCCGGACCGCGCGCTCACGGACCTCAGGCGAAAAGGGTGTGCTTCGCTTCGTCATGGCTCCATCCTCTCAAGAGTTGGAGCCTCCGAGAAACCC
>NZ_BJZT01000076.1 GCF_007992175.1 Methylobacterium haplocladii | reverse complement strand
TGTCAGGGAGGCAGATCGAGGGCAGCGTCACAGTGCGGGCATCGGCGCGGTGATGGCCGGCTAAGGTGGTCGAGGATGGCCTGCCGGATCGCCGGCATCGAGGGCTGAGGCGGTGGGCAGCCGCTTCTTTTTTTTCCGCCCTGCTGCTGCCAAGCGCCGGGATTGGAGGAAGGCGTAGGCCATCATCGTCATCAGCGCGTGTCGATTCAGCCCGGTCCACGAGCGCCCCTCGAAGTGGTCGAGGCCGAGTTCCTCCTTCATCTGCTGGTGGACCTGCTCGCAGATCCAGCGTGCCTTGATGGTGGCGGCGAGCTGCTTGAGGGTTGCGTCGGCGGGGAGGTTCGAGAGGTAGAACTTGCGCTCGCCCGAGCCGCGCTCCTCGCGCACCAGCCAGACCTCGTCGCCGGGCAGGTGCTGGTTGCCTTGCGTGCCGATCCGCTGGGTCGGACCATCGGCCATCCGGACGCGCAGCGCGCAGAAGCGAGCCCGCAGCCGGCCCTTGGTGCCGCGCCGCCAAGTCACCGCCCGGCCGGTCATGTCCGCCAGGATCGTCTCCGCCGCGACCGAGACCTGATCCGGCACGTGGCGCTTGCGCGGTCGCCCACGCCCCGCGACGGGGAAGATCATCGTCACGTCGGCCGGGTAGACCTTGCTGCGTCCCGAGATCCCAACGGCCCAGCTCAGGCCCCGCGCGCTCAGGGCCTGCCGGAACGGGGCGGACCCATACCCCGCATCGGCCAGCACGCAGCCGAAGCGCACGCCACCCGCCCGGACCCGGTCGATCTCCGCGACCGCGATCTCCAGCTTGGTGCGGGCCGCGCGCCGACCCTCGGGAATGCCGGCCCCGGCCATTCGGTCCGGGTCGGCCGTCCAAGTCTCGGGCAGGAACAGCGCCAAGCCGACCGCCACGGGCACCTCGCCGCGCGCCAGCGTGAGCGACACCAATGTCTGGCAGTTGGCGGTCTTGCCCAGCGTCGTGGCGTATTGCGGGGCCACGCCGACCGAGCGGTTGCCCTTCTTCGGCAGGGCGGTGTCGTCGACGACCAGGATCGCATCCGCACCACCGACGAGGCGATCGGCCTCGCCGAGCAGCGCCTGCTGCAGGGGAGCCTCATCCCAGATCCCGGCCGCGATGAAGTGGTGCAGCCGGTCGTAGGGGACCCCCTCGGTCCGCGCCGCCATCGGCTGGACGCTCTTGCGATCACCCAGGCCTATCAGCCCGGCCACATAGAGCGGGCACATCGCCCGGCGCGCCGGATGCGACAGGCCTGCGAGGAACGGCTGCAGCCACCGATCCAGATCGTCACGCCATCCGCCAACGTCCGACATCACGAACACTCATGATCATCGCCATGGCATGCGAATCCGCAAAAACCGCTCGCGTTCCG
>NZ_BJZT01000075.1 GCF_007992175.1 Methylobacterium haplocladii | reverse complement strand
GCCTCGACATCACCGACGAAGCCGCCGTCGCCCGGATCATCGCCGCGCGCGACTGGGCCGCGGTGATCAACGCGGCCGCCTACACCGCCGTGGACAAGGCCGAGAGCGAAGTGGCCGCCGCATGGCGCCTCAACGCGCTGGCCCCGGCGATCCTGGCCGCGGCGACGCACGCCAAGGCGATCCCTCTGGTGCACGTCTCGACCGATTACGTCTTCGACGGTTCGAGCAGCGGCGCCTACACACCCGACGCGCCGATCGGACCCACCAGCGTCTACGGCGCGAGCAAGGCGGCAGGCGAGATGGCGGTTCGCACCGCCAATCCGCGCCATGCGATCGTTCGCACCGCCTGGGTGGTCAGCCCCCACCGCGGCAACTTCGTCAAGACCATGCTGCGGCTCGCCGGTGAGCGCGAAACACTCGCC
This sequence comes from Methylobacterium haplocladii, assembly GCF_007992175.1. Lineage (GTDB taxonomy): Bacteria > Pseudomonadota > Alphaproteobacteria > Rhizobiales > Beijerinckiaceae > Methylobacterium > Methylobacterium haplocladii. Next base: position 1,005 of record NZ_BJZT01000075.1, on the reverse strand, counting down.
GTCGTCGACGACCAGCGCGGCTGCCCGACCTCGGCCGCCGATCTCGCGGCCGGGCTGGCACAGATCGCGCTGCGGCTGGCCGAGGATCCGGAGGCGCCGACGGGCACGTTCCACTACGTCAACGCGGGCGTCACCACCTGGCATGGCTTCGCCCGCGCCATCGTTGCCGGCAACGCCCGGCGCGGCGGCCGCGAGATCCCTGTTTCGGGCATCCCGACGAGCGCTTATCCGACCCCGGCCCGGCGCCCGGCCAATTCGGAGTTGTCCACGCAAAGTCTCACGGCCGCTTACGGCCTCATGCCCCGGCCCTGGAGCGAGGCACTCGACGACATCCTCGACCGCCTCGTCGGGCCGGCACACCGACAGACATGACAAGGGTTTTGCCATGAAGGGCATCGTACTCGCCGGCGGCTCCGGCACCCGCTTGCATCCGGCGACGCTCGCCATCAACAAGCAGCTTCTGCCGGTCTACGACAAGCCGATGATCTATTACCCGATCTCGGTGCTGATGCTCGCCGGCATCCGCGAGATCCTGGTGATCTCGAGCCCTGAGCATCTCGGCAACTATCAGCGCCTACTCGGCTCCGGCGAGCAGTTCGGCGTGAGCTTCACCTACGCGGTCCAGCCGAGGCCCGAGGGTCTGGCGCAGGCCTTCATCATCGGCCGCGACTTCGTCGGCACCGATTCCGTCGCGCTGGTGCTCGGCGACAACCTGTTCTTCGGCAACGGCATGAGCGAATTGCTGCGACGCGCCCGCGAGCGCCGGTCCGGCGCCACGGTGTTCGCCTATCATGTCGATCACCCCGAGGCCTACGGTGTGGTTACCCTCGACAAGGAGGGCCGGCCGCGCCGCCTCGTCGAGAAGCCGAAGAAGCCCGAATCTCCCTGGGCGGTCACGGGCCTGTACTTCTACGACAACCAGGTCCTCGACATCGCCGCCGACGTGAAACCGTCGGACCGGGGCGAGTTGGAGATCACATCGGTCAACCAAGCCTATCTCGATCT
>NZ_BJZT01000074.1 GCF_007992175.1 Methylobacterium haplocladii | reverse complement strand
AGCGAACGCCGACCACGCGGAGTCGGCCCGGGTTTTCGGGAGCGGGCTGATCTGATTCCCTGTCGGCTTTCGACAGGAGGGCCGATGTCGTCGCCGTTATCGTCCGATCTGCGTGAGCGCGTCGTACACGCTGTTGAGGAAGGATCCTCGCGTCGTGGCGGAGCGCGCCGCTTCGGGGCAGCCCGTCCAGCGCCATCCGTTTGCAGGAGAGCTTCGGGCAGGAGGGTCGGGTGGCGGCCAAGCCGCAGGGCGGCGACCGGCGCTCGCAGCACGTCGAGGTGCATGCGGACCGTACTCATCCGGCGTGAGCCGCGGCAGCGCTATTTCGTTGTGCTGCGGTGGATATCTATGAGGTTACGAAGGCTTTCGATTCCGAACTCCGAGAAGCCCATGGTTCCGTCCTGGTGCTCCGGATCGTAGACCCAGATCAGGCCGTCTTCGGGCTCCAGCTCGGACGCGAGATCGGCGAGCCATTCGGCGTCCTCGCCGAGTTCACGCGCGACGAGCGCCAAGGTCCGCACCGAGTGGACCTTGTTGATGTGCACCGTTAGGCCGCGATGGTGGCGGTCGACGGCGCGCGCCAATTCCACGGCAGCAGTTCGTCGAGCCGATGGATCGGATGCTCGGCGATGCGGGCCAGCACGTCGGCGAGCCAGACCTGCGGGTCGACATCGTTGAGCTTTGCCGTCTGGATCAGCGTCGCCATGGCGGCGGTACGCTCGGCGCCGCGGCTGGAGCCCGCAAACAGCCATGCTTTTCGACCAAGGGCAAAACCTCCGAGCGCCCGCTCGGCGGCATTGTTCGACAGGCAAGCCCGTCCGTCGTCGAGGAACGAGGCGAAGCTGTCCCAGCGCCTGAGCATGTAGTCGATCGGTTTGGCGACGGTCGCCGAGCGCGAGAGCCCGACGCGCTGCTCACCAAGCCAGACGCGCAGGTCCTCGACCAGCGGGCGGCTACGCTCCCATCGGACCTGGCGGCGCGCGTCAGCGCTCAGACCGTTGATCTCGCGTTCGATGGCAAAGAGGAGATCGATGCGCGCGACCGCCTCCAAGGCGATCGGCGACACGGGCGCGGCGCCCCGGCCCCGCCGTGCGCTCGCGGCGATGTCGGCGAGTTCGAAGAAGCCGCGACGGGCATGGGACCAACACAGCGCCGGCACGACCCGTCCACCCGGACGCGCGAGATCTTAGAGCCCGTTGTATCCGCCATAGGCGTCGGCCTGCAGGATGCCGGACCAAGCCGCGAGGTGCGCGTCCGGATGTTCGTGCCGCCGGTCGTGCGAGGCGAAGTAGAGCGCCGCGGGCGGATCGGCCCCGCCAAAGGGCCGGTCGTCGCGCACATAGGTCCAGATCCGGCCCGTATCGGTTTTGCCTTTGGCTAGGATCGGCACCGTGGTGTCGTCGGCGTGGAGCCTATCGGCCGTCATCACATGCCGGGCGATCAGATCGTGCAACGGCCCAAGCGCCACGGTCGCCGCGCCGACCTGGTCGGCCAGCGTCGAGACCGAGAGGTCGATGCCCTCGCGGCCGTAACGCTCGCTCTAACGGTTGAGCGGTTGATGCTGACCAAACTTCTCGAACAGCACCATGGCCAGCAGGTTCGGCCCGACGAAGCCGCGCGGGGTCACATGGAAGGGCGCCGGCGGCTGCGAGATCGCCTCGCACGCGCGGCAGGTGAACTTCTCGCGCACGGTCTGGATCACCTTCCAGCTGCGCGGCACGACCTCCAAGGTCTCGGCGTCTTCGCCGAGCTTCGACAGCTTCATGGAGCCGCAGCATGGGCAGGTGGTCGGCGTCGGCACCACGATGCGCTCGCGCGGCAGGTGTTCCGGGAAGGGCTTGCGTGACGGACGGCGGCGTGGCGCCGGAGCCGGCAATGAAGCCTGCAGCGCCGCAGCCTCCGCGGCGATCTCGTCCTCGGTCGCCTTGGCCTCCAGCTCTTCGAGCTGAAGTTCCATCTGGTCGAGGAGGCGTCCGATGCGCTCGGAACGCCGACCATAGAGCTCGCGCCTGAGCTTCTCGATCATCAGCCTCAGATGCGTGATCGTCGCCTCGGTCGATGACTCTGCAGCCTTGGCCACGCGAGCCTCGGCTTGCGCCTCGATCCTCGTCCGGCGCTCCAGCAGGATCATCGCATGCGCCGCCGCCAGATCGCTCGGCAGCGTCGGCGGCAGGGGTGCTTCGGTGGGCGTGCTCACAACGAAAGGGAATCACATCCGCCGGCAAAAACAAGGCGCGACGTTTTATCCGATCACCGTCGGACGCCAGGTCTCCACCGGATTGCGCCAGTCGATGCCCGAGAGCAGATACCCCATCTGCGCCGGCGTGATCGCGATGACCCCGTCGGCCGGCGAGGGCCACAGGAAGCGGCCCTTCTCCAGCCGCCGCACGTAGAGGCTCGCCGCCTGCCCGTCGTGCCAGATCACCTTCAAGAGGTCGCCCCGGCGCCCACGGAAGCAGAAGACGTGGCCACCGAGCGGATCACGCTTCAACACCTCCTGCGCCAACAGGGCCAGCGACGCGAACCCCTTCCTCATGTCGGTGTGACCTGTGGCCAACCAGACCTTTACCCCGAGCGGAACCGGGATCATCCCAGAGCCTCCAGACCCCGCGCCAACGCAAGCACCGCGTCGATCTCGACCCCGCCTTCGACGATGATCCGGCGGCCGGCCGAGAGGACGATCTCCAACCGGGGCGACCGCTCCAGCCGTGAGGCTGGATCTCGATCCCTACTCGCGCCATCCAGCACGGGTGCCGGCAGCGGTGCCGGACTGGACCGCCCCAGATCCGACGCGACCGCGACGGCCAGGAAGCCGCCGGGGGCCGACCGCGCCTCCAGCCGCTCGCGCCAGCGATAGATCTGCTGCGCCTGGATGCCGTGGCGCTTGGCCGTCGCGATCACGTTGCCGCTGGCCAGCGCTTCCGTCACGACAGCGCGCTTCTCCTGGGGGCTCCAATGGCGGCGCCGGACGTAGGTCCCATCGTCCACCAAAACATCTCCAGCATCGATGCCGGCACCAATGCCGGATCAGATAACCAAAAAGCTGGACGCCGAATGATAGTTGAGCAAGGCGGCCTTCGCCGGACGCATACGCTGCTCGGGCGAGACGCTGCGGAACTGGGTCCGGCAAGCCGAGCGTGACCAAGGCCAGCGGGCTGGACCAACGACGGAGGAGCGGGAGCGGATCAAGGCGCTGGAGCGCGAGAACCGCGAACTCCGGCAGGCCAACGAGATCCTGAGGAAGGCGTCGGCCTATTTTGCGATGGCGGAGCTCG
>NZ_BJZT01000073.1 GCF_007992175.1 Methylobacterium haplocladii | reverse complement strand
GGATCCTCTCAATCAGCCCGGTCCAAAGCCAGCCGGTCACGTCATCCTGATCCTCTCGACATTGCTCGCCCTTTACAGGGGCAACCAAACCGGCAATGACACGGTGCTTCCCGACCTCTCGGCGTCGAGATTTCGGGGTGCCAATACGACGGCGCGCCTTGGGAAGATCTTCTCCAGTCAAACACACGCTCTCACGCGCCATGTCGGTCTCAGAATCATATATTTTGCAAATTTTAATGCCTTCGGCGTAGTGATCTAAGTATTTATTAATCTATATCGAAAAACAGATTGTGATTTAGACACCAAGCGCCAACATCGTTATGCCCGCAATTTTCGGCTTGTATCAATTTGAAATCGGGGCGACTTGAAATCAGATTGGCATGCTGGTGATCGACCCACGCGTCCGATCCGACAATCACATGATAGCGAACATAACCTTCAACGGGAAGGACTTGATCCAGTGCAAAAAATTGTGGTGTAGGACTGCCCGACTCAAGTGGAGCATACCACGCCTCAAAGCGCGGATCGCTGAGTTCCTGACTGTATGTACGCCCTATGCGGATTTGCGGCGATATACCAAAGGCGAGGTCTGCCTCTAGAAGATGACCGAATAGCAACGCGGCGTATCCCCCCATCGAAGGCCCAATACAAACGATACGATCGAACGATCTTGTCTCGTCTTTAATGATCTTAGCCAGCCCGACGACATTTTGAGCGACGTGCGGTAGGCCATACTGATACCAAAGATTGCTGCGATCTCTGACAAAAATTGCATTTTGATTGTATTTTATTGCTGTATTTACAAAATCGAAACGCCAGGGCAGAGAATTTTGGTCCCAGTCCAATTGAAGTGAGGTGAAATAGATAAACAGCGTACGGGTTGCGCCACGGCGACGCATAAGATCCACCCCGGCCAGCGGCTCAAGCTCCATCGAAATTTTCCTTAGATTGAATAGTTTACGTCGAGACAATTCGTGCCGAGAATGGCTCCACCGAAAATTTAGACTCGATCCATTTCAGGTTGACAGACACAATCGCCTTGCGCGCGGGATGAGGTCATCTGGGGGCGTGGCGTGCTTGTTGGCCTGAGTGGAAGAAACGGCTTGGCGGGAGCGCCTTCTGGCCGTCAAAGCACTGAAGCCTTATCAGGTCGACACCGAGACCCTGCGATCAGGACACCGAGTGTCTTGCGATTAAGCGCTTCGGCGCTGGCCGTTCAAAGCCTCTGCAAGGCATATTAAGCTATGGCCTGCGTTTTATAAGCCACTCACCCGTTTGCTCCGACAGATGCGTTGCGGCCCAGTGAGTCGATTTTGTGATTTCTATAATCAACAGACTATCGTCCTTGTCCATCAATGCAAGCAGATGATTACTTAGCTCAATAATTGTAGATTCGGCCTCAATCATCCAAGCAGAAGATTGCGCTTGGTGAGCGTCAATAACTTGCAGATGCTCGTAGAGAGCAGCATAATCGTGCGACATTGCTTTCATGTCAAAAGTGGCGAGATATATTGTCATCCAACTTTACGCCTCTTTGAGCCGAATGATATCCGCTCCAGCTGTTCGCTGCTATGATGCTAGACGACATCCACACAGCACGGCGATTGATCAACGGCCGCGATCAGGCCAGCGCCCGCCACCCGACCGACACTCGCTTTTGACCGTTTCGAAGGCCTCGACGATGTGCGCATCGGTTCGTGGCACCATTCCTCCAGCGGTGCAACATGAGCGGGACGCCAGCGGCTTGCGCAAAACGATTTCCGGCAAATGTCCCGAAATGCGCATTCGGTGAGGGTTGCGATCATCGGTCCGACAAGGTGTCGCGATCGATCTGCGGGGGCTGATGTGAACCGCTCCGGGTTTCCCGGAGGCCATTCGGTTTGGGTCTGGCGGCCAAGGCTTGTACATCGGTCTGAGCAAAGTAGCGCGCTTCGGCCTCGGCGGGAGGTAGGTTGCCGATCGGTTCGAGCCGGTGGCGGGTGTCGAACCAATCGACCCATTCGAGGGTGGCGAACTCGACCGCTTCGAAGGACCGCCACGGACCGCGTCGATGGATCACCTCGGCCTTGAACAGGCCGTTGATCGTCTCGGCCAAGGCGTTGTAGCAAGGGTCGCAGACGCTGCCGACCGAGGGCTCGACGCCCGCTTTCGCAAGCCGCTCCGTATAGCGCTTCAACATGTACGGGCTCCCTCTGTCGCGCTGCTGCACGAGCCCGCAGCCCCGGAGGGGCCGGCGTTCGTGCAGGTCCTGCTCCAGGGCATCGAACACGAATCCGGCATGGGTGGTCCGTGACGCCCGCCAGCCGTGCAGATCGGCTCGACCCCGCAGGCACTGCGATGGTCGTCGATGAAGGCGATCATGTCCGCGACCGGCGGCCGAGCTCGGCAAACGAAAAATTGGCCGACGCCTTCCTCTGGATCTCGTTGGGCTGACGCCGCTCGCGGTTCTCGCCGTCAGCCTCATCCCGCAGTGAACCAAACAGCCCCGTTCATGTTGGTCAGCGGGATTCCGAGCTGGAGGCGAGCGTGCCACGCTACTACTTCGAGATCTTCGATAATGGGGAGGGCTACCCGGACGAGGAGGGCTCCGAGTTTGAGCACGACCGGCAAGCCGGCGACGAGGCTGTCGGCACGTTAGCGCACATCGCCAAAGACAAGCTGCCGGACGGCGATCACCGCGAGTTTGTGGCTGAGGTGTTGGACGAGACGGGCAAGCTCGTCTTCCATGGCACGCTAACGTTCCGAGGAACGTGGCTTCGGTAGGATCGCAGGGCACCCCGCGCTGCCAGCTTCGCAGCGCGAACCGGCGACGCGGCAGACGCGGGCGGCCGGGCGAAAGCCGGCACTCAGGCCCGACCCGCTAAACCTATCTCAGGTTGCAAATCACCAGCAGCCTGTAGCGCTCGTTGCCCACGGTCTGCGCAGCCAGTTAATTACCGGCCCCACTCCTCGGTGCAACGGCTTCAGAAGGCCGGTTCGCGGCGGGTGTGATTGCGGGCAAATTCCGCGACTCTGAACGCGCCTGCCGCGGCCACGCGACCCTCCAAGGCGAAAAAAACGGCTCGGACGCGACGGATACACGTCATTAATGTGCGATTCGGCTCTGTTTCCGGTCTCGCTCTGATCGCACAGTAGCAGGCTGACATCCGGTGCAAATTGTTCCCATCGACTTGCTGATTCGTGCATCGCGGACTCGATCGGCTTCGGCCCGCTTCATCGAATCCATGTCGAATTGCTTACGGACGACAGAGAAATCGGTGGGACCGGATGCAGGGCGAATGGTGGACGGCGGACCGTTCGGTGATGGTTGCGCCGACACAGCGCTCGTAGCTGCCATCAGAGCTCCAATTATCGATACCGTGATGGCGCGCAAAGCTGTCCTCCGAACATTCCTGCGATCAGACGCGAATTGCACCGCTGGAGCAAGGCCCACCTGCAAAGCATCTCTACAGGATTTGGCTGCGATCGAAACACGGCAATCTTGGAGCACTTGCGGCTCCCGACAAATCAAACACATAAGCCGCGCTGTTAGTTGTCATAGTTATCACTGCTATTGGACAAAGTTATGATTTGTGTAGTTTTTTATACAATGAATAGACGTTGCTAATCTCCTATTTGATCGAACCACCAAAACGAGATGATCCGATATCCAGAATGATAGCTCTAAATCCGATACGATCGATACCTGAGGCGGTCGCCTTAAAGTGTTCGCTTACATTTTTACTGATTGAAACGTCACCGATCTATCTTTTGCGCAACAATCTTGACTGCACGGATTTCAAATCTAAGGATCCTTAGACGATGATGTAGTCGGCGCTCATCGTCGTGCTATTTGGCCTGGGACCCGCTCAAGTTCGGGAGGGATTGTGGTCGACCCGCACGGCTCGACGATGGCCCGGGCCGCCAGCAGGCTCCCGAAGCGATAATCGTGCAGACACCGGTTGCGTAACCGCTCGTTGAAGCTCTCGACGAGGACAGTCTGCCGCGGTTTGCCGAGTGCGCGCTGTAGTGCCACGCGCTCCAGCGTCATCCCAGCTCTGAAAGGGATCCTCGTGGGATTGGCGGTTTGCAAAACCGCGGTCGGTTGCGGCGGACGGCTGAGGATCGGTTCAGACCTCTTGATAGGCCTCGAAGGCCGCAACCAACCGGCCTGCTTCCTTAGCATATCGTTTCCAGGCTGGATCAGTCGCGGGGCGCATTTCAGCAATGCCGTCGTGACCAACAACACGCTCTCGTCGATCAAGGAACACCAGCGTATCCGGGTTGAGGCCATCATGGGCACACAGGGCGCGGGCGACACGCTCTACCGGATTTGAAGCAGGGACCGATCGCCAGTTGAGTTCAATCGGATCGTCTTCGCCCACGGTCGTCGCTCCGTACCCACTCTGGCTCCACTTTACTGAGGCGGCTGGCCGACAGACAAGAAGGTCGCGGCTGAGGCCGGGGGAGGTCGTCACCGTGGCTGCCAGGAGGCTGGGGAGGCTCCCAAACAGCGCGCAAACGTCCGAGCTGGGTTCTTGCTGATACGCCTGACGCTATCTGAATTCGGGGGCCAACAGAAATGCCCAGGCTTAGGTGTACGGTCCCGGGATGAGGTGTGACGGATCGAGCCTGAAGCGATCGGGCTCTTTCGTCCAGGCGTTCAGGATGAACTCGGTGGGCGTCAGGCCGCGCAGCGTCTTGAGCCTGCGGGCATGGTTGTAGGCATCGACGAACAGATGCAGATGCGTTCTCAGCTGAGCATGGCTGTCGTAGTGGTAGCGTTTGACCGTCGCGTCCTTGATCGTACGGTTGATTCGCTCGACTTGCCCGTTGGTCCAAGGGTGGTTCACCTTGGTCAGACGGTGCTCGATGCCATGCTCGTCGCAGACACGATCGAAGATGTGCTGACTGTCGTAGATGTCCCGCTGGCGTGACGTGAACTGAATGCCGTTGTCCGTGAGCACAGTGTGGATGCGATAAGGCACCGCTTCGATGAAGTCGCGGAGGAACTGAGCGGCCTCCATCTTGCCGGCGCTCTCGACCAGCCGCACGACGACGAATTTGCTGGTTCGGTCGATGGCCACGAACAGCCTGAGCTTGCCCTCAGCGGTGCTGACCTCGGCGATGTCGATGTGGACGTAGCCGATGGCGTAACTCGCAAAGCGCTGCTTCTTGGGTTTGTCGCCGTCGATCTCGGGCAGTCGGCTGATGCCGTGCCGTTCCAGACAGCGATGCAGCGACGACCGGGTCAGGTGCGGGATCGTCGGTTGCAGGCCATAGAGGCAATCGTCGAGCGGGAGCAGCGTGTGCCGTCGGAAAGCGACGATGATCGCCTCCTCCTCGACCGTGAGCACGGTGGAGCGCGGCTCCTTGGGTCCCATCCGGGCATCCGCCGTCGTCGCCCGTTTGCGCCACTTCTGCACCGTCGTCGGACTGACGCTGTAGCGCCGGGCCAGCGCCCTTACGCTCTCTTCACGTAGCTGGATCGCACGACGGACTGCCTCCGTCGTGGTGGCGCTTCCATGGAGAACTTGGCCCATAGCGCTTCCCTCGCAGCATGGTGCTCAACCGTATCACCACACCGCGGGATCAAACACCTA
>NZ_BJZT01000072.1 GCF_007992175.1 Methylobacterium haplocladii | reverse complement strand
ACGCCGACGCTCCAGTGGATGGTTTTGTCACCGCCCTAAACACCCTTGTCGACCGCTCCGATATCGAGACCGGCTACGAGTATGTCGACATCTATAAGGACGCCCTCCTCATCCAGGGCTTCGCAGCCGACGAGTTCTCATATCAAGCTCAGCACCTATGCAGGCAAGATCTCCGGCGATGTGACCCCGTCAGGCGTGACGGATGGACTGACTTGGTATGATCTATCTGCAATATATTCAGCTGGTTTTTGAAGATATCGGCGCCTTGACGATTTGAGGAGGCGACCAAATATAGTAAATTTAGGTCGGTTTTAGACGAGCCAAGTTGTCCCTCGACTGATTGACGATGCCTGCCACTGCGAGTCGCATGAGACCCGGGATCTGCGATCGGAATGAGTCCCTGGAGCTGAACACCCGAGAGATCAGCCAGCAAATCCACGAAATTTGCTAGAGTTCGATCCGAGAAGCGGGGCTTCCCGTTTCGCTCAGACGGCTAACCGCTCTCGACTTATCACGGCCTCCCCTGATACGATCTGCCATCAGGCGACCAACCAAAAAGCATTCAAACACAGAGGCTTAGAGCCGTCTCCCGACTGTCGATTAATGAAACTATAGGTTGCATTGTCCAAAACGTCGATCGTTAGAGACGGATTGGAAAAAGATTAGTCGGGATGATCCGCCGCGTGTCCGTGCCGTGATGTCACCGAAAGTCACGGGTCGTCAGCGTGACATATCTCCAGGCGGATCCAATAGGACCAGCTCGGCGATCACTCTCAGCCACTGAAAAAGAGAGTTATACTGTTGACGCAGAATAAACATTTTAGCAGTTTATCCGCTGAATCTACATATTGTCACTGATTTTGTTGGGATCGATTCGGCCAGCGCGCGAATTTAAATTCGTAGAATAATTATCAATCCTATCAATCATGAATCGAATTGATTCCAAAATTCATTTGAAAGACATTGGGTCTCGGCCAAGATTTCACTCTATAGTTCAAGCGCGTCCGCCTGTCAGGCATGCATTCAGGTCGGTGAGATGTGGGGAGGATCCATGCCCATGGCGAGATCTCGCAGCGGGGACGAACGTACAACGTTCGCAGATATCCTCGACACAAATCGAGGAGCCGGACCTGGATTCGACATTCTCCGGCTCGGTTTGGCCATCAGTATTCTCGCGAGCCATTGCTCCGGATTGACTGGTAATAGCGGCTTTCTTTCGCATTTCATTTACGACATCATGCAGAATGTCATATCGCTGGTAAAAGCATCTCCGCTACCGGGCGACCCAAGCTCAATAACCGCATCCGCTGAGCAGATCGTACCCCGCGGCATAACCGGACCTGCGCGACCCTATACATTGTCGCGTGTCCCCATGTTCTTCGCTCTCAGTGGCTTCCTGGTCATGGGCAGTGCGTTTCGAACGAAGAAGGTTCTACCCTTTCTAGGCTTGCGCATCATTCGCATCGTCCCGGCCTTATCGGTTGAGGTCGTGCTCTCGGCGATTGTGTTGGGCGCAATCTACACGTCTTTACCACTACACGACTATTTCTCATCGTCTGGGTTTTATAGTTATTTTCTGAATATATTTGGCGTTGTTCATTACACGCTTCCAGGTGTTTTCGAAAACAACATTTCGCAGGTGGTCAATGGAAATCTTTGGACGTTGCCGGCAGAGTTTTACTCATACGCCATAACTGCGTTTCTCATTTTATCCGGCGTAATGTTCAATCGAAAATTATTTACTATAATTTTCATAACAGCAACTTTGCCGCTCATTGCGATAAATTACGCGACGGGATTCGGTGAGACGCGAATCGGGCTGGATGGGAATGTATCCGTATATTACTTTTTTATGGGCGTATTTTTCTATCTCTGGAAGGACAAGATAGTCTACAATAAATACCTCTTCTTTGCGTCTCTGCTGCTTTCATATTTTTTAATGATGTCTAATCATGCGGTTTTCATATATCCCATATTTTTGACCTATATTACGATATTTATCGGACTGTCGCCCCTGCCGCAGCCGAAGCTGCTGAAGTCCGGTGATTATTCTTACGGTATCTATCTATATGGGTATCCGATATCGCAAGCACTCGTATCATCGCTTCCCATGATTAAGGAGAGTCTGTTTGGGCTTCTCGCGCTCGCCATTATCTTCACCGGGATTTTCTCGGTGTTCTCGTGGCACGTGATCGAGAAGCGTTTCTTGCACCTGAAGAAGTACTTATCTCCGCGGTCCGCTGAAATCTCGGCCGCGCTTCATCCCACAGCCTTGAAGGGAACCGAGGTGCGCGAGGAGGCCATCCCGCAAACCCTGCGCGGATCGGTGCCGTAGATCATGGCAAGCGCGAGAGTAGGCGAAGCTGAAGCTTCGATAGATGCCCGGCAATTCCAGTGGCCGTTCCCGAGCTGTAGGGCGACGCGCGAAAGCGGCTGCAACTGGTCTGTACGTCGTTTCATAGATCGGACTAGATCATGACAGCTGACGCGACAAAGTCGCGATCCCTGCGACTGGCACCATTCGAGGCTACCGGCGGTTTCATTCCCAGTCTGAATGGACTGCGTGCCATCAGTATTATAATCGTTTTTCTATCGCATACTGTGAACAACAAGCTTTTCCCCGGCGGGTTTGGCGTGAGAGTCTTTTTTCTGATCAGTGGGTTTCTAATCGCAAGACTGCTGTATGTGGAATGGCAGCAGAAATCCTCCATTTCATTGAGGTCATTTTATATCAGACGCTTTGTCCGCCTCTATCCTTTGGTGATTATTTATACGGCTGTTATCCTTCTAATATTTGCCTGGAGAGCGCCGGATCAAATCGTATGGCAGGAACCGGCGTCTGCGCTGCTATACTATGCGAATTACTACTACAGCTATCTGAGTCAAATTGGCGGCACGAGCGGGAGCATGCCGTTCGGAACGTTCTGGTCGCTTTCCGTCGAAGAGCACTTCTACATATTTTTTCCAGTGATGTTCGTGCTGCTTCAAGGCGATCCTCGGAGAATGGTGGCGGCATCTTTTGCACTCATTGTGATCTGCTTATTTTTGCGCTGCGCCGTCGCAACGATTTATCCGCAATTGCTACCGACGCACGTATTCTACTTCGAGACGCAGTATCAGATTGACTCGATTGCCGTGGGAGTCGCTCTGGCTTCGCTTTGCGAATACGATGAGGGGCGCAGTTTTCTGAAAAGTCTATTCAGCAGACCAGCAATCGTCCTGGCGGTTGCCATGCTCGTTGCTGGATTTGCAATACGGAGCGAGTTTTTCCGTGAGACCGTTCGCTATACGATCGTAAGTTCTGCTCTTTTCATATTACTTGTCAACATTCTGTTTGCCGACGGGTTTTCGAGGATTCAGTCCGTTTTGAATATACCGATCATGGATTGGATCGGTAGGCTGAGTTACTCGATATATATCTGGCATTTTGCCGTGCGCTCGATGCTTTCTTTCGGCCCGGACCATATCTGGTGGAATGTCGCCCTTTGGACATCGGTGACTTTGGGCGTCTCGGCAGCATCCTATTATTTTATCGAACGCCCGATCTCGGGAATGCGACATCATTTCAGCTATCGTGTCGAGAGACAGCCGGCGACCAGTTGAAACTTGGTCCTGGAGGAAATCGCGGGACGAAGGGCACTGAAGACGGTGATCGCTGCGTTCGATCGGATGGAAGGGGGTAATTCGAGGTCTCCGACCGTCCGGTGTCGTACCGAATTGGAAGATCGCCACGCTCGACAACCCACCCGCCGCTGATCACGCGAGCATAATGTGTCAACGGTCAGCGTGAACGGAAGCTGCGGCGGCGCATGCAGTGAGAGCCCCGAAGGCGTCGGCGCGTAGGCTTCCGCCGGCAGCGGCTCGCCGTCGAGGCGGACGCCCACGAGGTTCTTTTCGTCCCCGTTGAGGACCAGCGGCGCGCCGGCCATACCGGCTGGGTTCGGCCGCAGCGCCAGCACCGCCGTGATCCGGCTCGCGTTGGGGTCGAGGCGAATGTCGAGGTCGACCGTGTCGATGAGATGATCGCTCAATAGGTACTCGTCGAGGCGGATCGTCGGGGGCCGTCTCGGTTTGCATGGGCGGGTCGGACGGTGCAGATGGGCCTCTATCGAGGCCCCGCGCCCGCGCGCGACTCACGGATCGGGCAGGCTGCGCCAGGTCAGGCCGACCGAGACGGCCGGCGGCGTATTGCCGGAGACCTTGCCGGAATAGATGCCGAGCTTGAGGTATGAACCGGTTTGTTGCGGGGCACCGCGGACGGGAAAAGCGTTCTTGAAGATATCGACATATTCGTAGCCGGTCGGGATGTCCGAGCGGTCGACCAGGGCAACGCCGTCCACCCAGACCGAAACCTGTCCGATGTCGCCATGCCCATCGACGACGCGCATCGCGAAGGTGTGCTCCTTTCCCAGTTCGACGTCGGGGAGCGTGCCGAGGACGCGAGTCGGGGAGAACGTCGTCTGTTCGCCGCGCCCGGTCTCGCCGACGACCTGTAGGAACGGCCTGCCGGTCTTCGGATCGGGCAGCATGTCGAGCGCGAACATCGGCGAGGCGTTCACGTAGTTGCCGTCTGCCCGTTTAGTGTCGGCCTGGTGGATCTGGATGATCGAGCACCAATCGGCGCCGGTCAGTCTCGTGGAGGGGTCGATGGAGAACACGCCCTTCAGATCGACTGCCTGCCCCTTCTCGAAGCGGCTGAGGCCAATTAACTCCGTCCGGATCTTGCGTTCCGGGTCGAAGTCGGCACGCTCGCCGGCAGCGGCATGGAACTGTAGGGACCCGTCCGAGCCGTGCTGGATACGCCGCGTCTGCGCGGCCCAGTGTTCCCCGGCGAACTTCACCTTCTCGCCGATCCGCAATTCGCGATAGCTCACGCCAGCAGCCGGTGCCGGCCTGGCATCAGGCCTCGGCCGGTCATCGGAAGCCGGCGACGAGCCCGGCACGAACTGGGCCATGAGCTCAGTGACCTGGGCTTCCGCAGCCGAGAGGTCGGATTGGGCCTGCGCCAGCGCCGCGTCGCCGTTGCCGTCGGTCTGGACGGTGTCGAGGCGTGCCCGAAGCCGTGCAAGCGCGGCATCGCGGGCGGCAATTGCATCGGCCAAGGTCTGGGCCGGCCGGTCACCCTGTTCGAGAAACGCACCAGAGCCGGTTGCGCGACCCTCCGCCGCCTGCGCCGGCATGAGGGGCAAGGCTGCTGCGAGCCCGAGCGCGATGACGAACCAGCCTGCCATCCTGATCTTTCCAGCGCTAAGATGCTCTTGAATAGGCGACCACTAAAACAAGCGACCACTGACCTGACCGTTATTTTGGCCTAAGCCGAATGGGACGTTACTGCATGGTCGCGGACATGGCTAGCCAGAAGGCCAGATTCGGGAAGGTGACAGGCGCAGGGGCGGTAGCGTAGAGACGCGGGCGGCCGGACGCGGGTGTATGTGTTTTGCCAAAGGCCGATCACGATCTGCGCCTCCTTCAACGAATAGAAGATCTCCTGACGCGAAAGCTGGTCTTTGAGCTTGTCGTTGAAGCTCTCATGATCTGACCGGTATTTTGGACCGGGCCAGATGGAAGGCTGCTGCATGGGGGCGAGTGTAGGTAGCCGGAAGGCCAAATCCGGGACCGTGAAAGGCGCTGGCGGCCGTGTTTAGGTCGGTGACAAAACCATCCACTGGAGCGTCGGCATC
>NZ_BJZT01000070.1 GCF_007992175.1 Methylobacterium haplocladii | reverse complement strand
GGTCTCGACGTAGCGACGGAAAATGTTGCCGTTGATCGGCCCGTCGATGACCCAGGGCGCGGCGACCCGGTCGTGACGGAGCGCCGTGATGAAGGTCAGCGTGCGCCAGCGCCCGTGCGGGACCTTAGCTTCGAAGCGCTTCCCGCGTGGTCCCCAGCCCCGCAGCAGCGCCATGTTGGTCTTGACCCAGGTCTCGTTGATGAAGACCAGCCGGCGCGGATCGACCTTGGCCTGATGCCACCGCCAGCGTCAATGCTTACGGGCGACGTCGGGCCGATCCTGCTCAGCAGCCCGCAGAGTTTTTTTTAAGCTCAGTCCTTGAGCCCGCACGAACACCCACACCGCGCGCCGGTCGGCCTTCACGCCGCGTTCGGCCAGTTCCGCCACCAGGCCCCGTAGCGTGAACCGCTCACGGCGGACCCGATCAGCCAGCCAGGTGCCCGGCTCACCCGACAGCACCGGCTTCTTGTGTCCGCCAATCTGACCCGGCGTCAGCGCACCCGTCTCCTGCTTGAGCTTGCGCCACTTCGAGACGCAGGACGGGCTGATGCAAAAAGCCTCGCCGATCGCCCGGATCGTCTCGCCGGCCTCGTAGCGGGCCAGGGCGCGCTCGCGCAGATCCTCCGAATACGTTGGGTCATCGCAGTCCGACCTCCGCCTCCAAAGATCAGAAGGAATCACACCGGCCCCACCCCATGAACCCCGATTCCGTTGAAAGACAGTACGCTCTAATAATCGCAAACCGTTTTTACACAGCCAGGGTCGTAAGCGGGAGCGGAGACGCCGGCAGCTTCCTTGCGTTGCCACCCTTAGGCGGACTGGCGGAAACCCACCCTGAGCGGCCTTCCCGTTTGCGGCCCAACGCGGTCGCCTGGATCGCCATGCGCGCTTCCCGTAATCAGCCATTCGTCGGCCGTCCCGCAACTTCCGCTCGGGGTGGAAAGCGGCCCCGCATGCGGGTCTCAAGATTGATTTTGCGACCAGAATACGATCTTCGATATGTGCCAGTAGTGCACGACAATCATCAGTGTGCAGCAGGCCAATGGTGCACCATAGTCCGACCAATTAGGCGTCGATGAGCTTCTGGCCTTGTAGAGTGGTTCCTACGAAAAAAATCACTACGGGAAACCATAAACCAATTTGCTTATCGGCAAACCATGCGGGCATGCCATTAAAGTCCCACTGCATGGGGACTTTCTTAGCCTTGATGTTGCTGTCAAAGAGAATATTTATGCTTGAAAGGGCAATTAGCGTGGCAGCGTAAACCTGAAGTCCAAGCGTAGGTAATATGCCAAGCATGTTAGCCTCTCTGGGCGAGTATCGTACTCGTTGATTGAAGCTGACAACTTCAAAGATTAAATGTGATTGATGACGATAAGGCAAGATAGTCGATCTACCGACCGACAACCACGCTCCACGATCCGTCAATGTCCGAGATGGGTCGAAAACCGACTCAAGTCGTCGCCAAGAACCTCAGATCCCGACCACTGACCGTCACTCGCCCGCTTTGGCCGTCCGCACCGTGCCCCGCGAGGCGACGCTCGGCAGCGTGTCCTGGCCGTTGCCCGGCACCACGACGACGCGGGCGACCTGGCCGCTGAGATAGGCCTGGAGGAACTTGTTGTAATCGCGGAACGAGATGCAGCCGTTGGAGGCGCCGTTCGGGCCGAGCATGTAGGTGTGGGCGAGGAGCCCGGCCCGGCCGTAGATCGCGGCGGCGCCGCCGACGGGGTTCAGGCGGATCGCGCGGACGCCGTGGAAGAGGGCCTCCCGCTCGGTAAGATCGTAGACGCCGGGCGGGGTCGCGCCGCGCATCTTGGTGGCGACGGAGCGCGGATCGTCCATGCTCTCGCCGAGGCCGGAATGGGCTTCGAGCTTTTCGCCGTTCGGCAGGGTCACGGTGCGGGCGCTGATGTCGTAGACGGCGACGCCGCCGCCCGAGGGCGGGATCGGCGCCGGCGCGACCTGACGCGGGATCGCCGAGGCGGCCGGAGGCTGCTGCAGGGCGGCATAGGCGAGTGCCGGACTCTGCGGCGCCGGGGCGACCCCGAACAGCTTGTCGAAGAACGAGCGCGTGTCTTCCGCCGGCGCCTGCGGCGCCACGGCGGCGACGCGGCGCGAGGCGCGGCCGCGGGTGGAATATTGCAGCGGGTTCGGGCCGCGGAGTTCCGGCGGGCGCGGCACCGGCAGCGGCACGGTCTGGGCCAGACGGTTGTCGGTCCCGATGTCCGATTCGGCGGGCTCCTGCCGGGCGAACGGGGTGGCGGTCTCGGCCGGCAAGGACTCGTTCGTCGCGATCTCGGGTGCCGCCGGGGCGGCCTCGGCCGGCATGTCGGGGGGCGGTGCGACCGCGGCCAGGAGCGCGCCGCGCAGGAGGTTGATCGCTTCGTAGTCGAGGGCCGGGCCGGCCTGCGGGACCTCGGCGACGGGGCCGGGGGGCGTCGCAGCGCCGATGGGAGCGATTCGGCTGGAGTAGGACAGCCCGGCGACGATCCCGAGGCCGGTCATCGCGACCAGCGCCCCGCGCAGCAGGACAGGGCTGCGGCGACTGGCAGGGGCAAGGCGGGAGGCGCGGACGTCCGGCGGGGGTGCAGCGTGTTCCATGCGGTCTATGGGCCCCTCGTCGCGGCACGGATGCCGGCCCTCTATCGGGCCCACTGCATCCGGCAGGCCTCAAACAGCCGAGGTCGCCCGGCTTTTGTGGGGCGACAGCGTGGTCAATCTGGGCCGAAGCGGGGCGGTTTTTCGCAGGCGCCGAGGGAGGCGCCGCGGCCTACGCAGTCACCGCCCGCCCGGCACCGTGACGCTGAATCGAAAAGGGCCCGGCGGATCGCCGGGCCCTTCGGATCAATTTCGGTTTTCGATCGATCGCCTCGAAGCCTTATGCGGTCATTGCGAGCGGAGCGAAGCAACGACGGCCGGGGATGTCCGAAGGCATCGGCCGACAGCGGTCGGGCCGGTAGGAAAACTACTCGCCGCCGCCGTCGATCTGGCGGCCCATGATCGAGAGGGATTGCTGGTAGACGGAGGCCGCGTTCCAGCCCTGCAGGGCGGCGAAGTTGGGCTGGCCCGGGCCGTAGCCGGCGCCGGGCTGCCAGCCGTGGCCCTTCAGGAAGTTCGCCGTCGAGGTCATCGCCGCGCCGACATTGTTGAGGTCGCCGCCGGTGCCGTAGAGCAGGATGTTCTTCGGCAGGAACTGGGTGTGGCCGACCTCGCCATGGGCCGCGCCGCGGGTCGAGGCCGTGAGCACGCCGCGGTCGACGAGCTGGAGCGCCGCGTAGAGCTGGTCGGTGAAGTAGGCCGAACGGCGGCAATCGTAGGCGAGCGTCGCCACGGCCGAGAGCGTGTTGACGTTGCCCCGCACGCGGCCGAAGCCGGTCTCCATGCCCCAGATCGCGATCAGCGGGCCGGCGGGCACGCCGTAGCGCTGCTGGATCGAGGAAAACAGGGCGGCGTTCGTGGCCTTCATCTTGCGCCCTTGCGAGACGATGGTCGCCGCGCCGCGCTTGGCCATGAACTGCTCCAGCGACAGCTTGAAGCTGTGCTGGCCGCGATCGGCCGCGATGGTCGGCGTCGAGTAGGAGGTGCCGGCCAGGGCCTGCAGGCTCGCGGCGCTGGCCCGGCCCTGCGCCTCGGCCGAAAACTCCCGCTTCCAGTTCTCGAAGCCCGCGGCCGTGTTGCCGCACTGGGCCGCCTGAACCGCCCCCGCCCCGCCGGCGAGTGCCGCAAGCGCTGCGGCCGTGAGGGTGATGCACCGCTTGACGTCGATCACTGGAAACTCTCCCCTGGCAGGCGGACGGACAACGCAGTCTCGGCCCGCGATGCGGCCCAAATCGTTGGTGTTGTGGGCGGATATATGACGAAGAGGCCGCTCAGGGGAGCCGGAAAAGCGCGAGGGCTCCCCGCCGATGCAGGTCGAGATGAAAGACAATCCCGCCGAGGCGCGACGGTCGGCGAACGAGGACTGGCTTGCGGGCGCGCCTCGGTGAAATCCGGGCCGTCTGTTGCGCCGGCGGCGTCGGGAAGCTGTTTGCCAGCATCCTGTCGTCTTGAGGTGACAGGTCCGGCGCGAACGCTGCGATACGTATCGTGGAGCCGTCTCGCGCATGAGATCCGCATCGATGCAGACCAGGTCGGAGCCGTGCGGCCTCATGCGGAGATTGATCTCAGGTCCGAGCCGCGGCCCGACGATCGCCCTCGCGCTGTGCCTCGTCGGCGCGACGACGGCCCGGGCCGAGCAGAGCCGGCCGGTCTACGAGGGCGCGGGTGGCGATCCGCGGATCTCGATCTCGCAGCCGGAATCGACCAGCCAGGCATCCGGCGGCTACACGCGGTCGATCGAGCCGTCGCTGGGACCGCTCGGTGACCCGCTCGGTCTTCGCCCGGAGCTGAAGGCGCGCGGCATCGAGTACAGCCTGACCTACATCGCCGACCTGCTCGGCAACCCGAGCGGCGGCGTCCGCCGGGGGACGGCGGTGAGCGATCGGCTGAACCTGAGGCTGAACCTCGATCTGGAGCGCCTCGCGGGCTGGGAGGGGGCGACGGTCCACGCCAACGCCTACTTCATCCACGGCACCGGCCTGTCGCGCTACTACGTCGGCAACCTGCTGGAGGCGAGCGTGATCGAGGCGCTGCCCTCGAGCCGCCTCTACGTGCTGTGGTACGACCAGCAATTGTTCGACAACACGCTCGGCCTGCGGATCGGGCAGCAGGCCGCCGACACCGAGTTCTTCGTGAGCCAGACCGCGACGGCGTTCGTGAACTCCACCTTCGGCTGGCCCGCCATCACCGGTCTGAACCTGCCGAGCGGGGGTCCCGCCTATCCGCTGGCCGCGCCCGCGATCCGCGCCAAATACGTACCCGGCAACGGCTTCTCGCTGCAGGTCGGGCTCTATGACGGCGATCCCGCCGGCGCGAACCGCCCCGGCGACGACCCGGAGGCGCAGCGCCTCAACCGCACCGGCACGAACTTCCGTGTGCACGATCCGGCGCTGGTCCTGGCGGAGGCGACCTACGCCTACAACACCAAGCCCGGTTCGGAGGGCCTGCCGGGCGACATCACGCTGGGCGGCTGGCAGCATTTCGGGCGGTTCGACAGCCTGCGCACCGACATCACCGGGCTGCCGCTCGCCGACCCGAACGCGACGGGCATCGGCCGCCCCCTGCGGGGCAATGCCGGACTCTACGCCGTCTACGACCAGACCCTGTACCGGGAGGCCGGCAAGGACGACGAGGGCCTCGGCTTCTTCGTCCGGGCCGCCTACTCGCCGACGCGCTCCAGCCTGGTCACGGCCTATGTCGACACGGGCCTCGCCTACAAGGGCCTGATCCCCGGCCGCGACGACGATACGGTGGGCGTGAGCGTGGCCCATGCCCGGCTCAGCGACGATGCGCGCCGCGCCGACAACGACACGATCCGTGTGACCGGGCAGCCGATGCCGCGGCGGCGCGCGGAGAGCGTCATCGAGGCAACCTATCAGGCGGTGGTCGTGCCGGGCTTCACGGTGCAGCCGGACCTGCAGGTGATCCTCCACCCGGGCGGCGGCATCGCCAACCCGCGCGATGCCAATGCCGGGCGGGTGAAGAACGCGGTGGTCTTGGGGGTGCAGGCGGCGGTGCAGTATTGAGGGTGGCGGCAGCTTGAACGGGTCGCCTCGTGCAGCCAGCTCAGACTGAGAGCCGCCCGTCCGCTTCGAAGTGTCGAATGCAACACTGGCGGACTCCGGCGCCAAGGCGGGAGTCGACTCTTTGCAGACTCTCGGAAGGTCCGCTCCCAGGCTGTCGAGGCAGAGGCCAACGACCGGGTTGGGTGGGAAGCGGGCTTTAACCGTTCGCCCGGAATCGGACGTTCCGTATTCGGCCCAATCTTGCCGTGCCGCCTGATGCTCGTTGTTCTCGAAGGCGAGTCTGGT
>NZ_BJZT01000069.1 GCF_007992175.1 Methylobacterium haplocladii | reverse complement strand
CGATCTCGCGGCCTTGCAAGAAGCGGCCGGATCTGAAGCCGTGTGCCGGCGGCTCGGCAAAGTACAGGTTCTCGTCGAGCGCATTGCGGGCGAACTGAACAAGTCCCCGCAGCTCAGTGCGGAGCCGGCTCCATCCGTGCCGGCACCCGTCAAAGAAAGCTACCTCAAGGTCGCGGCAGCTTCCTCCACGACGGCTCGAGTCAGCGCTCCCCCCATTCAGGAGCGGGCGTCATAGCCTGCGACGATCGTGCGTCCGACGACGAAGGCCTTTCGAGAGCCGAATGCTGGTACCGGCCCGTTTGCGCTGAACCGCTTCGGGTTTGACGCTGGCCCTTAGGTTTGTGTCGAACGGCCAAGGTCTGCGTCCCGGTTTGGGCTTAGTCGCGCGCTTCGGCCTTGTCGGGGGGCATTCCCGTTGGGTACGAGCAGACACCGAAAGATCGCCATCGTCTTTGGTCCTGAACCTGTCGAGGCATCGGTCGCCGACCGCGTTCAGGCGACGTGCGACAGCGGCATTTCAGAGCCCAACGTCGCGGTTCTTCCGCGAGATCGTGCTTCTATAGGGAAGCAGCGGCGGCGCGTTGGGCAAATTCCGGACATCGCAGCCTGACTTTGCCAGCCCTGAACGGTAGCCGCAGTCGATCTCAGAAAATTGCGCGGCGCCGAGAGGCACGACCGCCACGTCGGAGACCGCTTTCGAGTGCTAGTGCCTCAAGGCGATCTGGACTGCTCACCTCAAGTCTGGTTGGACGAGCACGCGGCCGTGAAGTATCTCGTTCTCGAAGCCATGGCAGCATAAGGCTGCAGAATCGACCTACGAGGTGCTCTTCTCAAGGACAGCTGGAGCCTCCAGCGGGTCAGGAAAGCGCCATGATGGTCAAGGATACATTCGTCGGGATGACGGCTGCTGCATCCGGGGGCGCCGCCATCGTGGTCAAAGCGCGAAAGCCAAAGGCCGTTCGTCTCGTGCGGGAGCGTCAAGATGGATCGAACTTACCTGCGTCTCTTCACCAGTGACGGAAAGCTGATCGAACAGCAGCGCAGTGCGCCGAAACGGCCGATCCCTTCATCGCCAACGACATCATCGAAGTTCGACGTCGCTGTTGCGGATGCAAATGCCGTACATGACGTGGTGAGGAGACTACAGCTGGCCATCATGGATGGCGACAAAGTCGCGATCCGCGCCCTCGCCAGAAGTGCGGAGTTCAAAGCGGAACGCGCCGCCTCTGCAGCAGAAGTCCTGCGCGATTTCTATAAGCGGGCGGCTAGGTGAACTACTTCAGCCTTTCGAGGGGCTCCCAGTCAGATTGAAGCCTGGACAGCGTGAGCCTCAATAAGGGCTGCCGGCGTGTCTGAATCTTTGGCCCGGCCGTCCAACGAACGGCTATTGCAATCCAATATCTTTCGATGCTGCATCCAAAACTTAACATCCGAGCTACGGATCAAAACTCGAGCGGTCCGAGGCTTATCTCTCCGCGGCCTGGATATTATGGAATATTCTTGATAAGTCTGTGGTATAGATTATTGTGTTGATATTAATCTGTCGCGCTCAACCGAAACGAATTAAATTTTGGCCCGCAGCCAAAAGATTCGCGCTCCCTACAGCTCCAGTCGATGCCGGCGGAATAAGGCATCGTTCTCGCTGCCGCCGGGCTACACCCGCACCAAGCCGGTCAAGAAGACCCACATCGCCTTGGCTCTCGGCCTGGGGGCTTGCCAGAAGGGCTTCTCGGTTGCGTTCACCACCGCGGCTTCGCTGGTCAAACAGCTTCTGGAGGCCCGCAACGCGCGCCGTCTGCGCCGGCTGTAGCGCGAACTGGCCGCGGTGAAGCTCCTGATCGTCGACGAGCTCGGCTACGTGCCGCTATCCGGCCGTTCCTCGGCACCGGTGCGGGATTGGCTCGCCGCCCATCCGAGCGGACACCTCGAAGAACCCTGCAGTTGCAGGTTTTTGGCCGTCGATTCGACGCCGTTGGCGGCTCTGGCGTGATCGGACCGGCGTTCTGACAGGCTGACGATGGTCGTGAGCGGGCGCAGGGCCCCATCCCGGGGTTGCCTCAGGCCGCCACCGGCTGGGCCTCGATCCAAAGGAAGCGCTGGAGGTTGTAGGCGAGGTTAGCGAGCCCGATCTTGGTCCGGGCTCGGGCCAGACCGATGGTGTGTACGAACAGGCCGAAGCGGTGCTTCTGGCCGGCGAACACCGTCTCGACGGCCGAGCGGACCTGGGAGCGGGCGCGGTTGGCTTTGCGCTGCGCCGGCGTCAGATCGAGGCCAGACTGTCGCCGGAAGTGGATCTTCGAGCGGCGGCCGTTTTTGGCGAGATGGGCTTCGTTGGCCTTGGAGCGGTAGGCGGTGTCGGCCCAGACGTCACTTGCCGTATTGGCCGGATCGAGGACGTTGGCCAGTTGCGCCCCGTCATGGGCGGCCGCGCTGGTCACGCTGAAGCGGCGGACGAAGCCGTGCCTGCGATCGATCGAGACGTGCGTCTTGTACCCGAACACCGGGATGGCGATTTCGACCTTGGCCTTCGTGCCGGCCGCCTTTGCGGGCCGTGCCTTGGCCCGCTTCAGGGTCCAGCGAGCATCGCGATCCTTTTGTGCGAGTTTCTTCGGTCTTGCCGCCCACGCTTCAGGGATCCGGCCTTCCTTCAGAGCCGCCTTCTCGGCATCGGTGTTGCGCTGACGCGGCGCCGCGATGATCGAGGCTTCGATGATCTGGCCCGACATCGCGAGATACCCCTTGCCCTTCAGCCAGGCGTCGAAGGCGGCAAACAGATCGTCGATGGCACCGGCCCGCGTGAGCTGTTCGCGGAACAGCCACACGGTCTTGGCATCCGGCACCGCATCCTCGAACCCCAGCCCGAGGAACCGCATGAACGACAGCCTGTCTCGGATCTGGAACTCGCTGGCGTCGTCCGACAGCGTGTAGAGCGTCTGGAGGATCAGGATTTTGAACATAAGGACCGCGTCGTAAGGCGGGCGGCCCCCCTTCGATCCGTCGGACCGCTTCAGTGCGGTGGCCAGCTTCGGTCGGAACGCCTCGAAGTCGATCAGGGCCGCGAGCTTCACCAACGGATCGCCGTTCTCCGACAAACGCTGATAGCGCTCATCCAGATCGAAGAACCCTGGCTGACCCATCCGAGCCTCCCCAACGTCGACAACGTCAGGGAATCACGACACCGCCCCGCGCGGAAGGGGTATTTCGAGGTGTCCGAGCGTCACCGTCGTCAGCCGCGATCGTTCAGGACCCTATGCCGAGGCCGCACGGCTGGGCGCGCCGGGGGCGATCCAGGTCGCGGATCGCTGGCATCTTCTCGTCAACGCCTCCGAGGCCTTGCGGGCTCTCGTCGAGCGGCATCAACCCGAGTTCCGGGATGCCGCACGCCAGAGCGCTCCCACGATCCAGGCTCCGACACCGATCGTCGAGGGCGACCCGGGCCTCTCGAAGGGAGGGGGGCAGCGACGCGCCCGCTGCGAGACGGTGCTGCGCCTTCACGGCGAGGGCCTGTCGATCAAGGCAATCGCCCGCCACCTCGGAGCCTCCCGCAACAGCGTGCGCCTATGGGTGCGGTCCGGTGCCTTCGTCCCCTACCGCCGAGCACCAGAACCGAGCCGGCTCGACCGTCACCGCTCTTTCATCGAGGAGCGCTGGCAGGACGGCCAGCGCAACAGCGCCGCACTCTATCGCGACCTCCAAGCACTCGGCTTCGATGGCGGCTACGATATCGTCCGGCGTTGGGCGAGACGGCAACGCATGCAGGTCCGATCGCTGTCCGCCCGGATCCCCTCGACGCGCCGCATCACGCGGTGGCTGGCGAGCGATTCGGCACACCTCTCTCCCGACGATCGCCGCTTCATCGAGATTCTTCGCACAATCGCGCCCAAGCTCTCGGATGCCGCCGAGCACGTGCGCGGCTTCCACGAGATCTTGAGCCATGGCGAGCCCGCAGATTTGGAGCCGTGGTTGGCGGCGGCTGCTCCAACCGATCTCCACGGCTTCGTCGCCGGGCTGCGTCAGGACCAGGACGCCGTGCGCGCGGCCATCGCGGAGCCCTGGAGCAACGGACCGGTCGAGGGACAGGTCAACCGTCTCAAGCTGATCGAGCGCTCCATGTACGGCCGCGCCGGCTTCGATCTCCTCCGACAGCGCGTTCTCCAAGCCGCATGACCCGCAATCACCAGCGGGCCACAGTCTCCAAAACCGCCAGCAAAAGCGTCAGCACCAAATGTGCGGAAGAGCCAGAATTGGAGGCCGATCCCCACCTCACGGGGTCAAAGTTGCACGCCGAAACACAGACGAGAACGGACTCTGGTTATGAACGGGGGCAAACAGGGGGCAAGGTCAGCGCCCGGTCGAGCAGGCGCCGGCTGCGAGGGGAGTGCTAAAGGATGACGCTATGCCTCTACTCGCTTGGCGCCCCGAAGCCGCATGCAGATTCCATTCGGACGGACAGCGATCGAACTCACGCAAAAATTGACGACGCAAGACACGCCAGCCGCGAGTAATATGAGCACGAAAGCCTTGTCAGGAGCCGGCTTGAACAAGAACTCGAGCGTAACGATCACGAGCACTCGCGTAACGACCGCCGCAACAGCACCGGCGAGGATACCGGCAGCACGCTTGAGGGAGACCTTCTCCGCGAATGATCCATACGTGAACCGGTCGTGCAGGACACAGTTGACGACGAAGCCCGAAACGAATCCGACCGATGCCGCCATCGGAGCCGACAAGTGAGCTGATCGGATCACGACATAGGCGACAAGAAAATCGACGGCAAAGCCGACAACCGTGACAAGCGAGAAGCGGCCGATCAGCCTTTTATCGAGTTCCTTGAACGACATCTTGAGCCACCACGCGCCTGTGCCGTTCCGGATTGTATTTGCCGATGGCGACATCGAAGAGCTCCTGCAGCATGCTCAGCCGCCCGCGCAGGCCCGAAATCTTTGTGGGCGTGGCCGTGTTGGCAGGATACCGGCGCTCGACCGGGATCTCGCAGACACGGAAGCCCAACCTCGGCGCGCGGATGGAGAGATAAAAGAGAAGCTGATACCGGTCGAACCTCGCACGGAACGGAGCGACGCGCCCGTCGAGGAGGAGATTGCGCGAATAGGCCCGGAACCCGTTTGTTGTGTCCGTGTACCAGAATCGCCGAGAGGCCAAACTGATCAGCGGCGCATGGATACAGCGGCCGGCGACGTAGCGATCGAGTGGAATGTTCTCGCTGACACCGCCCGCAACGTACCGCGATCCTTGAACAAGATCGTATCCGGCATCGAGCTTGGCGAAGAAGTCTGCGATCGCCGCGACCCCGTCCTTGCCATTGCCGTCGACGGTCACGATGCCGGCATAGCCGTTCTGCAGGCACCACGCGTAGGCCATGCGAAGCTGTGCGCTCAGGCGTCCGGAATCGGCCTTGATCAAGACGGCGCGGACCTGGCGGAAGCGCGCGAGCTTGTCCGGGTCGACCGAACCGTCATCGCTCCCGCCGTCCGCGATCACGATGTCGATCGGAAACGGCAACTTTTCCATCGCCATCAGCTGTCGCTCGATACGCACGCCTTCATTGATGACCGGAACGACGACAGCGTACCTATGCGCGGACTGGCGAAGACTATGGACCACGAAGCGCGGAACACCTTCGGGGAGGATGGCCTCACCAACCGCCTCAGACGTCATAGCAGGCCTCGATGACTTGAGCGGAGCGCTGGAGACACGATCGCCAATCGCTTTCCGGCTGTTTCATCTCGACGGAGATCCAGCCCGCGTAAGCCGACGACCGGAGGATATCCCCAAATTGCCCATGGCGGGCATTGGCGAAGGATAGCGGAACGAGATCGGGTTCGCTGACGTGAAAATGGGCGGCGGCGCTCGCGTAAGACCTGAGGGCCTCCCCGCTCTCCTCGTTGATGCAGATGGTCCCGGTGTCGATGTGGACCTGAAATCCCGGATGGTCGACTTGAGCAACGAGCGACACGGCCTCACCGGTCTTGGTCACATACTCGCAGCCATAGCTCTCCGGATTCGCTTCGAGGACCAGAATCGAGCCGTAATCGTCGAAGATCCTACCGAGGTCCTGGAATAGCGGAACGGCAATACGATCGGCTTCCGAAGCGGAAAGGCCGAGCCGCTTCCTCAAGCCCGGCGCACCGAAGACGCACCGCAGACCGCCGAACTCGCCTGCCATCCGCGCGACCTGAGCGGCATGCTTCAGCAAAGCCAGCCGCGCATCTGGTCCTGAAAAGATCGGACCCAGGTTCGCCCCGAAAAGAATGCCCTGGAGTGCCACGACAGTCAGCCCTTCGGACGCTGCGAAACGCGCGTAGCTCACGATTTCGGCTCGTGTCACACCGTCCCAGCCGCCGAACACCTTGAACGGAGCGAGCTCGAGGCCTCGATATCCGAGAGCGCTTATGATCCGTAATGCGGCGCGATCCTCATCGATTGGCCAGCACAGGTTCGACAGTGCGAAGTTTTCCCCGCGGATCATCCCGCCGTCCCACACTTCGCTGCCAGAAAACCTTCCATCTCCCGAAGCGTCGCCTCTTCGTCCGCGATGTATCCACGTCCCGGATGGCCGAATACGTCGGCATGCGCCGTTCTTACGTCGTATGTCGCGGGTGCCGAACCCATCCCGCCGATCCTTTCCGCGGGAAAAAATCGCTCCTGGATCGTCCTCATCTGGATCGGCGGCGTGACAAGATTGATTTGGGTCAACCCGGATTCGAGAGTGGTATCGACGTCACCTGCCAGCCTCGCAAGTGAGTACCATTGGTAGGCGCTACCGGAGCTAACCTTTTCGAGCATGTTCTTCGTCATGAGATCGAAGAGCGCGTTCTTCTTTAGACCTTCTCCAAACAAGGCCGGCAATCGGATTATGGTGTGGGCTAAAGGGTAGTTCTCGATGACCCACTCCTCGACCATGCGTCGATGGCGGCCATAGGCGTGATCGGCATAGGCCTCGAAGTCGTAGCCTTCGTCGTTTCCACCTGCCGGATCGGGATAAACATCGACGGTCGAAATCAGGATGAACCGCTCGGTCCTCAGGTTTCTCAGCTGCGCGAGCAAGGCGGATATTTGCGCCCAGTCCTCGCTCGGATTCTTGTTAGCTAACCATTTGATAGCTGGGACAGCGCTGCAGACGACGGCTTCGTAGGAACGTTGGCCAAGTGTGGCTACGTTCTTGGAGTTAAAGAGATAGTCGTATTTCAGTGTCCGCGACGGGCGCGCGAGGAGATTCGATCCAACAAATCCCGTGTAGCCGACAATGGCAGCCGTCGCTGGAGTCATTGTTAGTGTCCTTGGCGCATCCGGCAGAGCATCGAGGTGGCCTGATATTAGGTTAGCAGTCAACGCTGCTTGAACTGCCCTCACATCGCAGCAGCGCAGCGGGCGGTCGAAACAACGGCAGCCCTCCTCTGCGCGGACCAACCGCCTTGGCCAGCCGCGCGAATTGTATGTATCGTCCCCTCGAAAGCAGCCCGCTAAACTTATTTACATACCAATTGGCTTGTGAGCGGATGTGATATTGGATCACATACTCGCGGACCGGCCCGCTTATTCGGGTGCGCGAGATCACCATGCATCGCCCTTACTTGTGCATCAGTGATATAGTCAGATATGTGGCCCTTCCCGAGGAGGATCGAAGGG
>NZ_BJZT01000068.1 GCF_007992175.1 Methylobacterium haplocladii | reverse complement strand
AAGATCACAACCGGAACAGTCTTGAACGAGCGTCCCAATCTTTGCTCGGGCGTCCCAATCGTCCACCCAGACGGAGAACATCCTCCCGTCTTCGTCAGCCGCCGACCGCAACCAATCGAGGGTGATTAGAATGAGAGGGTTGCTCTGGTAGGTGCCCGCCTCCCGAAGGGACGGCGGGTCGGGTGGTCAGGCCGACGCTCCCAACCGGCTTCGTACTTGGGCGACATGATTGTCACTGAGGACCATCGCCCTCGCTGCGCACCTGATGGGGGTGAAGGTAATTTTTACTCTCCTTGACGACCGGCTTCGGTCGCCGGGCAACGCTCAGCCCAGCCAACCTCGGCACACTGGAGGGTCACCTGAACACGCATGGCGGCGGGCTACATCTTGGTGGTCGCCATTCCGACTGCTGCGCCCCCGAGTCATTTGGTGATAGCAGCATCTGCATTCGCCCTGCTCTTCGCACCGCGAGGCACTTTCGCTCCTTTGGATTGTTGCGAAGCTTGGACGTGGCAAAAAATTGGGGCGCACGGTCAATTTACATCGATCACATTGCGCTTGTCCTTGCGCGCTCAATCTGCACAACGCAGGTGCCACATCCCTTAAAGGGTACTCAACCGTGAACGTATCGGCGAACAATGACTGGGCAGACGCCTCGACCGATAATGCTAACGAAGCTGATGATTCTACTTACAAATCAGTAATCAGATAATTAGATGCAACGGCTTTGATTGTCTGTGCCTACGTCTCCAACAACTCGCTTCGACAGCATCGATCCCTCAGGCGGAAACTAGCGTTTACGTCGAAACATCTAAGCCCGCGACCATCCGAAAATCCATCACGCCAGATGCCCTCATCAGCTTCATCGACGGCAAGCCCTATAAAACTTGGAAGCGGCACCTCGCGGCGCACGGCATTGACTTCGAAACCTATCGCGTCCGCTACGGCCTGCGGTCGATTACCCCGTCGTCTCAGCCAATTACTCGGCGGCCCGGGCAGCCATTGCGAAACAACTTGGTCTCGGTCGTAACACGCGAAGGTCTAGGGTCTGACTAGCAATCCGCGCTACGGCGCTGCGGACCGCTTGTCGATCGGCGTCAGATCGCGGCTCAGACGCACTTTCGCTGATCATCAAGGCGTGAGGCCGATCAAGCGGGCTTCGAGCAAAGGGCGGCGCTGCGTCGAGGATCGCGTCCATGCCGGCGACCTGTGAGGCCGTCAGGCGGCCGTCGAACAAGGGACTGCGCGCAGCCGCGTTGAAGGCTGCGCGATTGAGGGTCGCGGCCATTGATGTATCCTTGCAGCTGGAACTGAGCCGCCGCCCTCGGATTGAGCGTCAGACCGAGGGTCGAGACCATGCCTGTGAATTTTCAGATGGAAGCGCTGGCGGTTATCCGGTCCGATGTGTTCGCTGCGCGCGTGACGACTGTGGATGATGCGCGGGTAGCGGCTTACGAAAGCCTATCGAGCCTAATTTCTGATCGACATCAGATCGATATCTCATTCGATCAATCCAGGCCAGAGATCGTGGAGATTTGTATTTGCGGCCCAGAGCTAACCGGAAGCTTCTTAGCAGGGTTGCGAATCAGGACCGAGGCTTGATCGGCCGGTAAGTCCCGAACATCCGGTCCCAAGTCGTCGGGACGACACCGAAATGTGCCTCTACGCCACAGTGGTGTGCGGCGTGACTCAGCTTTAGCCCGTAAAGAGGATTGGCCAGACTGAGGGCGGAGCCCGATGATTGGCGCACTGCGCGCGAGTGATGTACGGCGTGGTGGGCCGGGATGTAGCCGAGGTAGCCTAGGGTGTGAACCGAACCAAGGCGTTGTGAGAGTTCTAGTTTTGTGATTGAGAGCCGCCGTTTGCAGGATGGAGGCGGCGATGGCGGACTTGTTCTAGCTCTCGGACGAGCAGTGGGCGGTGATCGAGCGGTTCATGCCCAAGAACCAGCCCGGGCCGGAACGGAACGATGATCGGCAGGTCATCTCCGGCATCCTGCACGTGCTGACCTCGGGCTGCCGCTGGCGCGACTGCCCGGCAGCGTATGGTCCGCGCACCACCGTCTACAACCGCTTCAATCGCTGGTCCCGCCGCGGCTTCTGGCGGGCGATGTTGAGGGCACTGGCCAAGGGCGGATGGGCGGGCGAGGCGGCCGCCATCGACAGTACCTACGTCAAGGCGCACCGCTCGGCGCATGGCGGTAAAGGGGGGCTCGTGCGCAAGGCATCGGCCCGTCGCGTGGCGGCCAGACGACCAAGATCCACGCCCTCACCGATGTCCTCGGCCGCCCCGGCGTCCTCCTGCTGACGCCCGGCAACGCCAGCGACGTCACCGCCGCCCCAGCGGTGCTCGCCGAGGCTCCCGGTCGGGTCCGTCGTCTGGCCGCCGACAAGGGCTACGACGCCGACTGGCTCCGGGCCGACCTGCGGGAACAAGGCATCACGCCGATCAACCCAGGCAAGCGCGGCCGCAAGCGGAAGATCCGCCACGACAAGCGCCGCTACCGCGAATGCTGGCGCATCGAGGCGACCTTCAATCGCCTCAAGGACTTCCGTCGCATCGCCACCCGCTACGACAAGCTGGCCCGCAACTACGCCTCGGCCGTCGCGCTCGTCGCCGTCATCGCCTTCTGGTGCTGATTGAGTCCTGACCTTAGCACGAAGCCAGCCAGGATCCCGGCCGGGAGGACGAGGGCGGTTTCTGCAAAGATCGCTAGCGAGTGCCAGGACGTCACCCCGGTGTGGCCGCAGGGTGCGCCTGGGAAGGGACGAACGGTGCCGCCATGCTCCAGGCTACGCTCCGAGACGCAGACGAGGATTGCACGGACCGCGGCGCGGACACCGCCGCACCCTGGCCGTACGCGCGGGGATCGAGCATCACGGCTTCGGTTCAATTCGTAGGTGACCGCGACCGATCGGGAGCAGGAGCGCTCGCCGCTGGTGCAGGCATGGGGTCTTCAGGCTTAGGTGGTGTTCGATCGATCTCGACAACGATCGATTCAGTAAGCAAATCGTTCTTCGACGCTGGCGGACGAATAGTGTCGCGCAAGATTTGATTCACTGCGGTCTTTAAGGCGCGCGTTAGAACTCGACTGTATTCATGTTCACAAGAAGCGAGCGGGACACGACAACAACCCCGACGCTTCAGGCATCGAACACAGTGGAGTTTCCCATGCGCGTCGCCCTCGTCTCCGTCGCCCTCGTCCTCGCCAGCGTCGCTCAGGCCTCGGCCCTGTCGATCACCAGCATTCCGAGCCTGCCGGCGGCCGCCGCCATGGCGGTTCGCCCGACCACCCCGACGATCGCTCCGCCCCCGGCGATGCCCTCGGCCGCCGCCTTCCTCGCCGCCGCCCGCAAGAAGTGACCGAAACACAGCGCGACGAAAGGGCTCGGCTTCGCATTCTGTGTGGAAAGGCCGAGCAATTTGATAGAATGGCCGCCTCGGGAACGGGGCGGCCATTTTCATGGGATACATCGTCGGCGAGGACCGGGCTCAAGCGTCGCTTCTGCCGGCGCGTGTCGAGGGCTTCGTGGCGGCGGAGGCGGCCGTCCGGGTGATCGACGCCTTTGTCGACGGGCTCGATCTGGCAGGTCTCGGCTTTGGTCGTGCTGTTCCGGCCACGACGGGGCGTCCGGGCTATGATCCGCGCGATCTTCTGAAGCTGTATGTCTGGGGCTACTTCAACGAGGTTCGTTCCTCGCGGCGCCTGGAGCGGGCCTGCCGACGCGATGTCGAGGCGATGTGGCTGCTCCGGCGACTGGCTCCGGACTTCAAGACGATCGCCGACTTCCGGCGCGACAACGGCCCCGCGATCGTCGGAGCCGCCCGCGCCTTCGTGCTGCTGTGCCGGGACGCGGGGTTGTTCGCGGCACGGCTGGTGGCGCTGGACGGCTCGAAGTTCCGCGCCGCCGCCAGCCCGAAGAAGGTCATCGGCCGCGACGGCATCGCCGAGGAAGCCGCCCGTCTCGACCGCAAGATCGCGTCCTATCTCGCCGGGCTGGACGAAGCCGATGCGCGCGAGCCCGACGATGAGCCGGGCGCGGTTCCGGCGGCGCTCGCCGCGCTTCGGACCCGGCGTGCGGAACTCGACCGACTGGCGGCCAGGATGGACGCGGAAGGTCGCGCGACCCTGGTCGAGGATGAGGCGGATGCCCGGCCGATGGGCCATGGCGCCGGACCCAAGCCGCCCTCCTACAACGTGCAGAGCGTTGTGGATGTCGAAACGGGCCTGATCGTCCATCATGCGGTGACCGACGAGCCGACCGACCGGCGCCAGCTTCATCCCATGGCCAGCGCCACGAAGGCGGCTCTCGACCTGGCCGCGCTGACTGTGGTGGCCGACAAGGGATACGGCAACGGCGCGCATGCCGGCGCCTGCGAGCGCGATGCGATCCTGGCCTGCGTTCCGCCCCACCGCGCGGTCAACAACCAGGGTGACGGGACGCTGTTCGACCGCACGGCCTTCGCCTACCAGCCCGAGACCGATACCCTCGTCTGCCCCGCCGGCCGCAGCCTGATCCGCAAGCAACTCCATCGCAAGAAACGCAACGTGACCTACGTCGCAGTGGATTGTTCCGGCTGCGCCCTCAAGGACCGCTGCACCACGGCCGAGCGACGCTTCGTCGAGCGTCATCTCGACGACGATACGCTCAACCGCATGGCCGCGCGGGCCACGCCGGAGATGATGCGCGCCCGACGATGCGCCGTCGAGCATCCCTTCGGCACCATCAAGAGAATGATGGCCGGCGGGCGCTTCCTGACCCGCAATCTCAAGGGCACCCGCACGGAGATCGCGCTCTCCGTCCTCGCCTACAACCTGCTCCGCACCATCAACCTCCGGAACGCACCCGCCTGAAATCAAAAGAGGCCCCGGTCAAACCGGAGCCTCCCATCAGTTTCCACACAGCCTGGTGAGCCAGGCCTGTGTGTCGTGATGTCGGTCGTCTTATTT
>NZ_BJZT01000067.1 GCF_007992175.1 Methylobacterium haplocladii | reverse complement strand
GGCGTAAACAGCTGAGCCTGCCATGCGCGGATTTCGCAGACAACGCCCCTTCGTGTCGGTCCTGACGCTGTTGCGCAGGATCGAGGCGCAGAACGCCCGCATCGTTGCGGGTAGCAACGGATGGTGAACCAAATGAGCGATATCACCGAACGGCTCAACGAACTAAAGGCCAAAGTCGACACCTATACGAACGTTCGCGCTGCGGAACTGGCCGCCGGCGTAGCCAATGCCAACAAGGCACGAGACGTAGACAACGAAGCCGACCATGACGCTGCGCTGGCCGCGATTAACGAGATCAGCGGCAAGCTGAAGATCTTCTCGCCCTCAATCAGAGCGACGGCGCAACTGTGGTGCCCCTGCATCGGTCACGGTAGGCGGCTGAAGGACGGAACATCTACCAAATAAAAAAGCGGCGGCCGAAGCCGCCGGGAGTGGTCGTTTGGCATCTCCCAATGGAGTGCCATTTTTCTATGCAAAAAGTGTGAAGGTTCCGTTTCGCCCAGCCTGTGGTTGAAACGAAAAAGGCCCGGCCGAAGCCGAGCCCTTTCGTCGCGCTGTGTTTCGGTCACTTCTTGCGGGCGGCGGCGAGGAAGGCGGCGGCCGAGGGCATCGCCGGGGGCGGAGCGATCGTCGGGGTGGTCGGGCGAACCGCCATGGCGGCGGCCGCCGGCAGGCTCGGAATGCTGGTGATCGACAGGGCCGAGGCCTGAGCGACGCTGGCGAGGACGAGGGCGACGGAGACGAGGGCGACGCGCATGGGAAACTCCACTGTGTTCGATGCCTGAAGCGTCGGGGTTGTTGTCGTGTCCCGCTCGCTTTCTGGTATTATGAATACAGGCGGATCCTATCGATCTTGTTAAATGACGCGGTGAATGATGTCTTGTTCGATGAATTTACGCGCCAAATATTCTGTAACTGTTCATTTACTTAACCAGATGCGTCCAAACTACTAGAAAATTACCTTTCTTAGGGGAAACCAGGAGCGGGCCGGCAAGTGCCCCCAGGGGGTAGGCATCGCCGGTCCGCTCGCTTCCCGGCCGATCCTTGTGAGGCCCGCCAAGAAGTGCGGGACCGGTATGCCCGGCGACCGACGCTGAAAATGCGTTCTTTCACCTTCTGATGCTTCTACGCGGTGGACATCCACCATGCCTGCATCGGCGGCGGGCGCTCCCGCTCGCGCAACAATCTGCTGCCGATGCAACCCGTATGCTACGACCCCACGTTGGGTGGGGCGACACCGTCGATCTCGCGTTTAAGCGCTCGACAATAGTCGCCGGGGACCGCGTCCCACGCATCGTTGAGCACCGCCAAGCCTTGGTGTTGACCATGTCGGCGATCGTCGCCTCGATAGCCAGCGCCGGCGCGGCACGGCTGGCGTTGGGGCAAGCTCCGCAGGCAACGACACGGCGTAACCTTGTCCTCTGATTGCCCCCGCTCCTAACCAGTGTGCGTTCTGGTTGTGGTCCTGTCTGGACCGGGCTGCAAACACGTTGGGGTAAGCCCACCGAGGCTCGTGTGAGGACGGCCGGTAGTATAGCCGGATCGCTAGGCCTTGATGATGGTTCGGGCCTCCGGCAGGCTCCGGAAGCGATGCTCGTTTAAGCACTGGTCGCGCAAGCGCCCCTGGAGGCTCTCGACGTGTCCATTCTGCTGCCGCCTACCGGGAGCGATGTCGTGCCATTCGATGCCGCGTTTCTCCTCCCGGCCGAGGATGGCGTGTGTGGTCGGTTCGGCGCTGTTGTCCGCGACGATCACCCTGGTAGGATGGCCTTGGGACGCGCCCGCGTCAGGCCTTCTTGGAAGCCTGATCCGTACGCATCGTTGCGATGAGAGCCATTGCGAGGTCGGCGGCGTCTGTGTCCTTGAGCTCGAAGGATAGCCAGCCGAACCCGGGATGCCGGAACTTGATCACGCGCTTGCCGTCGATGCGGTCGGCTGGAATGACGGCCTGCGCACGGGCGAGCATAGGCATCTGCGCCCCGTCAGGAGAGGCCGGAACGGCCGGAAGCATTGAAGCACGCGCTGTCGCGAGGCCTTGTATGGTTTTGTCCAGATGCTCGGCTGACATCGTGATCCGCCGCGCGTCCAATTCGGTCGAAAGCTCAACACTGACTGCTTTGCGATCCTCAGAAGCCGTAATCCTCAGTCCTGGGTCCCGCACTTCTGAATCCCTTTCGAAGAATGCCGCATCGCCGACTTAGCACGATCGAACCGCGGCCGAGAATACGACAGGTCCGTTGCGCCATCTCGCGAGTTTCGGATGAACATAATGACCGCAACCCATAGCGAGCGCTTTTGCTCGCGCCTGCGAGCCGTCGCCCCTCCATCTTTAGCGCTAGGCGGTCGCAGATTGTCGTCGGCCATCGGACGGCTCATCGACACCGTCACACCCGATGAATGCGCCAACTTCTTCGCTGCCGCAGGATACGAGCTCAATTAAACCGAAGACGCTCTCGGCTGTCACCAGCTCAGTATCTGACAAGATCGACTTCGAGGAGGAAGGCCGAACGTCAGCGGCCCTCGACAACATGATCGAGACCGGGGCGTGTTTTTTTGCTGGACACGCCGGGCCCCAGAGCGGTTCGCAAGTCTA
>NZ_BJZT01000066.1 GCF_007992175.1 Methylobacterium haplocladii | reverse complement strand
TCTGCCGAGCCTTGGGCCTGCGGCGTCCGCGATCGGCTTCAAGGGCGAGAAGGGCCTCTCCGACCTCGTCGCCATGCTGCAGACCATGCGCAAGGGCTCCGGCACGGCCGAGGAAGCCGTGGCGTCGATGAATAATATTCTAGCAAAAATGGAATCGGACAAGACGATCAAGGGGTTCAAGGCCCTCGGGATCGACGCCGAGGCCGCGTTCAAGAAGGCCCGCAAGGAGGGCAAGAACCTCGTCGAGGTGTTTGAAGAGCTCGTCCAGAAGGGCCTGAAGGGCGACCGCTCCCGGCTCGGCGAACTGATCGACGACATGGAGTTCAAGCGCGGCGTCCAGGCCCTGATGAGCTACCGCGGCGAGTGGCAGAAGCTCTCGGCCTCGCTGCGCGACAACTCCGGCGGCACCGTGATGCGCGACCTCGTGCAGGTGACGAAGGACGCCCAGGCCGGGCTCGACCGGCTCTCGAACTCGACGGCCCGCTTCACGCAGGCCTTGGCACGACTGGCGGATGCCGGCGGCGTGAGTTCCGGCCTCGGCGGTGCCGGCAAGGAGTTCGAGAGCATCGCCGTCGCGCTGGAGCGGATCAACAAGGCCTATGCCGAGGGCGGCCTCACCGGTGCGATCAGTCAGGCGGCCGGGGACGCCTCCGAACGGATGAAGGAGAACCGCAAGGCTTGGCTCGACGAGCGCGGCAAGCAGGAGACCGGTCGCGTCGCCGAACTGGAGGCCGACAACAAGCGCTTCCGGGAGAAGCTGGAGCGCGAGGGCCAGTCCCCAGCATCAATCGAGAAGACCATGCAGCTGCGCCAGCGCGACGTCGACCGGGCGCGTCGCCGACAGGGTGCCGTCGAGAAGGCCAAGGCGGATCCGGCCCTGGCCGACAAGAAGCCGCTGATGATGGGCGTGAACCCGCTGGCGCCGATCCAGGGCACGCCGGGCGAGGTCGGACCCGGCGTAACCAGCTTCCAGCAGGCCTACCCGATCAATCTGACGCGGCGCGCTAAGCCGAGGGTGGTTCCGCTGCCGCCGCAGCGTCCGGCGAGCATGCCGAGGGAGATCGAATCCATCCACGACGTGCTCGGCCCGAATGCCGGCCGCCCCGGCTCTGGTCCGGCCGGCCCTGTGACGGCGAAGGTGGAAAGCCCGGTTCCCGTCGCGGTCTCGGTCTCGGACTTGACCGGACAGGCGACGCTCACCGGCAACTTCACGATTGCGCCGTCACCGCTGTTCACCGCCACCTTCGACGGGATCAAGCAGCAAATCATGCAGCTCTCGGGGAAGGTCTCGGCGATCGGCGGGAACGGACCGGGGTCGACGGGGCACAGCAGCCCAGATGCCGGCAAGGGCGGGCGGGATTAGCGGCGCGGATCAGAGTCAGCGAGCGCGTAGAGCGGTCAGGCCAGGGCTTCCGGATGACGTGTCGGCGTGCCGCTGTAGCGAAGCGGCAGACGGGGGCAGCCATCGTGACCTCTGCGATGCTGCAGGGTTGCCTTACGGGCTCCCATGTAGGATCCGAGGCTGATCATCGCTCCGTAGCAGTCTGGACAGCGCTTCGAGGCATTTCGATGCGCAATGTGCGCTTCGATCGCAGACATGTTGCGCCACTCGCTGTCGATCTGAACTTCACAGGTGATGGGGACACGGTAAGCCATCGCGCATTGTCTGCGCACAGATCGTTAACGCTTCGGGTAATGACCGCGCGGGATAGGGCCTCGTCGAACCGCTGGGGGGCAGAGGTGTCCGACGAGGCCCGCCCAACCTCGCGCGTCAGAGCTGCAAGGGCAGGCTCGGAAGGCTACCTCAGCTTGGCAAGATATCTACTGGTTCTGACTGTGCCCAGCGACGCCAAGAGCGCCAGCGCACGAAGCTGTCCGGATCGTGTCGCCGGGGTATGCGAAGGGCGCGCGGGTTTGGGAGCTGGCTTAAGGCCAATGGCGCGCAGTACCAACGCATTGCCGGGGCGGCGATGAAGCGCGGGCCGAGCGTGGATTTCAGCGGGTACTGGCAGAGGCACAAATCAATGGCGGCTTGACGCAATCACTGGACTTGGCCCGCCACGATAATTTGCGCTATGCCAACAGACAATGATTCCAATTTGGGGGAACGATGTCTGAGGTCCGGATCGTTCTGCCAGCAACGCTTAATACGTTCACCCTTCGTGGTGTCATTTCCGATTTTGTCGATAAATGTCAAAATGGCTTACCTGATAAAGTCATAATAGATTTTGGATTTTTAGGATTTATACATCCATCAGGCGTTACTTTTTTAAGTAATTTTGTACATTGGCTGCATCATAGAGGCCTTAGATGTGATTTTTATCAACATACCCGTAACGGACAAGCTCATCGGTTTTTGGACGACTCCCTATTTTTTGAACAGCACCTCGGCAACAAGCTCAACGTTTATCGTGGCCCACGGCGAACTACTCAGCATCTACGTCGCGTCGAACATGCAGAAAGTCATTATTTTATCCGAGGAACGCTTGGACCGTGGCTTGCTGACGCATTAAACACAAACAACGCATCGCTTTACCCGTTCCAAGTATGCCTTTCGGAGATATTCAACAATATACAAGACCACTCCGATAGAGACAATGGAAGTATATTTGCTCAGCATTTTCCTAATATAAATCTGGTTCGCATTGCCATAGCTGATTTCGGCCGCGGTATACCGCATAACGTAGCAAATGTAGTTCCTGATATCTCACATAATGAAGCAATTATTAAAGCCGTTGAGGCCGGTTTCTCAACAAAAAGCACGCCTCGCAACCGAGGGGCTGGATTGGACTACCTGCTTCAAACCGTCGTAGGCACGAATGGTGGCGAAGTGACTATTTCATCGTTCAACGGTATGGTACGGTTTCTCCCCATGGGTGGAGGTTGTCGGCCCACGCCTGTGTTGACTGCAGGGTTTTGCCCCGGAACGACAATCGACATTGAGCTTCGAACCGACACTATCATACCCGTGGAGGATGAGCCGGAGGATTTGGAATGGTGATCAGAATTATTGACATCGTCCCCGGCGCAGATACCGGCACTCAAGGCAATATAGTGTATCTTTGCCTTAAGAAGCTTCTCGAAACAAACCATGTCGTTATAGTCTCGTTCGAAGATATCGAGACTGCGACGTCTTCGTTCGTTAATGCTGCTTTTGTTCAGCTGTTGGACGTTTTGAGTTTTTTGGAATTTAAAGATCGAATAAAGGTCACTAAGTCCGGGAAACAAATAAACGACATGATAAAGACTAGAATGCTGCAAGAGTCGAGCAAGATTGCCGCCTAAGCAGGCTTTATATGTTTAGGCGGCAACGATCGGGTTCGCATCCACCCCTTCAACTCGCCCTCTAATCGCAACCTCTCGCGCCAGCCCGCATCGCTAAACTCTCAGCCCTGCCGGCCTAGGCGATGACACCCTGCGACCTTCGTGCCATTCGGTCGCCATGGGCAAAGGTCCGAGCCTCGACACATATCTCATCGCGGTGAAGCAGAAGCGCGAACCGACGCGGCTCTATGCGCTGATGGCTGCCTCGCCGGCCGAAGCTCTGGAGATCGTGTCGGCGCAAGCCGCGGACGATGTTGCCGTCGAGGTCGCCGGCAAGCTGTCGAAGCGCATGGCGAAGCCGTACAAGCTCAAGCCGGGCGATTTGATGCCGATTTAAGAAGCCTTCCGGCCTAGGCGCGAGGGCTTGCCGAACTGGGCCGCCCTTCGCATCATTGAGGCGCCACGGTTCTGACTCGGGTGCCGTGGTACCTCCCAATGACTTCGCCCCGCAGCGTTTCCGCTCGCGGGGCGCTTTCGTTCAAAGCCTCTTGATCTCCTTGCGTCCTGCCGCTGCTTGACCCAATCTTTTCAGAGGCTACTGAAAGAGGTGGGGCGGGAATGAAGATGCGGGCCTTGGGCGCGGTTCTCATTGTTATGGTTGCTATGCCAGCGCAGTCCGGAGATATGTCGGGATGCAGCCCGGCGGTAAACAATCAATGGGATGCAATGCGTGCCTCGCATGATGCCGCGCATAAACGCGTGCTAAGCACCATGGATGACCCAGATTATAGTGTTATGTTGTTCGACGGGAAAAGACAGTCCCGATCATATTGCCGCGCGATGGCTGATTACATCGGAACTTTTAAAAAGTTTTCATCTTTAGCAGCTTCGAATAAGTGCTTTGATCCTGGGACTTCCCGTCTTTGGAAGGCGAGGGCCGCCAAAAAACAAGCCGAGGCAACTGAGAAGGGATGCTAGCGACAGGCTTGTAGCGGCTACATGGACTGAAGCCTTGGTGCATTTGCACCACAGAGGCATTGCCGCACTGGTCCCCTTCGCATCACAAGCTTACCGAGCACATCGGCGTAGCTGGTAGCCAAGGTCTTGCAAGGCCTCGACGTACTCTCGCAGTCCAGGAAGCACCTTCGCACGAGCGACGCCTAAACGTTCGGCGGCTTCTCGAAGGCTGCCTCCCGAAGCCTTTGAGATCGCCGATACGTCTGCAGCATCGACACCCTTGAGATAATCGCCCGACGCCTCGGCAGCGCTGTTTACCGACTTTTGTAAGGTATCGCACACGGTCGGCGGTATCTCAGCCAACGCTGGCAAGGGCATCAAAAGCAGGATGGCAACAGCTACGCGCATTGCGGCAAGATAGACGAACCGATCGGAATATGGATAATAGGCGTCGACGAGTACGTTAGAATTGCACAAAGACATCAATTACCCAATGTCCACGTATGTTTTTTATCTTCCTCTTCGGTCCCGCAGACTAAACAGCAGCTCGAACAGCTATGTTTATTTTCCATGCCGACCCCCCAATATTTTGTTTGATTCTTATACCAAGCTCCATAGCATACGCTCTCGCCAATCTCACAACCTAATCTGTAATCATGGAATTCTCTGTCCTTAAGCGTCCAATGACTAGAAAATGACGGCCATGCCCAGTTTTTGCGGTTGTCAGAATAAAAAGCGATTTCGATTATATATTTAGCTTTATTTTTCATCCTAAACGTGACAACGCCTGATTTTATACGAGGCGAGTATTGCGGCGATGCGGCTGGGGGTTTATATTTTGTCGTATAATCATCTTCTGTAGAAATATTATCTGCATTATCCGAATTACTGCCCGCATTATCGTCAGATTTAATTCTAAAAACGCAATCATTGTAATTCGATCCAGAGTCTGGGACGAATACCAGCTTTTCTGAATTCGGAAGATTATCACATTTTCTTCGATCGGACTCTCTGCCTTCATATCCGCGGGTGCCGCCGACCCATCTAACTAGACATGCTCCAGGATATTGATCTAAAAAAGATTGTCTTATGTTGTCGTCTTGATCGCTATATTCGGATATCGGCCGAGCGCCCGATGTGATGTCAGAACAGGATTTGGAAAGCGCCTCCTGCGAGCAAAACAGACAGCCGAATGAAAGAATACTAAAGTACATTATAGATTTTTTGCTGTAATTCATTAACATTTAATCTCCTACAAATAACACTTTGTAAGTTTACGCGAATGTCTATTTGACGTACTTACTCCGCCAAATGCCCTCTCATCGATCTGATATTTAGATATCTCAGCAGTTCTGATTTTGCTTTGCCCATTGGCTCACATGATCACGGCAGATCCGAACCTTACGGCACTTATTCGTTGTATGGTGCGCGGCTAGGGCAAAGAGCTTTAAATATCCCCATGTTTGTCAGATAGCCGCTAGCACTCGATCCGTCGGCCTCTTCGCCTGATGGTAAGCTGATCAGCCGATATTTTGCCATGCTGTCCTTGTCGCGAGACAGTCCAGCGAACCGGTAGCGGTTGCCCTGAAAATCGACGAACTCACCCCGTAGGCAGTTGGCGGTGATTTCGTCATTGAGGCGAACCGCCAACTCATCCCGGATGCAGTCAGGTGTAACTTTGCCGACGTACTCGCGGCAGAAGCCAATGGCGTCCTGTCGAGTGTGTTTGGTACGGATCAATGCGTGGGCCGTGTCGAGACCGCTCATTGATGTTACCGTCACCGTCATGCCGGCTCGCGAACCGTAAAAGACT
The DNA here is from genome assembly GCF_007992175.1 of Methylobacterium haplocladii. Classification (GTDB taxonomy): domain Bacteria; phylum Pseudomonadota; class Alphaproteobacteria; order Rhizobiales; family Beijerinckiaceae; genus Methylobacterium; species Methylobacterium haplocladii. The sequence goes on along the minus strand of NZ_BJZT01000066.1, from coordinate 2,005 downwards.
GTTCCGGAGGCGATGGCTGGGGACGCAGAAAGAGCAATGGACGCGCCGAGCGTCAGGGGTAGGGCTCGTCTCACTTCAGATAGCCCTTCGCCTTCAGATGCTCTGCAACAGCGACACGCACCGCTTCAGGGCGTGACGGCTTGGGCTCGGGCTGGTCTGCGATCCAGGCGTCGAGAGGCGCTAGCTGACTTGGCGGCACGCGAACCGTGATCGGTGTCGCGTTGATACGGGGCCGCCCGCCCTTACTCTTTGAGGTTTCTGACATTGACAACCTTCGCTAGGTTGATAATGTCAGTAACTGCCGGGCCGAACAAGAGGTGGTGCTCTTGAACGGCCCTGACCACCCACGTCCTCTGGAGACGAAAATGGCTAGCCACGCCCATAGCACACGCACGTCCTTATTACGTAAAACCACTGGTAGCGCCGGCTTATTACCCGCCAGCTTCTCCAGCGGCCGGATTGTCGCTGCCGGCGGTCCCGTCACGCGAGCCTTGGCCGTCATGGCCGCCGCGGATCCGAACTTGGCCCGTGTCCGCGTCCTCCGCCGCTCGATCGCCGATCGCATCGAGGCGGACATTGCGCTGCTCGATGCGCTGGCGGGCGACGCCGATCTTGAGGACGGCGCCGACGGTGAGCCGAGCCTGTGCGGCCTTGGCGCTGATCGCCCCAGCAATGGCGGTGACGACCGCGAGGCCGGCGACGATAACGGCATCGCCGACAGCGGCGGTATGTACGAGCAGATCAATCGCTACCTTTCGATGGGCGGCGACATGAACCGTTGGCCGAGCGGGGTGCTGGCATGAGCACCGACGCCCGGATCAGGTCCGTCCTGCAGGATATGGAAGAGGACGTCCACGCTGTCGCCTCGTTCGCCCGGCTGCTCTGTCACCTCGCGGCGACGCCGAACATGATCGAAGCCGACTGCATCAACTGCATCTGCGGACCGCTACTCGCAGTAGGCAACAACTTGGAGGATCGGTTCAACGAAGCCTTCGTTGCTGCGGGAGGTCGAGTATGACCGCGCGCGCAGCACGACGCGACGACCTCGCGGGCCTCATCTTCGACATGGACGTTGGCGTGGGAAACCTCGTCAAATGGGCGCTGGTCGTTCGTGATTTCGGAAGCACCGACGACGGCGCCTGTGCCGATGCGCTGTACGTGGTCGGCGAGGCCATGTTGGATCAGGCTCGCGCCGTTCAAGAGGATTGGCAGCGCGCGTTCGACCTCTCGCGTCCATTGAGCGGAGGTCGAGCATGACCGCCCCCGCCTCCCGCCGCAGCGTCCTCTGCGGCCTCACCGCGCTACCGCTTGTCGGTGGCGCAGCCCTAGCTGGTGCCGAGGTCGCCGCTGCGGGTTCGCCGGCCTTGGTTCGCTTAGTCGAGCGGTATGAGGCAATAGACCGTGCGATCAATGTCGAAACCGACCGCCTCGACGATTTGTCGTGGCAGCCGTCTCACGACACTCACACACGGCTTTGCCGATTAGGTGGGCAGCTACGCCGTCGGATCGCCTGTCATCCATCCGTCAGCATGTCGGACGTGCTGCTGAAGGCGAGAGCCTATGCGGCAACGATCGACCCGGCTGAAGACTGGGCAAGCATGCAGGAGACCTTCGCCAGTCGCGACGGTCACGCCTATGACGAGGATCTCGCCGAAGCGGTGGTGCTCGACATCATCAGGCTGAGCGGCTTTCCGACTGCCGTTGCCTAGCACCCGGCCCGGCCGCTCGCGCGGTCAAAGGGTACGCACGATCTGCGGACCCTTCAAAGGGTGTCCCCACCGTGGACCCCGCCTGCCGAGCCCGGCCGGGCCTTACTGACGCCGAACCCCGAACAGCACCGCAATGACGAACGAGCCAGCGATCAGCAGTGAGAGCACGGCTTGGTCGAACGGATCATTCGTGAAGGCATGGACGATCGTCGGTCCAACCATCGCGCAGACTGCGCCGAGTAGAACGGCGAACGTGTTGGATCTCATCGCCACGCCTCATCACGAACCACCGGCGG
>NZ_BJZT01000065.1 GCF_007992175.1 Methylobacterium haplocladii | reverse complement strand
ATCTAGTGGTGCGAGCCTAACACGTGGTCCCCGCGCCTTGCGGATTGGATGATGCGATCCGGGTCGGCGGTCCAGACGAACGGCTTCGGGTTACCGTTGCTCTCGGCGATGAAGCGCTTGATGGCCGCCTGCACCTCGATCAGCGATCCGAACACGCCGCGCTGGAGGCGGCGTTTTGTGAGCTTGGCGAAGAAGCCCTCGACGGTATTGAGCCACGAGGCTGAGATCGGGGTGAAGGGACAAGTCCAGCGTAAGCGTCGTCGTCAGGCCACGGCCTTGAGGGGCTGCGGAGCGTGGGCCCAGGGCAGCAGGTCGTCGAGGTTCCTCTCCAGGTGGCCGGCGACGATGCGGACGATCACGTCGGTCAGGTAGGTCTGCGGCTCGACCTCGTTCAGCTTGCATGTCTCGACCAGCGAAGCGACGACCGCCCAATGCCCGGCCCCGCCGTCCGAGCCGGCAAACAGCGCGTTCTTCCTCGTCAAGGCCAGCGGCCGGATCACCCGCTCGACCATGTTGTTGTCGATCTCGACGCGACCATCGTCGAGGAAGCAGGACAGGCCGGCCCAGCGACTGAGCGCGTAGCGGATCGCCTCGGCGAGCTTGCTCTTCTGGCTGATCAACCCGAGCTTGGCGGTGAGCCACGGCTCCAGGGCCGCCATGATCGGCCGGCTGCGGTCCCGACGCACGGCCCGCCGCTCGTCGGGTGAGCGCCCGCGGATCTCGCCCTCGATCTGGTAGAGTTCGGCGATGCGGGCGAGCGCCTCGGTTGCGATCGGCGCCGGGCCGGCCTTGGCCAATTCGTAGAACCGGCGGCGCACGTGTGCCCAGCAGAAGGCCAAGCTCACGCCGTTGCGCGCAGCCAGGACCTTGTAGCCCGCGTAGCCATCGACCTGCAGCATGCCCTTGAAGCCGGCGAGGTGGCGGATCGGATGTTCGGCCTTGCGGTCGGGCGCGTACAGGTAGGCCACGCCGGGCGGGTCGAGGCCGCCCCAGGGCCGGTCGTCGCGGGCGTAGGCGAACAGCTGGCCGGTCTTGGTCTGGCCGCGGCCCGGATCGAGCACCGGCGCGGTCGTCTCGTCGGCAAACAGCCGGTCCGACGCCTTCAGCCGTTCGAACAACCGAGCGTGGACCGGCCGCAGCAGGAAGGCCGCCTTGCCCACCCAGTCGGCCAGCGTCGAGCGGTCGAGGTTCACGCCCTGACGGGCGTAGATCTGCGCCTGCCGGTAGAGCGGCAGGTGGTCGGCGTACTTGGACACCAGCACGTGCGCCACGCTCGCTTCGGTCGGGATCCCGCCCTCGATCAGCCGGGCGGGCGCGGGAGCCTGCACGATCACGTCCTCGCACGCCCGGCAGGCATACTGCGGCCGGCGGGTGACGACGACCCGGAACTGGGCCGGCACGACGTCGAGGCGCTCAGCGACATCTGCGCCGATGACGTGGAGGTCGCCGCGGCAACAGCGGCAAGTGCGGTCGTCGAGGTCGATCACCCTCTCGACTTGCGGCAGGTGAGCAGGCAGCGCGCCGCGGTTGGCGCGGCGCCGGCGGGCGCGGCATCGAGATCGCCCGGCCCCTGAGGAACGACAGTACCGGCGTGTTCGTCTCCAATCCGCTGCATGACCTCGCGATGATCGAGACCAAACCGAACGCTCTCGACCAGGCGGCCGCACGCCAGGGCTGGGATCTGCCCGAGGCGTTCCAGCACCTGCGCCACCTTCTGGAGGCGCGCATGGGTAACCGCGGCAATTGCGAGTTCATCCAGGTGCTGCGCCTGATGGAGGCGATGCCGAAAGACGATGTAGCTCCGGCCGTCACCCAGGCGATCCGGCTCGGGGCGATCGGCTTCGACGCGGTCAAGCTGATCGCGCTGGCCCGGCTGGAACGCCGACCGCCCCGGCTCGACCTGGCGGCCTATCCGCATCTGCCGAGGACCATAGTGAGGACGACCGTGGCCGCCGCCTACACGGTGCTGGTGCCGGCGGCGGCGGCATGAGCGCGGCGGGTGACGAGACGATGCCGGGCGGCACACCGGCGAGCCTGCTCGCCCACCACCTCAAGCAGTTGAAGCTGCCCACGGTGCTGCGCGAGCACGACCAGATGCCCGGGAGTGTGCCCAGGGCGGCATCGACCATCCGCGCTATCTGCTCCGCCTGATCGAGCTGGAACTCATCGATCGGGAGCGGCGCATGGTCGAACGCCGGATCCAGTCGGAGCGGTTCCCGGCGGTGAAGAGCCTTGACACCTTCGACTTCCCCGCGATCCCGAGCCTGAAGAAGAAGATGCTCGTGCTGGAGCTCGCTCGCTGCGGCTACATCCTCGGCTGGGAGAACGTCATCGCACTCGGCAACTCCGGCACCGGCAAGAGCCACATCGCCTTGGCTCTCGGCCTAGCGGCTTGCGAGACAGGGCTTCTCGGTCGCGTTCACCACCGCGGCCTCATTGGTCAACCGGCTTCTGGAGGCCCACGACGAGCACCGTCCGGCTTCAGCGCGAACTGGCCGCGGTGAAGCTCCTGATCGTCGACGAGCTTGGCTACGTGCCGCTGTCCGCGACGGGGGCCGAGTTGCTGTTGTAGACCTTCTCGCATCGCTACGAGCGTGGCTCCACCGTGGTGACCTCGAACCTGCCGTTCGAGGATTGGACCTCCGTCCTGGGCTCGGAGCGGCTCACCGGCGCACTGCTCGACCGGTTGACCTATCACGTCAGCATTCTGAGCCTGAACGGCGACAGCTACCGCCTCGAATCCTCCCGCAGCCGACGTAGCCGCGGCGATGGCAGGGCGGAGCAAAACCAGGCCACGACCGCTCCCCACGATCCCGAGGCGGGCGAGATCCTGCCGGCCTGAGCTTCAATGTCGGCAACGAACGATGAAGGGGCCCGATCGGACCCTTCATCGTTCAGGCGGCCGGCCGCCACTGGCCTAGTTTGACTCTGCCACAGCGGCCTGGAATTGGTCAGCTCTTTATATTCTACCAAATTAGCGCGAAAGCTAGCATCAAATTTTACTGAATTGAAGTCATGTTAAGATAGATCGTTATCTAGGGCCTGCAACATAAAATTGCGGTAAGCAGGATGTGTAATTTCATGGATTGCCTCCATCCGCGATCGGAGATCGCGTCTCTCGACTTCCGTCATCTCAGAAATTTTCTTGAATATATCAATTTTGATATCGATGTTAGATGATGCCGCTCGAAGCATGAATCTCAAGCTAGATTGAAGTATTACGTGTGTCGGCTTCTCTATTTTAATGATATCACGATCCAAACTGCCCCAATTTTCAATTATTATTACTCTGTCGAATCCTGATAAAAGCAATCTTGACTGATATATTGCAGATGAGCCACCAAATACGACACAAGATCGTCCGAATTTCTTTTCAGCTCTTTCGATAATTAGTATATGACCGCGGTTTGTTATACCATTATCAAATAGTATACGATACTCTGGTAAACCGGAAGCGATTTCCAGTTTCGCAAAAAATCTGGGCGGAGAAAATTTTGATCCGAGATCACCCGAGCTTTGATTTATCAGATATGTGGCATTTATTTTTTCATTAAACCCAAAATGAATGAATATTGCGTTTAATAACTTGGTATTACCATAATCCGACAGATGAGTGTCTCCTTGCCAGAAACAAAGATGTTGCTCGTCCCCGATGATTGTTTCGACACATATGCCCAATCCCTGTTGATTGATTTGTGAAGATAACTGCTCAACAATAGTTTTAGCTCCCCTTTGCCAAGGACAATATTCTTGGGTAAAAAACTCTTTTGCTGGCGCTGGAAAAAAACAGCCGGCAATATTATTCGAGATCAAATAATTTTTACAATCTATGAAATATTTATTCCATTTATCAATGTTGGATTTATCGATCAGTGCATTGCCTTCGTATTGCTCGCGACTGTTATTTGAATCATTAGCTAGATATAACCAGCCATTTCTGCCCTCGCAAGCCATTTCTGTACTTTCAAATCGAACAGAATATATCCAATATATTTCATCGTCAACTTCAAATCCGAACTCTAAGTTATTTCCAAAATGAGGTATATAGTACTCGAATCCACATGTAGCTGAAATATCACTAACAAATTCAAGCCTAAGAATTTTTTCCATAACATCATGGCGGACCGTATTCAATTCAAATTTCATCATAGGCGACCATTTATCTTGGACTACAATTCTGACATTTGCCGGCTCTTTAGTAAGAATCCACCCCTTCAATAAAAGATTTGGGTCATTGTCGGCTATCTGTAAAATTCCTCTTGGGCTTTCGAGAAACCAAGTATCGACCAATCCTACCCCTTTCTCGTGAGTTATATCGCAAAGCAACACTGCGCTAGTTTTCATCAAGCTTCTCCGAGCCGAGTATTTTCATCTGTCTTGCTAGGAAATTGAAAACGGTCTTTCGATACCGCTGTCTTATCGTAGCCGCTATTTCTAGGCCAGAGGTTTCGCATCCTGCGCGGTCTCGTAGTTGCATTACAATTCGAGACCTCGAAAAGCCTCGCCGATTTTGGCAGTTCGTAGTGATGGCGTCTGTGGTTGCGAGGTGTTGCGATACGCGGTCAGCCCGGTTTTTCAGGTGGATCTACGCCTTAAGGATCACTCGGCCAAGGGCGACGCGCTGTATCGGCTGAACGTCATCGTCGCCTTCGAAGTGTTCCGACCCGATCTCGCTCGTGCAGTAACACGCAGAACGTCCAAACCCCCATCGCATCCTTCCCGAAGCCGACGTCAGACCAAGTGGCGAAGGCATTCAGATAACGACAACCGCGTGCGGCCACATTCGTCTCTGCGCTACATGTGGTTGGGCCCTGACTGTTGTCCGTTAGGTGTTTAGTTTGGGCCGCGCTCTGCGAGTCTGGCGGGATGCGCAGTGGTAATTCTTTCAGGCTTGCCGCCTCGGATCGCCTTCGGCTGGAGGCCCTGGTCGCGGATTGAAACACGCCGCAGAAGCACGTCTGGCGCGCCCGTATCGTGCTGCTGAGCGCCGATGGGCTCGGCACGCACGCGATCGTGCGTGAGGCAGGCGTAAAAAAGACAGTGGTCTGGCGCTGGCAGGACTGAACCGCCCCGGTTTTTCCGGAGGCCATTTGGCTTGGGTCATGCGGCCAAGGCTTGCGCCTCGGTCTGGGCATAGTAGCGCGCTTCGGCCTCGGCGGGAGGGATATTCCCGATGGGTTCGAGCAGCCGACGGTGGTTGAACCAATCCACCCATTCGAGGGTGGCGAATTCGACGGCTTCGAACGACCGCCACGGGCCACGCCGATGGATGACCTCGGTCTTGAACAGGCCGATGATCGTCTCGGCGAGAGCATTATCGTACGAGTCGCCGACGCTGCCGACGGAGGGGTCGATGCCCGCTTCAGCAAGGCGCTCGGTGTATCGGATGGTCACGTATTGCGATCCACGGTCTGAGTGACAGACGAGACCGCTACCTGCGAAGGGGCGGCGCTCATGCAGCGCCTGCTCCAAGGCATCGAGGACGAAGTCTGCCCGCGCCGAGCGCGACACGCGCCAGCCCACGATCCGGCGAGCGAAGACATCGACCACGAAGGCCGCATAGACGAAGCCGCCCCAGGTGGCGACGTAGGTAAAATCCGCGACCCACAGCCTGTTCGGACACGCGGCCTTGAACTGCCGGTTGACCCGGTCGAGTGGGCACGCCGTGGCCGGATCAGGGATCGTCGTCTGGACTGTCTTGCCTCTCACGACGCCTTGCAGACCCATCGCTCGCATCAGCCGTGCGATGGTGCAACGAGCCGCCGTAATCCCCTCACGGTCGAGCTGCCGCCAGATCTTGCGCACGCCGTAGACGCAGAAGTTCGCCTCGTACACGCGCCGGATCTCGGTCATCAGCACCGCATCCCGCTTGGATCGGGCCGGCAGCCTACCGGGATCGGCCCGGCGCGCCACATGGGCGTGATACGTCGACGGGGCGATCGGCAGCACGCGGCAGATCGGCTCGACCCCATAGGCCCCGCGGTGATCGTCGATGAACGCGATCATCGCTTGAACGGGCGGTCGAGCTCCGCCTGGGCAAAATACGCCGATGCTTTTCTCAGGATCTCGTTGGCCTGCCGGAGTTCGCGAACCTCCCGCTCCCGCGCCTTGATCCGCTCGCGCTCGTCCGTGGTCGGACCCGCTCGTTGGCCCTGGTCCCGCTTGGCTTGGCGTACCCAATTCCGCAACGTCTCACCCGAGCAGCCGATCTTGGCGGCAATCGAACGGATCGCACCGTATTGAGAGTCGTGCTCGCCCTGGTGTTCCAACACCATCCGCACAGCGCGTTCACGCACCTCAGGGGAAAAGGGTGCTGTTCGCTTTGTCATGGCTCCATCCTCGCAAGAGTGGGAGCCTCCGAAAATCCTGGGGCGGTTCACTGGAAACGGGACCGCTCACCCCCTGGCTCTATCACACCTGCAAGGCGCTCGGCCTGCCCATCGTCTGCCTGGACGCGCGGCATGCGCGCGCCGCCACCGCCCTGCAGCGGAACAAGACCGATGCGCGCGACGCCGAGACGTTGGCGCAGCTAGTGCGCATGGGCTGGTACCGTGAAGCGCGGGTCAAAAGCTACGCCGCCCATGCCGTCCGCCATCTCGTCGGCGCCCGGGCGCAGCTCATGGGCTGGCGGTCGACCTGTCCAACCAAGTTCGCAGCACCCTCAAGACGTTCGGCCTGATGGCCGGTAAAGGGGCGGGCCGTGCCTTCGAGAACCGGGTGCACGAGCTCATCGCGGCCCGTCCGACCGTCGACGTCATCGTCGAACCGCTCCTGGCGGCGTGGCGCGCCGTGCGCGGTCAGATCGGTGTCCTGGATCGGCGGCTCATCGCCTTGGCCAAGGGCGACGCCACCTGCCGCCTGCTGATGACCTGTCCTGGCGTCGGGGTCATCGTCGCCACGAGCTTCGCGGCCGCCATCGAGGCGCCCGAGCACTTCCGCCACTCGCGATCCGTCGGAGCCTATCTCGGTCTGACGCCGGCACGCCATCAGTCCGGCGAGATCGACCGGACGGGCGGGATCTCGCGCCGCGGCGACCGGCTGATGCGGACCTACCTGTTCGAGGCGGCGGCAAGCCTGCTGGTGCGCGTGCGGCAGGACTCGGCCCTGAAGGCATGGGGGCGTGCCCTCGCTGAGCGCATGGGGTTCAAGCACGCTGCCGTCGCGGTGGCGCGCAAGCTCGCCGTCGTGCTGCACGCGATGTGGCGCGCGGGCACGCCATTCCAGCCGTGGCCGGCAGCGGCCGCGTGAGGCACGAGCCGCCAGGGCACACGAGAGCCGTTTGACGAGATCCGCCGGGGTGAGGCGGACAGGGGCGTCCCCGCCGGGACGCGAGCAGGGCCATCCCGGGTTGGGTCTTGCGGCCGGTGTCGAACCGGACCGCGCGCTCGACATGGTGAGCCCCGCTTCTAGACGCAGGGTGCGGCGGTCGAAAGGGCCGACCGCGGAAACAACCACGATCCGGCGGTGGCCGCTCTCATCCGACTTGACGCTTGCAACACGATCAAACAACGACCCAGCGCCGCTCCAAGACGACGAAGCCCTTCTGATCCGGTTGCTTCTCGACAACGCGGTGGCGCATGCCATGGACGAGGCACCATTCCTGGCAGCGCTCGGCCGTGAAGGCCCCGTCGAAGATTGCCAGACGCAGGCTGGGCCACGTCTCCTTGCCGTCATCGAGGGCGGGCAGCGTGTCGCGATCCTGCACGTTCGCCGGCACGACGGCGAGCGCCAGGATATGGCCTTCGGCATCGACCAGGGCCACGCGTTTACGCCCGACCAGCTTCTTGGCTCCGTCATAGCCGCGCGGCCCGCGCACGCCGATGCACTTGATGCTCTGCGTGTCGACGATCGCCAGTCGCGGCTTGGGCCTTCGTCCGCAACGCCGTCGCTGTCGGCGGGCCTGAGCCCGCATCAGGTCCTCGAACAGGCCCTTCGCGATCCAGCGCCTAAATCAGCCGTAGACCGTACGCCAGGGCGGAAAGCCCGCCGGCAGCGCCCGCCACGCGCCGCCGACCCGCAGGTGCCAGGCAATCGCTGCCAGCACCTGGCGCGCAGGCGTCGCGCTCGGACTGCCTGGCGGATCTGCCCGCTCCACGAAGCGGGTCACCTCGTCCAAGCCCGCCTGCAGCACCATGTCCTTCAGACGCGCCTCATGACGCGTCCGATGTCGGTCCGTCCACATCTGCTCTCCAGTCCGCCCCGCCAGGCGGAATTCGTGTTTGCACACAAGACAGATGGGGACGGCCGGCCGAGGGGCTCAAACAGGCACTAAC
>NZ_BJZT01000064.1 GCF_007992175.1 Methylobacterium haplocladii | reverse complement strand
TTACCTCACGAATTCAGGCTACGCTTCCGTGTAAAAACAGCACGCTCAAGCGACGCCGACGCCCGCATCATCGCCGACACCGACGGCCCCATCCCGCGCTTGCAACGGCAGCAGACCGGGATGACGGCCGAATAGGCGCTCGATCGAGCCGATATGGACCGGCCGCGCCGGCCCGTCGTGTTCGATGGCAGAGCTTCGAATCTACGAAGCGTCGGAAAGCGGCCTTTGCCCGACGATCAAAATCCAGTCTTCAAAGAGAAGGCCCTCGTCAGGGATCTTGCTCCAGTCGAGATTGGATCGGTGTTGTTCGAGGAGGGCGGACGTCTCAGGTGTCGGCGCGCTTCGGTGCTCGAACTGGATGTCCAGCCCTGATGCGACAACGCCCCGGCGGATCTCGTCATGCGTGACGCGATTGAGTTCCTCGACCCGTATAGAGGTCCACTCGTCGATTTCCGCCCGTTGAGTCAATTCCGCAAAGTCCGAGCGAAGGTGAGCCCACGGATAAACGTTCGGATCCAGGTAGCCCCATAAGTGCGCGCCGAGTGCACTATAGTAGAGCGGACACGTATCGATGAGCAGGACACCGCCGGGGGCGACGTACCGCGCGGCTTCGGCAATGAACGCGCTCGGATCTGGAACATGTTCGATCGAGTCGAGCATGAAGACGCAGTCGAAGCTCCGATCCGGGAAACTTGTCTTGAACAGGTCGGCGCCGATGAGAATGGCCCTGGCGGGGTCTATCCCGAGGTTTTCGCAACGACGATCGAAGCCACCGACATCGACCCAGGGGAACTCCGCGAGATCGCGATCGATTCCGATCGCAGTCTGGAAACCGTGCTGGAGGGCCGCGACGACGCCGTTGCCGATCCCGCAGCCGATGTCGAGAAACCGGCCCCGCTTGACGGTCTCGGGGACGCTCCATTTGATCTTGCTCCAGGCGTGGCTTCGCCTCTGCTCGAAGCTCTCGTCCTGATCCTCCCTCGGAAACTGAATGTCCTCGAATCCTGCCATCGTCATCCCTTTGCAACGGACCCATCGCTTGGGTGGCGCTCAGGCGCTCTTCTGTGCAACCACGTAGATGTCGTTCCTGGCGCTCGGCATATCCCGGAGGATATCCGTGCGCCAGCCCTGAATGTAGATATTCGGATCGACGAAGTGATCATCGAACAAAACGTCGTAGTAGATTTCGCGATAGCCGATCTCGACGATCTCGAACCCCGCGGACTGCAACATGACCGACAGGTCCCGTTCGGAAAAGAAGCGGACGTGACCGCGCCAATCATGGACCTGCATGGCTGAGGTACCCTCGACCGGCTCGAACACGGCAGTCGTCGTATCGAGGATGGAGTTGAAGACGTTCAACATGAAGGCGTTGTCCGTTGTAATAAAGATCTTTCCGCCCGGCTTTAGGACCCGATGCGCTTCCTTGAGGGTCGGCATCGGGTGATAGAGATGCTCCATCACGTGGAACAACGTGACGGCATCCTGCGTGTTGTCGCGGATTTGCAGTCGGGTCGGCAGGCGATCCTGCCGCGTCAGGTCGACGACGAAGGGATCGAGATCGAGAACGTCCGTCGCGATCTGATACTTGCTCAAAAGGTCATAAGACGTGTCGTTGAGCGGCTGGATCACGGTGCCGGTTATCTTACCAGTAAAGCCGAAGTAGTCTCGCAGCGTTACCGGCACAACGAACGGGTACGAGCCCAGGTCCAGCAAGGATGCGGCCCGGTCACAGTGACGATTGAGAAGGGATGTCGTGGTCCAGACACGGTGAGCCTGCGAAACTAGAAAGCTCGGATTGCCAATGTATTTTTCGTGCGGTGGGATGTACCACATCCCGATATCGGGAAACTTCCTGCACCAATCCAGAAAGTCAGCCGGCGGGAGGTCCAGCCAATCGTGGCCTTCCGGCTCTACCCGGGCCGGAACCCAGTTCTCGAAGAGCTTGTTCAGCGGGACGTCCCCAATGAAAGACAACAAGCGCTGGTTCATGATCGAATTCTCCGATTTCGCCTTCATTGTTATTCGAGATGCGATCAGCGGCGATGTTGATCTTGAGGTCGAGTCCGAGATCAGTTCGCTTCATCCGATTATCGAACGGCACCGCGCTCCAATACGAAATCACGAGGTGTTTCGTCCGTCACCTATAATTGCTTCCGATCATTGATCGATCACTCGTCGTAATATGCTTTAACCTGCCTCGCATGTCCAAGCCAATGCGCGCGGCGGCAAATTGCGCCGTATAGTTCTGGATCTGCCTTGCCAGCGACGTCAGGCTGATCGTGCCCCGGTCGAGGCGAAGGCAGCTCGCGTGGGGAGATTCGAGCGCGCCCGGCAGGGCGCGGATCAGGTCCCGCAGGGCCGCCTCCAGGCTCGTAACGTCGCCGGGCGGCACGAGGCGGCCGAAGCCGTTCGCGACGTAGGGCAGGTTGTAGGCCGCGTAGCCGACCGGGATGCAGCCGGCACGCAGAGCCTCCACGACCGGCTTGCAGAATCCCTCGTGATAGGACGGGATCGCTAGGATGTGCGCTTCGGCGTAAAGTCTTGCCAAGGTGTCGTCGTCGACGGTGCCGTGCATCGTCACAATCTCGCCGAGGCCCTTCCCCTCGATGAACGCCCGGACCTGCTTGACGTAATCCGGGTCGGAGAAGTCGATGTTGCCGGCGAGTTCCAGCCGAAACGGGACGCCGCCCACATCGAGCAGTCCCTCCACGGCCTGGAGCAGCTCGAGCACGCCCTTGGCCCGGACGAAGCGCCCGACGAACAGAATCGTGATCAGGTCCTTCGTCTTGTCCGACGGTCGCTTGAGCGGGCCGCTCTCCACGACCAGTGGCATGTCGCGGATCCGGTCCGCCTCGACCCCGAATTCCCGCGCAACCTCGGCATTGACCCCGCTGACCGCCCACACCTCCTCGGCGTCGCGCAGGAGGTGGCATTGCGCGAGCGACTTGTCGATCGTCGCCCAGGAGCGCTGCGGCACGAATTCCCGGGGCGTGACGTTGTGGAAGCAAACGACCCGACGCGCCCGACCGTTTCCAACCATGACGGCGTTGAACAGGTCGTAGGTGATGCCGAAGTGCCAGAGCAGGATGTCGGCATCGAGGTAGTCGCGATGAAACAGGAGATCGTTGACGCTCGAGACGATGTGGGACGGGATTTCCGGATAGTCGTTCCTGTAGCAGAACAGGGATACCCGATAGGCGTCGTTGGCCGTCAGCGCCCGATAGGTGTCAATCGCCGAGGCCGAGATGGCGTCGTTGCGCGCCACGATGCTGTTGATCAGGGCGACCTTCGGCGGGAGCGCGATCCTGGCGGGGCTGATCGACCCAGCCTCCTCGTCGCGCGTCCCGGCATCCAAGCTGTCAGCCATGCTCCGCACCTCCCGCTTCGGCGCGGTCCACAACGGACGAGAGAAACGCCAATACGCCCTCGGCCATGTGGGTCGGCGTGAAGCGCGCTTCGTAGCGCTCACGGCCGGCGCGTCCCATCCGGGCTCGCATCGGCGCGCTGCCCACGAGCGTTTCGACCGCGGCGGCGAGCGAAGGCGCGTCGCCCGGCTCCGCCAGCAGACCCGTCACGCCGTGCTCCACCACCTCGGTCATGCCGCCGGCACGGCAGGCGATGACCGGTTTGCCGAACACCATGGCTTCGAGGAGAATCAAGCCGAACGACTCGAACCGCGACGGCGCCACGAACAGATCGCACGCCTTGTAGAAGCCGAGCAGTTCCGCCTCCTCGACCTCGCCGTGAAAGCGAACACGCGGCAGGAAAGCCTGGGTGGCGTGCCGTGTCTCGAACAGCTCGCGATAGGTCTCGCCTTGGCCGCTCGCCAGCGTGTCGTTGCCGACGACGTCGACGACGAGTTCGGGATGCGCTTCGAGCAGCGCAGGCAGCATCTCGAGCAGGACGTCGATGCCCTTGCGCTCCTCCAGGCGGCCGACGAACAGGAGCCGTAGCGCCCCGTCCGGCACCGGCGCCGGGAGCTGAACCGGAAACGCCGACCAGTCCTCCTGGCCGTGCGCGACGATCTCGATCGCCTGCGAATCGAATGAGACGCCGTAGCTCTGCTCGATCTGCTCGATGATCGCCTTGCTGTTCGCCAGGATGGCCGGGGATTCCACGAACAGGCGTTGTTCGAGGGCGAGCATCGGGCGCGCGAACGTCTCCATGAAGGTCTCGTCCTCGAGACGATAGCTGTGGCTCTCGAGATAGAAGGATAGCGTCGTATGCAGGCTCGTGACGAGCGGCCAGCTCCCGTCCAGCAGGAAGGCGATGCCCTCGCAATCCCAGATCGGCGCGAAGACGGCATCGATCGGTCGTTCGGCAGCGACACCATGCGCGACCAGCAGCATCGTGGCCGAGTAGTTCCATATGTGCTGAGGAATCTGCGCGTCGATGGCCTCCCGGCTCCTGCGGATCTGCTTCGGGGCAATCCGATGCACCCAAACGCCGTCCTCGAGATCGACGGAATCGTTTCCCTGCGCTTTCGTGAGGACGTGGACCTGGTGCCCCAATGCGGCGATGGCACGAGCGAGCTGGTGGACGTACCGACCGATGCCGCCGATCGATCCGGGCGGATAGTATTGTGTTAGGAGGCAGATCGTGCGGCGTCGGCCCTCCGGCGTGAGACGCGGAAACGGCATGAAGGGGCCCTCGTGCCGCAAGAGGGCCACCGCATCGTAGAATAGGCGGTTCTCGGCCAGGGCCTCCTTGAGGCCGCTGGCGAGGCCACGGTCGACGTCGTCCCGGAAGCGGTCACGCAGGTCGGGGGACAGCCTTCCGGTCGATATTCCCCATTCTAGGTCTTTATTCAATCCTTCGACAAAGACGCGCGTACTCGCGACCGCATCCATCATGTCGTGGTGGCCGCCAGCGTTCACGAGGGAGAAATAGATCTTGCTTCGGATGATCGCGTACCAGGCCGTCAGCATGCGGCCCTCCGACCGGATGTGGCTCGCTGCGTATTTGTGGTGAACCAGCGCCCCCTCGACCTGGGCCACGTGGTAGCCGCGATCGACGAGCCGGACCATCACGTCGGTCTCGTCGAGAAAATAGATGAACTGCTCGTCGAAGCCGCCGATCTCCATGACCGCGCTGCGTCGGAACGCGCTGTTCGCCCCGATCGCGATCGGATAATTGGCGGAGTAGGGAAAGTTGTATTCCGGCATGGGCCGGTCCCAAGTCGTGTCGGCCAAGCCCATGCGGTTGGCGGTCCCGAAGCGCCACTGAAAGCTGACCCCGGTGTGGTCGAGAAGAAAGCCGCCACAGGCCCCGACGACTGGATCGGAGAACGGAATGACGACCTGCCGCAGCCATTCCGGCTCGGGGATCGCATCGTCGTCCAGGAAGGCGACGATCTCGCCAGCGGAGAGTGCCAGGCCGATGTTGCGGGACTGGGAGAGGTTGCGGGTCGGGCAATGCGCGACCTTGATCCGGTCCGACCAGCTCTCCGCCAGTTCCCGCGTGCCGTCCTGCGTCGGGCCGTAAACGACGCAGACCTCGAAATTGGGATAGTCGAGTTGGCGCAGGCTCTCCAGCGTCAGCGCGAGGTTCCTGACGCGGCCGTCCGTGTTGATGATGATCGAGACCGGCGGCGTCGCGACACCCTCGCCAGCCAGCAACCGCCCGGTCGGCGCGGCGACGTCGACCGCAAGAGAGGTGTCGGGCGACGACATCAGGGGGCGACCGCCGTGATCTCGAACTCGAAGCTGATGTCGTTCTTGCGGCCCTTGACGGGCACGGACACTTCGCGAAAGCCGGCTTCGGTCAGATGCTTGCCGAGGCTATCGGGCGTGAGCATGTTGAAGTGAAAATCGCCCTCGTATTCCTGAGCGCCGAACAGGACCGAGCGAAAATGCTCGAAGCTGTAGGCTCCCTTGGCCTGCTCCGCGAGCATCGCCTCGCCGTCCGGGACCACCGCCCGAAACACGCCTTTTGGTTTCAGGAGACTGTGCCAATAGGGAAGCAATCGGCGAAGATGCTCCTCCGGGAAATGCTCAAGGACGTGCTGCGAGGTGATCTCGGACACGGTGCCGGGCTCGAACGGGAGGTCGCCCGCATCGGCCACGACGTCGACGCCGGGTAGATCCCGGAAATCGACGTTCAGGTAGTCGGGCAGCGGGATATGACCGCAGCCGAGATTGAGCCGAACGTCTCCAGCCTTCTTGGCTGCTTCGACCCTGTCCTCGTCGACGATCCGGCTAACCCGTTTCGCCGCCGCGTCATTGGGTCCGGCCATGCCTGCACTGAAGCGCATCTCGTAGAGGATTTCCTTGCGGATGAATTCCACGCGATGCCACAGCTCGCCGATGCTGCTGGTCGTTTGCTCGGCCGCCTTCCAGAGGTTGGCGCGATCCGCCTGACTGTCCGTCAGCGAGGTCCTCATCCATTGGACTTCGCCCGCGGAGTGGTCAGACTGCCCTTGCAACGTTTCGATGCGCTCACGTGCCGCGTGGAGGTCCGACCCTGAGCGTTCGGCGGCCGCGGCAAGCTCCCGGAGTTCGGTCGCCATCAGGTCAGACCGATCCCGCAGAGTCTGGTAATCGCCCTCCCGCCCGATCAGCACACCCTCGAAGCGGACCAGAAACTCCGCCAGTTGCTCGTTGCGGCGATCGGTCGTCGACATCCGTTCCTGGAGCGCCACGAGCGACGACGCCTGCTCTCTCTCGGTGGCCTCGCTCATCGCCTGGACACGGCGCGAGAGCGCCTCGATCTCGGATGTCATCTCGCCCCAGCGCTCGAAGTCTCCCTTCCTGGCCTCTTGCGCGGCGCGCAGCGAGGACAGCTGAAAGCTCAAGGCCCGGACGGTTACCATCGCATTCAAGAAGGCGGGAACGTGCTGGCTCAGGGCTCGACTCTCGCGGGCGACTTCGCTGAAGCGCTCCTCCGCCCGAGAGCCGGACTGGTTGATCGCAAGCTGAACCCGGGGTTCGATCAGTTCGAGGATGCCGTTCCGCATGTCCTCGAGGAGCGTCCCGGCATCCTGGCGCTGGGTTCGATGCCGCTCTTCGCTCGCTTCGATCTTCTCTTGGAGCACGCTCTTCAGCCGCGAGGTGGTTTCCGCGATGGCGAGTTGCACGCGCCGTTCCATCGCCTCTCGTTCCCCGTTCAGGGATTCCTGGGCGATCCTGAGGACGTCGGCAGCCGTCGGTCCGGACCGGCGCTTGATCCCGAGTTGATCCCAGCCCCACATCGTGATCGACCTCATACCATTGATCGCGGCCTGCACTCGCCGCTGCAAACTGCCCAGTTTCACATAGTCCGTGTGCTACTATGTTGGGTGCGCATGTAGTGCAACCTCGTGTTCGGGCTCGGTGGCGAACCAGTGAGCTGGGTGTTGGATCTACCCGTTAGTCGGGCGCCGCCTCGCGCGCATTCCCTCAACGAAATGCGATGAGGTCCCCTATCCCTACGACAAGGACCTCTACCGCCAACGCCACAGGCTCGTGAGGTATGTGTCGCCGACTTGACAGGAAGCGACGCAGGCTGCGAAGGCCCGCCTCGGCGCGGCATCCTCATCGGAGAGATTGGTGACGTATTATCTTCGTTGGCGTATGAGCGAACTGCCCTCACAAGTAGGCACAGACGAGGAAACGGGTTTCCGTGTCATAAGGTATGTTGAGGGATGTGCGAGCTACGGGCCATATTGCCGTCTGGAGGCAGGAACCTATTTTGGCGGATTTCGCATCCGGGCGTTAGAGACCTCAGATGCTACGGACATTCTTCGTGTCCAAGCGGGCCGAATGATGGGAACCGACATCCTCGCTAACAGATCCGTTTCTGGGCCGGAATTGTTTACTAGTGTCGCCGGCCTCGTCGGCATAGACTTTGTGCTTGAGAATGAAAGCACAAACGTTGAAATCTGCCTATACGTAAGTGAAGCGGCTTCGATCGAAGTTCAGAGCCTCATAGTGTTTCGAAACGAATTAGCTTAGCAGGCTGCTGCAGAAGCTGCACTGGGTCGAAGGCGAGAGTCCTCGTTGGTCTGAGGCTTCTCGGTGAGCGGCGTCCCCGCCGAGAGCGCTGGCTTAGGCTCGGGGCGTGAGCCAGTCAGGTTTCGAGTGAGGCCGCAGTTTTTGGTCCCGCCGCTAGGTTTCGAGCACGACTATGCATGGCCGGCACGCGGCCACGCGACCTTGCCACAGTCGCAAGTGATCCGCCCCCTCTGAAGTGGTCCGCCCTGAGGTATGGCCTGCGGGCCAGTTTGGAGTTGATCCCGTTTGTGGTCCACGTCCTATGCAAGTTCTCGGGCTGTAACAGCTTGGTTGGCGAAGGCTCGGGGCGTCAAGCCGT
>NZ_BJZT01000063.1 GCF_007992175.1 Methylobacterium haplocladii | reverse complement strand
GACAGTACCGGCGTGTTCGTCTCCGATCCGCTGCATGACCTCGCGCTGATCGAGTCCAAACCGAACGCCCTCGACCAGGCGGCCGCACTCCAGGGCTGGGATCTGCCCGAGTCGTTCCAGCACCTGCGTCACCTTCTGGAGGCGCGCACGGGTAACCGCGGCAAGCGCGAGTTCATCCAGGTGCTGCACCTGATGGAGGCGATGCCCACGGACGTCGTCGCTTCGGCCGTCACCGACGCGATCCGGCTCGGGGCGATCGGCTTCGACGCGGTCAAGCCGATCGCGCTGGCCCGGCTGGAACGCCGACCGCCCCGGCTCGACCTGGCGGCCTAGGGCCGCGTGTATGACCCCTTCACGCCGCCCCGACATTCGGCTCTAAGCGCAGGCGTCGCCTCGGAGGCGGCTTTACGCCTCGGAGGGCGCGATTTTCGACGACGGCTGGTCTACGGCGCTCGGGCTGCTCGCGGTCCTGGCGCTCGTTCTCGCCAACGGTTTCTTCGTGGCGGCGGAGTTCTCGCTGGTCGCGGTCCGGCGCAGCCGGGTGAGCGAACTCGTCAACGAGAAGCGGCTCAACGCCAAGGCGCTCCAACACGCCACCGACAAGCTCGACGCGCATCTCGCCGCGACCCAACTCGGCATCACCATCTCGTCGCTGGCGCTGGGTTGGGTCGGCGAACCGGCGCTGGCCCATCTGATCGAGCCGGCCTTCGCCTGGCTGCCCGAAAAATTCGCCGGCGTCGGCACGCACACGCTCTCCGTGGCGCTCGCCTTCGTGATCATCACCGGGCTGCACATCGTGCTTGGCGAACTCGCGCCGAAGAGCCTCGCGCTTCAGCGCAGCGAGCGCACGGCGCTGGTGATCGTGCGGCCCCTCGGCCTGTTCCTGCTGATCTTCCGCCCGGCGATCATGTTCCTGAACGGCCTCGGCAACGGGGTCCTCAAGCTGATGGGCCTGCAGCCCGGCACCGGCGAGGAGAATCTGCCCTCCCCGGCCGAACTGAGCCTGCTCGTCACCGCGAGCCACGACGCTGGGTTCCTGCACGAGGCACAGGAGGACGCGGTGGCCCGCATCCTCGCCATCGGCGAGCGCCGCATCCGCGAGATCGTGACGCCGCGCGGTGAGGTCGATTGGGTCGATCTCGACGACAGCCCGGAGGAGATCGTCCGCGCCATCCGCGAATGCCGCCACGAGCAGATCGTGGTGAGCCGCGCCATCATCGACGACGTGGTCGGCGTGCTGAGGAAGCAGGACCTGCTCGACCAGCTCCTCGACGGGAAGGAGCCGGATGTGATCGCGGCGATGCGCGAGCCGATCGTGGTGCATGAAGGCCTCGCCATCCTGAAGGTGCTGGAGGCGTTCCGCACCAAGCCGGTGCGCATGGCGATCGTCGTCGACGAGTACGGCAGCCTCGAGGGCATCGTCACGCAGACCGACCTGCTCGAGGCCATGGCGGGCGAGATTCCCGACCCAGGCGAGGAGGCCATGGTGGTGGAGCGCGCCGACGGCTCGCTCCTCATCGACGGCATGATGCCGGCCGGCGAGGCCTTCGACCGCCTCGCCTTCCCCGACCGGCCGCGCACCGACGATTTTTCGACGCTGGCCGGCTTTGTCATCGTCGAACTCGGCCGTATCCCGGCCGAGGGCGACGCCGTCGAGACTCAAGGCTGGCGGCTCGAGGTGATCGACATGGACGGCCGGCGCATCGACAAGATCCTGGCGCAGCGGGTGCAGTAGGCGCGCCTCATTCCGCCGAAGCACTCGCCCCGAACAATCGGCTCGCAAAGCTCGGCACCCGATCCCCCTTCGATCCGGCCACAACCACCACTCGGCGGACTTCGCCGCTGAGATAGGCCTGCAGGAAGCGGGGGTAGTTGCGGAATGAGATGCAGCCGTTCGAAGCGCCGCTCGATCCGAGCATGTAGGTGTGGGTGAGCAGGCCGTTGCGGTTGTGGATCGCGCCGGCGCCGCCGACCGGGTTCAGGCGGAGCGCCCGCACGCCGTGGAACAGCGCCTCGCGCTCGGTGAGGTCGTAGGTGCCGGGCGGGGTCGAGCCACGCATCCTGAGATGCACGTTGTGCGGGTTGTCCATGCTGGCGCCGAGGCCCGAATGCGCCTCCAGCACCTCACCGCTCGGCAGCGTCACCCGGCTCGCGCTGATGTCGTAGATCGCGGTTCCGCCGCCGGCCTGCGGCGCGACCGCCGAGCGGCGTGGGCTCGATCCTAGACTCTGAGTGTCGACGCCGGCATAGGCGAGCGCCTGCCCCTCCTCGGTGGCGGGCTTGGCGCCGAACACGGTATCGAAGAACGAGCGCTCGGCCTCGGCATTCTCCTGGGCGGCAGCCCGGGCGCGTGGCGCGAGCGGCCGTTCGAGCCGCGCGACCGTGGTGACACGCGCGGCGAGCAGATCGGAGGGGCGCCGCACCGGCAGGGGCACCGTCTGCGGCGCGAGAGCCGGCATCAGTCGGGCCGTCTGCTGAACGGGCTGCGGACGCGGCGTCCGCGCTGGCTCGCGCGCGACCAAGGCCGCGACGACGGCCGGCGGTGCGACCACCGGCTCGAAGGCCGCATGCAGGGTCGTGACCTGGCGCATCGACAGCTTCCGGGATCCGAGGGCGGGCGTCGGATCGAACAACCAGGCGTCGCGTCCGGGTGTGGCGGTCGCGGGCAGCGAGGCCGTCTGTGACGCAGCGGCCGGCTCCAGCTCGACGGCGGCATCGGTGTTCGCCGTAAAACGGGGCAGTGCGCCGACGACGATCGCTGCCGCGGCCGTCATCGCCAGCAGGTCGACGCGAAGCCGGCGGCGACGGGGGCGGCGGGCGAGGCGGCCGTAGCGATACGCGTCGTCGATCATGCGGGCTGTACTCGGATACGCGTACCCCGCACGGATGCCGTCCCGCCCTCGCCGCGCTCGGAACAGCGCGATCGAGGGCCGGAGAGGACAACTCGGCCGTCAGGGGAACATCAACCTTAACCGTCTTCGATTGAACGCCAGTTTGGTTAATCTCCGATAAAAGCGATGCGAGACGACGGATCCTGTATCGGCGAGGGGCGTGAGCGATGGCGTCACCCAGAAACATCTTCGTGCTGACCGGAGCCGGGGTCTCGGCCGAGAGCGGCCTCGGCACGTTTCGCGATCGCGGAGGGATGTGGAGCCGGTTCGATCCGATGACGCTGGCGACGCCCGAGGCCTTCGCCCGCGATCCGGCCCTCGTCCACGAGTTCTACAACCTGCGAAGGAGCGGCGTGATCGCAGCCGCACCCAATCCCGCGCACACGGCTTTGGCTGCACTGGAGACGCACCTGCGGGATCGCGGCGGAGCGCTCTTCCTCTGCACCCAGAACGTCGACGATCTGCACACGCGGGCAGGCAACCGTGCCGTGATGCACATGCACGGCGAACTGCTGAAGGCCCGCTGCCTCGCCTGCGAGACCGTCCATCCCTGGCGCGACGACCTTTTCGTCGGCACGCCCTGCCCGGCCTGCAATCGGGCCGGCAGCCTGCGGCCGGACATCGTCTGGTTCGGCGAGATGCCGAAGCACCTCGAAGCCATCGACGCGGCGCTCCGTACAGCCGACGTTTTCGTCGCCGTCGGCACCTCCGGCGCGGTCTACCCGGCAGCGGGCTACGTCGCACAGGCCCGCACGCTCGGCATCCGCACCTGGGAGCTCAACCTGGAACCGTCGGACAACGCTCGGCTGTTCGACGCGGCGCGGTACGGACCAGCGAGCGTGGTGGTGCCGGAATTTATCACGGCGCTGTGATCCGAATTCCGCGAGCGCTCTGTCCGCCCGTCATCTGAGTGATAGTGTTCCCAGGCCTCGTCGCAGAGTCCCGGACTATCATCATGCTCGCCCCGATCGCCGCCTTGCGCCGCTGGAACCGGCGCCGGTCGCGGCTCACCTCGGCGCTCGTCAGTTCGCCGGTGGCCTTCGGCCTGCTCGTCGTCGCGCTGCTCGCCGCCGGCTGGAACTATCTCATGGCCGAATCGAGCCGCGACCGCGTCGCGGAGGCGGGCGGTGTGGTGCTCGAAGTCGAGCGCCTGTTCTCGTCGATCAAGGATCTGGAGACGGGCGAGCGCGGCTTCGTGCTCGTCGGCGGCGAGAATTACCTCATCCCCTACGACGGCGCCCGCGACGCCATCGACCGGAGCCTCGCACAGCTGACGACGATCACCCACGGACGGTCCGAGGCCCTCGTCGGCGGCGGAAAACCACTCGTCGGGCTGGTCGCGGCGAAGCGGGACTTCGCCGCCCGCGTCGTGGCGCTCCGCAAGGAGCAGGGCTTCGAGGCCGCCACCGACCTCGTGCGCACCGGTGAAGGCAAGCGCATCATGGATGCGATCCGCGCGGAGGTCGCCGTGATCCGGGCGCAGCTCTCCGAGCGGGTCGCCAAGATACAGCGCAGCGACCGCCTGCGCGGACTGCTGCTCGCGGTGCTGACGGGGGCGACGGCGTGGGGGGCGGTGGCACTGCTCGCGTGGTTGCTGCTGCTCCGCCGCGAGGAGGGCCGGCTCACCAGCGCGCTGCTCGAAGGGGTCCTGGAGCACGCCCCCGTCGGCCTGGGCTTCCTCGACCGCGATCTGAGGCTGCAGCACCGCAATCGCGCGCTGGCGAACCTCGGCGGCAGCGGTTTCGGTGGGGGCCTCGGCCAGACCATCTGGGCGGCCCTGCCGGCCCTGGAGGAGCGGCTCTCCGCGCCGCTCCACGCAGCCCTGCGGCAGGGCCTCGCCACCGCGGATATTCCCGTGCCGGTCCCCTCCAGGACCATACCGGGCGGCATTCGCCGTCTCCGGATGAGCTTCTATCCGCTCACCGTGCCGAACGCGGAGGGCCACCCGGAGATCGAGGGCGTCGGTTTCGTCGTAGCCGCGGAGTCCGCGGCACGGGTTTGAGACGCTTTCCGCCCCTGCGGGTTCAGGAGCGTGTCGTCCCTGCGGCAACCCGAACCCCGTCACGATGTGCGAAACGTCACGCCACCGGCGCCGCACGCAACCATGCAGCGAAATCCCCGCCCGGGCCCGCATTGCGCGAATGTCCTGCGCGCGGATACATTATTAGCATTCCAAGATGCGGTGCGGGGGCGGGGGCCTTCGTGCGCGTGCCGGCAGCGATTGATCGGCCGTAGCGGATTCGTCCCGCATTCTCTCGGCGATCGACCGAGCGGTTCGCTCCCGACGATCGCCCTCCGGAACCGGCTTCACGTCGCTCAGGCGGGGTGCGGCGGCCTCACGACAGGATGCAACGATGATCAAACTCACCGTCAACGGGGCGGAGCGCAGCTTCGACGGCGACCCCGATATGCCGCTGCTCTGGTACCTGCGCGATGAACTCGGCTTCACCGGCGTGAAGTTCGGTTGCGGTCAGGCGCTCTGCGGCGCCTGCACGATCCATCTCGGCGGCACGGCCACGCGCTCCTGCACCACGCCGGTCTCGGCGGCGGAAGGCCAGGAGGTGCTGACGATCGAAGGGCTCTCGCCCGACGGAAACCATCCGGTCCAGGTCGCCTGGCGCGATCTGAACGTGGCCCAGTGCGGCTACTGCCAGTGCGGCCAGATCATGCAGGCCGCCTCCCTGCTGAAGGATACGCCGAAGCCCAGCGACCAGGACATCGACGAGGCGATGAGCGGCAACATCTGCCGATGCGGCACCTACCCGCGCATCCGCGCGGCGATCCATCAGGCCGCCGGCCAGCCGACCGGCAACGAGGGAGGCAAGCTGTGATCCACGATTCAAAGCTCATGGCCGACCTCGCCGCCGCGCCCGCCCCCAAGGCGCCCGCGATCCTCGACAACGTCAGCCGCCGCGCCGCGCTCGGCGGACTCGGTGCCCTGGTGCTCGCCCTCTCGCTCCGCGACGCCCGCGCCGACGAAGGCCAGACCAAGGAGCAGAAGGAGAAGAAGTACGGCGCCGACGGCATGCCGCATGGCTGGCGCGACGATCCGAAGATCTTCGTCGCCATCGCTGCCGACGGTACTGTGACGGTGACGAACCACCGCTCCGAGATGGGCACTGGCGTGCGCACCTCGATCGCCTTCACCGTCGCCGACGAACTCGAGGCCGACTGGTCGAAGGTCAAGGTGATCCAGGCCTGGGGCGACGAGAGCCGCTTCGGCAACCAGGACACCGACGGCTCGCGTTCGCTCCGCCATTTCTTCCAGCATTTCCGCCACGTGGGCGCGGCTGCGAAACTGATGCTGGTCCAGGCCGCCGCCAAGCAATGGGGCGTGCCGGTCGGTGAGGTCGTGGCCGAGAACCACGTCATCAGCCACAAGAAGTCGGGAAAGACAGCCGGCTACGGAGACTTCGCCGCCGCCGCCGCCGAGCTGCCGGTGCCGGCCCGCGAGAGCGTCGTGCTCAAGGACCCCATGGCCTTCCGCTATATCGGCAAGGGCAAGATCGGGCTGATCGACAACCACGACATCACCACCGGCAAGGCGATCTACGGTCTCGACACCCAACTCGACGGCATGCTGTTCGCGGTCGTCGCCCGGCCGGCCGTCTATGGTGGCAAGGTGAAGAGCTTCGACGATTCTGCGACCCTGAAGGTGCCGGGCGTCGTAAAAACCGTAAAAGTCGAGGGGGGAGAGATCCCCTCGGAATTCATGCCCTTGGGCGGCATCGCGGTGATCGCGAAAAACACCTGGGCAGCGATGAAGGGCCGCGAGGCGCTCAAGATCGTCTGGGACGACGGCCCGAACGCAGGCTACGACACCACCGCCTTCCGCAAGGAGCTGGAAGCTTCGGCCCGTGCCCCCGGCAAGGTCGTGCGCAACCAGGGCGACGTCGACGGCGCGATGGCCAAGGCCAAGACGAAGATCCAGGCCGAGTACTTCGTGCCCCACCTTGCCCAGGCGCCGATGGAGCCCCCCGCCGCCGTCGCCCGCGTCAAGGACGGGTTCTGCGAGGTCTGGGCCTGCATCCAGGGTCCGCAGGCCGCCAACGACCGGCTGATGAAGCGGCTGAACCTCGCCGACGAGAAGGTGAAAGTGAACGTCACGCTTCTCGGCGGCGGTTTCGGCCGCAAGTCGAAGCCCGACTTCATCGTCGAGGCCGCGCTCTGCTCGCAGGCGGTGGACGGCGCGCCGGTCAAGCTCCTCTGGACCCGCGAGGACGATCTGCATCACGGCTACTACCACACCATCTCGGTGGAGCGCCTGGAGGCCGGCCTCGACGACAAGGGCATGCCGGTGGCCTGGCTGCATCGCTCGACCGCGCCGACGATCGGCTCGATCTTCGCGCCCGATCCGAAGCACGAGTTGCCGTTCGAGCTCGGCATGGGTCTCACCAACCTGCCGTTCGCCCTACCGAACGTCCGGCTGGAGAACCCGGAGGCCGCCGCGCACGTGCGTATCGGCTGGTTCCGATCGGTCTCGAACATCCCGCACGCCTTCGCGATCCAGTCCTTCGTGGCTGAACTTGCGCATGCCGCGGGGCGCGACCCGAAGGATTATCTGCTGGATCTCATCGGCCCCGCCCGAAAGATCGACCCGATGACTCTCGGCGACGTCTGGAACTACGGCGAGGACCCGGCGCGCTATCCGGTCGACACCGGCCGTCTGCGCGGCGTGATCGAGACGGTGGCGAAGGGCGCCGGCTGGGGCCGCAAGCTCGAGAAGGGCCGCGGCCTCGGCGTCGCCGGGCACTACAGCTTCGTCACCTACACAGCGGTCGCGGCCGAGGTGGAGGTCGACGACAAGGGCGAGGTGAAGGTCCACGCCATCGACATCGCCGTCGATTGCGGGGCGCAGGTCAATCCGGAGCGCATCCGCTCGCAGATGGAAGGCGCCGTGGTGATGGGGATGGGCCTTGCCCTCTCCTCGCAGATCACCTTCAAGAACGGCCGTGCCGAGCAGAACAACTTCGACGGCTACGAAGTGGTCCGCATGGACGCCGCGCCGAAGATCCTGCGGGTGCATCTCGTCACCTCCACCGGCTTCGACAGCCCGCTCGGCGGCGTCGGCGAACCCGGCGTCCCGCCGGTGGCTCCGGCCATCGCCAACGCGGTCTTCGCCGCAACCGGCCGCCGCATCCGGCAGTTGCCGATCAAGGACCAGCTGAGCAGCTGATTCTTTCCGGAGTCCACTGCGCGCCCCTCTCCCCCAGTGCCGGGAGAGGGGCGCGAATGCGAAAGCGGCTTCTCCGCGTCGAAGCCCTCTGACCTTCGGCTGCCATCTCGCCGCGCCGCCTCATCCATGGCAACAGGGTTCTCGACGGCAGTCGATCCACCCTCTCGACGATCGCAACAGGACAGACCGATGACGCGTCACGCGTACCTAGCCGCCGCCCTGCTCGTCACCGTGGCGGCTAGCCCCGTCGCAGCTTCGCCCTGCTCCGAACAGATCGAGGCGCTGTCCGGCAAGGTGCGCGAGGAAGGCAAGGACGCGATTTCGGCGAGCTCCGGTGGGCAGGCCGATGCTGCAGCCCGCGGCGGCCAAGGCAAGACCGGCGCGTCTGGTGATGCCTCGAACACGCCCCACGAGAAATCTGCCGATGCAGGTAAGGGCGCCGACAAGGCCCAGGCCGCCAAGGTCGCCCTCGACGAAGCCAGCACCGCCGACGGCAAGGGTGACGCCAAAGGCTGCACCGATGCGATCGGTCGCGCGAAAAAGGAACTCGGCGAGGCGCCCTGAGCCAAGCGTTCGGTCGGCCCCCGGCACGGCGCGCGATCCGGCCGAGGTCTTCACAGCGTCGCCAAAAGGCTGCCCCGACATCCCGGCCGGATGCTGCCAGCACTCACGCCGGTCGGAGGCAAGTGACCCTCCGCCTTGCGGTAGAGCGGCGCGCCCGGATCGGTGGTCGAGGTATGGGTCTCGTTCGAACGCTTCTCCCTGCGGAATGACCTGACCGGTATTTTGGACCGAGCCGATCGCGAGGCTACTGCATGGTGGCGGCCATGGGTAGCCGGAAGGCCAGATCCGGGAAGGTGACGGGCGCAGGCGGCCGGTAGCTCAAGGAGGAGTGCGGTCGAATGCGGTTGTAGGTATTTTGCCAA
>NZ_BJZT01000062.1 GCF_007992175.1 Methylobacterium haplocladii | reverse complement strand
GCTAGCCGCCACCTCCAAGTCCGATACGAAGGCCGATACGAAGGCGGCCACAGCAGGCACTATCGGTTTCCAAGAGCTGTCCATCGGCACAGCGATCACGATCGCGGGCCTGAAATGGGCCGCTCAAACGCAGTGCGTTCAGGCCGGTCCCGGGGGAACTTATCGATTCTCCGCAAAAGCCGGCGAGAGGGCCTCGTTCGATCCACCGCGCAAGATCCGGACGGAACTGGTCGGGCTGACACCGTTCGCCAAAGGCCAGGAGATCCGGCTGACCGGAACGTTCAACATCGATCCGAAATCGGTCTTCGTCGGCGCGGAATGGTGCTCGATCGTGCAGATCCATCAAGCGGACACCCGCCGCGCCGACGGGAGTTTCGTGAATGCGTCGCCCCTGTTCTCTCTCGACCTTGTTCCCGACCCAGCAACCGGCCGCCCGTACCTTCGGGTACTAGGAGAGACCGGCCGCGGAGAGCAAAAGACTTTCTCGCCAACCCGTATTCTCGGGACGCTCCCGCAAGTCGAACTCGGCAAAGACCACCATCTGGATCTCATCGTCGTCGACGGTCACGGCGACCGCGGCCGCATCGCCGTCTGGATCGACGGCGAGGTGCTGGTCGATCGTGCGGACATCCCGACCGGCTACGAATACGTGGACCTCCTTGCGGACGCATACAGGGTCGGTGACAGGCCGCAGCCGACCGCCGCCTATCTGAAGATCGGAATCTATGCGGGGAAGAGCACCGGAGATGTTCCGCCGGAAGCCGTGAACGTCGCGCTCACCTTCGCGGAAGCCCCTCGGTAGGCATTGGGCACTCGGGCTACCGTCGATCTCGCTGCCATGCCGGGATGCGATTTGCAGAAGCCGGGGTCCCGGCCTCCCCAGACCGCGATGGGCACACGAGGGCGAAGGTCGATCCGCGCGCGAGGCGGTTCAGCGCAGGCGCGAAAGAATCGAAGGTAGAACCGCCCGGATCAGCGAGCCAACAAAAAACGTCAGGTTCAAGATCACGAAGGTTGCGCCAGCTCTAAACAATGTTCCAGGCAATGGCTCGCGCTGAATGGCGGCCGCGACGCCAAATGCGACCGCAAATATCGAGATGACGACTACCAGACCTGGCCAACGAAGCGCGAAACCAGTCGTAATTCCGAGTCCTGCGATGCTGAGGTAGAACATGGGATAAGCGATGAAAGAACCCTCAGCCTACGGCGCCTGTCAAAACAAGCAAGCCAAAATCCCCAAGCAAAGAGAAATGTTCACGTTACCACGTCGCGAGGGTCGTGATCATGTAGGCAATCCAACAGAGGAAGGAGCCCCAGGCAGAGGTCGCAACCAAGCTAAGGCCGAAACCGAGCGGCAGGGGGAGGCTTCCAACGAGATATGCGGGATCGCGAGGCAGTGTCCGTCCAGCGCGGGACCGCGGCCAGTTTGGTGTATCGCCCATGACACCGGCCCATTCCTGATCAATAGCGCGATTTCCATCGCTAAAGCGCCAGGAAATCTCCTTACGGCATTTATATACCACATTCTCTTTCGCCGAACAGCTCAAATACTTCGGTAGAGAATACGCGATAGAACTCTCGCTCTCGCACGGGCCCTTGGGTATGCCGCCTTCGCACGGAAGCGACAATACCGTAGATTTTTTTAACCTATTCTATTTTTTGAAACTGGATTCCACTTTCCCGCATCATAGTCTAAGCGGCCTCACTGCTACGGCCGATACGGTTTCCGGCTGATCGGATCGTGCGAGAGAACCGCTCTCCTCCCCCGTGTGAGGCGGAGGTATAAGCTGGGGGGCCGACGGCACCGCTACGAGCGATCCTGAACCGCCCCCCCCC
>NZ_BJZT01000061.1 GCF_007992175.1 Methylobacterium haplocladii | reverse complement strand
CCCCCCCCCCCCCCCTGACCTCTCCTTGCAGGGGGGAGGTGGAGACCCGCGCTACCCGATCCGATCAAGCGGAAGCCGTATGAGAGCCGCGCATTCAGATGAAAGCCCCGCGCGTAAAACTCCCCGGCCCGATGTCGCCATAGACCTCGAAAGCTCATCGTGCCGTGCCGGCGCAAAGTGATCATGTCGAGACCGCGCCCCGCAAGCTGCGTTGTCTTGTCGGATGCGATCGAATCGAGGATCGACCGGAGATTTCGAGAAGGTCAGAGACCTTCGTTGGCCAGGCTCCTGCGCTGGGGCCGTGCGCGGTTCAGTACGACCCCCCCGACCATATCGAAACGGCCGGAGAGCACCGAGGCCGCCTCGGCAACGATCTTAGTCCGGGTCCGGTGCGCCTGCACGACCAGCAATACCTCATCAAGGCAAGCTATGAAGCTCTTGACCTCGATAACCTCGTAGACGGAGGGCAGATCGACGTAGATCTTGTGGTAGTGTGGGCGCAGTTGCTTGAGCAGACCTTCAAGCCGATTCTGGTTGAAAAGCGCAGCTTGCGACCAACCGGAGCCCTGGGACCCACTCGGGAAGAAATCGAAATCGAACTCGTCCAGCCTGACAACCGCGTCGGGCGCCTGAACCTGTCCGGACAGCACGTCGCGCAGGCCGTCATTGCTCGAGGCGTTGAAGGCAGCGGACAGACCCTCGCCCCGGCAAGCCGCATCGATCAGTAGAACGCGCTCCCTGGAGCGGCTCGCGGTCAAGGCGAGATTGAAAGCGATCAGGCTCTTGCCTTCGCGCGGCAGGGACGAGGTGATGCCGACGACACACGCCGTGTCGCGGCACCGCGCATCCAACTCTAGCTTCAGTTGGCGGAATGGCCGGTCGAAGGGCGCGTTACAGACGCTTCGCGCGAGCGTCAGGTCGAACTCTCCTTGGGTTGCGCGCGTAAGCCTGAGCCCTCTGCCTGCGGCGACATCCGGAAGCACACCCAGGCATCTGAGCCCGGTTGTGGCCTCTACGCGCTCGGCGGTGTCGAAGGTCTGGATGCGCGCCTGCTGAGCGACGACATAGAGCCCACTCAGACCGCTTGCTCCGAGGATGGCAAGACCGAGAATGACGATGGAGTTGGGCGAGCTTGGCTTGAGCGGAATCGAGGCGGTCTTGATGATGCGCGCCTCGTTCGTCGGAACATCCTGCTGCTGGGCCGTGTCGATCGAGCGCTGCAGGTACGCATCATAAAGGGACTTCGTCGCTGTTACCGTGCTCTCGAGGTTGCGAAGCGTGACCTGCGCTTCGGCACTGGTCGAAGCGCGGTTGATATCCGTCTTGAAGGCCTGCAATGCGCGGTCGGCCGCGATCGTCTGTTCCCGCAACTCCGCGAGCCGTTCCTTCAGCCAGCTGTTGAACTTGCGTGTCGCATCGTAACGCGATTCCGTCTCGCCATTGGTGTAGCCGCTAGCGATTGCGTTGGCGATCATCATGGCACGGACGGGTGACAGCGAGACGTAGCGGATGTCGAGTACGTAAGACAGTCCCACTCGCTTAACGCTCAGATTCCTCGAAACCGCGAATGCTACCGTGCGCTCGAGAGCCTCGGTGCTCATCGGAACTGGGGCCCGGCCGAGCCAGCTGTCCCAGAAATTGCCCTGATCGTCGTCCGGCTGGGGAGCGAATTCAGCATCTTCGATAAGCTTGTTGTCTCTGACCACCTTCATCAGAAGGTCGTCGGATTTGATGATCTCGGCCTGACTCTCGATGATGCTCGCGTCCAGCGGCGGATCGGAGCCGAACTGCGGCTTGATGATCTGGCTTTTCCGGGTGTCGATCATCAGCGAGGTCGATGCCGTGTAGCGCGGCGGCGCCGTCATAAGATAGGCGATGGCCGCGCCGAGGCAGATCGCGAAGATTACCACGATCATCTTGATGTGCCGGCGAATGGCACCGAGGATCGATGCCAGCGTCATGACATTGGCCGGCCTCGCAGTTCCGACAGACGACCGCTCGTTCTGAAAAATCGTCTCGTCTTTCAGCTTCAGCATAGTGAAAGGCCCTTGCTGTACTAGGGTCGATCGGCGGGTGGCACAAAAGCGAATTATGTTTTGAATAGATAATTCTTAAGAAGACGATACACGACACACGCGCAAAGTATCAAATCGTGGAACGTGCTTGAAGCGGTTCTCTGCTCTTGCTGCAATAGAGGGCCAGGCTTCACATTCATACTATCGGAACGCGGCACGAGCGATCGGCACAGGGTGTCATGATCTGCATACTCAAGATCGCTTGAACAACGATGAGCCCAATCACGGGGGTCACGCCGCAAGGTCCTCACTGTTGAGCCGCTCGATGATGTCATAGATATTATCGATCTTCCCACCCAGTACCGAAAACATTTTCCCGTACGGAGGCGATCGCGCAAGCATGATCGGCCGACCATCATTGCCGTCGTTGATCTTGAGGACCGTTTTGACCTCGTAAAGCGAGCGCACGTATCGCGACCGCCCGAGCGCGGGCAAGAAACGCTGTGCGTCGCGCAACATCCAATCGACGCGGGTCTGGTGACCGTCTCCGTGCAGAATGCGGTCGGGTGCTAGATTCCTGTCCTCGTCCCAGGTCGCATGTGGCGTGTAGCGGACATGGGTCAGGGAGTGGAGTCCGGCGGTCGGGAACGGCATGCAGGAGAAGAATGGGCCGTCCATCACGGTGATGCCGAACGCTTTGAGTTCATCCGGGGGCTCTATGAGGGAGATCTCGGTCAGCTCATGCCTGAGGACCTGAGCCATCTCGGTCGATTTCGACGCGAACTGCCCGAGATTGCAATATGTGCAGTTGAAAGCCAGATCGGCATCGAAAACGTAATGCTCCAAGCCGCGCTGGGCCTCCACTCGCACACCGCCCGGTCCCTGTTCGACCGCGAGGGCTTCGGTCGCAAGACGTATGTCGATTCCTGCCGCCAGCAGTTCCGCCTCGATTTTGCGCGCGAGTATCGCGCTGTTGAAGGCGTATTCCTCGACGATGTAGACGTCGCTGACGGTGTTCGGGGCGAACAGAGCTTCGATCTCCCGCGGGGCGCGGACCAGCGGAGCATCGATCGATCGGCACAACGATTCCATCTGCTTCGCGTTAATCTTCGAGCCGATCCGCGCGAGAGCATAGAGCTTCGTAAAGTCTCGAACCACGGACTCGGCATATGCGGCTACGAAGAGCGGATAGTTCGCCCGGCTTCGAGCGGCGGTCGTGAGACTGCGCGGGTAGTGATAACCATTGTGGACGCGGGCCTGATTCACGAGCGAGGCACGCTGCATGATCTGCGGCGCGGTTTCGAGCAGCGTCACGGCGAAGCCTCGCTGCTGGGCGAGATAGAGCGCGATGCTACAACCGTAGAATCCACCCCCGATGACGACGGCCGTAAGCATTTCAATCGGACGCCATTTCTATGTTGAGACGGTGCTTCACCTGCTGAAGCGAGCTGTTCGATTCTCCCACGATAAAATACGGCGGCCCGGCACCCCGCTGCCGAAGAACATGAATGAAATATTCGGCGATTATGAACAGACCGATCGAAAACAAGAAGAACATACCGGACTGCTGCAATGAAAGCGTGACCCAACCGGGTGCTACATCTGCTTTATACATGCTGACGCCCAGCACATAGCCCGAATAGATCAAGTTCAAGATAGCGCCCGACACTGCCAATCCGGAGGCAAGTCTCATCGGCGCCGTCGAGCTGTTCAGCAACAGAGACCAGGCGCGGCGCGCTCTGTGCACGAAACGGCTCTCACCCGTCGGTCTGCGGTGGCCGTTATAGACGATGGTGCATTTCGAGCAGCCGGCGAGCGCTGGTAATGTACGGTAGCGGAAGACCGGTTGCGGGTGTTGCAGCAAAAAATTTACTAGTCGCCGGCTCATGAGGCGCGATTGTGCCCCTTCCCGTGTCAGATCGAGACCCGTCAGAACCTTGTAGGTCCTACGAAAGAGGCGTGCGAGCGCAGCCTCGAACACCGATTGGTCCACCGGCGCGACGTTCTGAATAAAGACTAGTTCGTACTTTTCGGAAATCTTCTGCAGCATATCAGGAATAGTCTGAGCGATTTCCGGGTTGATATTCAGAACGGCTACATAGTCTCCCAAGCTATTCTCGATCCCGGCCCAAGCAGCTGCCTCAAACCCGACCTGAGATATGAGGCGGAACATTTGGATATTGCCAATCTCGCTCCGATCGATGTGGTCTCGCAATGCCCCTGCGACGCTGTCCGAACTCGTCTCATCAACCAGGATGATCTCGCAATCGCGAAGCTGAGAACTCACCGCTCTAGCAACTCTGACGATGTCCTTCGCGATCTCGGCATCGAAGGACTGCACCACCATGACGACGGAGAGCATGAATCGTGATTGCGGAACTTCCAAGCGCTGAAGCAAGTGCGCCTCCCGTGACACAATGGGGGCAAACCGGTGAGTTCGCTCGACCAGGATGCGAGGCTAGCGAATGGGACCCGAAGATGAAAGATTTGATCAGCCCAATTGCACAGCATGTATTGCTGAGATTGATCGATAAAGCGCAGAACGACAGACAACAAAACGTTGAATGAGTGTTAAGCAGTAGCTCGTTCCAATCAGACGAGACAGCGGTTGTCGTCGCTTCCTGATGGGTGGCGTTGTCCTCAGCGCCACAGCGACGCGGCGGCGAAGGCGCGGGTTCGCCATCTCGAAGTTCGACAATCGCTAAACTTGGCTCGCTTGCGACGCGATCTGGCGACCTCCGGACTGGCGGCCTGACGTGCTCTTGTTCATCGAGATCGTGCGTTCATATGGCGGAACTCTCGCCGGGCTGGAGCCCTTCGTTGAACTTTCAGACTACGGCGATCCCGACCGCCTCACGTGGGGGTGGAAGGCATGGCAGTGGTTGGCGAACGAAAATAGCAAGAATTGCTAGTTTCGGTCCTGCCGACACCTGAACCCGTATTTCAAGGACGCAGATTGCTGCCCGGTCGTGTCGGTCAGGTCGCTGTTCCGTAGACTTTCGGCAGTCTGCACGATCGTCGCGACCCGATCGGCCACCTCTGGCTTTCGCTGTTGGCGATTGGCAGCATTTTGGCAACGAATTGACCAACTTCAAGAACAACCGTAACTGCCATCTTGCAGTATTCATTGATGAGGGCTCGAACGCGATGGCAAATCGGCCGCGCAAGCATCGTTTCACGACAGCCGTAATGTTCATTGGGCTCGCAACCTTGAGCGGTCGCAGTTTCGCTCAGGATTATCGTCTGGCCGCGGGCGACTCGATCAATGTGTTCATTGCCGGCATCCCCAATTCGGATTGGAAAATCACCGTAGGCGGCGATGGGAAGCTCGTGGTGCCACTCGCTGGCACGTTCGAGGCTGCGGGAGTGGGTCTCGACAAGCTCCGAGCATCGGTCCGGACTGCGCTTTCGAAGAGAAATATCCGTTTCATCACGCAGGACGGGCGTGAGGTCTTCTTCACCCTGTCTCCAGACGATGTGACGGTCGACGTTGCCGCCTATCGGCCCGTATACGTCTCGGGCGAAGTGGAGACCGTTGGTCCTCAGGCGTTTCGACCAGGCATGACGGTCCGCCAAGTCGTCGCGGCGTCCGGGGGGGAAGGACGCAAGTCGAAGGGGGGCGAAGATGCCCGGCACGCGGACGATCTCCAAGGTCGGCTCAAGGACGTCGAATTCGAGATCCTGCAAGAGCGGATCAAACTGAAAGCCACCAAGGCAGAGATCAAAGGCGAGACCACCTTCGACAGTGGCGAGGCCTCCCAGGCCAGCCGGGATCCTGTCGAAGCCGCCGTTGCGAGAGGTGAGGCCGCACAACTTGCCGCACGGGTCGACAAATTTCGGACGGGACGCGACGCCGCGCAAGCGGCAGTCGTCCGGGCAACTGCCCGCGTGGCAGTCCTCAGCAAGCAGTATATCGAAGAGGATGAGGGCGCAAAAGCCGATGCGACCGAGGCTGCCAAAGTGGCCGATTTCATGCAACGCGGCATCACCTCAGCTCAACGTACGATGGAAGCTCGTCGGATGAGCTTATTGTCGGCAACGCGCGCACTTCAAACTGCAGTTCAGGTCGAAACGGCCAAAAACGAAAGGGAGGAGGCGATCAATCGTGTCCAAACACTTGAGATGGAGCGCCGTGTAAATCTTTTGTCGAATTTACATACAAGCGAAAAGAATATTGAGAAACTCTCGATCACCCGAAGCACGCTCATCGAGAACCTGTTATCGACAGACAGCTCGGCAAGTGCACTGCGGGATCTTGAAGTAAAATTCGACTTCACGATCCATCGCACGGTAGGGAGCAAAGCTTCGGTACTGTCTGCGCAAAAGGACGATTTCCTCGATCCCGGCGATGTACTGGAGGTACGCAGCACCACAGGGACCGGTCGGGTGGCGAACTCTCAGCAATAACCGACGCGGAAATTGCCATCTCGCGTTCGATTTGCAGCACAGGGAGCGCAGCCGATACACTCATGCCATCGCCTGTCGGGCGATCAATTCTTGATCTTCCCGAAGAAGACTATGCCAGGAGCTTGGTCGGATTGGAGACACGCGAGCGCTGCTGTGCCGCATCGCCTAACCGCGAAGAGGGGGATGCCATCGCGGCTCTCAACACTCTAGATATTCTGCCCAATTCCGTTTGATGCACTACGAATTAATCAAATCTTAAGCTCGCCGAGTTCCGATCGATGGCACTCTCAGGCCTCGTGACGCCCCAACCATCGCACCGATAGGCCTTTGATATTATTTGATAAATACCTCCGGGATCACTTCTTTCCTGGCTCCGGCCGTCCGAAGTTGATCGGTTGACGGCGACGAGACGCATGTCATCCGCCCGAATCAGCTTTCAGCATACTATAGTACTGTATTCATGAAGTGTATTAACAATTGTTATAAAAACAGGATTGTTATCTACGGCACCAAGAGTGTGGGGCGGGAAATTCGACGGAACATTAAATTGACGGCAAAAATTATTGCTTCGGTGCGCCGCACAACCTAAAACCCTTCGCGTTCACGCTGCAGGTCGGCGGTGGTTCGACCGAGGATAGTGCATCCTGGAGAACGTGCCGAGCAGGGCGATGGCGGACGTCGTCAATCAGATAGCAGAGTCATTCGATCTCATTATCCTGACCGTCGCCTCGGCGCGAGCGATATTCTAGTAAGTTAACTTGAAATCCTGCGCAGATTAGACCCCGCAGGGCAATAGTTAATTGTTGCAATTGATCAAAAGACTGGTTAGCATTTTCTGATAACTACGACGCGCTCGCACCTTATCATAGCTGTACTGCTAAGTAATCGCCGCAGGTGGGAGTTAGGCTTCTATCCGTCAAGTGGGGATTATTAGCATAAGTTTAAATCGTTTGGGGGGCTAGGTATCCAGGGTCGCTGCGCACGCTGTCTTTGACGGATGCGCCCATCGGACGGAGGTGCTGCATGCTACCGATCTCGACGAAAAGCTTTACCGTTCGCAGCGACG
>NZ_BJZT01000060.1 GCF_007992175.1 Methylobacterium haplocladii | reverse complement strand
TCTAGCATAAGGGCGAGCACCAGCCCACCACCGATTGCGCCGCAGATGAGGCACGTGGCGCCCTTCACAACGACATCGATGTCACGGCTATCGACCCGCCATAGACGCCACAGCCCAGAGACGAGGGCGGCCGCCGACGGAATGAAGAAGGAAGGTCGCGAGGACGCTCATGGGTCAGGCGGCCAGCATCGTCGTCGACACGCCCTGGACGCGCTCCATTGTGCGCTGGACGCCCAAGCCGAGGATGCCGGTCAACACCACCATTAGGTCGTTGATCGACAGCGTGGGTGCGACCGGGATCGCGGCACCGATCGCCACGCCGATGGTGTTGGTGGACCAGGTCAGGATCGGCGCGAGCACGAACTGGTAGCCGAACCCGGCAAGACAGATCCAACCCCCCACCGCGCCGAGAACCGATCGTTCCCCTGCGCCTCGGCGAGGTTCACGGTTGTCTGCGCCTTGGCAATCTCCATCATCGCGTTGGCGATGGCCGTCTCGCGCGCGGCGAGCGCCGTCGCGATATCGCGTTGGGCCTGCGCCTTGGCGTTCGGGTCCGGCGCGAGCCGATCAACGAGGATCTGATCTTTCCGGTGTCTGCCACCGACGGCAGCGCTGCGCCGATGGCAGGGCCGATGCCGCCCGTCATGGCGCCGCCGATGATCTGTCCGATGATGCCGCCGGCCATGGTGAGAGCTGCGTTCGTTGTAAGGGTCGAGGGACGGCGTCAGCCGCCGGTCCAAGGCGGGTCCACAAGCCGATGTCGCGGCTGATCGGCGACGGCGTGGGCAGGGGCGTCTTAAGGCTGCCGTCCGTCATCCAGGATGACTGCGGCTCGTTCGGGCGCGGCGGGGCCCTGCGATCGTCGGCCATGGGCTCCGACCTGCTTCGGGAAGGCGGCGCGCAGGCGATCGGCCATCCGAGCAAACAGCCCGTTCTCGGGCTCGGGCGCCGGGGCCGCGACAGGACCGACAAATGTGTTGCCTTAGTTGGGCTGCGCGACCCGCGGTGCCGCCTTCGGATCGATGCTGTCGATCGCAATCGCAACGGGGCTCGGTGCGGGCGGCGGCTCAACCTTGACGGGCGGCGTCGGAACCGGCGCGAGGCGTGCCGTGGCCAGCGCTTCCGCCAGCACGCTGTTGACGCGAGCCGACCAGCCCTTGCCGAAGGTCGACCACGTGCTGAGCCTTTGCAGGAACGCCATCCGGTCGTTGAAGATAGCCCGGATCAGCGTCTCGACCGGGACGGTGGCCAAGGCCGACGGCGTCACCGAGCCGATCACGCCGTCGTCAGCCACGCCGAGGGGGCGCTGAAGCGCCACGGCCCCGCGCTTCGGCCCACTGTTCACGGCGAAGTCGTAGGCGCAATAATCCGGTCCCGCCGGCAGCTCGTCGCCGCGGATCGCGTCGCGGTAGTTCTTCCGGTAGACCAGCGCGACCGACTCCTTGGTCAGCGCGCGGACCTCGTCCTTAGTCGCTCGCCGGCCGAGCCAAGATGACAGCGTACCGATCGTAACGCCGAGGTTGGTCGCGCCGCCCGGATCCGCTGGATGGTCCGACCAGCCCCCTTCATGGCGGAGGGTCAGCGCGCAGCATCGCGCGAAGGTGCTTGCTGCCATCTACGCCTCTCCGATCTGATTCACGCGAGCGGCAGCGCTCGCCGCTGGTGCGGGCATGGGGGTCTCCAGGATTAGGTGGTTACCGATCGGCTCCGAGAACGATCGATTAAGTAAGCAAATCGTTCTTCGATGGTAGACGACGAATAGTGTCGCGCAAGATTTGATTCACTGTGGTCTTTAAGGCGCGCGTTAGAAGTCGACTGTATTCATTATCACAAGAAGCGAGCGGGACACGACAACAACCCCGACGCTTCAGGCATCAAATACAGTGGAGTTTCTCATGCGCGTCGCCCTCGTCTCCGTCGTCCTCGTCCTCGCCACCGTCGCTCAGGCTTCGGCCGGTTCGATCCCGAGCCTGCCGGCTCTCCCCACTGTGTCGTTCGCTGGTATTGCTGCTCGTCCGTCGACCCCGACCATTGCACCGCCCCCGGCCATGCCCTCGGCTGCCGCCTTCCTGGCTGCCCGCAAGAAATAAGACGACCGACATCACGACACACAGGCCTGGCTCACGCCGGGCCTTTTTCGTTTGCCACGAACGAAGCGTCGGAATGGGACGCGGGATGTAACCCTGCCTTCACACGACATGCCGAAACCAGAGGCCCTCCTTTGGCGATGCTTGAACCACCACTTGCGGCGGCCTCGGCCGCCGTGTTTTGTGGCCAAGTTGCATCGGATCAGAACACGGCGAGATCACAACCGGAACGGTCTTGAACGAGCATGCCAAGCTCTCTGCTGATCGGCAGGCTGCGCAAGAAGCTCGCGAATGCCTCTTCGGGCAAGAACGACCTCGAAACAGTCGGGGGCCGCGGCTACGTCATCCCGCACGACTTGACCCACAGGCTGGCAACGGCGGAGGAATGGTTGTCGCGCCCGGCGCAATCGCGACCGCCCGTCGGGCATCCATGCCAATTGGTACAAGGTCAGGTCACGAGCGAGGCTACACGTTTGCGCAATGATGGCGCATGAGTGCGAGAATCCTGGGGCCGCTGATCGTCTCGTGTTCCCCCCGCGTCAGCCTTGCGGCCTTGTGGACGATGGCGGCACGTAGAACCTCCGCCGGCAATGTGCCGGAGGCTGTCAAGATTGCCCCCCAGGGATGGACGCCGTCGAGCAGGGCCGCGGCATGGGCGTCGAAGGGCGATCGCGCATCGCCGCATTCTGGACGGAAACCCGGCCAGGACGACGGCAGCTGCGCCCGCCAGGCTTGAGGCGTCGGGTGGTCCGGTGGCGTATCGCTCCGCGGGTCCTCCAGCAGGTAGACGCCAAGCCAAAGCTTTCGCCACAGCGATGCCGTGAACGACTGGTCGCCTTCGAATTTGTTTGGCATCGCCATCGTCTCGATCTCGAAGACGCGCGTCGTCACCTGTTCAAGGATCGAGAGACGAGGCCTGTCGACGGCGATGTCAGTTTCGAAGATCGCACGCAGCCAGTCGAACGTCGTCATGGCCGTGTCGCAGCTGGGATCGGCATCGTCGCGTCGCTTTGCTCTGCGACAATATCCCGTGGTCGCGAGGCGGCGATCTTGCAACCTTGCCCCGGAATCGAGAGTGGGAAAACATACTGTTTGCACAGGCTTATGACGCCGTTGCCGGCTCCGGCTGAGCGGGGGGCCTGCCGATGGGATCGACGGCACGCAGCGGCGGGCTCAGGTGTCGCGCAGCGGCGAACGGTATCGCAGCGCGATGGGTCCGTCGGGGCGTGCTTCGGGCGATGCCGATTTCCCCTGGCAGAGCATGGTCCGATCGTCGGGCCGGCGCAATAGGGGTGCCCACGTCGCTGAACGATGGCATGGCCTGGGAAGCGGCGTCAGCCTGCTGTCTTGCCGCTGTCTGATGGCGTCGAGCATCGCGGCGGACCGCCTGAGGCCGACGGAGCGCGGCGATCGCGGACGTTGTCGCCGTGCGCATCACCGTCACGCCGCCGTTGTCTGCGTGCAGGGAAGCCCGGTCCCTGTAGGTGCGGGCGCCGCCACGCCTCAGCGGAGCCGGTCGATCTTCATGCGAGGGAAGACCGGGCTCGGCGATGTCGCAGGGTCATGCGAAGGGGCGGGGATCGCCTCGGAGAGGTCTGGCTGCCGGCGGATCTTGCGCCGAGCCCGGTCCCATCACCGCCCGTCCGGCGCATGAGACGGGGGCTGCGCCACCGGGCACTGTCACGCCGGGCCGGGATGTCGCGGCGGGGATGGCCTGGGAGAGGCCGCTCGTCCGGGCGGGCTGGGGGGTGTCTCACGTCTTGGTCTCAAAGGTCGATCCGGGCCGCCTCGGCCAAGCTGGCCCGATGGCTGTCAGGATCGATCGCGCCGAGGAATCGTTCGTGGGCCAGGAAGACCCGGAATGTGGCGAGCACGTCCGCCTTGCAATAGGCGGCGAGGTCGGCGAAGCGCCCGGCTTCCACGAGTGCGGCCACGCCACCGCCATCGAGGCCGTCGCGTTTGCCCGGGATCCCGAGCGCCCGGCACAGGGCGTCGAGGCCGACTTTGGCCCGCGGATCGAAGCCGCCGAGCACGTCGCAGAGATCGAGGGCGTCCATCGCGTAACGCCGGAAATAGGGCCGGGCGTTCAAACCCGGTGCCGCAACCCCGTTGATCAGAGCCCGGTAGCGCAGCACGGGCAGGTCGAAACCGCTGCCATTGAACGTGACGAGGCGTGGCCGGGTTTGCACGAGCATCGCATCGAAATCGGCGATCAACGCCGTCTCGTCGCGCTCGCCCGCATGGCCGGCACTGAGGCTGCGCACTCGCCAGACGCCGGCGACTTGCTCGGCGGCAAGCATGCCGATGGCGACGATGCGGTGGTACAAGGGCTTCGGAAAGCCCTTGCCGAGGGCCGCCCGAGCGGCCGCTGTGTCGGACGGGTCGAGGCGATGGACGCGCGCGACGGCGTCGAGGTCCGGTACGGTTTCGAGATCGAAGACGAGAATGGTCATGCGCGAGGGCCTCCGGGTGCGGGAGGGGGAGGGGGCTCAGGCGATCGGATCGGCCAAGCGGTACAGCCGCGAGAGGCAGCGCGCCCATCCCGCCGTGGCGTCGATCGCCAGCAGGCGCGACGTCACGACGAGCCGGGGGCCGGGGAGGTAGGGGTGATCGTCGACGCGGCCGTACAGGGCCGGCTCGACAGCCGGAACGAAGGTGCGCCGCCAATGGCTGAGGCGCGGTGCGGCGGCAAGTTCGTGGCGGTCGGGCGCGTAGCCCGCCGTCAGCTGGTCGAAGGCCGCGAGCGCCGCCTCCCAGCGTACGGCGTCATCGACGCTCAGATGCAATTCGAGATCGGACATGGTGACGTCTCTGCGATGGTGCTCCGACGGAGCAGGGAGGGGGGATGGATGGGCAGGGAGCGCCGGCGGACGGTCCGGCTCAGGGGCGGCCGGGGCCGGCGGAGCGGGCCAGCGCCCGGTTGGGGCTGCGCGTGCGCCTCGGTCGCTCTGCGCAGCGCCGCGTCGGCGGATGCGCGTCGGCGATCGCCGCCACCTCCGAGCCGCTGAGGCAGCGCTGCCGCAGCAGCGCCTGCGCCGTCGCCTCGATCGCGGCGCGATCGGCCCGGACGGCCGTGCGCGCCCGGTGCATCAGCCGGCTCATCCGCGCTTCGGTGCGGGCCGCCAGGGCCGGATCGGTGCGCAAGAGCGCCTCGCAGGCCTCTGGTTCGGCGCGATGCCGCAGCTGCTGAGCGAGACCGAACGAGGCCTCGATGGCACAGCACAGCCGGGTCGCCGCGCGCAGATCGGATTGCGCGCCGGCATGCGCGCCGGCGCCGAGTTCGAGGTCGGCGGCGCGGCCGGCGAGCAGGCCGACGATGCGCCCCTCCAGGGCCTTGAGGTCGGGCATCGGGTCGGTCTCGCCGATCACGGTCATGCCGGCCGC
Source organism: Methylobacterium haplocladii (assembly GCF_007992175.1). GTDB lineage: Bacteria > Pseudomonadota > Alphaproteobacteria > Rhizobiales > Beijerinckiaceae > Methylobacterium > Methylobacterium haplocladii. The sequence goes on along the minus strand of NZ_BJZT01000060.1, from coordinate 3,905 downwards.
CGCGCCGGATTCGCGCGTGCTGACTTCGATCACGGGCAGGCCGAGCCGGTGGGCGATCACGGCATGCGCCGCCTCGTGCAAGGCGACCTGGCGCTGCTGCGCCGGCGGCCGCGGGTCGGGTGGGACGATCACGGCGAGGAGGTCGTCGAGGGCGAGGGCCCGGTCGGCGGCCCGGGCCCGCGCCCGGGCCGCCTTGACGTGACCGGCGAGCACCGCCCCGGTGGCCTGTCCCGCGAGACGGGCGGCCGGCACGAGATCGGCCTGCGGCAGATCCGGGCCGAGATGTCCGCGCAGAATCACGACCCGCGCAGCCTCGTCCGGCGGCCCGACCCAATGGCTGCGGTCGAACCGGCCGGGACGCAGCAGCGCGGCATCGATCCGGTCGAGGAGATTGGTCGCCGCGAGCAGCACCACGCCGGCCTCGCGCAGGGCCTGGATGCGGAGCAGGGCGTGGTTGACCACAGGCGTCCACCAGTCCCGGCCCCGAGACGACAGAGTGGCGCGGTCCGGCAGGGCGTCGAGTTCGTCGAGAAATCCGATCGCGGTGCCGTCGGCGCGCGCCGCCTGCAGGAGCGCGTCGCAGAAGGCGTCGATGCCTCGGATGACGCCGTCGAGGAAGCCATTCGTGGTGGAAAACCATTCGCCCACGCTGGTCGCGACGAACGGGACGCCGGCCTCCGCTGCGATGCAACGGGCGAGCAGGGTCTTTCCCGTGCCGGGCGGCCCGTAAAACACACAGCCCTCCAGAGCACTGGCCGGGAGCCTGCCGGCGCGGACCCGGGCGATGTCGGCGACGAGGCCTCGGGCATAGGCGAGGGCCGGGCCCGTGACCGCGAGATCTGCCAGCGGCGGCGGCATCGGGCCGGCCTTCGGTCCGAGGCGCGCCCGACTCGCCCGCTCCAGGCGACCGCGGCAGGCCGCGGGCGTGCTGCGCGGCCGCAGAGCCGCGGCGAAATCGGCGAGGTCGAGGCCGGCGAGCGCCTCGGGCGCCAGGGTGATGCGCGGCCCGCGCGGACACCAGCGCCGGATTGCCTCCGCCATCACCGCCGCGTCCGGCGGCGGCAGCGTGACCCGGTGATCGGCGGCCGCCACGAGCAACGCCGGCAGGGCGTCCGGATTCGCGCCGATCCCAACGACGGGGCGCCCGTTCGCCAGCGCGCTCAGCCCTTCGAGTTCGGCGCCGGACGGCCCGGGCTTCGGCCGGGCCGGGGCCTCGACGACTGAAGCGCGCCGGTCGCTGAGCCGGTCGATCAGGTGGCTCAGCGGCCGGAACCAGGCGGCGCTCGGCACGGTGATCACCACCGCCACCGGGCGGCCGGCGGCGAGGTCCTTTAACAGCGCCCGCGGCAGGGCGGCCTCGGCCGCGACGAGAACGACGAGGTCGAGGCCCGGAAGTCGGCTCGCCCGCATCCGGGCGAGGGGCCCGCGCCGGTCACGGGGCGGGGAGCCGACCTGGCTGAACACGCTGTCGAGATCGAAATCCGGCAGCTCGTCCTCCGGAGCCTGCGTCGGAGCCGCCGTATCCGGAGCTCCCGCGGCGGGTGTCGGGTCGTCCGTGGCTGGGGTGGCGGGAGGATTGGTCGGGTGGGTCGAACCGGACATCGGGCAAGGCTCCGGCGATCGCCGGCGCGGAGGGGGCGCGGCGTCGCAATGAGGGGGGAGAGGCGAGGGGGCTCCGCGGCATGACGGAGCGAGGGGCGATCGCAAGGGACGGCAGACTGGGGCTCAGCCGCCGTCCGTGGGGCTCAGTGCTCGGTCCAGAGACCGTCGCTCTCGTTGCCGCCCGTGATCACGCGGGTGGCATTGACGAGGGAGGGCAGGCCGAGATCGCGGAGCAGGCGCAGCCGGGTTCGCCCGACGCGGCGGACGAGGCCCGCCTCCTGCAGGGTGCGCCGTTTGCGGCTGAGGCAGGCCTGGATGCCGCCGCGGTCGTCAGCGATGAGTTGAGAGCCGGCCTTGAGCACCGTCCAGCCGCCGGCGACGACCGCCGAGGCGCGCAGCCCGCGCCAGTCGAGGGAGTAGCGCCGGGCATCGGCGCGCGCGGCGAGTCCGTCCGGCAGGTCGAGGGCATAGCCCGACGGTACGGACACGGGCACCGGCGCGGGCACGAGCGGGGTCAGGGCCACCGGCGCACGAAGCAGGGGCAGCGGCTCGGCCCGCGGCTGGAGAACCGCCCTGCGTGGTTCGAGATAGGGGCAGCCGAGCGCCATCAGCATGAAGCGGAGATCGTGGAGCCAGCGCGCGACGAGTACCGGCTCGACGGTGGTGAGCCAAGCCTGCTGCGGCTCGCCCCCGACCACCCGGGCCCGACCGGCCCGGCGGGCCTGGCGGTGCAGCGCCTCCTGCAGAGCGAGCAGCGCCGATTCGCCGAAATGCTGCAGGTCGTTGGAGCCGATCAGCACGACCTCCTCGATCGGCAGCGGCGGACGGGCCCGGTGCCGGGCCATGCGCGCGGGCATCAGCACCGTTTCGCCCGGCCGGAGTTCGGGGCACTCCCCGAGCGCCTCGCCCCGGTGGATCAGGCTGTAGGCGACGAGGCGCGCCAGGGCCGTCTCGTTGCGAAGCAGCGCCAGCTCGTCGAGCGGGGCGATTCCGACGACCAGCGGCGAGCAGGGCGAGAGCACGAGGCGGGCGCCGTCGGGCCGCTCGGACAGCGAGATGAACGAGAGGGCCGGCCGAGCGGTGCGAGAGCCGGCGGGGCGGTCCGGCACTGCCGCAGTGGCAACCGTCTTCGTGCGCGCGAGGCGCGTGGTATTGGCGATAGGCATTGTGGGGTGCTCCGTGTCAGGGCACGTCGCTGCCGAGCTGGATCCCGTGGCTACAGGGGCACGAGGGACTCAGGGCAAAGCGACGAGGGTGCAGGTGCTGCGGTGAACCGACGCTGTGGCGTACGGGCTACGCAGCGACCCTGACGGGAGCGGTGGGGCCGACGGAATGGCCCAGACGGGCTTCCGGGCGAGGATGGGACGACGTAAGGAACGAACTAGCCATGATCTGTCTCCACAGAAGATCGATCGTGGTCAGGCTGCCATCGGTGTTTGCCCACCGGTGGTGGCCGCCATGCACGATGCAGCGTCCACAAGGCTTGCTGCAGAGAGGAACATAGCGGAAACAGCTGAGGTTCCAAGTCCCCAATGATTGGCGTGGTTAACCGCGCTGCGGGATGCGAGCGCGTTGGCTGATCGAGGATTGCCTTCCCTGCCAGTTATCATCGACCGCTCGTATCGTGGCTCAGTTGGTTGCCGACGTTAGCGGTGCGGTCACGAGGTGTCCGCACGTGCCGAGAACCGGACAGGTCGCCTTTTCGGATTCGTTAAAACTAATCGTATAATTGCTTGACTGAAAGATTGTATTGATTTCATGGGAATTTACTAACGTATAATTTGATTAAATTGGTATTCTATTTATCGAATGGGATTTAAAAGCTTAAAACGCTAGTAAATTCTTCGCTGCAGGGCTGCCGTCACAGTCTGTCGTCCCCTGATAGTTTGGCCCTGACCATAGATGGGGTTCGAGGCACGAAGAGACCCCATCTTGACTCTAAAGAGTCTGTGCAATGAATGTCGCCGCTGTGTGGGGCGGGCGATCAATGCGCGTATTCGAAACGGAGATCCCGGCGGTCAAGCGCGTGGTCCCGAAGCGGCACGGCGACGAGCGCGGCTGGTTCTCAGAGGTGTTTCGCGTGGACCAGCTCGCCGAGGGCGGGATCACCAGCGCCTTCGTGCAGGACAATCAGTCGTTCTCGGCCCCGGCCGGGACGCTGCGCGGCCTGCACTTCCAGACGCCGCCCGCAGCGCAGGCCAAGCTGGTGCGGGTGCTGGCCGGCGCGATCCTCGATGTGGCCGTCGACATCCGCCACGGCTCACCGACCTTCGGCCGGTACGTGGCGGTCCGTCTCGATGCCC
>NZ_BJZT01000059.1 GCF_007992175.1 Methylobacterium haplocladii | reverse complement strand
TGATCCTCTCAATCAGCCCGGTCCAAAGCCAGCCGGTCAGGTCATGAGGTCACTGGCCGATTTATAATTCCTCGCAAAGGGAAAAACGTTTTTCAGTGCGTCTAGCAATTGCGCTGCGACGATAATGGACGACCATAAAATAGGATAATCTTTAAATACCACCCAACCAGCGATACTACCGCTGGAAGCAACGGCTTTAATTATTTCTACGGCACGGACGCGCCAAGCAAGCTGGTTTCGATATAGACGAATGCACACGCTTGCAGCTTTTAGCTGCTGTAGCTGCTGCCAGTAGAGATCGGGCTGCCGCTTGGCAGTTGCGTTATTCAATCCGCTTGCCCCCAACCGTTTGCGCGCAGTTTTATCCGCCGCTTTTCTGTGATGATTCGCACGATTTCGACGAGAGGGATGAATGTAACCCTTCTTGGAGCCCGTAGCCCGTTTCCGAAAAGCTCCATGCTCGGATTTTCGGGATTTGATCCGAGTCCAAACAAAAGGTGGTGCTGGATTTAGACAACTCCAATTTTCGGTGAGGAGAATGCCCCCGGATTTTTTGCCAGGTGAGCCTCTCTCAATTCAATGGGGTAGGTGGGGGTTCACAGAACCGGTTCGGGGGACTGTGGCGCGTGACCACCGTTATAGTCGCGGCGCCGAGCCTCTTGCGCGGGGTGGGGGGCATCCGCGCGGGTTTGCCCTGGTGCGCGGCCTCGGGCTGGCGTGGTGGGCGCTGATGGGCTTGCCTCGAGGGGCAATAACGGCCGTTGGCGCCCCGAGCCTTATCAGGGTTGCTCCATGACGCGCTTGACCTGGACGGCCGACCATTGGCCGCCGCGAGCCGTGCGGATGCCTCGGTTGTTCAAACCGGCCGCAATCTCCCGCAGGGACACAGCACCGGCCGCTTGGACTTCCTCGATAACCGGAGCCACGTCCCACGCGCGGGCGGAGGCCCTAGCCTTCGTGACGGCGCCTCCGCGCGCACTGGCACCCGCCGGCGGCACGACGCCCCTGTCGCCCCCGAGCTTCACCCCACGTGCCTTGGCGGCGGCCAGGGCGGCTTTGGTGCGGGCCGAGATCATCTTCCGCTCTGCCTGTGCCACCACGGCCATGATGCCGACCACCATTTCGTTGGCCTCGGGCATATCGGCGGCCACGAAGCGCACGTTGCCGGCCTGGAGATTCAACAGAAAGGCTGCATCTCGGGAGAGGCGGTCCAGCTTGGCGATGACCAGCGTGGCATTATGCAGCCGGCAGAGGCGCAGCGCCTCGGCGAGCTTGGGGCGGTCGTTCCGCTTGCCGCTCTCGACCTCGACCACTTCGTTGATGACGGTCCACCGCCCGCCGTTGAGATATTCGGTGACGGCCGCGCGCTGCGCCTCCAGCCCGAGGCCGCTCGCACCTTGCTTCGCGGTGCTCACCCGCAGGTAGCTGATATACCGCCCCTCAGCCATTCCAATCGCCCGTTACGCCGCAATCGATGTTCGTTGATTGCTATGTAACAGTCGATCGGCCTGTCCGCAAGGCCGAAGTGGGTTCATGGCAATGGCGCGGCAGGACCACGGCGTCCCGAACCGGACGACAGAGGCGGCACTAAATACGCACAGGGCTCTCTACCAGTGTCCCAAGGGTCCCAAGGGTCCCATTCGGCCAAACCCAGTGTGCGCGCGCGCGCAGCGGGCGCAGGCGTGTGCGAGCGCGCGAGGAAAGCACGAGTCAAACGCCTCATTCAGCGATATCAGATACTTAGCTGTAAATAAGGCACCCTGAATGGCACCCTGTAAGCCGACCTGATGCATCACCTATGAGCCCCTGTTGCGGCGAATATGGGAATTATAGCAAATGCTATGTTTCAAGGCCCGCGGGTGCGCTCTGCGCAATGCAAGGTATCGGGGCTTAATTCGCCCTAATCCGACCGAACAGGAATTGATCAGCAATAGCGTTACGCTGGCTCGCGTAATTCGCTCGCACGCCGTACTGGAGCTTCGCATCAGCCCGAAGGATGCGATGGACGCTGTCGCCAATCTGGACGCGTCGCCGTCCTGAGCCCCTTGGTGCATTTGCTCAAGAAGGCCGCACTTTCCTAGCCCACACCACGCATCTTGATGTTGAAGACCAGCTGGGCATTCAGCACGACATCATTCTTCGTGTTGCGCACCGTGACGAAGATGGTCCTGCCGTCGCGGCCGGACACTTTCGGCCTGACAGCGTGCTGAGCCGCGAGCTGCATGGCTTCCGTCCGCACCGCTTCGAGATCGGAAAACTCCCGTCCGATCTCGTCATAGACGTGTGCGCCGTCGTGAACGTCGAAGAAATACAGGGCCATGCCGGTGCATACGCACGGGCAGAGGTGAATGGCAGGTGTATGAGAACGTAGGGTTCTTGGGATGCACCTTTCCCCTGACGCAGTCGCCCGATAGGCAGGACTGGGAGACGGTCGCGTTTGCTCCTCAACGCCTGACGGTGAGTTTGCTACCTAATTCCGCTGTTTATGCCGGTGACGGTGCGCGCCTAGAACTCGGCGAACCCGTGCTCCATCGGGCTGAGATTATTGCGCGGGCTTTCGGTTCGAAGCATGCAGGCCAGCAGCGCACCGGCCATCTGGACGGCCTTGCGCCGGTACACGACCGTGCGAGCCGAACGGTTGTCCAGGACCACCATGTCGCTCGGCTTCAGGGCCGCTATATCCTACCTTCGTGTGGCTCGGGCTGGCGTGGGGGGGAGGATTTAGCGGCCCCGCGGAGCGGCCTTCCCAGTGGCAACCATCGCCGGTAAGCGCACCGGCCCATCGGTCCGTCCACGCCGCTCGGAGTGCCCTACTGCCGGCCGGTGGACCTAAGGGGGCCGGCGAAAATCGGGAATACGTGAACCCGCGACAGTGGTTTTGCCCGGTCCTGGTCGAGCGCTTCTAGTACGGCCCTGTTGCTCGCAATTTTGAACCGGTCGATTATCTGCCGGGCCGTCCTAAAACCGTACACATTGCCCAGACATTTTCCGTTGGACCTGATTTCTTTTATCTTCGTTGCTTCCCGCGCCAGTCGTTTTGAGGCTGCGGGATTGTTTCCGAAATTATATTCGCGGCGGTCGTCAACGGTACCGTTCGTGTTCGCATGCTCATTCTCGGCCATATCCGTCATCAGGCCGGCAAGCTCTTTTAGATCAAACAACTCCCGGTTGGCCGCGCGCAGGGTTTCCAGCGCCGCCGCCATGTGGCGTTCCCACGGGTCCGTCATGCCGGAAATTTCGGCTTCCAGTTTTTCCACAGAAACCGGCGGAGCCTTGGCGACCTCATACCCGGACACGTCCCGCTCGCGCAGGTGCCGCCAGAATGTCGCCAGCCGCAGCGGGTCGCCCGTTATATCCGTGAGGTCCGCGTAATATTCGGGCTCGGGCTTATTTTCCAGGTCAATACCGCACCGGATGAAGAAAATTCGCCGGTCGTACGTCTCGATTTTGAGGGAATTTGCATAATTCGACGTAGTGACGACACGGGCGTGATTGAGAACCGGCCGGCTGTCCTTCCCCTTCGCCTCAATCTGGAAATAATCGCCATCCGGGCCGGGGTCGACTAGCTGTTTCAGGCTGGACGTAACGGCCGCCATGTTCGTTGCGGTCGAGCCCTCGGGCAATTCCTTCACGGAAATTATCCGGGCGCCCTCGACCCGCGCAAGCGCAAAACGGCGGGCCGCCTCGTTCGTCATTTTCGTGCCGTCGATTTGCGCGCCCATATCCTTCCCGATGCCGTCAAACATCGAAATCAGCATGTGAGCGTAAATCGATTTTCCAACGCCTTGCTCCCCGACCAGGAACAGCATGTGTCCGGGCCGCCTCCCCGTCTGGACCATGTACGCGAGCGTATCGAGTTCGTATTTAGCGAATTTCCCAAAGACCCGGCCCACGAAATCTAGTACCCGGTTGAGGTCTTCGCTGGCCTGCCGCGGGTCCTTCGGGGGTGCGGCTGCGGCCCGGATTACGGGCGATAGGAAACGCATATTGATTTCGCGGGTCGGCTCACCGTAGGGGTTCGCGAACACGACGATCTCGCCGCGCTCGATATTCGGGTGGCGGGTCTCCCCCGTGTAAAATACATTTGGGTACAGCTTCACCATGTCCCGGGCAAAGGACCACATGCCGTGCTCGTCGGAGTCGTACCGGCCGCCTTCCTGCAGCCGGTCCAGCAACGCAAGGGCATTGTCCGTAGTCTTGCCCTCCCACCAGTCCTCTACCCGCCACTCCACGGCCGGGTTCCACGACGAGCGCATGCGCAGTGCCCCATCGCCTGTCCGCGTGTTGACGTGGCCGAATACATACCGCGCGGATATTTCCTCCAATATGTCCATTTCCTTCGCACGAGCTTCCAGCTTTCGCTCGCGGGTGCCTTTCATCATGGCGTCCGTGTTGCCAGTGAATTCCAGCTTTGCCGAGACGAACACCTTATTCCGGCGAAAAATCCGGTCCAGGGCCTCACGGTCAACGCGCACGCCGCGGTCGAGGGAATTCCAGACCTTTTCGAAATACTCGTCAGGACACCAGTCCGGGTCGGGATTGGCCGTCGCCCACTCCCGGATATTGTCATAATGGGGCTCGGCTTCGGCCCCAAGTGCAGCCCGGATCGCAGACACGGTTCGCACGAGGTCGTCACGGTGCGGGAATAGGTCCTTACAGTTCGGAATCTGGTCGAGCCCCTTGAGCACGTCGGCGACAGGATACAGGGGCTCCTCTTTCGAGAAATCACGTTCCTCGCCCGGCACCCGGCCACCCGAGGCCCGGAGGATTTCCCCGCCGGCCTCGGTGAGCATGTGTTCGAACTCTGCGATGAAACGAACAATATCCGCGTTCTCGATCCGTAGCAGGCCGACCGTAGGATCATTCTTCCGACAAGCGCGGTGCAAGTCCGTGAGGCGCCAATTTGGTGCCCATTCGTAATGCGTCCCGCTGGCGTGATTACCCGCGGCAACAAACTGGTTCCCAAAACCGATGATATCGAGCTTGTGGACTAAATCGGCCTCAGTCTCACCTTTGAGACGATAGGCGATATGTCGGCCGCGAACGACCCCATCATGGTCGTCCGGGTCCTTCGCCCGAAAAGCGTAAAGCCGGCGCGCGACGGTGCCCCGGCGACGCTCGGCTATTTCAGCGTGTTGGCCGAATGTGGAAATGACGGCCTTTTCGATCAGTCGGCGCGCGTCCTCATTTTCGGCGTCACTGTCGATTGCCGGCAGGTACCGGCCGAGGATGCCGACATTCGGCGTCGGCCACGGCGCCATTTCAGCGATGTCGTCTTGCCCACGGCCGACCTTGATAGGGTCGAACCCGAGACCGCCCCACTGCCCCTTGGCCTTATTGAAGCGGCCGGGGGATTTCCCTAGTGAGTCCTCTTTCAGGTCGGAGGCTTTTAGGAGCTTAGCGCCGAGCGGGGCGATGGGGAGCAACGCGCGTGCGGGTATTCCGGCGTCAACGAAGGGCTGGCACGCTTCGCCAAATGTTGACGCCATTTCATTCGCTGTCGTTGACTGAATCAGTTGTGGCATTTAGATAATCACTGTTGGAGATTTGCGGCTTGTTTGGCGGCTTGTCTGCAATGTTCGGCTACAAGACGGGGGTGCGTCCTCGATAAGCGCACCCCCGTCTTGTTTCCTCCCTCACTCTTTCAGCGCTTCTCCGCGCGCCGCGGAAGCCACAGATTTCAAGCGTGCTTTGCGCTTATCGAACTCCAGCGGTGTGGCATCAGGCAGTAGGCGACGACGACCCGAAGGGCCGCGTGGCGCTAGAATATCGATGTAACAGTCCTCGCCACCTATGGCCCAAAATAAAACAAGGTCGTCGGGGACAGCATCAAGCCAATTTTTCTCGAAAGTAGGATCGTAATTGGATCGCAGGCGCGCTTGTTCATTCGCAGCTAATTGAACACGCTCTGCCCCTGAATAGCCGCGCTCCCCCAACCTGAAAACCCGATCACACACAACCCAGTCAATTTGCTCTAAGCAATCTCCCAATTCACAGACAAAACCCCATTCTGCATCGTCCTTTATTTTTGTTTTGGTTGAACTACTGCTGTTGGACATGCGAGTTTCTCCGCTGGACAAATGAATTTTTAGCCATCGCGCGGAATGAGCCGTCACGCGGAAACGCTATTGGCCAAGCTCAAACTTGAGCCGGCCTATTATCCTCGCGAATGCGGTATTTGATACCTGTCGTCGCTATGCGAGGCATTCTTGCATAGGCAACTGGTGGCCGCCGGGTCCGAAAATTCACTGAGCATTATTCTCAGCGACGTGCGGTTTTAGCCTGCACGGACTTGTCGTGGACCGGCGGGCAATGCGCCCGAAAATAGGGTATTGGCGAGGGCACGTTTCGGCGCCCTCGAAATCGTCAGGCGCCGACGATGGCGTTCGCAGTGTCCAAAGAGCCGAGACGACCAGATGCAGCGGTGCCAGCGGTTCTGGGTAGGGCAGCGGCACAGGGGAATGCATCCCGTGCCACCGTGGCCACCACTTGTCCTGTCGCCGTTCTGACGGCCTCGATCCGGTCCGCCAGCATCATGGCATGGACGCCCTCGGGAAGGGCCTTCGTCACCACGACGGGCACGCCGCCCATACTGAGCACCTTGGCCGTGCGAACGCCTTTCGTGGCGAGCCGGGCAAGGCCGCGGGCAACATGCCCCACCGGCATGAGCGGGTGCCCTACGCCCACGAAGGCATCCACGGGGGCAGGTGAGCGCCCCTGGCGGCCAATGGGCGGCGGGGCGGGTGAGCGCGGGGGAATGTCCGTCCCCGACTCTTTGCCAAACGTAGCGGGCGCCAGATGGCTACCAGCGCCCGCCATCAAGCAGCCTGCCCAAGGCTGAACTCGGCAAGGGTGCCGAAGCGCCAGCCAAGCTTGCAACCGCCGAGCTTGATCGGCTTAGGGGCCTTTCCGGTGCGGTACATCCGGCGCCAGTGGGCCAGAGAGAAACCGCAAATCTCCGCGGCCTCAGCCGCCCCAAGCACTCGGTTTGCTACCATGAGCTTGGCCGCTTCTGCCGGCAGTCCTTCAAGATACGAATTTGCCTTAACTCTCGCCTCGGCTTTCGCTTTCGCCTTAGCTTCGGCTCGGGCGTCCGCATCGGCCTCGACGGTGGATTCATGAGCCATGAACATGCTCCTTTGCCCCGCGTGGTCACGGGGTAGAGGGAGCCTATGGTAGTTTTATCCAAGCGGCAAGCATCTTAAACGACAATCGAGTGCGCCTCCAAATAGATGTATCAAGCAGGTTCGGGAATGTCAAAGTGCATCCAAAGGTTATGATGAAATTTTTGTATTTCTCCGGCCCAATTTATTTGGGCGAATTAATTCGTGCGAAAACATATTCTGCCCATCTTTCTAGAGATATTCTCTTTTCTGCGGCATATCCCGCTCGATTATAAACGCCTGCCACCCCCATTTTTGAAGGGCCGGTGATATGATTTACAACTGCCTCGACCACATGAGGCAAAATCCCGAGTGATTCGTTCATCTGCGTCACCATCGTCCGACGCAAATCGTGCAACCGCCAAGGTGAGAGTGCGCTTTTATTTGCCGTTATCTGACTTTTCAAAAATTCAGAAATTCGTTTATCCATCGCGGTCTTGGAATTAGACCAGCCCTGAAATCCGCCCTCGCCCTGCCCAAAAATTAAGTTGCGTCCAGGTCTGACCGGGGTGGCTTCAATAATATCGAGTGCCTGCGCTGATAATGGCACGTCATGAGGAAGGCCGTTTTTTGTCCGGCTCATTGGGAGGCGCCACATGCCTTTCGTCCGATCAATTTCCGACCAGCACATTGCCCCGACTTCCTCACGGCGTTGCCCAGTCAGAATAAGGAGCCGAACGATGCGACCATAATCGTCGTCTCGGCAGGCCTGCCAAATGGCTGTAATTTCCAGGTCCGACAAAACGCGGTCTCGGCTGATTTCGTCGGTGGCTTTGCCGGTCGCAATTACGGGGTTTGCCTCGGCCTCCCCTTGCCGCATCGCCCACGTGAACATGGCCGAGAGCGATGCCCGAGCACGGTTTGATGCAAATGGCCCATGCTGTTTGGCGATATCGTCCAGACGGCCGGCGATATTACGTCTGCCAACGTCGTGAATTGGCATTTCTCTCAGGGGTGCCCAATGGCGCGTCAGATGGCGCTCGACCTCTTCATAGCTCCGCGGTCGCAGGCGGGTTTTCGCGTGGTCGAGGTAACGCACGGCAATCGAGCCGAGGGTTATTGCAGCGCGAGCACGGGCCTGAGATTTCTCGGCCTGCGGGTCGTTTCCAAGCTGTACGTCGGCCAACGCGCGTTTCGCACGTGTGCGCGCTTCGTCCGGGTCAACGGCTTCCACCGATCCGAGCGTGATTCGGCGTTGCTTCGTCCCCAGTCGATATTGAGCAATCCAGGTGCGTTTGCCGCCGGCCCGCACCCGCACGCCGAAACCCGGCAGCGCGTCATCGAAAACGATTGTTTCGCTCTTGCCCGGCGGGAGCACTAGGCGGGTGACGTTTGGGCGGGTCAAGCGCACGGGGGTCTCGTCTGGGAAGCGCATGGGAAGCAATCTCGCGCCTCCCAAAGCATATTTACGATCACGTGAGACTGAGGTTATGCCGCTTAAGCCGTTGGCTTGCAATCAATAAAGAGGCTTACCGAACGCTTATGCTTACTATGGACCTCTGACTACGAATCTGGGGGTCAGAGGTTCGAATCCTTTCGGGCGCGCCATCATCATTTCATGCATATCGATCTCCTCTAAGATGTTGAACGGCAACGCAAATGTTGCGTTCGAAAACCTCTCCCTCGGCGGTAGGGGATGCGCTCGGCGAAGGCCAGCCGCAGTACCAGCCGGCGCACGGCGAAGTCGCCGGAACACCATATACGCCAAGGGTTCGACAGCTATTCGAGCGCACGTTCGAACAAGTCCTCGAAGCCGTGGCGCGGACGGGGGCCGGCGGTGAGCTTCCCAGCGGCTGGGAAAAGCCCGAGCACGTACGGAGCACATGACGCTGAAAAGTCCGATTTCCGGCACGGTCCAGAGATCGTCTGTCACCACCATCGGGCAGGTCGCTACCGTGGGCGAGGATTTAATGCGCATCGTACCAGATGGTTCAACCCTGGAGATTGAGGCCTACCTGCCGAACAAGGATATCGGCTTTGCCCATCTCGGGCAGGAGGCGATGATCAAGATCGAGTCGTTGCCGTTCACGCGCTACGGCACGGTCTCAGGCAAGGTGACCCGCATCGCCACGGACGCGATACCCGAGCCCGATGCCCAGCAGATCGAGAGCGGTCAGAGCAAATCGGCGCGCTCGAACGGGTTCATGGGCGGCGCGCAACGCACGCAGAACCTCGTCTTCCCGATCACGATCCATCCGGAAGCGCTGAGCGTGGCTGCGGACGGGGCCGATGTGCCATTGTCACCCGGGATGGCGGTGGCGGTCGAGATCAAGACCGGGCACCGTCGCATTCTTGAGTATGTGTTTTTACCCCTGGTTGAAGTTGGATCTCAAGCTTTAAAAGAGCGTTGATCTCTTATATTCTTGTAATTGATAAATAGGGGAGGGACAGGACAGGGCTTGCACGAACTACAAAATTCATCTGATTAATCGATCTATCTCTGGGCCTGAGCGTTGCTTCATCCGGACTAAATCTTGAACTCGCCTTGGTTCCAACTTCCCTGAATTTTTTACGAAAGCGGCAAAGCGGTCTGCGATCGTTCGCTCGGCTCCCCGAGCCGCCTCCTGCAGGATCAGCTTGTCCAGCGTCAGGTCGGCAATCGCCTTGCGCAGCCGCTGGTTCTCGATCTCCAGGTCCTTCACTCGTCGAACCTGATCCGTCTTCAGGCCGCCGAACTCCTTGCGCCAACGGTAGTATGTCACCTCTGTTACGCCGAGAGATCGGATCACGTCGGTCACGCTCTGGCCCTGCGCGATCAG
>NZ_BJZT01000058.1 GCF_007992175.1 Methylobacterium haplocladii | reverse complement strand
AGCTAGCCGACCGAGACCTCTCGCCCCGGCGGGGCAATTTTCACCGCGTTGGCGACGCGGTTCGAGATGGCCTCGAAGATCATGTCGCGGTCGCTGCGTATCGAGTGTGCGCCCGCCGGGATGGCGAGCGTGAGGCGGACGGCCTTGTCCTCCGCCATCGGTTCAAAGAACGCCGCAGTTTCCGCTAGCGTCAGCCCGAGATCGAGCGTGGCGAACCCGGTGCAGCGGCTTCCGCGTTCGATCTCGCCGATCCGCAGGACGGCCGTGACCATGGCTGGGTTCGGTCGATCCAGTCGAGCCCCTGATCGACGGCTTCGCGGAACTCACTGACGCCGCGCGCCTGTTTGCGATTGCGCTCCAGCTGGGCAAGTAGCCGCGTGAGGGGCGTGCACAGGTCGTACGCGATGGCGTCGCCCACGCAGCTTACCTCGCTCATGAGGCGCTCGATCTCGTCGAGAAGCGCATTGACGTCGCGAGCGAGGCGATCGAACGCGTCGTCTGAATCGCCGACCGGAAGCCGCTGTCGACGATCGCCGCGCATCAGGCGCGCGACGGCGTCCGCCGTGATGGCGACGCGCCGCCGTGCGCTGCAGGTCGGAACGGTCTCGTTCGCGAAGCCGTTCGGGCGTAGCGACACGCGGGAGGTCCCATGAAGGCGAGTGTGATCCGGGACCTCTGGTACAAGAACGCGGTGTTCTACTGCCTGTCGGTCGGCACCTTCATGGATGCGGACGGTGACGGCACCGGCGATTTTGCGGGGTTGGAGCGGCGGCTCGATTACCTGCTCGGCCTTGGCGTCACAGCGATCTGGCTTCAGCCGTTTCAGCCCTCGCCGAAGCGCGACCACGGCTACGACATCACCGACTATTACGGCGTCGATCCGGTCTACGGCTCGCTCGGCGACTTCGTCGCCTTCACGCATGCGGCCAAGCAGCGGGGTCTCAAGGTCATCATCGACCTCGTCGTCAATCACACCTCCGACCAGCATCCCTGGTTCCAGGCGGCCCGCTCGGACCCGACGTCGCGCTTCCGCGACTGGTACGTCTGGTCCGACAAGCGGCCCGCGAACTACGACGAGGGCATGGTGTTTCCCGGCGTCCAGACATCGACCTGGACCTACGACGCGACGGCCAAGGCCTGGTACTTCCACCGCTTCTTCGACTTCCAGCCCGATCTCAATACCGCTAACCCAGCCGTCCAGGCCGAGATCCTGAAGATCATGGGCTTCTGGCTCGAACTCGGCGTCTCGGGCTTCCGCATGGATGCCGTGCCCTTCGTCATCGCCGAGAAGGGTCCGGACGTGACAGGAGCGCCCAAGGAGCAGTTCGACATGCTCCGCGACTTCCGGGAATTCCTGCAGTGGCGGAGCGGCGACGCGATCATCCTGGCGGAGGCCAACATCCTCCCGAAGCAGGACATGGACTACTTCGGCGAAGACGCCGACCGCATGCACATGATGTTCAACTTCCAGGTCAACCAAGCGCTGTTCTATGCGCTCGCGGCCTCGGATGTGCGGCCTCTGGTGAAGGCGCTGGAGAAGACCTGGAACCGGCCGCCCTCGGCGCAATGGGCCATATTCCTGCGCAATCACGACGAGCTCGATCTCGGCCGGCTGACCGAGAAACAGCGGCAAACGGTCTTCGAAAAATTCGGGCCGGACAAGGAGATGCAGCTCTACGACCGGGGCATCCGGCGCCGGCTCGCGCCGATGCTCGACGGCGACCAGCGCCGGATCGAACTGGCCTACGCCCTGATGTTCTCGCTGCCCGGGACGCCGGTGCTGCGCTACGGCGACGAGATCGGCATGGGCGACGACCTCTCCATCCCCGAGCGCGACTGCGCCCGAACTCCGATGCAATGGACCGGTGGCGACAAGGGCGGCTTCACCCGCGGCGCGAAGCCGGTGAGCCCGCCGATCAGCGGCGGCGCCTACGGCTACGAGCACGTGAACGTCGCCGCCCAGCGTCACGAGCGCGGCTCGCTGCTCCACTGGATGCAGAGCGTCATCCGCCAGCGCAAGGAGGCACCCGAGATCGGCTGGGGCGACTTCTGCGTCATCGAAACCGGCGAGAACGCCGTGCTCTGTCTGCGCTACGACTGGCGCAACAATTCGGTTCTATGCCTGCACAACCTCGATTCGAAGCCTATCGAAGTGCGGTTCCGGACGGGCGTGAAAGGGGAGGAAGGCACGCTGCTGGTTGATCTTCTCACCGGGGCCAGAACCGAGGCCGGGAAGGATGGGTGCCATTGCGTGCTGATCGAAGGGTACGGCTACCACTGGTACCGCGTCGGCGGTCTCGATGCGTTGCTGCGGCGGAGTGCGAACTGACACGACCCGTCGTGGAAACCGAGTAACACTCGACCGGAACGCGGGTCTTATGCGGCCTGCGATCCGTTGGATACCAAGAAGCTCGCCTCGAAATCGGCCGACGATACAGGTTTGCCGAAGTGGTAACCCTGACCTTGGTCGCATCCGAGATCACGCAGAGCGTACCACGTGTCACGGTCCTCAATGCCTTCGGCAATCACCGACAGGCCGAGCGAATGACCCAACTGAATGGTTGCTTTGACGATTGCCGCATCGTCCGCATCCAGGATGAAATTCTTGACAAAAGTCTGATCGATTTTAATTGTATCAAGTGAAAACTTTTTCAAATACGTTAGGCTTCCATAACCCGTTCCAAAATCATCGAAGGCTATTTTGATGTTTTTGGCCCGAATGGCAGAAAAAACAGCATTCGCCTGCTGGAATTTATCGAGGATAATATCTTCCGTGACCTCAAGCTCAATGAGCTCGGGCGGCACCTGACAGGCGACCAGCAGCCTTTCGACTTCGGCGACGAGATCGCCGACCGAGAACTGGCATTGCGACAGGTTGATGCCGACCCGGACGGAGTGTCCCGCGCGGTGCCAGGCGGCCGTCTGCCGGAATGCCGTCTCCATCACCCAGGCCGACACACCTTCCGCCAGCGAGGTCGTGGCGACGACGGGCATGAACGCGCCGGGCGAGACGTAACCGCGCTGGGGGTGGTGCCAGCGGATCAGTGCTTCGGCACCGATCACCTTGCTCGATCGAAGATCAACCTGCGGTTGGTAGAAGAGCTCGAACTCGTTGCGCGAGAGCGCGCGCCGCAATTCGATTTCCAGAGCTTCCCGAGCTTCGATCGCCTGACGCATCGACGGGGCGAAGCGAACGGGCTCCAAACGTGTCGTTGACCAAGCGGATGCCAGTGCGAGTTGCGCGTTTCCAAGCCACTCTTCCGGATGCTCGGCCGTGATCCCTTCGGCGTACCCAACAGCCATTGCGACGCGATAGCTGCGCGCGCCGACGCTAACCGCGTTCTTATGGAAATCCTCGATGATGCCGCTGCCGAGCATGTCGGCTCGATCCGAGGACGAGAGAATGGCGAATTCGCCATCCGACAGTCGAGCGATGAGATCGGTCGATGCTGCGAGCGTCGTCAACCGTCGCGCAACTTCGACGAGGAGAGCATCGGCAAAGGACGCCCCATGAAGCTGATTGATCTGGTTGAACCGCCTGATGCTCACGAGCAGGAGACCGGTCGAATGTCTCTGGTCTCGCTCGAGTCGGGCGAGAAGGCTATTGCGATTTGATAACCCCGTCAGCACGTCGCATTCGGCCAGGAAGCGGATGCGCTCCTGCTGCTGCTTCCGCAATGAGATGTCGCGGAGGACCGCGCCATACTGGACGCCGCCGGGTGTGTCCCATGCCGACAGTGAACATTCCAGGTCGAAACGATCGCCCGATCGACGGCGGCCCGACAATTCAATTACGTAGCCGCTACTGCGGCGAAGCTTTTCGGCCGAAATCGCGGTGAGATCGAAGCGCTGGTCGCCCGCGAACCCGTCGCTGTCCAGTAGGAAGCCAAAAGGTCGTCCGATCGCGCTTGTTTGGTCGTAGCCGAAGATCTCCGAAGCGGCGGGGTTCCACAGCGTGATCCGTCCCTCGGCGTCGGCGCAAACCAAGCCATCGCTGAGGGACATCGTGATCCGCTGAAATCTTCGTTCGGCAACGAGCCTCAAGATGCCGCGCATGCCGATCTCGTCGATCAAGACGGCGAACAAATAGGCGACGCAGGCCGATAGCAGAAGGGCGGTGTCGAGGACGATCGAACTCTTCGCCTGGAGGATGATGGCCGTCGTCTCGCCGGCGAGTGCGACAGCGGCGAGACCGGCGACGCGGAAACCGGCGCGTGATCGCGTCCAGGCGAGCATCATCAGCAGCATCACCCCCACGACGAGGGCGATCGACACGCGATCCGACGTCGTTTGGAGGGTCCGGTCTTGAATGATCGACTCGGCCGCCAGCGCCAGGACGACCGATCCGGGCAGGATCGTGCCGTTCGGCACGTTCAGGCGGTCACCCAATTCAGCGGCGGTGCCGGCGACGATGACCTTCCGGTCATGCAGGGCCTGGAGCACTTCGGGTCCGCCGCGAAGGACGTCGATGTAGGAGAATCGCGGTATCGACGACGGCGATATGCCGAAGTCGATGCGGAAGGCCTGTCCGCTCTCGTCCTGGCGACCGGCCAGGAGAGCCCCCATCGACGGAACGAATGCGTCGTCGACCCGGTCGCCGGTGGTATAGTGGCGCGCGACGCCGTCCCGGTCGGGACGAATGTCGACCAGAGCCACCCAGGACTCCGCCAGAAATTGGGGAAGCGGGCGGTTCACGTGAAGGCGTGCGCCGTCGGCCTGCGCATCGAAACGTTGCCGGAAGGCGGGCAGGACGACGGAACCTCCCGCCTGCCTGAGCGCGTCGGCGAAGGCGGCGTCGTCGGCGGGGGTGGATGGCGAACTGAAGTCGACGTCGAAGGCGATGTCGGCCACGGCGGCCTTGCCGAGTTGTTTCAACAGGTCGGCGTGGAGCGTGCGGCGCCAGGGCCAGTGGCCGATCGCCTCGATGGATTTCGGGTCGATCTCGACGAGGGCGACCGTTCCGGACGCGGGACGCGTCGCAATCTTGAATCGCGCATCGATGATCGCGTCGCGAAGCTGGACCTGAAGGCCGGTGAGGGCCGTCAGTGCCACAAAGACGGCGACGAGCAGGTGGGGCCGCGCGTGCTGCATCTCAAAGGCCGGAAGCCTGACATAGCGCAAGGCTCAATTCCTTTTGCTGCCGTTGCCATTGCTGCCGGCTCCAGCGCCGCCGCCATTCCCGTTGCCGTTTCCATTGTTGCCCTTCCCGTTGCCGGTGGTGCCGCCGTTCCCGTTGCCATTGCTGCCGGCCCCAGCGCCGCCGCCATTCCCATTGCCGTTTCCGTTGTTGCCGTTCCCGTTGCCGGTGGTGCCGGCGCCCGTGCTGCCGCCATTTCCGTTTCCGTTGCCGTTGTTGCCGTTTCCATTGCCGGAGGTGCCGGCGCCGGTGCTGCCGCCGTTCCCGTTTCCG
>NZ_BJZT01000057.1 GCF_007992175.1 Methylobacterium haplocladii | reverse complement strand
CACTGCCGCCGTTGCCGTTTCCGTTGTTGGCATTCCCGTTGCCGGGACCGGTCGTCCGGCCGCCGCCTGCGACCGCGGTACCCCCGTCGGCGGCGGTGGTCGTAAGCGTGCTGCCGCTCGAATCCATGGAGACGCGCGAGACACCGATGACGCCGAGGATGGCTTCGGCAGCCCCCACCGGGTTTCCGTTGTTGGTGGCTCTGTTTTTTCCGACATTGGTACCGGGATTGAGATCACCGGTACTCCAGACGGTCGGCCGGCCAGTTCCAGCATTCCCCTGCCGCTCGCTTCGCGCGACGCCGTTCGTCGCCGTGTGCACATCGAGCGAAACCTCGCCGATCGGTGCCGCGATGCGCAGCACGCCATTCGCTCCGCCGACGAGCCCGCCCGTCTCGCCGGCCCCGGGCAGAGTCGGCGCCCGCAGCGGAATCGATCCCGGCATGGGGCCGAGGCCGCCCTTCGGAACGTCCAGGGGCGCGATGCGAGGGGCACGCGGAGCACCGTGTTCGATGGAACTCAGGGTCCCGCGCCCGGAGAGCTGAAGTCCAGGCTCTATGTTTGCGCCTGCGCGTGCACTTTGACCGGGGAGAACGAGGGCGGACTCACCCGTCTTGAAGTCGGCGACCTGGACGCGGCCGCGTTCGACCTCCACGCGAGCCCGTCCACTCTCCAGCGAGACGCGGAAACGCGTCCCCTTCACGACGGCGGCGAGATAGGGTGTTTCGACTTCGAAGTGCTGGACGTTTCGCTTCTCCACGTCGAGCAGGATCGTGCCGGCCCGCTGAACCAACGTCGACATGCCCGGCCTGCCTGCCGCCGGAAGCGTAATCGCCGAGTTCGGCGAAACGAGAATGCTTTCTGAGCCTCGGTTCAACAGAACTCGGCCACTTCGGCCTGTGCGGATCGAGTCGCCGGCGCGCAGCAGCGCGTTGTCCGAAACCGAAGCCGGCCGGACGGTGTCGCCGGCAATCCAGGCATCGCCGGAAACCTTGGCGATCCGCCACGGGCCGTCGTCGCTGACCGCAATTCCGGGCGCGATCAGGAGCCCCGCCACGACCGTGACAGACACCAGGGTGATCCGGCGAGTGAGCTGGAGCATGGCTCCGCTTCCTTATATCGGCTAGGGCGCCGCCGGGACCGGCAACGTCGATCTCCAGAACTAGAGGTAATTCGTTAACCACGCCTTTTTACCTTTGCCGAAACGTCATGCGTATGCAGTGTAAGACAGGCAAAGATAATGTTCCGGCCGAAACGAGGCAAAGGACGGGGCAGAACTATCTCGCTTTCTGCCGTCTTCTCGGCAACATCCTTTGCCGCCTGCGCAGTGTCGCCAGGGCTCGTTCTAGCTCAGGGTGTCGGACGACTAGTGCCGCCTGCGCAAGCCGTCGTGTCCTCGCCGAGCGTCGATCCACGAACGCCCATCAGCCGAAATCCGCGGGTTGCGTTCTCGCGGCAGGCCGCTGAGCAGGCTCCGTCGACCGCCGCCTCGCACGGCGCAATGGTGCGGCTCATGGCCGTCGAACTCGAAGGAGCCTCGGCGCTTCCCGAACGCGATCTCGCGCCAGCCTACGCAGCGTTCATCGGCCAGGACGTATCGGAGGACGATCTGACGGCCATCACGGCCCACCTTGGCAGGCTCTACCGTGAGGCCGGCTACCATCTCACCCGCGCGATCATCCCGTCACAGGATCTGGCGAATGGTCGGTTGCGGATCCGGGTGTTGGAAGGGGTGATCGAAGAGGTCGTGATCGGCGGAGACGATCGCGGTGCATATGGCTTGCCGAGCCTGTTCTCGCCGCTGACCGCAGAGAGGCCATCCCGACGCGCGACGCTGGAACGCCAGTTGCTCCTCGCTAATGACCGGCCCGGCGTCCGACTGACCGACACGACGCTGGACGAGATCGCGCCGGGAACCGGTCGGTTTCGCCTGAAGGTCACGGTGCAAACATGGGCTCTGTACGGAGCGGTCGGGCTCGACAATCTTGGATCGGGCGCAGTCGGACCCTGGCAAGGGTCGACCAGCGTGGCCTTGAATTCTCTGGTGCTGCCGGGCGACAGCCTGGTATTCTCCGGCTCCTCGACCCTGGGGTCCTGGCGCGAGCTTCGCTTCGGGAGCCTCGCCTACGATGTCCCCCTCGGATCGGATAGCTTCCGGGTCGGCGCCGCGGCCACCACGAGCGAGATCAGGCCCGGCGACGGGCGGCGCTGGCAGCGCACCGTATCCGAGGCCGAAACCTACGAACTTCGCGCCTGGTACGCACCGCTCGTCGGCCAAACCCAAACCTTGTGGCTCGGGGGGGCGTTGGGCGTCAGCAGCATCGCCGAGCGCAACGCCGTCGGACGGACCTACGACGATCGGCTGGGCCTCGCGAGCCTGTCCGCCGACTACCGGCTGCATATATCCGAAGACAGCTGGACGTACCTCTTCGCCACCTTCCGCCAAGGTCTCGGCCCGGTCGACCGCGAGGACGCCTTAGACACCCTGTCCAGGACGGGTGCGTCGACACGCTTCTCGCTCTTGAACGCATCGTTCGCGCACTACCAGAACTTGGCCGACGCCTGGTCGGTCAAGCTGTCCGCGGGAGGTCAGATCGCATCCGGGCCCCTCCTGATTTCCCAGCAATACTATCTCGGCGGTTATTCCTTCGGACGCGGATTCGAGGCAGGCTGGCTTGCCGGCGACAATGCCATCGCGGGGTCGGGCGAGCTTCGGTACGACATCCCCGTGCGTGCCAGCTACCTGAACGCCATCCAATTGTACGGCTTTCTCGAAGGCGGAGCGGCAGAGACGTATCTTCAGCCCAAAAACATCGTTCAGACGATCGCGTCCGTGGGCGCCGGAATGCGCCTTTTTGTGACCGATGACCTTCTGGCGGGCGTCGCGATTGCGAAGCCGATCACGGACACATCGATCTATCGCAAGTCTGACGGGCTTTCCTTGCTGTTTTCACTGACAAACGTCTTTCGACTATGCCCGAGTTCTTCGAAGTGGCAGTGCAATTAATCCCCCGATACAGATCTGCGCCATGACACACGCGACGCACCTCCGGAAGAGCGAGACCACGAAGCAAACATAGTTGTTGGTAGCTGCGGACGTCTCTGTAGTCCGCATCGGTTATCATCGCGCTTAGAAACGGACTGGCAGCAACCCATCGATAGTGTTGAAAGAGACGTCGTTGCTGCGGCGCCGGCTCGACGATGGATGGTCGTTTGTAAGCGTAGCAGTGGCGTTCAAGGGTCTTGTGCCCCTCAGTTGGCGGGGATCGGCAGCTTTAGTGGCGTAGAGCTTGGCCATCTTCCTCAGATTTTGCGCCGTGGCTGCAAAGTGGAACTCATCGCGGGCACCGTTGGGCCCGCGTAGTCGCAACTTGAACCCAATGTAGTTCGTCGGGCCCCGGACATATCATAGAGCGCAACTTTCGCACAGCGGCGTCTGGTATGCCGCTCTACCGCTTCGATCTCCAGCACGGGGCCGAGAAGCCTCAACGGATCAGCAATCTGGCACCGGATGACGCCAAAGCGCGGGCGACCGCGCTGGCGATGATGGCGTCGTTCGGCGGCGACACTGAGCGCATCGAAAATGAAGGCGCGATCGTGGTCCCGGTCAGGGATGAGTTCGGGCGACTGATCTCGACCATTAGGCTAGCCGGTTCGAATCTCTAGGCATTACCCGGTGACGCGCCCGCTGCTCGCGTCTGGGAGCCCCCGAGGCCCGACCATCGCGATAGACGGGATTATCGGATGGCCCTCGGTGCTGATCCTGCATGGAAGCTGAGATGTCGCGCGTGGCCAACTCGATGTGGCCGACTCGCCTTGGGCTAGAAAGCAGTTGCAGTGGCCGCGGTCTCAAGCGTTCTGGGCTGTCCTGGGCGTACGGTTGCAGCAGCTTTCGGGCTGCGGAAGATCGCGTACGCATAGACATGTTGCTGCGTCTCGCAGGGGTCCTTCGGTACGCTGTTGACTGCCCAAGCCATCACAACAGCGCCTGACAAAGTCAGGCCGGTAGCGAAAAGCAAACGATTGAATGGAAAGCCAATCACCGATGGTTCTCAATCGCGAGTAGGAGTGACCGGTGTCTTCGGCGCGGCTTTGAGGCTGAGACGTGGATTGTCACTGTCTGGCCGCCGTCCGGGGGCGTGGCACCATGATCTCGACGGTCTCGCCGGTAAGCGGGTTGAGGATGAGCATGATCGGCACCTTCGATGAGAGTACCTGGGGAACGCTCAAGCTCGGCTATGGAGCCGGCCTGACCTGACCGGTATTTTGGACCGAGCCGATTGAGAGGCTACTGCATGGTGGCGGCCATGGGTAGCCGGAAGGCCAGGTCCGGGAAGGTGACAGGTGCGGGCGGCCGGTAGCCCAAGGAGGAGTGCGGTCGAACGCGGTTGTAGGTATTCTGCCAAG
>NZ_BJZT01000056.1 GCF_007992175.1 Methylobacterium haplocladii | reverse complement strand
GGGCCAGTTGCATGTGGAGCGGATGTCGCGCGGCTATGCCTGGCTCGATACCGGCACGCATGACAGCCTGCTGGAAGCGGCGGAGTTCGTCCGCACCCTGCAGAACCGCCAGGGTCTCCAGGTCGCCTGCCTCGAAGAGATCGCCTATCTGCAGAGCTTCATCACCCGCGATCAGCTCATTGCCCGCGGTGAACTCTTCGCCAAGACCTCCTATGGCCAGAACCTGCTCAGGCTGGCCAAAGAAAATCCTGTTACTAATATAATATCCCCATAGTATACAATTTGTTGATGTAACTCAAAATATCAGAAATGGAGATCTACAATGATGAAATACACAGTTGGCAAAGAAAAACAATACTTTCTCGATAACGACTCAAATCGCGTGATGTTGCAACTGGAAGGGCTTTTTGACTTTCCGGAAAAAGCTTGCGAAGTAATCTCGTCAAGACATGCTATACGTCAGTTTTGGTGCTCAACACAAAATATCGAATATTTTCATATAGTAGTTCCAAACAAAGAAACGGTTTTGAAGCATTATCTACCAGACAACATTGCTTTCGAGAAACATGGCCCGAGGCCGATTGTAAAATACTTGAATTTTACCAAATCACATAAAATAAACACATTTTATAGATCTGAATTGCTTGAAGAAAAAAATTTACTAGACAAGTATTATTACAGGACCGACAGTCATTGGACAACTAAAGGTGCGGTTCAGTATCTTCGGTGTTTTCTTGAGTTGTATCTGCCCACGCTTTTCGACACTGCAAGCACTTTAGAATACGAAACACGCAGATTGCAGTTTGCTGGCGATCTTGGGTGTCATTTAGGCGACTCAGAAGAAATCGAAGATATTTTTCTTTCGCAGGATAATTTCAAAATTTTGTTTGAGGGGAAACTGACAAACGAAGGTCATGTATGGCATACTTGTTCTAAAGTGAAAACTTCCGGCGGAAAAGCAATCATACTTCATGATAGCTTTACTCACTCCCTATTCTCGACTATAAGTACTCTATTTTCTGAAACACTGTTTATTCATTCTCCGGATCTTGATCTATCGCTAATAAGAAAATTTGGACCTGACGTAATTATATTCATACAGGCAGAGCGTTTTCTTCCGCGCTACATCAGCAATGAACTATACGTCGAACCGTGGCTACGAGATCTGGCTTTAAAAAAGAACCCACAAGACCGAACTGCTGAATATTTTGCAAAACTAGAAAGTTTAAGCAGCAAAGATGCGCAATAAAATATCTCTTTCTAAAGTATCCTTTCTCGAATTTAAGCTCAGAGTCTGCGGAACGTGTCATTGAGAAGAAAATATGTTGTCGGTATCGTTCGCGCCTTGGATCGCGGACGATTTATGGATTTTATTGAATACAAGAGCACGGTGCAAGGTAACTTGATTATCGCCAATGACCTCAGCGCCGCGATATTAGATGCTCCACCAAAGCAAATAGTATGACGATAGATTCTTGAGTCTACGTAATAGTTCGTCCATGAAAATTGGTAGAAATCTTAAGATGTCGGGTCTTATAATTCAAATGCACGTTTTAGTGCCAGATGTTCATTTGCGGAACATTGTCGGGGTGGAATACGTTGGACGGTCGACGAGAACGTGGGCGTTTTGAGGGATCACGGCGCGTTACGACCGTCAGGAGGGGCCGCTGATGTTTGCTATCCATACGAACGCCGCACCGCCTTAGCCGCGCGCGCTGAGATTTTCTGCTTCTCTGAAGAGCCCAGCACTACGGCGTCTCGACCGAGACCATCCGCAAGTGGCGGAACGCGTTCCCGCCGATTGCTGGGTTTCGCTCTGCCCGACCACACAAGCCAACCGCTTCGTGCGCTGGGCGGTCAAGGGGGTTTGGGTCGAGCTGTTCGAGACGCTGGCCCAGGCCGGCGGGCCGCCCTCCCAGGTGCTGATCGACTCTACCGCCGTGAAAGCCCACCGCTGCGCCGCCGGGGGTAAAAGGGGGAGCAAAGCTAGGCCATCGGCCGCTCGCTGGGCGGGCGCACGACCAAGATCCACGCCCTCACCGACCGCTTCTGCCGCCCGCTCGCCTTCATGTTGACCGGTGGGCAGGCTGCCGACTGCAAGGCCGGCGCGCTGCTACTCAAACGCCTGCCCACCTGCCGCATTGTGCTGGCCGGCAAGGGCTACGACAGCGACACCATTCGCCGGCAGATCGAGGCGGCCGGGGCCGCGCCCAACATCCCGCCCAAGGTCAACCGGCGCTACAAGCCGTGCTTCTCGCCCGTGCTCTATCGCGGGCGCAAGGCCATCAAGCGGATGTTCGGCCGCCTCAAAGACTTCCGCCGGATCGCCACCCGCTACGACCGCTCGGCGGTCAACTACTGACCTTGCCCCCTCATTGCCCCCGTTCATAACCAGAGTCCGTTCTGGTTCTGGTCCTGTTTGGACCGGGTTGCAAACGCGTTCGGGGTGAGCCCGCGGAGGCTCGTGTGCGGACGGCAGGTGTTATAGTCGACCCGCCACGCCTCGATGAGGGTCCGGGCCGCCCGCAGGCTCCGGAACAGATGCTCGTTCAGGCACTCGTCGCGCAAGCGCCCGCTCAAGCTTTCGACGAAGCCGTTCTGCTGCGGCTTGCCGGGGGCGATGTAGTGCCACGCGACCGCGCGCTCCTCCTGCCAGCCCAGGGTGGCGTGCGAGGTCAGTTCGGTGCCGTTAGCAACGACAACTAGTGCACTGACGCATGCGAAGGATTCACCTATGCGGCGAGGTGTGCGAGTCTGAGCCGATGGCTCAGACCGTCTGCGTGCTCCTCGATGCCGCCGCTCAGGCGCGGCTGACCGCGATTGCTGGCGACCGGTCTCGTCCTTTCAAGCACCTCCAGCGTGCCCGGATCGTGCTGCTCTCGGCCGAACGCCTGTCGGTGCTGGAGGTGGCGCGGCGGGCAGGCGCTAGCCGTCCGGCGGTCTGGCGCTGGCAGCAGCGCTTTGCCGAGGAAGGCGTCGAGGGTCTGCTGCACGACAAGACCCGCCCGCCCGGCAAAGAGCCGCTGTCGGCCGGCACCGTTGCCGAGGTGCTCGCCCTGACCTGCTCCGAGCCGCCGGGCGAGGTCACGCATTGGGTAGGCCGTGCGGTCGCCGAACAGGTCGGGATCTCGCTGCGCTCGGTCCAGCGCATCTGGGAGGCCCACCGTCTCCAGCCGCACCGCGCGCGCACCTTCAAGCGCTCGAAC
Organism: Methylobacterium haplocladii; assembly: GCF_007992175.1. GTDB lineage: Bacteria > Pseudomonadota > Alphaproteobacteria > Rhizobiales > Beijerinckiaceae > Methylobacterium > Methylobacterium haplocladii. Next base: position 7,394 of record NZ_BJZT01000056.1, on the reverse strand, counting down.
GACGCCGCCTTCGCCGAGAAGGTCGAGGACATCGTCGGCCTCTACATGGAGCCGCCGCGTCACGCCGTGGTGCTCTCCATCGACGAGAAGAGCCAGATCCAGGCTCTGGAGCGCACCCGTCCCGCCCTGCCGCTCGGCCCCGGGCACCCCGCCGCCCAGACCCACGACTACACCCGCCACGGCACGACCACGCTGTTTGCCGCCCTCGACGTCCTGGAGGGCACCGTGCTCGGCCGCTGCATGCAGCGCCATCGCAACGGCGAGTTCATCCGCTTCCTCAATGCCGTCGAGGCCGCCGTGCCAGCCGGCAAGACGGTCCACGCCATCCTCGACAACTACGCGGCTCACAAGCACCCGAAGGTTCGTGCCTGGCTCGCCCGCCACCCGCGCTGGATCTTCCACTTCACCCCGACCTCGGCCTCCTGGCTCAACGCCGTCGAGGGCTTCTTCTCCGCCCTCTCGCGTAGACGACTGCGGCGCGGCACCTTCACCGGCGTCGTCGACCTGCAGGCCGCCATCAAACGCTACATCGCCGAGCACAACGAGCGCCCGCGGCCCTTCCGCTGGACGAAACCCGCCAATGCCATCCTCAGTGCCGTCCGGCGCGTCCCTGCACCATCTGTCTGAGTCGGTGCACTAGCGCCTGGATCACCGCCGTGATCGTTGCTCCGTTCGCGCCCGAAGGTACCCGAACGCTCACACCTGCAATCTCCAGTTCGATCGCGGCGAAAGGGCCATGCCAACCGTTGATTTTCTTGCACGATGGGAGCGACGGCGGAACGAAAGCCTGACCTTCGACACGGGCAGACACGAACGACAGCAGTCCTGCGGGCGCAGAGGCCGCAGATCGCCGCGATTCGCGAAGGCCCGTGAGTAGGTTTTGTGGGTTTATCCCCTGCTGGCGCGCCAACGCAGATAACACAGCACCAGGGGCAATCGCCGCGGCTACGAACCTTGCTCACTCGGACTCGGACAAACGCCGCAGACAGCTCGGGCAATTACTTCAAACCTGAACACGATCCGCAGCGACTCGAACATATGCTCAAGCATAGAGACAAATTAATTCGCCCATAGGACCGCCCGCCCCACCGACTACGCTCGCCCAAAGAACGTCGGCTGCAAAAACCGCTTACTATTGACTGAGAGGCAAGCAGATTGTTATCTCGCAGCCCGTGTCACGTCTAAATCAGGGCTTATAATGATGGACAGCGCAAAAACGAATAATCTCAATACTAATATAATAATTCGGCGACATATCTTCGATTTCTTGTTATATTCATGTGATTTACATTAAATCGTTATCAATAAAATCCGAACAGATGCTGTATTGAAAACATAAAGTGATTTATTAATTGCGCTCCTCGCCCACAACATGAATATGTCTATAAGGCCGTGATAGTCAATTGTGCAAGAACTATGCAGCGGAATAAAAAGTCTAAATCAATCTGATTGCAAAACTCAAATTTTATCAATAATGATCTGATTATTGAATAACGCACCAACTTCCCACTAGATATGGATATGAAGCGTATGTCGGAATCATCAAATGAAATCCTACCAAAGTGGGCGATATTCGATGGTGCTTTTTATTTGGCGCAGCTAGCTCATGCCTCTCCAGAAATAGATAAAGACAATGATGATGGTTTATGGCTACATTACTGCACTATCGGATGGCGCAATGGCATAGATCCTAGCCCATATTTCCAGCTGTCTTGGTATAAGTCGCAATTTGAAGGAATTGCTCTAGAAAATATGGATCCAACAGAGCATTATCGCCGGGTTGGGTGGCGCGCAGGCTTCCGCCCAAATAAATATTTTCAAACAGATTGGTATTTAGCAAAATATTCTGATGTAGACTCAGCGGGAATCGATCCGCTCGAACATTACATTAACTTTGGTCGGCACGAATCGCGAAAGCCCTGTCCGTATTTTGATCAAGACTGGTACAGGAACGTCTATGCTGATGTTGCGAATTCTGGAATTGAACCACTTAGACATTATTTGCATTTTGGGGCCGCAGAGCATCGAAATCCGAACCATATGTTTGATTCAAAGTGGTATTATGAAAATTATAAGCGTGATGTAGCAAATATTGATCCTTTGTTTCATTATATTACCAATGGATGGAAGTCAGGGTTTGCACCAAGTAAAAACTTCGATCCGGTCTTCTATCGAAAGAATAATCCTCTTTTACGCGACGATCAAGATCCGTTATATCACTATCTTGAATACTATAAGAACAGAGAACATGCTTGTACAAACACTGCTTTGGATCAACAGGCCGATGCACAAATCCGATGGCTGAAAGTAAACGCTCCAATATCGACTCGAACCGACAAATCAACTTTAATTTATAGCGACTTACTTGATATCGATGATCGTATACTCCGCGCAGTTCCAAGTCTCAAGGCTATTTCGTTTGATGTATTTGATACACTAATAGAACGTAGGTGTGGTCGGCCTGAAAATGTGTTCGCGTTGGCAGCGCTCCAAGCTGGTGTATCTCAATGTGATGTTGAAGAAGTAGTACGGACACGAATAGATGCTGAATTGATATCTCGGAAGAATGCAAAAAGTAGAGAAATCACAATCCATGAAATATATGATAATTTCGCTCAACTTAGTAAAAAATATCAACACAACGCTCAAGCCATGATGGACGCTGAGCTTCAGATTGAGCAGAATGTGTGTGTTCCGAAAGAATCAGGCGTTAAACTTTATCAATCTTTACTCAAATTGGGCATAAATATTTACTTAGTAAGCGATATCTATCTCCCGGTATCGACCATGGTGTCTATCGTAGATAAGTGTGGAATTACTGACTATGCTGGTATGTTTGTTTCGTCACAAATTGGTGCAACGAAGCATTTTGGCCATATGTTTGAGTATCTATCAAATTCCATTAAAGTTGGAAAGAGTCATATTCTTCACATTGGAGATAACTCGCTGTCAGATTTTCGCGTTCCTGCTGATCGAGGACTCCACGCTTGCCTAGTAGAAAAGTCAGCTTCCATTGTTAATACTGTTACGACGAGTCAATGGCAAGAAACACCATATACGGTTGATGGCCTTTTTCTATCAATTTGTGCTGGTGAGGCAATTCATAGTCGAGCGAATGCGATTTTGAAAAGGCAAACTCAACAGAGATCATCAAATGAACTTGAAAGCGCTGGATACTCATGTCTAGGGCCATTATTGTTGTCTTTTACTCAATATCTTATAGGTGTTGCCAGAATTCAAGGTTTATCGACGCTATATTTTGTTTCCAGAGACGGTTTTTACATGAAAGAGGCTTATGATATTTTTAAGATGCGTGATCCAGATTTGCCTGGATCAAAATATCTATTGGGATCTAGACGAGTCCTTCGAGCGATTGACATTGTAAATAGATCCGACGTTGATAAAATCTCTAGTATTGACCATAAACCTATGACTATGGAAGAAATCCTGACTTCAAGATTTCAGATAAATATGAAAGACATTCAATCAGTCTCGCGCGAATTGTTAGCAAACGGTCTGGAAGACTTATCTTTTATAGTAGAGCACAATACACGCGATCCGCGATATAGCAAAGTCATTGACATTTTACTTCCAACAATACTACATAAATGTTCATCATTACGTCAAATTTACAAAGAATATATTTCGGATATTGGATTAACGGAAGGATACAATGGCGTAATAGATATCGGATATCGTGGTACAATACAAAAATCATTACTCGAATCATGCTCAATAAATTGTCATGGAATATACTTTTCAACATGGCCAGAGGCTGATAATTTGCTTAACTCGGGTCTTCGGTTTGACTCGTTTATTCGATGCGGCTCAGATCCGAATCATCCGTTAATTAAATACGTTCAATTATTCGAACTATTTTTTTCGGCAACTCATGGGACACTTATAAGCTTTGATCGCCAAGGAATTCAAAAAATTCCAGTTCTGGAAGCAGCACCATTTGGAAATCAATCACGCGAGGCCTTAAATTATGTGCATAAAGGCGCCATCGATTTTATTAGAGAATGGCTCTCTGTCTATGGTCCCGACTTAGAGCTCTCTAGCGATAGTCGAGAAAGATGTTATGAAGCAATGGTAGAACTTTTTGAGTCCCCTCCTAGATCGATTGCGTCCGCCTTTGAAGGAGAAATCTTCGAAGATAAATTTGGAGGAGATAAAAGGTTTATCGCTGTCGGAAGAACTGGAAACAACCAACTAAAAAGTGCAATTGAAAATAGCTCCTGGAAATCAGCAAGTTCGGTGCTCTGGCAGACCAAAACGACACTGGAGGGGAAAAGCCTGATGACGGTCACGCAAGAATTAATAGAAGACTCTTTTTCAGGAACAAACACGATACCTTCTTACAAGCATGGTACTTGAAATGGCCCAGAAAATGTCTGATACCTTCCCGCTGTTTTCGGTGTTGCTTTCCGACTCTGGAGATTTCAATGGATTGTGGAATACCATAATATCAGTTTGTCGCCAGACTTACGACAAATGGGAAATGCATCTTGATAGAACGCGACTCACACTAAAACAACAGTTATTGATATCGGACTTACTTGGAGAAAATAAGAATGTAATTTGGTTAGAGGATGGATCTGATTGGCTTATTCCAAGCAGGGCGAATTCGTTTGTTTTACCTTTGTTGCCTGGAGATATTATTGAGCCAACCTTACTTGAAGACTGGTCTACAGAAATTGAATCCGTTTCCGATATCAGCGTAGTTTATGGCGATGAGTACTCGTATAATGGAACTATAATTAATCCTGTTCTTTATTTTAAGCCGGATTTTTCTCCAGAAACTTTGATTTGCTCTAACTATATTGGCCGGTGTGCCATGACAATCGACGTCTTTATACAATCTGGTGGTCTCCCAGCACAATTTGATGAGGTTGATTTGTGGGCCGTTCATCTCGGATTTATCAAGCAAGATGATATCTCAGTAGTTCATGTTGAAACCCTCGCTATGCACATACGGTATAGATCGGAAGATCTATTATTGACTTCCGGGAAACGGTCTATTGCTATGTTAAATAATAAAATTATTGATCTTGGACTCAATGGCACGGCATATTGGCCAGATTGGGCCAGACGCTCGGCAATACAGTCTTTCGACATCAAATTTCCAGATACCGGACCGACCGTAGGAATCATCATTCCAACAAAAAACAACTATAAAGTTCTAGATGTCTGCATTAGATCTATTATTGATAAAACATCATACAGTAATTATTCTATTTTCATAGTCAATAACGCCAGCGATGACGCTGATACTGTAGCGTATCTTCAGGATATTCATCAGCAAAAATGCAAAGTAGTCCATATTCCATCACCTGACAGCGGTTTTAGCTACTCTTATGTAAATAATGAAGCGGTAAATAAAGTTGATACTACCCTCATTTTATTTTTAAATGATGATACTGAAGTTGTGTCCGAATCTTGGCTTTCGCAAATGGTTGGATGGATGGGGCGAAACGGAGTAGCTTCCACAGGCGCGAAGCTTCTTTTTCCAGATAACTTAATACAGCATGCCGGGCTTGTAAACAATTTACTAGATGGATCATTGCCTGCACCAGCTTTTAAGCTCCAGCCAAATCTGTTGCTCGGAACTATGTCACAGGACAATACTGTCCGAAATTATTCTGCCTTAACAGCGGCCTGCCTTCTTACTCGGCGAGAACTGTTCGTTCAGTCTGGTGGTTTTGATGATGAACAGTTCCGGGTCGCTTACAATGACTGTGATTACGGTTTTAGATTAACTCAACTTGGGATGAGACATGTATATGTACCGTCGGCTGTTTTATATCATTATGAGGGGGCTAGCAGAGGTCGAGGAGCTGGTAATGATAAAGTTGAAGAGGAATTGAATTTTATTCGTAAGTATTCTACTTGGGTAGATCCATACTGGAATAGAAATCTCTCCCTTGACTCGTTTGAATTCAAGCCGTCAACGCGGAGAACTTCAAAATACAAATCTAAACCGAATAATCCTACGGTCGCATTGTTTACCCACAATCTCAATTTTGAAGGTGCCCCTCTGGTCTTATATGATATATCGAAGGGTCTTATTGAGCTAGGCAATAGTTCGGTTATCGTTATCAGCCCGCAGGATGGCCCTTTAAGGAAAAGCTATGAGCTAATTGGAGCTGTTGTTTGTGTTTTTGATAAGGCAGATTTAGTTTCTGGATCAGACGTGAAGCAGATGGAAATAAATCTGAAGGAAATTTCATTATGTCTTAAATTATATGCTGTCGACGTAGTCATTGCAAATACTGTTCTCTGCCATTGGGGATTGTTTTGCGGCATTTTAGCTAAGCTTCCAACTATATGGATAATCCATGAAAGTGAACCTCCGTTTTACCACCTTCAAGAATGGGGCATTTTTCATGTAGAACTCGCTAGGATGCTATTTCAAGTAAATTATGTAAACGTATTTGTCTGCTATTCGACCAAGAATGTTTATGATAGCATAGCCAAAATCGACAATAGAATCGTAATTTACAATGGATTTGATTCGAAGATGACTGCGATTACTTATGCGCAGTTTGATCGCAACAAGGAACGCAAATTGTTCGGATATGATAAAGATTTTGTTTTTATTTTACCGGGAACTGTTTGCATAAGAAAGTCCCAGGTCGATTTAATTTTTGCAATAGAAATGCTCAATGAGAATATTGTGTCTCAGACACAGTTTTTGATAGTTGGAGATAGGGATTCACCTTATAGCAGAGAGTTACACGCGGCGATCGAAAATCTGGATGATAATCGAAAGTCTCGCGTCCGTGTGGTGCTGGAAACATCGGACATTTTCCGATACTATCGAATGGCAGACGGTATGATCTTTACGTCTCGAATGGAAAGCTTCCCACGTGTGATCCAAGAAGCAATGTTTTGCTCGCTTCCGATAATATCTACGCCAGTATTTGGTATATCTGAGCAGTTGCGTGATAAACAGAGTGCTCTATTTTTTGAACCTGGTAATTACAAACAACTTTGCGAATGCATTGGTGAAATTGTTCAGAACGAAATCAAGAGGACGAAGATGGCAGAGCTTGCACATCAATCGCTTTCTCGATTTCCTTCAATAGTTGATATGAAATTGCGGTATATAAATCTTGTAGAAGAAGCTTATGCAGCATCTGAGTCAGAAAAAAAAATCACAGCAAGGTCATTAATCAAGTCATCAACTTTGTTTTAAATTTTCGTTTCGCAATGAAATTAGCTGACGACTGCGGCGATGCATATGGGCTCGAGTGATTGGGGGCGAGGCGATCGTTGCGCCTTGCCACACCACGAAGCCTTTGAGGCGACAGGACATCCTCATGATTGCCGTTCTGATGCACGAGGCCGTGGTCCTGGGGGGTGGCGTTCGTGCAGGGCCTTCTTTTGGACAT
>NZ_BJZT01000055.1 GCF_007992175.1 Methylobacterium haplocladii | reverse complement strand
CCTTCCGGAAGGCGACGCAGCGCGTCAGGCGTCGGGAGGTCGTCGAGGATCGATACGTCGACAAGAGCCAAAGTCGTCACCTGCTGTTCGTCGCGTTCCCACCACACGGGCGGATCTTCAAGGCCGGCGCCCGTGGCGCGCTGACCGACTCCGCCCGACGGCCGAAGCCGTCATCCTGGCGTAAGAAGCCTATCTCGGTCCGGCCCTGCGATGCCATGATCCGGCGAGAGGCGGGATGCGGCATCAAGAGCTTTCGAGCAATCCGTGTGCCTTTACGGTTAAGGCAGTCCGGTCCGCTCGCCTACAAGGCCCCGGGCATTACGGAATAGAGCGGCGATGATCAATATTGTGCATGCATTTTTCCCGGATGAGGGGCTCCGGCGCAACACAGGGTCGCGTCGCGCACCGGCGTGGATGCTGCCGCTCGCGGCCTGCGTGGCTGCCCTGATCGCGCTGGACGCCCGAGCGGCCGATGCCGTGCGGTCGCGATCCTGTGATCCGCAGACCGAATGCCCCGGACGCCGCCCGCCGGGGGCGCCCGACCGCGACGCCCGTCCGTTCGAGGGTACGCTCGGGCGGCCCTGCGCCTATCGCTGGCGTTACACACCCTCCGGCACGCGCCGGGTGCGGGTCTGCTTTTAGGACGATCGGCATCATGATGCAGGATGCCGGCCGGCGAGCGGTCGTTCTCCTCGTCGGGCTCGCCCTCCGCGCGGAGCCTGCCGAGGCGTTGGAATCGTGCCCACGGCACTTCGCCGGGGGACGGCTGCCGGTGCTCGCCGACCCGAAGCTGGCGCCGGACACCGTCCCGCTCTGCTTCGACGCCTTCGCAATCCTGTTCTCGGGCCGCGCGCGAACGCCGCTCTACGCGGCCGAGCGGCTGACGCGGGCGAGCATCGCCGCGGCACGGACCGTCGACCGGGCCGACGCCTTCCACGAGGAGGAACGCCTGCCCTTCCGCACGCGCGCGGACCTGAGCGATTACGTCCATAGCGGCTACGACCGCGGCCACATGGCGCCGGCCGCCGACATGCCGACGCCCGAGGCGCAGGCGCAGTCCTTCAGCCTCGCCAACATCGTGCCGCAGGACCGCACGGCGAACCGCAACGTCTGGTCGGGCATCGAAGAGCGCGTGCGCCGGCTCGCGATCCGGCGCGGCGAGCTGTTCGTGGTCACCGGCCCGATCTTTTCGGGGACGGCCGCCAGGGCGATCAACGGCCGCGTGCTGGTGCCGACGCAGATCTACAAGGCGATCTACGACCCCGCCCGCGGCGAGGCCGCCGCCTATCTCGCCGGGAACGACGCAACGGGCGAATGGCACGCCGTCTCGATCGCGGCGCTGAAGGAGGCGGTCGGGATCGACGTCTTTCCGGGGCTGCCGGACGCCGCCAAGGCGAAGGCGATGAGCCTGCCTGAACCACTCGCGTCGTCCCGTGACGGCGGCCGCGCCGGGACGGACGAGAGCTTCGGGTCCTGGGCGAAACGCGCCCTGCACCGGGCGCTGCGCCACCTGTGGCGCGACCTGATGCGTTCGATCTTCTGAGGAGAGCCCGATGCCACGTGAGCCCGAACCGGAGTTCCGACCCTTCGCCGACGATGCGGCCGTCCGAAACTTCGCAAACCTGTCCTTCGAGAACGGCACGACACGAATCGCGCTGCACGGCTCCCTCGACCTGACGCGGGACCGCGCGGGGCTCGAACGGGCGAAGGCGCTCCGCGCCGTGCTCGATGCGATCGTGACGGCTCTGGAGGCCGAGGACCTGCCCCAGGCCGTCGCCGAGACGACACGGCCGCCGACGATCGTAAAGAACCCTTTCGCCTGAACGGGCTGGAGCGCGTCTCGGCCTCGTTCGGCGCAGGTGCCCGACGCTGCCCGCATCCTTGCCCGGCCGGAGGCGCCCTGTTACGTCGGCGCGAACATCCCAATCGCTCCACGCGGATCGCGACGCGGCTCGACGGCGGGCCTGCGCCGGATCTCGACCCGCGACGGCCGCCATGCGGCCCGCCGGACCAAACTTGAGGACACGACCGATGGCCCGCGAATTCATCTACCACATGAAGGGTCTGACCAAGACCTATACCGGCGGCAAGAAGATCCTCGATAACGTCAACCTGTCGTTCTATCCGGACGCCAAGATCGGTGTCCTCGGCATCAACGGATCGGGCAAGTCGACCCTTCTGAAGATCATGGCCGGAATCGACACGGAGTGGACCGGCGAGGGCTTCGTCGCCCAGGGCGCGCGCGTCGGCTACCTGCCGCAGGAGCCGGAGCTCGATCCGACGAAGTCGGTCCGCGAGAACGTGATGGAGGGCGTCGCCGAGAAGCAGGCGCTGCTCGACCGCTACAACGAACTCGCCATGAACTACTCCGAAGAGACCGCCGACGAGATGACGGAGCTCCAGGACAAGATCGAGGCGGCCAACCTCTGGGAGCTCGAATCCAAGGTCGACCAAGCCATGGAGGCCCTCGGCGTTCCGAGCGACGAGCAGCCCGTCGCCACCCTGTCCGGCGGCGAGCGCCGCCGCGTGGCGCTGTGCAAGCTGCTGCTCTGGGAGCCGGAACTGCTGCTCCTCGACGAGCCGACCAACCACCTCGACGCCGAGACGGTGAACTGGCTCGAAGGCCATCTCAAGAGCTACCCCGGCGCGATCCTGATCGTGACCCACGATCGCTACTTCCTCGACAACGTCACGAGCTGGATCCTGGAAATCGATCGCACCAAGGGCATCCCCTACGAGGGCAACTACTCGGCCTGGCTGGTGCAGAAGCAGAAGCGCCTGCAACAGGAGGGCCGTGAGGACATGGCTCGTCAGCGTTCGATCAACCGCGAGCAGGAATGGATCGCCGCCTCGCCGAAGGCCCGGCAATCCAAGTCGAAGGCCCGTATCACCCGCTACGAAGAACTGGTGGCCAAGCAGAACAACAAAGTCGATGCCTCGGCGCAGATCGTCATTCCGATCGACGAACGGCTCGGCAACAACGTCATCGAGTTCGACCACCTCAACAAGGCGTTCGGCGATCGCCTGCTGATCGAGGATCTCTCGTTCAAGCTGCCGCCGGGCGGCATCGTCGGCGTCATCGGCCCGAACGGCGCCGGCAAGACCACGCTGTTCAAGATGATCACCGGCCAGGAGAAGCCGGACGGCGGCGAGATCGAGGTCGGCCAGACGGTCAAGCTCGGCTATGTCGACCAGTCGCGCGACGCCCTCGATCCGAACGCCACGGTCTGGCAGGAGGTCTCGGGCGGCAACGACATCATCTATTTCAACAAGCGCGAGATCAATTCGCGCGCCTATTGCGCGGCCTTCGCCTTCAAGGGCGGCGACCAGCAGAAGAAGGTCGGCACGCTCTCGGGCGGTGAGCGCAACCGCGTCCACCTCGCCCGCACCCTCAAGGGCGGCGCCAACGTCCTGCTCCTCGACGAGCCCACCAACGATCTCGACATGGAGACGCTGCGGGCGCTGGAGGATGCGCTCGAGGACTACGCCGGCTGCGCCGTCATCATCAGCCACGATCGCTGGTTCCTGAACCGCATCGCGACCCACATCCTGGCCTTCGAGGGCGACAGCCACGTCGAGTGGTTCGAGGGCAACTTTTCGGACTACGAAGAAGACAAGAAGCGCCGCCTCGGGATCGACTCGATCCTACCGAAGAAGCTGAAATACAAGAAGTTTTCGCGGTAGTCGTTAGGCCTGGAGGCTGACGGCCTCGCGCAAGTCCCGTGCGTCCGTCAGCCGCCTGCCCGCCCGTCGCATCGCGCCGAGCATCGCGCGGTCGGGAAACCCGCAATACGGCTCGACCGGCACCGTGCGGCCCTCCGGCACCACCCCAGCGGCGGCGATTCCCTTGAGAACGCCCTCCAGAAGCGGCCGTCCGTGCCCGTGCAGCAGGACGGCCGCGCGCGTCGCGGTGACGTCCGGGGGCAGGCCCACCGCCTCCTGCGCCAGGATCGCGCCGGCATCGATCGCCGGCGCGAGGCGGTGCACGGTGACGCCGTATCCGCTCTCCCTATCGGCCAGGGCATGGATCGTCGGTACGGGACCGCGGTGACGCGGCAAGAGACTCGGATGGACGTTGAGGCCGCCGACCGGCGCCAGCGCCAGCGTCTCGGCCGTCAGGATCTGGTCGAAGTGGAACGTCACGATCAGGTCGGGCGCGTGCTGGCGGAACAGCGCCGCGACGGCCGCGCCGTTCACGTCGTCGATGCTCGCATGCGGGATGCCGAGGCGTCGGCAGAGTGGCGCCAGCGGGGTCGCCTCGGGCGTGTCGCCGCTGCCGGCGAGCCGCTGGGTCAGCGGTGCCAGGGGACGCAACAGGTCGGGCAGCCCGAAGTTCACGGCGAGGTAGGGCAGGATGCCCGGGCCGGAGCGCGCGAGGTGGCGGCGCACTTGGCCGACGAGGCCGCCCGTCGAAGGCCGTTCGGCGTTGGAGAGCCCGACGAACGCGATGGTTTCGGCGTTGTCGGCGACGAAGCGGCGGAGCGCGCGAGCGTTCGGCAACGCCTCCAGCGCGAACAGCGCGAGCCGCGGCCGGGTCATCGAGGGGCCTGCCGGATGCGGAAGCTGAAGGCGCGCATGCCGAACTCGCGCAGCCATTCGGGGGCGAGGCCCGCCCCACGGGCGGCATGGAACAGCAGCCATGGGAAGGCGATGACGCCTGCGTCCCGTTCGAGCCCGCGCGCTATCTTCCGGGCGGCGACCTCGGCGCTGGTCTCCAGCGGGCGCCAGCCCTGGTAGGCGCTGCCCATCGCCGTCCTGACGTAGCCGAGCGTCACCACGTTCACGCGCACGCCGAACGGCTTGAGCTTCTGGCGCAGCGCGAGGCCGTGCGCGAGGAGCGCCGCCTTGCTGCCGCTATAGGCCGGCGCGTCGGGCAGCGGCGCATAGGCGGCGAGCGAGCCGACGAGACAGATCTGGCCGCTGCCACGGGCTTTCATCAGGTCGATGCAGGGCAGCACGACGTTGAGCGCGCCCGAGAGGTTGGTGTCGAGGGTCGCGAAGGCCGTCTCTTCGGTCTCGACCCCGCCGTCCGGATGGCCGCCATTGATGCCGGCGGCGATGATGACGAGGTCGAGCGGGTTTTCGGTATGGAGCGCGCGGACCCGGGCGCCGACGGCGTCCCGATCGCGCACGTCCAGGGGCTCGATGCGGACCTCGGCGCCCTGGGCGCGGCAGATCTCGGCGATGGCGTCGAGGCGGGTCGGATCGCGTGCATTGAGCACGAGGTTCGTTCCGGGCCGGGCATAGTGGCGGGCGAGTGCCGCGCCGATGCCACTGGAGGCGCCGGTGATCAGGATGACGGGCATCTTTTGAGACTGGTGGATTCGCGGAGACGGGCCTGGAACAGCCGGGCGTCGGGCGATCAATAGACCGGGGAGAGGCTGCCGTCTTCGGTGCCGCTCTCGCGGGCCGCGCGGGCCAGCGCGAGGGCAGCCGGCGGCAGCACGGATTCGAGCCGGGGCACGGCGCCGGCGACCGCGCGCTCGATCGCCGTCTTCGAGAAATAGCCGCCGTTGATCTGGGTCCGGTGGATCACGACGCGGCGGAAATCGGCCATCAGCTCCATGTCGGGCGGCGTCGGCGCGTGCCAGAAGCTGTCGATCCCGCCCTGATGGGTCAGGCCCGGCATGTTGTAGATCGCGCTGCCGGTGGCGAGCGTCGGCCGCCCGCGCTCCAGCGAGAGCATGCCGACCGTGGAATTGACCAGCACGACGCCGCGGCTGCCGTCGATCAGCGCCTGCAGGTCGCCGCCGTCGATGAAGTCGATCCGGTCGTTCACGCCGTGGCGCTTGGCCGACTGACGGGCGCGCTTGCGCCAGTCCATGATGCCGCTGTCGAGGGGGTGCAGCTTCACGAGCAGGCGCGTCGCGGCGCCGGGATGTTGGCCGCAATATTTGGCGAAGGACGCGATCACCCGGTCCATGAAGCCTTCGACGCCGAGGAACGGCGAGTGCACCCGGATCTGGTAGTCGCTGTCGAGCTGGAGCGGCAGCAGGAAGTAGTCGGCCTGGATCGCACCGTAGATGCGGTTGACCTCGGAGGCGTGCCGGCGCGTCCGGCCGCGGCGCACGAACTTCTTGATCCAGCCGCCGTACTCGGCGGCGATGTGGTTCGGCCGATGGCTGCGGAAGCCGGGATAGAAATACGGAAAGCCGATATTGGCGAGGTTGTAGGCGATGTCCCAGACGCTCCGGCGCGCCATGTCGCCGGAGAGGGGCATCGCACGGCCGAGCTGCGGCAGCCGGCGGGCGATGGCCCGGATCTCGGTGGCGCTCTTGGGCAGCGAGGAATTGCCGTTCACCCCGCCATGCTCGCAGGTGATCCAGTTCGGCCGGACATAGCCTTCCTCGAAGACGTGGACGCGCACGCCCAGCGGCTTCGCGGCCTGCATGGCCGAGACGTGGTAGGGCCGGCAATCGCCGAACAGCACGAGGTCGGTGACGGCGTGCTCGCGGATATAGGCTTCGAGATAGGCGGCCCAGTTTTCGCCGGTACCGCGATAATCGTCGCAGTCCCCGCGCCAGAACAGCCAGTCGCCGGAGGAGAAGTTGATGCGGCGGACCTTGTGGCCGCGTTCACGCAGCGCCCGGCCGAGATCGGAGAAGAACGGGGAGGCGATGCCCTGAAGGAACAGAAAGGTCGCGTTCGGCGAGCGGGCGGTGGTCGAACGAGGCTGCGGCATACCGGAGAGTTTCGTCCTGGGGCCGGCGCGATCCGAGCCTTCCGCTGTCAGGCCGGCCGTTCCGAACATGGGTCGCACGCCCCCGGATCCCTGATCAATCCGAGCGGCAGCGGGCATTCTGGATTCCCGAAGCGCGTTGCCTGCGGATCACAGGCCGTTGCGCGAGCGAGGTAGCTCTCCGCCCGGATTGCGGCCGGCATGTGATGGCCGGGCGCAAAAAGACGGGCCGGCCAAGGGTATCATTCGCAATCTCGGTGAAGGCCGGGTTAAGCGCCGCCGCCGCATCCGACATTTCGGTTCGACGGGCGTTTGCCGAGGTGATCTAAGGCGCGTTTTCCTGCGTCCCTCGTCCAGCCCCTTCGCATGCCCCAGCCGCTGCCATCGTCGCTGTTTCCAGCCGGCCGCATGATTCGGCATCTGCGCAGCGAGATCGAAGCCGTCACCGGTTGCGTCTTCGCGGCGGGTCCGACCGGTGCCTTCGCCGTTCGCCGAGGCTCGCGGGCCGAGACCGTCCTGAAAGGTTTGGGCCGGCCGATGCTGAGCGTCGCGCCCGGGCCGCTCGTCAGCCCTTACGATTCGCCGGCGACGGGGTTCGCGAGCCTGCGCGTCGCGTTCGACGGTCGGCCCTTCGGAGGCGGCGCACCGGCGGCGGAGCTTGCCGAGCAACTTCGCCGGCATCGCCTGTTCGCCGACAACCGCGCTCCGCCGGCGGCTCCGCTGCCGGAGCTGTTTTCGAGTCGACCGGCGCTGGTCCTCGTCGAGCCGGATCTCGCCGCCGCGCCGCGCCGCCTGCAGGCTTTCGTCGATCGCGTGCTGGCGGCCGTTCCCGCCGGAAACCTCGTCGCCGCCGGGCCGGCCGGTGTTTCTCCGCTGCGGATCTCGGCGCCGCGTCTGACCGTCCTCGCCGCGCCACAGGATCCCTGGTCCCTGTTCGAGCGGGTCTCACGGGTCTACGTCGCAAGCCAGGATGCCGCCTGCGAAGCGCTGCTTGCCGGGGTCGAGACGGTCTGCCTCGCGGCGACCGGCCCTGCCGCGACACCCGACGCGGCGCTGGCGCTGGCGTTGCGCTACGGCCCCGGCGTGCACGCCTTCGATCCCTGGACACGCCGTCCGATCCCGATGGAGGAGGCCGTCGCGCGCGTCGCCTGGCTGCGCGACAAGTTCGCCGGCAACGCGCGCCGCACCGTCTATGTCGGCATCTCCCGCTGGAAGCGTCCGGCCCTCGATGTCTTCGCAGACGGTCCTTCCGGCGCACCGATCCATACGATGACCGCAGAGGATGCCGTCGCGGCGGCCGCGCTCGAAGGCGCGCAGGTCCAGGCCTGGGCGACTCGTATGCCGGAGCGCCTCGCGACGCTGTGTGCCGAGGCCGGCATCCCGCTCTCGCGGATCGAGGACGGCTTTTTGCGCTCGGTGGGACTTGGTGCCAGCCTGCAGCCCGGCGCCTCGATCGTCGTCGACGACACCGGCATCTACTACGACCCGCGCACCGAGAGCCGCCTCGCCCGCATCCTGAAGCAAACCGCGTTCGAGCCCGAGCTCGTGTCGCGCGCCAGGAGCCTGCGCGAGGCGATCGTCGCGCGGCGGCTCAGCAAGTACAATGTCGGCCTGTCGCAGGCGGCGACCGACTGGCCGGCCGGCCGGCGGATCGTGCTGGTCCCGGGGCAGGTCGAGGACGACGCCTCGGTGCAATACGGCTCGCCGCTGGTGCGCACCAATCTCGGGCTGCTGCAGGCCGCCCGCGCCCGCAACCCGGACGCGTTCCTGCTCTACAAGCCGCATCCCGACGTCGAGGCGGGCTTTCGGCCCGGCGCGATTCCGGAAGCCGAGGCGCTCACGATCGCCGACCGGCTCGTCGGCGGCCTCGCCATCGTCGACCTGCTCGACCGCGTCCACCACGTCGAGACCATGACCTCGCTGGCCGGCTTCGAGGCGCTGATCCGCGGCCTCACCGTCGCGGTGCATGGCCGTCCGTTCTATGCCGGCTGGGGCCTGACCGAGGATCTCGCGCCGGGCGCGAACCGCGGACGCCGCCTTGCCCTCGACGAGCTCGCGGCGGGCGCGCTGATCCTATATCCGCGCTATCTCGACCCGGTGGCGATGAAGCCCTGCGAACCGGAACAGCTCCTCGACCGGCTCTCGGCGGTGCGCGACGCCGCCGTCCCGTCCCGGCTCGCCATCGGCGGCGTTCGTCACGGGGTGATGCGCGCCCGCTACGCCCTTCTCAACCCGATCGTGCGACGCCTGCGCGCCCGTCGCGGCGTCGGCGGCCTCCCGCGCTGAAGCCCCGTCTTGTCGCCGATGTCCGTGATCCTTCCCATCGTCGTCGCCCTCGCCGCCGCCTTCGCGATCGAGGCTGCCGCCACCGCCCGGCGGGTCAGCCTCCGGCCCGGCGACGTCGCGATCCGGCTCGGTGCCTATGCGCTGATCATGGCGTTCTGGTTCGTGTTCTCGTGGCGGCCGTGGCTCGCGGGCTTCTCGATCGTGACGACCATCGTGGTCACCGTGCTGGTCAACCGCCTCAAGCGCCGCGTCCTCGGCGAGCCGCTGGTGTTCAGCGACCTCGCCCTGCTTCGCCAGGTGCCGCAGCATCCCGAGCTCTACTACACCACGCCGCTGACCCATCCGAAGACGGCAGTGCCGCTGCTGCTCGGGGCCGGCTGCGCCGCATTCTGGTACACGGTCGAGCCGGCGGCGCTGCCGCATGGGCTCGGCGCAAGCCTCGCGGCAATCGTCGCGCTGCCGCTCGCTCTTCTCGCCCTCGGGTTCGCCGCGCGCACCCGGCACGGCCGAGCCGCGTTCGCCGCGCGGTTTCCGGCGCCGGACCTGGAGGCCGACGTGGCGCGCACCGGCGTGCTCGCCACGATGCTCGCCTACTGGGCCCGTCGCGACGCCGAGGCCGCTGCTCCGAGCCCCGCCGGAAAGCTGTCCCTGCCGCCGGGCCGGGGCGACGAGGTCGTCGTGGTGGTCCAGCTCGAATCCTTCATGGATCCGGCCCGTCTCGGCGGCCCGACCCTGCCGATGATGGAGCGGGTCCGCGGCGAGGCGGTGCAGTACGGCCGGCTCACCGTGCCGACGCACGGGGCCTACACCATGCGCTCCGAGCACGCGGCGCTGACCGGGCGGGAAGGCGCGAGCCTCGGCTTCGGCGGCTTCGATCCCTACCTCTCCGGCGGCGGCCGCGAGCCGACGAGCCTCGCCCGTCTCGCCCGGGCGGCCAGTTACGAGACGGTCTTCGTCCACCCCTACCACCCCGACTTCTTCGACCGCGCCGGCGTGATGCGCGAACTCGGCTTCGACCGCCTGATCATGATCGAGGATTTTTCGGACGCGCCCCGTGTCGGCCCCTATGTCGGCGACGCCAGCGTCGCCGAGCGCATCCTGGCGGAGGTGCGCGGGCGCAAGGGGCCGATCCTCGTTTTCTGCTCCACGATGGAGAACCACGGCCCCTGGAAGCCGGGACGGCTCGCCGGAATCGACGATCCGCTGGGACAGTATTTCCATCACGTGGGCAATGCCGGCCGGGCGGTCGAAGCGCTGATCGACGGGCTCGCCGCGGAGGAGGCGACGCTCTGCGTCTACGGCGATCACGCGCCGTCCCTGCCCTGCTATCGCCCCGGCGACGGCGATCCCCGGACGGACTACGCCCTGTTCCGGTTCGGCCGCCCACGCGCCGGCGCGCCGCAGCGGATCGATCTCAGGATCGCGGCGCTCGGCTGTCGCCTGCGGGACGCAGTGCGCTCCGAAACGACCTGAGCGCCGGGGCCCAAGCGTGGCCATGCCACGCTCGTGACGCATTGCTGCCGAACGGCTGAGCTTGGACCGGCTGACGCTGCGGTCCGGTCGATCTCAATCACCCGTTAAACCGATCGCAGCGATTTGGCGGGTAATCGGAAGAGACCCAGTTCCGGGGGTGGGCTTGCCCGCGCGCCGGATGGAGATGTGTTCATGGTGCGTATCGCGGCCCCCGTAGCCCTGCTGGCCTGTCT
>NZ_BJZT01000054.1 GCF_007992175.1 Methylobacterium haplocladii | reverse complement strand
GAGACGAAGCTTTTCGAGGCCTTCGACACTATCGTCCTCAGAGACGTCGTGGCGGCCGTACCACTCGGTATTAACTACCGATCATCGGACGACGATCACTCTCTCAGGGGGTGTATCGAGAGGCGTCTTAGCGCGGCGATGTCTCGCCATTCGGCGACCGTGACGCGGCTCGTGCCTTGAAGCCGCGGTCTCGGACCGACACGTCGGGCTTACGTGCCGCGACCGCGAGCGTGCCGGACGTGATGCTCCCTCGACCACTTGTTAGAGCGCTTTCCGACCATGTGGATGCCGGTTGGTAGAAAGAAGGTACGTCAAGGCAAAGGTGGAGGGACGCGGCCCGATGCACCCGGGTCGGGTACGGCTCTCAACGAGCGCCAACGGTCGGTCTGCAACCTTCGCAATCATCCAATGGCCCACAGTGGTTAAAACTAGCGATTCCCGGTGGCATTACAGTTCCGACGACCAAATATAGGTTTAGCGGTGGCGCTCGGGCAGGCCAATGACTTGGAAAAGCCCGGCATCAAATAACGGCGCGCCCGGCGCGATGACAGCTTATCCCGACCGAGACTGTCCCATCCCCGGAAGCTAACGTCCTCGCGTTCAGCAAACTAAATCTCGCCCGCAGAGCCCACGCTGCTCCGTTGAGGGCCCGGGCAAAAATTTTCGGTCGGCGGGAGTTCCAGACCTGCTTTCAGAGCGCATGGATCTTCGAATCCAGTTCCCGCCCTGTTCGGGTATCCCGAAATAGCGAAGCGCCAAATCGTCCTCGGAAATCAGGCACGTCAGTGTCCGACAATCTCTGGCGCGCGATCCTGCTTGACTAAAGTTCGTCTGAATACAGAGTAGCTCTTGTTGCGGTGCCACAGTATTTAAGTTTTCAGAGCCGTCGCAGGGACGAGCTAGTCATCGTAGCGGCGGCTAATATGAATTCGGGCCTTCTATCAAATACGCATCGGTTCGCTGTCCTATCGAGGTAACCTATGAAAGTTGCAGTCTTCGGACTCGGTTATGTCGGCCTCACCGCTGTCGGCTGCCTAGCAAGAGACGATCACGAGGTGATCGGGATCGACACGAACCCTCATAAGGTCGAGGAGTTGCTGGCCGGCCGTTGCCCTATCAAGGAGCCCGGCCTCGCTGAACTGATCGCGACGGGTGTCTCGGAGGGCCGGATTCATGCTTCGCAGCTAGCGGACGGTCTTCTCGCATCCTGCGACTTGGCCCTGGTCTGTGTCGGTACCCCGAGCGGCACCGACGGCTCGCACAACATGACCTTTGTCGGAGAGGTGACACGGCAGATCGCCGTAGCCTGTAAAGACCGCCGCGGACCGCCTCTTACGGTTGTGTACAGGAGCACGGTCAGGCCCGGCACGATGGAAAATTTCGTGACGCCGATCCTGCAGGCGACACTGAAGGACATCCGAAACAAAATTGAGCTGGTCTATAACCCCGAGTTCCTGCGCGAGAGCGTGGCGATCTTCGACTACGACAATCCGCCGAAGATCGTGGTCGGTACAGCAGACGGCGCGCAATCCGATACGATCGAGCGGTTGTACGCAAAACTCACGGCCCAGCGCTTCTACACCGGCTTCAAAGAGGCGGAGCTAACGAAGTTCGTCGATAACACCTTCCACGCCCTCAAAGTCTCGTTCGGCAACGAGATCGGCCGCTTGTGCTACAACCTCGGCATCGATGCCGAGACGGTCTACAAAATTTTCGTTTCCGACACGAAGCTCAACATCTCGTCCTACTACCTGCGACCGGGCGGAGCTTTCGGCGGCTCCTGTTTGCCGAAGGATGTTCGCGCCCTCCAGTACCTGTCCTCCGACATCGGTGCGAACACCCCGGTGGTCGACTCGATCATCAGGACGAACGAGGCGCACAAGCATTTCGTGTTTCAGTCCTGCATCAACGGCGTGGCACCCGGTGCGCTCGTGCTGCTCACCGGCCTAGCGTTCAAGCCAAATACCGACGATCTTCGGGAAAGCCCGAACGTCGATCTCGCGCGCAAACTCCTGAACGCAGGCTTCAAAGTTTCAGTCTACGATCCGAACGTCCGTGCCGAACACCTGCTCGGCCAGAACCTCGGCTACGCGTACTCGCAGTTGCCGGAGCTCAGCAATCTGCTGATCGCTCGGCGCGAGGCCGAGACGACTCTCTACGATCTCGTCGTCGATACATCCGGTAACGAACTCGGGCTACATACGCAGGCCAAGCAACGGTTCAACCTGCGCGAGTTCATGCGCGCCGAGCGCCGGACCTAGGCAGTACCCGCTCACGTCGAGTCAAGTCGGCTTCCAAATCCCTGATTCCAGGTGTGCGATCCTGGAATCGGCGTCCGCTCCGGCGGTTTGCGTTCCAGCGAAGGGGCTGCTCGCGTTGTTCCATGCCGGCCGGTGCGGCGAAGACTCAACCCGTGAATAAGGAACGGTGCTCGTGAACGCTCCGCTTGCGATCGAAGAGGCTTCCCCTGCGCGTCGCCCCCTCCGTTCTGTCACCGGAACGATCTTGATCGTCGTCGAGAACCTGCCGGTGCCCTTCGACCGGCGGGTTTGGCAGGAAGCCTGTGCCCTTCGTGACGCAGGTGCGAAAGTGAGCGTCATCTGTCCCCAGATGAAGGGCTATGACCGTCCCTACGAGGTGCTGGACGGAATCGAGATCCATCGGCACCCGCTGACCGAAGCCGCGTCATCGACCGGCTACATCGCCGAGTATGCGACGGCCTTCTTCCATCAGACACGTCTCGCGTGGAAAATATTCCGCAAGCATCGTTTCGACGTGATCCATGCCTGTAACCCTCCAGACCTGATCTTCCTCGTCGCGTTCCCGTTCAAGCTGCTGGGCGTAAAGTTCGTGTTCGATCATCACGACATCTGCCCGGAGCTGTTCGAAGCGAAATTCGATCCGAAGACGCTGGGCGCCAAACTCGTCCGCCAGGTTCTCCTCACCGCGGAGCGACTCACGTTCGCTGTCGCCGATGCATCGATCGCGACGAACGAGAGCTACCGCCGCATCGCCGTCGAACGCGGAGGGATGAGGCCCGATCGCGTCGCGGTAGTCCGAAGCGGCCCCGACCTGACGCGCCTGAAGCAAGGCGAGCGGGATCCGACCCTGTTGAAGGGGCGAGACCTCCTGATCGCCTATGTCGGCGTGATCGGCAACCAGGAGGGCCTGGATCTGCTGATCGACGCGATCCGCCACCTCGTTACGGTCAAGGGCCGCACGGATACGCAGTTCTGCATCGTCGGCGCCGGTCCGGCGCTCCATCAGGCTCAGCAATACGCAGAGGAAAGCGGCGTATCCGCCTATGTGGACTTCCTAGGTCGAGTCCCGGACGCCAAACTGATCTCCGTGCTGTCGACGGCCGATGTCGGGGTGAACCCGGACCGGGTCAACGCCATGAACGACAAGTCGACCATGAACAAGATCCTCGAATACATGGCCTTCTCATTACCGATCGTACAGTTCGACGTGACGGAGGGGCGCGCCTCGGCCGGGGAAGCCTCTCTCTACGCCGCAAAGAACGACCCGATGGACCTCGCGAGCAAGATGGATCTCCTGCTCAGCGAACCGAGCCGGCGCCAGCGGATGGGAGCTCTGGGTTATGAGCGGGTATGCTCCCAATTCGCCTGGAATCACCAAGCGGCGACCCTCACCACGTTCTACGCCGACCTGCTGGAGCAATCGGGAAAGCAATCCTGGATCGCCCGGATCAAGCGGCCCTTCCGTTCCCGGGCGTCCATCATGGAGCATGTGAAATAGTTCACTGAAGCGGACGGAGGCTTCATCCCGGCTGGACCTTCCACGTCGCCCCGACTTCGGCCTGCTGGCTCAACGCCGTCGAGGGCTTCTTCTTCGCCCTCTCGCGCCGAAGGCTGCGACGCGGCACTCTTCGACGGCCAAGTGCAGGTGCTCCCAGCCGATGCCGCAGCTTGAACTCTGGCGGGTACGGTCGCCGGTGATGCGATGGCCGGTACGCGCGAAGCGGCCGAGCTTCTCGATGTGGATCAGTTCGCCCGGTTTGTCGCGCTCGTAGCGGCGCATCGGTTCGGGCGGCTCAAGATCGCGGATGCTGTCCAAGCCGTGCAGGCGCAGCACCCGGCTGACGGTGGCCGACGAGACGGCAAGGTCACCGGCGATCTGCCGGCCGGTCAGCCATGTCAGGCTCCGCGATCGGCCCTCCCTGTGCCGGGAGCGGCGCTTTTACTCAGATTTGAGCGCGTTGCCCTGCTGGCTCTTTTACCCGCAGCGTTACCCGGAGCCGACAGAGCCTGGCCCCGAAACGAGCTCAGTATTGGTGCGGACGGCGGGAGTCGAACCCGCACGGCCTTGCGGCCGCAAGATTTTAAGTCTCGTGCGTCTACCGGTTCCGCCACGTCCGCCCGCTCAGAGCGGTAGTCGCGGGGCGTCTGCAGATCAAGCGGGCCAGCCTGAGCCCGGACCCATTCGAACGAGGCCTCCGTGTCCGACGACAAGAGCTTGCCGGATTTTCGGCAGGCGGTCCGGTCGCGTTTCGTACGAGACATCACCCTGGGTCTTCATGGGGACCGCACTGTGCGGGAGAGTGCTGGCACCGACACGGCAGCAATCCTCTTGCGGAAATGCATCGTGAACGGCGCGTGGCACATCACCCGAAACCGTGGTTGCGCCTGCGAAGCGCGACGAGCCGCCCGGAACGGGCCTGTTGCGGCCGGAAGCCCGCACAAACGTCATCGATCACCCTGGAACAGGTCGCACGATCCGTTGACACCGCCGAGCCGCATTCCCTATATCGCCGCTTATCGGGCTGGTGATCGCATATCGACGTGATGGCCGGTGACGAGGGATGGCGGGGTAGCTCAGTTGGTTAGAGCAGAGGAATCATAATCCTTGTGTCGGGAGTTCAAATCTCTCCCTCGCTACCAATCGATTCAATGACTTAGATCAAAACAGCCCTCGCATTCGCGGGGGCTTTTTCGCTCTCGGGCCGAACTCGGGCTGCGATTTCGCGCCATGACTATCTGGAGGGCGTTCGGACAGGCGGCCTTGGGATCACGCAAACTCCGCAAGACCGAATGGCCTATCCTACGTCGGGAAAAGTCTCACGCCTTCGTGTCGAGTCGTGGCGCTTTTCCATCCGCGAAAGGTTTAGCATCCCAGGATGTGAGCTTGCCGGGCCGTTACGTCGACGCTTCCGGGATCGAGCGCGATACCACGCTCGTATGCACGTCGCTCGACGACCTCCAGATCCTGGTCGACATCGCCCCGGAGCCGCACGGAAGGGGCGCCTGCCGCGTTCCGGGCTTCGGTGTGCTCGCCGGCCGCCCCTATGCCGTGACGACGACGTCCGTCAGGCTGGGTCTTGAGGTCGGGATCCATCAGCGGCGACGGCTGGCTGCTCGGACCCGGCAACGTGGCCGACATCGGCATTGCGCTGCCGCTGCTGCAAGCCGTCGTTCCACCCAAACGCCTGATTGCCGACAGGGCCTACGACGCACAGAGCCTGAGGGATTGGCTGAAGAGCTGCAAGGTGATCGCGACCATCCCGTCCACGGCCACCCGGACGGCGCCCTACGAGCATAGCTGGATCGCATATCCGCGGCGCAACCGCATCGAGCGCCTGTTCGGCCATCTCAAGACCGGCGACGTGTCGCGACCCGCTATGACCGCTTGCCCTGCAACTATCTGGCTGCCGTCGCGCTCGTCCCCTGTGTCATTGCCTGGACCTGCATGAGTCCCCAACTAGACAGTTTAATTCGTGTTTTGCCGCGCCACAAGCTAGGTATTTTGAACCGATCCTGGAGATTGTGAATACATCGACGTCAGAACAACAACATCGGTTGCTAACCCGTGACGAAGCAGATAAAAATTTGACAAAACAATCGCTTGCAGAACTGAGACCCGGTCGTTTGAACTGAGAGGGCGCAATTGTCGTCAACGCCTATTGTCACAATCAAACGAACTCAAAGCACGGACGCCGCTTGGAACACATTCGCCGAAGATTGCGGCGCGTCCTATCGCAGCCTCAACAATTGGTCGAAGTTTTGGCAATTCAGCAATTATTTATCTCTACGAACTCTACGCTTCAGCTTTTACCTGCAGAGCCCTGTCGCTCAGGTCAAAGTTGGTCAATGCTTGATTGGAGTCAGCCTAAAACACAATAGAGCAATGACCACAGATGGACTGCAGATACTTCCTGAATATTATTATCTATGGCAAGCCTGTTTGCAAGCTTTATTGTCAGAACTTGGCCCGGGGCAGTATATCTATGGGAACAATTTCAGTATCGAGCCGCCACGCGAGAGTCAGATCGCGATGCTTAGTGGCACAGCGGTACAAAGTGTGTGCAGCTACACTGTTGCTGGTGTGAAATTCTCGCAATGGGACTCATGGGAGACGTACGAGCGTGATCTATGCCACAACGTAAGGCGCAATCTAAGAAAAGCTCGGGAGAAATATCCCGATGCCATAGTAGAAACAAGATGGGGTTTAAGTTCATTCAATCTGGTCCCGTCCGTTCTAAAAGCTAAATCTGTAATGTATAAACGCAAGAATGTTTCCTCATCAAAAATCTTTACGACGACAGGGCTTTTCTTAAGGCCGATTTTTATAAAAAAAAATTCATTTTGTTCAATATTGCGGAGCAACAATGAAACATTGTCGGCTTTTTCCGGTGTAGAAATTGGCAATTTACTCTACTATATAGAAGGTGGATCTATTGAAAGCCCAGGCGTAGGCTGGATGCTGAAAATTTCTCTTATGAAGAATTTTTACAATCGCTTCCCGTCGGGGGTCTTCATTATGGGGACGGAGATGCGTAGTGGCGCATTCCAGTCCGACACATGGAAAAGCTTCAGCCGATATCGACGCGATGCTCGGGTTTCTGGCTTCCCCACGAGCGTCGTGACGTTCCAATACTACTGATTTTTGCGGTGATATGCCATAATTTTACCTGAATGCGGTTTGGGAGCCTCGCTCGATCTCCGAGCCTAGAGGCTGTTATGAGCCTCTCCGGCCGATGACTCAGATGCTCGGGCATGAGCTCGATCCGGAAAGCCTATCCGTCCGACGTCTCCGATGACGAATGGGCGCTGGTCGCGCCGTATCTGACGCTGGTGCGCGAAGACGCGGATCAGCGCACCCGTTGCGCGAAGTCTTCAACGGGCTGCGCTACGTGGTGAAGGCGGGCGCGCCATGGCGCTGGATGCCCAACGACCTGCCGCCCTGGGCGGCGGTCTGTCGCTTTGATGCACGAGCTCGCGGCCCTGGAGGGGTCGGCGTTCGTGAAGCGCCTGCTCCAGGGCATCGATCACGAAGCCGACATGGGGCGGTCCGCGACGCCCGTCAGCCGACGATTGCGCCGATCAAGCCTGTATCGCTGATTCCAGCGCCACGACATCGCCTTGTTGCCTGACACCGACGGCGACGAGCCGTTCGTCGACACCACGCCGGTCAGCGAGCAGGCCGAGGCCAGGGCAAAGCGTGTATTAGGCGGAGTGCGACGAGCCGCGCCTTTACGACCGGCATCCGTTCGAATGGGCCTGCAACCAGAACAAGATCGAGAACCGAACGACCAAGCCGCGCCGCCCGTGGACGAACGGTTAGGTCGAACGCATGAATCGCACGATCAAGGACGCGACCGTCAAGCGCTACCATTATGGAAGCCACGACGCCCTGCGCCATTGCCTGCAGCTCTTCGTCGACGCCTACAATCACGGAACGCCAGATCAAGACCCTGCGCGGCCTCACGCCCTATGGGATCGTCTGCAGGACCTGGAGTGAGCAACCCGCTCGGTTCAAGTTCGATCCATCACAGCACACCATGGGACCGCGCATCTAAAAGGCTAAGCGCTATAGCGAATTAGGTCGCGTCCGCGAGATAGATCGTGTGTGACTGTTAAGCGGCCGCACCCGACTTAGAATCTTGCCGTCGCGAGGCTGTGCGGGTTCGAGCCCGCCGTCGGTACCAACCCATCGAGCGGCAAACTGCACGACGGCGGTTACCAGCAGGAACGCGGAAGGCGCCGCTTCCAGCGCTCGCCGAGCCGCAATGTCTCGCTTGCGGGTCGGGCCTGTCGCGAAACGGGCGCCGGCCTCGCTGGCGGCGGCTCGACCCGGGGGGCGGCGAGAACGGGAGCGGGTTCCGGTTCCTGCATGGCAGGCGCAGGCGTTTCCGTGGGCAGCGGCACCTTCCGCGGCCTCCCCCTCCGGCGCGGCGCGCCGTCGAGCGTGCTCTGCAGTGCAGGGCGCCGAACCCGGGGGAGCGGCGGCTCGGGAGCGAATTCGGGCGCGGGCTCGGGCGCCGGAGCTTCCCAGGCGTTCAGGTTCGGCAGGATGCGACGGGGCTCGGCATCGGCCGGGACCGACGGCACGGCTGCGGGCGCGACCTCGTCCGGCACGGCCCACGGGCCGAGAGCAAGGGGCTTGCGGGCAGCGGGCAGCGGCACACGAGGCGCCTTGGCGGGGATGGAGACGAAGCCTTGATGGCCGCTCGACTTGGCTGCGACGGTGAACGACCGCCGCTCGCGATTGCGAGTCATGCTTTCCCTAATGTCTTTGAGATGGGCCAGTGCGTGATGACACACCGAACATTCACATGGCTGTTCGGCGACAGTTTGTCGAGCAACCGTTGCGATTGCGTTTCCATCTTCGACCCGGCCGCGTCCGGTCGGACCTTCACGCAACCGCACGGCCGGTGGCCTTCACAAACCGACGCCTTCAACGTCACAAGAGCGGAGATCGCGCCGAAGCTTTCTGCAGCTGGCAGCGGGCGACGTTCAATGCGCCGTCTCGTCCTCCACACCATTCATGACGTCGCGGGCGAGGGAGCGCGCGATGTGAACCACCAGTGGCCTGAGCGCCTCCATCACGACGGGGTCGCCAACATCCTGAGCCGCCTGCCAGAGGCCGATGGCATGCTCGGCAAGCCGCAGGCCCGGCGTGTCGACGGCCTCTTCCGTTTCCGCTTTCCGAGTTACGCGTTGGCGCGTGGTCATGCCTCGAGCCCGACCTCTCTGCCGGGTGACGATACCGGCCTGACGATGGGCCGCGGAACAGAGGGGGATCCGGCACCCGTCGGCTTTGCCCCAGCGCCGCCGCCATCACATGGATCGATCCAGCGACTATCCCCCCGATCACATGCGTTGGCCCTCAGAAGCTCATGCACACGTGCGCGGCGAAAAATCTGAACATTTCCCATGGAGTCATGGTAACATATCATATTCGCATCGTCGAGAACGATAATCCTGTCGGATTTCTGCAACGCACGAGAATGATGAGCGACCGAAATGCGGATATAATCATAAAATCGCGGAGCATTCGAAAATAATCTCGTATTCTATTGGTAGTAAATCAGAATAACTATCTGATGCACGGGGAAAGCAAGTCAAAATTGGATATCGATAGGTATAATTTGAAATAACATAAAGGTCATCTATTTATAATGAAAGTTTTTACGGATAATTACTGAATCTTTACTAGAGAAGTTATCTCCAGCGCCCGCCCTTAAAGCATTGATCTTAGGCAGAGTCTCGCACCGCAGCAGGACGAGCCCGGGCCACACCGGACCGTGCGTCAGGACGCTGAACCGACGTCCTTGGGTACGAGAAGCAGGGGCGCCTTTTCCTTCTCGGACAGTGCGAAGCAGCCTGCACTGGAACCGACGCAGTCGAAACGATCATCGATCGCGGCCTCGGAATAGAATGATCTCTTAAACTACACTCGAAACCATCGACTCAAGCGTATCGGAAGCCTTCGATCGTCTCGACAACAATCTGGAAATCCAAAGACGCGAGTAAATTTGAATTCAAAATTCAAATATTACGGTGCTGCAGAAAGTTGTTTAAGTTGCCGGAACTGATACGGTAATACCATCTGTGCCTCCGCGGCACATCATGCCAGCGCTTCGATGCTCTGGCAAATCGCCGCTCATCGTCGGCGTGACCCAAAGATGTCGTGGCCGATTTTCGGTCATTATCGCGTTACTTTCCGAGATCTTCGGCTAGTGCTATCACGAGCCGACGCAACTGTGCCTTGCTCGTATTTTCCGGAAGACGGTCGAAAGCCTGGGCGAGGGTGACGGCCGCCCGCGACAACGATGGCAGCGCCGACCCATCATCCTGGGAACCGAGCAGTTCGGCGTGGCCGATCCCGAGCAGTTTGGCGATCTCGACGATCTTGCCGGCCGAGATGCGGTTGAGCCCCTTCTCGTATTTCTGCACCTGCTGGAAGGTGACACCGATCGCGGTCGCCAGGGTGGTCTGCGAGAGGCCCGCGAGCTTCCGGGCCGCGGTGATCCGTTCGCCGATCGCGCGGTCGGTGTCGGTAACTTGCTTCATGCGTCTGGCGTCCTGGGCTGCTGAGTCGCGCATATTCCTACCGGCTTTTCACGTTCCCGTGAGCAACTCTTTTGCGATCTCCCCTCCGAATGGTCCCGAACGGGCGCGCCCAACGACTGAAAAAGGGCAATCAAGAATGGGGTACCCGAATGGCTCGCAGGAATTCGCCCGATGCAACTATGATTACGTTGCCGCCTCGACCCCTGCAACTCCAGCAGCGTGAAGGGCCGAACAGGGTCTCTCGCATTGTCGGGGCGCGCGAGCCCTCACCACACCACAGGTATTGGCGCTTACCGGGTCGGACACGCCTGTACCGATCGCTGCAGCCGCCGCCGGAAAGGCGAAGGCCTTCACGATCGATGCCCGGACCAACCGTAGAAGCCGCCACCCTGCGGAGCGTCCGACCTCCGGTGGGACGGCCGGTGGTTTCTGATCGAGAGAGCGAATCAGCAGGCCGACGCTGGAAAGCGCCCGCGGCAAGCGGTCCGCTCAAGTCCCGGAAGCGCCAAAAATCCTGGGGCACCGGGGAATATGGCCATGCTTGGGCTGGTCTCGCGTTCAGAAACGGTTAAGCTTGGATCCAACGGTCGCGAAGCGGCCAGGGGGTGCGTGTCATGGCTTCGATCAAGATCCGGGTCGCCTCTGACGGCACCTGTACCATTCTGCGCAACGGGGACGCGGTGTCCTCGGGCCTGACCAGGCCACAGGCAGAGCGCCTGGCGGCTGTGCTCAGATGGGTCGAGCCTGCTTAATGCCTCTCCCGAAACTCCCGGCGCACTATCGCGGCCGGTGAAAGCTTCCGGCGATGTTGTGACACGCTCTTTCGAGGCTGTCGCTCGCTCTATCGACGATCTCGGACAGACGCTGCGAGCTCCGCTGCAGCCTGAAAGATCAGGGACGAATCGCACGGATCCAGATTTTTTCAGAAGATTGATTTTGTTAAGGTTTTATCTCCCGCCGGAATGTTGGCAAGCCGGCTTCCAGTGACGAGAAAAGCCCGCCGCGGCGTATGCCGGGCGGGCTTGTCGAGCCTTCGCTGGCTCAGGCAGCCATCGCCGCAATATCGCGTTCTGCCTCGCCCTTCCGTGTCGCGACCCAGCGAGGCAGGGCCCCTCTCGCAAGCTCGATACGCAGGAAAACAGTACCGCGGCGACCTTCGAGCAACGCGGCCGGAAGCCGTGCCCGTTCCGCCGTCCAACGGTGGCCGCTTTCCTCGAACTGATAGAAGCCATCCGACAACAGAACGTCGTCGAGCGCTATCAAGCTCTTTGCACTCTCAGCGTCGTCGATCGCGATGCTGTCCAGGCAGACCCCGAGGCGGCGCGGGTCCGCGTTCAGCCCAATTTCGCACGGGGCGCTCGTTTGGGAAACGATCCATATGTCTTTGGCTGAGGCCGGCACCGGGAAGCGGGCGACCAAACCATGTTTGTCGGCCTCGATGCGCTTGCCATCCACCATGAGGTGCAAGTCCGCCCACGGCTCATCGATGAGCCGCCAGCCGAGTCGCTCGGCGCGTGCCCGCAGCTGGGCACGGACGACCTCGACGAAAGCGCCTTCAGTATGAAGTGGCCTGCACTGATCAGCACGCGCCCGTGAAGCCGCGTGGCCATCGGGGCCGCTGTACAGATTGATGACATCGCCCTCGACGAAGAAGCCGCGGTTGCCCACGTCGAGATAACTCTCGGAGGGCTGGCCCTCGGCGACCAGGATGTCATGATTGTCGAGCTCGACGTGCCAGTAGGTCACGAGCTCGACGTCCTCCTGCGTGATGGTCGTGCCGTTTACCAGCGCAACGGCCGGAACGAGGATCTCACCCATCACGTCGAAGCAGAGACCGTGGGCGGGAGAGACGAGGAGATCGCGCGAGGGGCGGTGCTCACCGAGGGCGCCGGCGGAAATGCGGATCGGCAGCGCGTCGGTTCGGTTGCGAAGCTTGTTGCACTCGATCGTGCGGTGACCGAGCCAACGGATCGCGCGCCGCTCGCCCGAGGATGTGACGACCTGGTCGCCAACTCGCAGATCTTCGATGGCGATTTCGCCGCCCGCCGTGAGAATGCGCGTACCGGCCACAAAGCAAACGGGCTGATACTGCGTAGGCCCGTTGGGTTCGGCATTAAAAGTAACTCTCTGCCGGGGAGAAAGGGCCGTATTGGAAAGCACATAACGATTAGATTCATCGGTAGGATTAGCACTATCCGAAAGTTGAATCATGCCAGTATTATCGAACTGTGTCGCATACAGTGTATTGACGTTGCCGGAGGCGACTCCGCCAGGCAGCGTGCCCGTAATCGTGACAGGATCGCCAGCTCGGGTGATCGTGCCGCTCACAGTAATGTTGCCTGTCGAGACGGCGTCGATGCCGAATGTCGCTCCTGGCGCGCCGTCGTCCTGCCCGACAAACCCGGCACCATAGACAGTGTTATTAAAGTTTACGGCCATTGATATGGTCCCCCTATTTGATTCGAACACTGCCGTACTTGCGCTTCACGAATTTGCGCAGGCGTTCATGCGAACTGCTTTTACAGCATACTATTATCTAA
>NZ_BJZT01000053.1 GCF_007992175.1 Methylobacterium haplocladii | reverse complement strand
AAGAAGCTGGCCCATAGCGCGTCCCTCCATGCCGGGGCAGACGTACCATCACACAACGGGACTGAACATCTAGTAACCGGGCTTGGGCTGCTCTTTGCGATTCGTCGCCCGCGGCTTAGAAAGCGTACGCGAATTCGTGTCAGAGCGCTGAAACCGCAACACCAATTCGATTAGTTCCTTTCGTTTCAACCGCTCAAGATCGCACTCGCCGAATCCATAGGGTAATCAATAAAAATCGACCCGCGCAAGGGTAAAAAACTACGAAACCCTCCTAGAGTGATACTTAAATACATATCGATAGACCATGGTATATCTATAAAATTACAATAACAAAATAAAAATTTTCTATGAAACAATCCAATCTGGCGTTACTACTAACTTTAATCCGGATTTCTCTATTTCTTTTAGCACGCCTAGCATCATCAAATGCCATAATTGATGTTTGAAAATTAGTATTACCTTCTGTGTATGGAATAATAAAGATCCTCTTCTCATCTGATGCGCTTAACGATTGATGATATAACCAATAATTTTTTACTTCGCCGGGTTTCAGTTTTATAGAATTAATAACACATAAATCTCCGGACTTAAGCAAAACACCTTCATTCAGTAAATCGAAATAGTTTTCGCCGCGATCCTCTGATGCTATCATTGTGTAATTAGATCTGGATTCTCCGTCCTGTATGTTAATGATATTTCCTACGCCACAGTCTCGAATTCTAACAATTTTGTCAAATGATACATTTTCCCCTTTTGTTAAAACATTACTGCGCGGAATACCAATAAAAAACTTGCATAAATTACCAGCAAAGTATCCGATATTAGCTTTGTCTGTAAGAAGACCGTTTGATTTCTGGTCACCACCTACAAAAGGCAGCACCAGATGTTCTGGTGTCCCCTTAGGGCTATCGTCAGATTTTGCCGCAGATACCCATTCAAAGTTAAATGTAACTCTTTCAATATTTTTTCCTAAACAGTATACCAAACATCCATTAATTTCATTCGTAAACGCCTGCCCCGCGATATCGATTCGACCAGCTGAAATCATACAATATCTTGAGTCAATATAGATTGGTATTTTGGCCCAAACCGTATTGATCCGTATATCAAACGCTGAAATTCCACCTTGATCTAGTTCCTCAGAAGAACTTAGGCAAATTCCACGCTCACAAAAATCTAATGTGTTAATATATATACTTGTGTTCTCGATCGATATTTTTCTATTCTTAATTTTAGTTGATTGTAAGACAAGTGCGTTTTTCCACCCACAAAGATATCCGATTTCAATGGTTTGTCTGTTTCCTCCAATAATTCTTAACCCATCACCACATCTTGAACTAGGATTGTAATCTTTCGAATTACTTTCATATCCTGGGATTTGGAAATTAGCCTGAACAGCAGGACTAAAAAGATGCGGAAGCTGAACTTTACACAATCCATAGTTTACTTCTCTATAATCGAGCGCAATACCGCAATCGTCTGCGTCCAACCAACGAATATTTGCAGAATTATCGCAAGAAATATCGATTGGTTTGGTAATAGTTAATTGTTTTGAAAGGACGTATGATTTTCGCGGAATAAACAAGCTCGCTTTATTCATTTCACAATATCGAATCGCCAAGGAAAACGCACCATAATCATCTATAATGTTGTCACCAGCCGCCCCAAACATTTGCGGGCAAATCTGCTGTTCATCTAGTTCATAGAAGTGGCCCATAGCATCTTTAACATGCCAGCCCTCTAGTTTTGAAGGGGGATCAACTTTTCTGTAGTGGGCAGCACCGCCATTCTGATTCTCAGAATGGAACGCAGTAACAACATAAAGAACATTCTCTGAATTAATAAGCTTTTCAATATCTCGATACGATCTTACAAATACAACGCATTCATGTATAAACCTACTCGTGGCTATGGCAGAATTATCGCTGTTTTTAAATCCGCCAAATGTATAGATCGCGGAAAATCGGGATATCACAGAGCGACGATTGATCATGACTGCTCAAAAGTTAGAGTAACCATAAGTTTTATAGAGAATTTCTAAGAGCAAAATATTCAGGAAGCGGAGCAAATTCTAGCAGCATGAGAGCTATCTTGATGCGTATTAGGTTTTTTGTTTATGGCATTTAAGCCGGAATTCCGACCTCAGAGATGAAATGATTCTCGATCGGCAGACGGGAGTCGGGAACTTATATCTCGTCGATCTTTAAAGCCTTGTTAGCTCGTTGGGAAGGCTGATCTGACCGGTATTTTAAATCGGGCCGATTGAGAGGCCACTGCAGGGTGGCGGCCAAGGCTAGCTGGTAGGCCAGATCTGGCAAGGTGGCGGGTGCGGCCTCGGCGGCGTATTGACTGGCGCGATAAGAGTGACAGATGAGGCCGTCAGACGGTCTTTGCCGTTGGGTGGCCATCATAAGGGCGGCCGACGTCAGAACGGTCCGCTTGTGATCGCGCATGGACCAGCCGACGATCTTGCGGGTGGCGAGATCGAGCACGGGGGCCAGGTAGAGAGCCAGCCCTCGCCGGTGGGCAGGTAGATAATATCGGCGAACCAGACCATGTTGAGCATCACTCTGGGTGCTGACGCTGCTTTGCGGTTTCCGTGACGACGTCCTGGCCTGCCCCCTGAAAAGTGGTCCTCCCTGAGGTATGGCTTCGAGCCATGTGGAGGATGTTTTTATGGGACGGAAGAAGCATACGGCAGAAGAGATTGTCGCTAAGCTGCGGCAGGTCGATGTCTTGGTCTCCCAAGGTCGCAAAGTCGCTGAAGCAATCCGCTCCATCGAGGTCACGGAGGTCACGTACTATCGCTGGCGCTCCGAGTACGGCGGCTTGAAGGGTGATCAGGTCAAGCGGCTGAAGTCTCTGGAGACGGAGAACCTGCGCCTGCGCAGGGCGATCTCTGACCTCACCCTTGAGAAGCTCATCTTGAAGGAGGCGGCTTCGGGAAACTTCTGAGCCCGGCTCGTCGCCGGGCGTGTGTCGAGCACGTCGTTGCCGAGCATGGCGTGTCGGAACGCTTCGCGTGCCGTGTCCTGGGCCAGCATCGTTCGACCCAACGCAAAGGTGCCGTCCTGGTTGAGGACGAGGCCGCTCTGACGGCTGCGATCATCGCGTTGGCCCTCCAGTACGGGCGCTACGGCTACCGTCGGATCACGGCGATGCTTCGTCGCGACTGTTGGACAGTGAACATGAAGCGGGTCGAACGGATCTGGCGGCGCGAAGGGCTCAAAGTTCCCGCTCGCCAGCCGAAGCGGGCGCACCTCTGGCTCAACGACGGCTCATGCCTACGACTGCGACCGGAGCGACCCGACCACGTCTGGTCGTACGACTTCGTCTGTACCGCACGCATAACGGGCGCAAGTACCGGATGCTGAATGTGATCGACGAGTTCACGCGCGAGTGTCTGGCAATCCGTGTATCTCGCAAGCTGAAGGCACTCGACGTGATCGATGTTCTCTCGGATCTGTTCAGCCTGCGCGGTGTGCCGGGTCATATCCGCTCGGACAACGGGCCGGAGTTCATCGCCAAAGCGGTCCAGGATTGGATCGCAGCAGTCGGCTCAAAGACCGTCTACATCGAGCCGGGCAGTCCATGGGAGAACGGCTATTGCGAGAGCTTCAACGCGAAGCTGCGAGACGAACTCCTCAACGGCGAAGTGTTCTACACGCTCAAGGAGGTCAGTGTCGTGATCGAGCAATGGCGGAGGCACTACAACAGCATCCGACCGCACTCCTCGCTCGGCTACCGCCCGCCTGCACCGGAGGTCGTCATTTGGCCAACGGAACCGAGCAACTCAGCGCCGCTCGCTCACCCCGCCATCGTCACGCGACCGACGATGCACTAACTTCGAACCTGGGCCACCAAATGGGGGCAGGCCACCTCGACGACCTGCTGCCCTGGGCCCACGCCCCGCAGCCCCTCAAGGCCGTGGCCTGACGACGACGCTTACCCAATGCCGCACTGGCTACCTTGCTCCGGGGCCGGGCACGTGAGGGCGGGGCAGCTGCAGGCGGCCGTTGGAGACTGATTAAGATGCCGTTGATGCGCGCGATCACTGCACTTCAAGAGCGAGCTTACGAAAGCCAGCCGGATATCAAATAATATCGCTCAGTGAGTTCCCATCGATTCAAACTGACCCTCAGCAGTTCTAAGCGGATCCAAATATTCGAATAGCTTATAAGCCAAGATATGTAGTTTGTAATACATTGTTAGTCATAAAATGTATTATATGCTCGTCTCAGCAAGGGATGCTTGCTTTTCAATATCACCTAGAAATCTCACTGCCTGAAGAACATTATTACCGGCCGCCTTTCGAATCCAGGCTACGCCCTCGCTAACATTCCTTTCAACACCAATACCCTGTAAAAGCATGATACCAGTGTTATATTGAGCGAGAGGATGGGAAATTTTTGCCGCTTGAAGATAAAATTCAAAACCAATTTTTAGATCCTTCGAAATATACTGACCCTGACAATAGATCACCCCAGTGAGGAAACAGGCTTGTGCATCACCTTCTGCCACACCTTGTTTTAACAGCATTATTGCGCGCGTGGGATCGCGGGGAACATGCTCATTTGTCAAAAGCGCCTCAGCCAAGACAGCTTTAGCTCGCACGTTACCACTATGAATGGATCGTTGAAGCATCTGGATGATGTAATCCAAGTCAGATACGACGGGCATGCGCAGCAAAATTTCACAGGCATCGACGTCGCCGGCCCCCATCGCTTCTGTAAGCAATACGATGGCTTGGTCTTTAGATACATCGCTACCGTCAGCAATAAGCATTCGAGAAAGCGATAGCTTTGCATCTATGCTACCCGAATCCGCTGCTCTCTTGATTAACAATCTGGCCGCATCTGCCTCTGTCGAAGTTTCTGCTTCCTGATCCAAGATTTGACCTAAGCAAAGTTGAGCTTGACATAGACCCGCCTCTGCAGCAAAATGTAACCACCGCTTCGCTTCGCTTATATTTCGTTCAATGCCTTGCCCATTTAGGCGGTATAATCCCAAGTTGAATGCGGCCTGTACATGGCCAGCTTGGGCGGCAAGCTCAAAATATCGAGCGGCATGCTTGAGGTCGTGCACTACCCCGTCACCCCTGGCATACAGACAGCCCATCATAAACATGGCTTGCGGATGTCCAGTTTCCGCAACAAGTAGATACCACTTGGCAACTTCGCGCAGGTCAGGGCGAATGCGATCGCCTCGACCATACAAATCGGCTAAAAGAAGAGCGGAGGGGACGTGGTTGCGCTTAGCACAAGACCTAAGACGTTCGATTGCTGATAACAACTGTTCAGGTGTAGGCTCGCGAGCAAGCATTAACACGGCACTATCATAGCCTGCTGTATGATGACCCTGATCAGCCGCGAGGCTCAAATATCTTTCAGCTTCGGGAATGTTCTTTGCAACCCCTAAGCCGTCACGCAGCGCAATACCGTATCGCCACGATCCAGAACCATTGCCGAGATGCGACGCCTGACCGGCCCAGTGCGCACTCAGCGCGGGATCGTATTCATCTGTCCCAGTTTCACCATGATATTCAGCTAGCCCTAGGGCGGCCTGACCGATATTATGTCTCGCCGCTAAACTCAGCCAGCGGTGCGCTTCGGCCCGATCAGTCTCACAGCCGGATCCTTTTAGCAGCAGCCAACCAACATTGGCTTGTGCTTCAGGCTTCCCGGCCATAGCGGCTTTCATGAGCCACTGGAATGCTGCCTGTGGATCCTTTAGCGTCGCACCAGCAGATGGGAATAGCGCAGCTGCTAATGGCTCTTCCTGATCGGCACGATGCCCAAGCCATACAGCAGACAGACCAGCCGCCCAAAACAGATCACGGTTATTTAACAGGATCAGGCCGAGCTCGAACTGAGACTCGACGTGTCCCCCCTCAGCTGCAGCACGAAACCAATGCTCGCTGATGGCACCCGATCGTACGCATCCGTGGCCGGTTTGATATGCGCGCGCTAGCATGTACTGCGCCGGTGCATAACCTGCTTTAGCCGCCAGAGCCAAGTCCTTGTGCGCTGCTGCTAGATGCCCACTTGCACGAAGACGCCCAGCTCGGCGATAGAAATATTTAGCTAAGAACCTTGGCATACGAATTGGTTTGCTCTTTACGGTTCGCGCATCGCGCCACTCATGCCTTGAGCTGCGCCGGTGATGATATAAGCAAGAACGGAACGATCACCAATGTGGACATCTGCCGATAGAGTCATGCCGGGGATCAGACGAAATCCAGCCGGCACTCGAACAAACTTCAAGTGATCAATCGAGGTGCGCGCCTTGTAATACGGCTCGACCGGCTGACCCTCGTCGTTGAGGCTAAACGATCCTTCGCTGATCCAGTTTAAATGTCCCTCGGCAAAGCCATGCTCGACGAAGTTGAAGGCGTCGACCTTCAACGTCACCGGATCTCCCGCTCGGACGAAGCCGACCTGGCTCGCCGATATCGCGATCTCTGCCTCGATCGGCGCATCGAGGGCGACCAACGTCATTAAGGTATCGCCCTCGCGCAGTACCGAGCCGACCGAAACCTTCGACCGGGTCAGCACAACGGCATCGGAAGGGGCGTAAAGCTGCACCAGATCCTTTCGGCGAGCGGCTTTCGAGAGCTGAGCGACCGCGGTGTCGCGACTGCCCTGCGCCGTGACGAGATCCTGGCTGCTCTGCGACAGCCACTGTTGAAGAAAAGCGTCGCGATCGGCTTGAAGCGCGCCGAGTTGCTGACGGGACTCTACTAAGGCATTCCGACCGCTTTCCATGGTGCGCATCATTTCGAGACGTGCGTCACTTGCGATCAGAAGATTCAGGAGTGACCCAGCCTGCCGCTCAACGAGTTGTTGGCGCATGCCCTCGATCTGACCGGAGATCCGCTCGCGCTCAGAATAGCGGGCCTCATCGCCCTCCAGGCGCTTGATGGTTGCCTGTGTCTGAGCGATCTTTGCATCGAAACTGGCAATCTGCGAGTTGCGCTGCGCGGCCCGCTGATCGAACAACCGCTTCTGAAGATGTTCATAACCGGCCCTTTTCGGGTCCGTAGCGGTCGGCTCGTAAGGCTTGTTCGCCTGCTCGGCTGAAGCGCGCGCGATCTGGGCGTCGAGACTGGCCAATTGCTGGGTAGCTTGATCGACGTCAGCCGAGGCGAAGGTCGGATCAAGGGTTGCTAGGAGCTTGCCTTCCTTTACCTGCTCTCCCTCGCGAACGTCCAGGGTCTTGATAATCGACGCGTCGAGCGCCTGGAACAGGATGGTGCCCTGGCTTGGAATGATGCGGCCGCGCTCGCTCGTGACCACACGATCCACCCGGGCAACCGCCGAAATAACGATGCCGACGGTCAAAAACGCCGCCATGACGAGTGTGGTGATCCGCAATCCAATCGGTTCAGGCGCCTCGCGGATCTCTGCCGTTTCAGATTCGAATCTCAGTAGCTGTGCGTCGGTGTCTTTGCCAGCCATTGTCCCGGCCTCCTTAACCTACCAGCCGCAACGACCGGTTTTGGCGACTGGATGTTGCTGCGTTCTGTTGGTTCCAGAGGTCGCGGTAAATGTCGCAGCGGTCGAGCAGCTCCTCATGCGTGCCACGATCATGCACCCGGCCGCGCTCCATCACCAGGATCGCGTCCGACTCGACGAGCGACGCCAAGCGGTGGGAGATCACCAGCACAGTGCGACCTTCCGAAATGCGCTTCAGATTCGCGTTAACGATGGCTTCGCTTTCCGGATCGAGCGCGCTCGTCGCCTCGTCGAGGATCAAGATCCGTGGATTGGTGATCAACGCGCGAGCGATGGCTAAGCGTTGGCGCTGACCGCCGGAGAGGTTGGTTGAGCCCTCGCTCAGATAGGTTTCATAGCCCCGCGGTAGACGCTCGATGAACTCCTCGGCACCCGCGAGCCTCGCGGCACGCACCACTTCGTCGAAGGTAGCGTCAACTTTCGCCGCGGTGATATTCTCGCGGATCGTGCCGGCGAATAAAAAGCTGTCCTGAAGGACAACACCGAGGCTGCTGCGCAAATGGTCCAGCGCATACTCCCGAACGTCGATGCCGTCGATCCTGATTAAACCATCATATTCGTTGTGAAGTCGCTGCAGCAATCGCGTCACCGTCGTCTTGCCCGAGCCGCTGCGGCCCATGATCCCGAGGGTCGTGCCAGGGGGAACCTCGAACGCTGCACGATCCAGGGCTGGGGTCGCTGAGCCAGAATATTTGAATACCACGTCGGAAAAGCTTACAGCACCAATCAAAGGCTGTCGGACACCCTGGCCCGGACGCAGTTCTTCGCCCGGGCGATTGAGCATCGCCCCGACCGAATTGACTGATGATCGAGCCTGATCATATTGCTCGACGAGCGTCGACATCTGACGCAAAGGCGCAGCGATCCTCTGTGCTAGTAGTAGAAATACGAAAATCTCGCCAATCGCGGCGGGGCTCGTCGAAGTTACAGCTAGATAGACACCAATGGCCAGCGTGCCAGAAATCATGAAGCGTTCGATCGGCAAAATAGCTGATTGCATTACCGTGATGAGGTTGCCTTCGCGGATCCGATGTTGCGCAATGCGCGCAACATGCACATCGTAGGCGTGCGCTTGGCGTGGTTCGAGGGCCAGGGACTTGATTGTCCGGATGCCGTGCAGCGTCTGCGTCAGAAACGAGCCACGCGCTGCTTGCGCCGCGATTAAAGCGTTCATGCGACGCCGGTAAGCCGGCAACATGATCGCTGTCCAAAGTCCTATTAGTCCACAACAGGCTAGCACGATTAAGGTAAGCGGAACACTGAAGACAAACATCACAGGGATAAAAAATACCAAACAAAGCGAGTCAAGCATGACACCGAATAATTGTTTGGTTAAAAAATCTCGGATCCGATATGCTTCGTGCAAATTGTGTGTAATATATCCAATTGGATTGGACTCGAAGAAATCAACAGGCAGGCGTAAAAGTCGGTTGAAGACATAGGTCTCCATTTTTACGTCTATACGTGCGGTGAGATGCAGCAGGAGTGTCTGTCTCAGAGCCGAAAACACAACCTCGAAGGCGACGAGAAGCACGAGTCCAATGCAAAGAGCGGTGAAGGTAGTCAGGGCGTGATGCATCATCACGCGGTCCGTAAGCAAGCGAAAGAACAGGATCGGTACAAGTGTGAGCATGCTTAACGCCACCGCGGTAATTGCCACATCTCGCAGAATGCGTCTTTCACGGAAAATTAAACTTGCCAGAAACCCGAACCCGAACGGCTGCTCCTCGTCGCGCAGGCTGTAATCCCGCTTGATCAGGATCGTCGCGCCGTCCCAGACCTCGGCCAGCTGAACGCGATCAAGGATCAGCGGAGCGTCCTCCGGAGCGAGTGGATCGCGCAGTACGACCTGTGCGAGCGCGTCGGTGTCCTCAACCCGCGTCAGCACCATAGCCGTCCCAGTTCGTAGGACGAGGATGGCGGGGAGGGTCTGTTTCAGTCGGGCGAGGTTACGCCAAGACAGCGAGAAAGACTTCGCCCGCAAGCCGGCTCGGCGCGCGCAGCGCGCCAGATCCGGGATCGACACCGGCCCGGGCTTCAACTGATTGTCATGCACGATCTGTTTCGTGGCGAGATGCACGCCGTGATGGCGTGCGACGATCACCAGACAATCGAGCAAAGCTTGGCCGCGCGAGATTGCAGGAGCGTTAGAAGCCGCAGCGCCGTTGGATACTGCAATCAGTCCGTTAGACATTGACCTAGCCTACTTTGGCGATCCGAGCTGTATCGACGCTTTGCTGGATTTCTACGTATGACAACGAAGCCGTACCAGCGCCACACTGAAAATCATGCGCTCCCTCTGATGCACGATCATGGCCAATCTCAGGCATCGACTGCGAGTGTGGCCTAGGAGTCACTTCTCGTCGGTTGAAGCCTGTTACATTGATGAGATCGAATCAGCTCGCCATGCACGGTCGATTCGGTTCGTCATCTCTCTCCGTCCGTGGAGCAGTCGGCTGTACCAGATGTGTCCCTGTGATCCAGCACTGCCATGCCCCTAAAGCCCACCGCAGCATATTCCCCCATGCGACGCGAGCGATCCCCGCGTCTCTTCGCGAGAAGGTCGTCGGCGCTTCACAGCAAAGTTTCGTTAACCTTGACGCAACCCTCTCGTCGCTAATGGTGTGAGACCCGTCGGCACTCAGTGCGCATCGACACGGTCAAGTGAGGCGGACACCCCCATGCGCTGGCGCTCACTGGATCCGTGGCCCGGGCGAGCAGCGATGGAATTGCTCCGCACAGTCGGCCGAGCGCTGCCCACGACTTTGGTCGCTGGACTCTTATGGAGCCTCGTGGCCGCGTTCGGCGCCAGGGCGACTGAGACCGGGTACGTCGTTCAGCCGGAGGCCGGCGGCGTGCGCGTGTCCCTCGGCCCCGTGCCCGCGGACCAGGCGCAGCGGCTGCGTACGCCCCTCAGGCTCGGACCGCCTCACATCGCGGGGCTTCCTGCCGAGATTCGCGACCTTGTCGAGACGCAGGTTCGGACAGCGGCGCCTCATGAGGGATCCGTCAGCGATCTGTTCGCGGCAGCCCAGATCACAGAAACCGCCTTGCGCGAGCACGGCTTCGCCCTGGTGCGTGCCTTCGTCCCGCCGCAGCGCCTGCGCAACGGTGATGCCGCACGCATCGAGGTGATCGATGTGCGCATCGAAGCGCTCGATCTCGCTGCCTTGCCGCCTACTCTGGCCTCCCGGGCCCGTCAGCGCCTGGCCTCGGTGATCGACCGATCCTTCTTGCCATCCGTCGAGCTGACGCGGGCCCTCGGCTTGCTGCAGCTCGACGCCGGCCTGCCGTTTCAGGTCGAGCCGGTTCCCGGATCGCGGGCCGAGCGGGTCCAATTGCGGGTGCTCGGTCCAACCAAGAGCTGGATCGGCGAAGCCAATCTCGGAGGCCTGTCGAGCCGACCGTTCCACCACGTCATCGCCTCCGGCCTGGCGACTATGGTGCTGCCCGAGGATCAGGGGCGCTTGACGCTCGGCGGGACATTTGGCCGGCGCGAGGAGACGCAGCGGACTGGCGGTCCGCTTGGCAGCGTCCTGGCCGTCTGGTCTAAGCCCCTCGACCAAGCCGATGGCGGCTTCGTCGAGACGGGTGTCGTCGGTTTGCACCTGCAGACCGAATCCCCCGTCACCCATCTAGGCGTCGCCTACGATTACGGGCGCCTGTTGTGGCGGTACGGTCAGCCGCTCCGCATCACCAGCGACGAAAGTCTGATCATCAAGGTCGGTCCGGATCTGACGGCCGAGTCGTTTCGCGTCGGCACCTCGGTGCCGTTCCGGTTCCAGGACGACACGCTGGCCTATACAGGCGCGATGCGGGCCGAGGCGATCTGGGTGCGTCAGTTCCTTCCCGGCCTGTCCGTCGAAGCCAACGCCGTTGGAACGCTCGGTGTGACCCAAGGGACGCATCGCGTGACCATCGCCGGCGATGCCGCGAGCGAGGGCGAGACCCATGTGATCGGGGTGCTCGCCGGCCGCGCGCGCGCCACCGTGGCGCTGCCGCTCGACGCCGTGCTGACCGTGCAGGTGCGGGCGCAATATTCCGCACTCGGCGCGCTGCCGATCAGCGAGCAGTTCCAGCTGTTTCGCGCCGGGGAGACCACCGTCTACGACCCCGAAACCGATCAGGGTGAGAGCGGTGCGACCTTGCGAGCGGAACTCGGCCGGCCCATCGTCTGCCCCTGGGCGTTCGATGGCACCATCGTCACGCCCTACGTCTTCGGTGGCATCGGTATGGTTCGCACCATCGAGAGCCTCGACGTGCAGCGCCTGATCGTCGGCAGTACCTGGGGCATCGGCTCACGCCTCGCCTTGCCCGCCGACGCCTGGCTTCCGGGACGCCTCTCGCTCGGTGTCGAGCTCTATCGCCAGACCAGTTCGGGGACGATCCCGAACTACACCGGTGTGTCCCTGAGCCTGTCGACGAAGTTCTGATACGCGCGCGTCGCGCGTC
The DNA here is from genome assembly GCF_007992175.1 of Methylobacterium haplocladii. Lineage (GTDB taxonomy): Bacteria > Pseudomonadota > Alphaproteobacteria > Rhizobiales > Beijerinckiaceae > Methylobacterium > Methylobacterium haplocladii. Next base: position 1,204 of record NZ_BJZT01000053.1, on the reverse strand, counting down.
CACCCAGGCCGGCGCATGGCTCGGACCCGCACGTATCGACGGTGAGGCGGATCATCCGTCACCGATAACTCACCGCGCGCAGCAGCGGAGGACGATGCGGGCGCTCCGCCGCGATCGTCATCACGCGGAGGCTTACACCGGCAGGCGGAGGCGGCTCAGGAGAAAATCCGTCAGGGCCCGGACCTCGACGGCCGCCGGGCTCGCCGGGGCGGCATCGACGACGGCGACGCCTTGAGCGAAGGCGCGGACATAATAGACGTCGTGGCTGAGCGGCGGCCCGACCGCTTCGCCCAAGGAGTTCAGCTCCTCGGCGATCTGCTGGCCCTCGGGCTGCTGGAGATCGACGCGAGTCGGCACGGTGATCACCTTCGCCAGTGAACGGGCGTCGCTGCGCAGGGCCGAGCTGATCTGGCTCAAAGTCTGGCGCGCCGCGTTGAGGTCGAGGCTCGATGGGCCACAGGGCACGATGATCAGATCGGCCACGTCGAGGGCCGCCCGAAACACGGTTCCGATCCCAGCCGGCGTGTCGACGATCGCCACGTCAGCCTGCTGCTTCAGGACGTTGCGCAGCCATTGCGCCACGGTCTGGGATCCGACCAGCTCCGGACGGACATCGAAGTTGAGTTTCTGCGGGCCGGCCCAGGCCACGGCCGAGGCTTGAGGATCCGCATCGACGACGACGACTTTTTTGCCGCGCGCGCGCAGTTCGGCCGCGATGTTGATTGCGAGAGTCGTTTTGCCGACACCACCCTTTTGTTGAACGATGGACAAAACGATCATGATGGATCCAACTCGATTGCACCACAATAGGCACAAGCATACAAACCAGCGTCGTGAATCCGTCGTTTCTCGATAGAACCACAGACGTTTTGTTCGCCTAGTCATGTCAGTGGCATAAGATTGCAGTCCTCTCAACGTGCCACGGCAATCCTGAGTTTTTTTTCAGCCTGGTGCGGCCTGCGATCCACATATGGCTGGTCGGGTGGCACGATCGAGTCATTGATCAGACGGTGCTGAGCCGGACACCATCAGATACCTGATCCGGTTTCAATCCGCGGTCTTGTACCCACCATCCGGCGAGGCAGCGCATCCTCGGACGAAAGAGCTGCCTGCCTCGGGACCACGAGAGAAGTAGCGCCGGGCTCGGCCGACAGACTGTTTTGCCTTGCCAGGCTGTTGCTGGCCGAGCCTCACCGAACCTCTG
>NZ_BJZT01000052.1 GCF_007992175.1 Methylobacterium haplocladii | reverse complement strand
GACGATTGATAGCCTCTGCTCAACGAGCCAGCCCAAGGAGAGCGTGAGGAAACGCAGCCAAATCGCTCTTGGACCCTCAGGAACTGCGATCAAGCAAGCAGATCGCGCTGCTCCGTGTCGTGGAACAGCGGCGCCAAGTCGGTGGCACGCGTACCCGGCATCAGAGCGAGCGCCCAGAGGTCGAGAAAACGTCCGCGCTTGACCCGAACCTCTCCGAACCCGGCGGCGAGGGCGACGCGCCCGAGCCGTTCAGCCGTGTAGCCAGTGTTGTGGGCCATATAGCCAAAGCCGGCGGCGATCGAGGCGGAGTGACCGTAGAGCATGTCGAACGGCGTGATCGGACCCGCCGGGGAGGTGTAGATCACGTCGTGCATCTTCCCGTCGGCGATCAGGCGCACGATCGCGTCGAGATCGGGACAGGTGATCAGGGCAAAACCGTTGGGCTGAAGCACACGCCCGAATTCACGGAAGGCCGTGTCGACCTCGTGTGTGTGGAGATGCTCGACATTGTGCGAGGACCAGATCGCATCGAACGACGCATCCGGCGCGAAGGATCGCATATTCGTGACCGAGCCGACGTGATCGGGCTCAACTCTAGCGTCGATGTCGAGCCGGATCTCCTGCCAGTCCGAGGTCGCAAAGGCCCGATGGAGTTTGGCTGGATTGTAGGGACCGCTACCCGTGTTGAGGACACGCTTTTGGCGCCCGGGGCGCGAAGAAAATGACAAGGGTGTCTCCGACGTTCCAGCGCGGACAGCGATCATGGGTAGCGCGCGCACCATCGCTCCGGGCAGGCCGTCTTGGCAAGCAGGCCAACGCGGCCCGGGGACGCGCCGTCGCGCCAAAGACACGGCCGCCGTGGGCGAAGTGTTGGGCACAGGTGTTGCCTGGTGCGGTTCTCCTCGCGCGAAGCGACGGCATCCAGCTCCGTCCGTCGCGCGCGAACCACTCGACCATCCTGCGTCCGTCGCCGCTGGCTTGGACCGCGCCTTGACCCGGTCGCTGCCGTCGGTGATCACTGCAAACGCGCTGCCTCGCGCGGCACGGCATGGCACACGGCATGGCACAATGCCGCCATCGGATCCCAGCTCAGACGAACCGAGAGTTGCGGTGCCGGGGTCTGAGTGTTGCTGACGTGGCTCGCTTGCAGCCCGTCTGTCACATGATACGCAGGTCCAGGCCCGCGACGTGGTCGAGGCGGGGCTGAAGCCCAGACCTGCCCGGAGGTTTTCCATGACGACGGCTCTGTTGTTGAGCGCATTGGGTGTGATCGTCGGCATGCCGATCGTTCTCTACGGTACCGTCCGTCTCGACGAGCGGCCCGGACGGTCGAGCTGGCTGATCGTGCTGTTTGGACTGAGCCTCGTCATCGCTCCCGTTGCCGCCGCCGTCGTGTTGCATCAGGAAGCGACCGGGAACGACCGCTACGTCGGGCGTTAGGCCCGTCCGAGTCGCAGGGGCGAGACGGCGCGATGGGACAGGCCCTCGATACAACGCGGCCGGGAGAGAGGGTGTCCGAGGATCGCCTGCTGCCGGCCTCGGTCGGTCTCTCGCGGATCCGGGACGAGGTCGACGCTCTTTTGGTGATGGTGCTGTCGCCGGGATTCCACGCGGAGGGCTTGACCCGGCTCGCCGCCCGCGCCCTCGAACGGGGCTGGCTCACCGCTGCCTTCGCCTATGCCGATCGACGCTGCCGGATCCGACCGGTTCCGCAGGCGAGGGACTATCTCCTGCGGGCCGAGGCCTCGCATCGCTTGGGCGACTGGACCGGGGCCGCCGACGACGCGCGCAAGGCGCGCGAGCTCGATCCCAACGATCCGCTCGTGAACCAGATGGCCCTGCGTTGCCTTGAGGGCGCGGAGCGCACGGAGGCCGCCGGCGCCATGATCAGCAGTCAGCAGGCAACCCCTGCACAGCTTGCGCAGGCGATCGCCGAGCTCGACTGCGCCGCGACGAGGGTGCTGGCTCAACTCGAAGCAGGCCCGTACGAGGTGAGCGGCTGGGTCAGTTGGCCCCGCGGCGCCTCCGTGAGCTGTCGGGTGCGCGAGACGACACACGTTGAGCCGTTTCGCCTCCAGCCCGACGAGCGCCACCCGCTCGCGACCGCGACGCGCTGTGCCACCCAACTCACCGTGCCGCGCCGGCCAACAATGAGCCTCCACCTCCAGTGTGAGGCGGATTCGCCCACCGCCGGCTGGGAGCGGGTGTTCGAGCCGCTGGAGCCTGACTTCAGCCTGCCGTCGCTCGATCGCTCGCGGGACGCCACGGTTCTCGTGATCGTGCCCGTCTACGAGGATCGCGCGGCGACCCTGGCCTGCCTCGACAGCCTGAAGGCGCAACGCTTGCCACGCGGTGAGATCGCGGTGGTGGTGATCGAGGATGCCAGTCCCAACCCGGATCTCGTCGCCGATCTCGTCGAGCGGGCAGGGCGAGGCGCGTTTCAGCTGCTACGCAACCCGCGCAATCTCGGCTTTGCTGCCTCGGTCAATCGTGCCGCCACATCGGCCGGTACGGGCGACATCCTGATCCTGAATGCCGACACGCTCCTGCCCCCGGACGCGATCGCACGCCTGCTCGGCGTCCTCGACGCGGATCCCGCCGCCGGCACGGTGACGCCGCTGTCGAACAACGGCGAACTGACGAGCTTTCCCGTTCCCTTCACGCTCAATCCGCTTCCCGACTGGCCGGCGTTGCTGGCCTGGGACGCGGCGGCCGCCAACGTTGCCGCGCCTGCGATCGATCTGCCGACTGGCATCGGCTTCTGCATGCTGGTGCGCCGGGGCTGCTGGGCGGCGCTCGGCGGGATCGCGCAGATCTATGGCCGTGGCTATTACGAGGATGTCGATCTCTGCCTGCGGGCACGCGATCTCGGATACCGCAACCTCTGCGCCACCAATCTCGTGGTCGGCCATGCGGGATCGCGCTCGTTTCGCAGCGACAAGCGCGCCCTCGTGGTGCAGAACCTGGAGACGATCACGGCGCGCTTCCCGAGCCTCGACCGCGAGAGCGCCGCCTTCTTCCGCGCGACGCCCCTGCGGGCGATCTTTGCCGAGATCGAACGCCAGATACCGCCCCCGGCCCACGGGCTGCTGCTGGTGACGGGACTGCCAGAGGCGCATCCGACCACACGGTCGCGAATCCGCACGGCGCTCGACGCCGGAGAACGGGTCCTTCTGCTCAGTGTCAGCGGAGATGACAGCGTCCCGACCCACGTCGCCGCCACGGGCGAGACCGTCAGGCTCAGAAGCGCCCTCGGCGAGGTGCCGCAATCGCTTCGCTTCGCCATCGACCGCCCGAACGAGCTCGACCGGTTATGCGCCTATCTGCGCCGCGCCGCGATCGCGCGAATCGAGTGTCTCGACCTCCAGCGCTGCCCGCCGGGACTTGTCGCGGCGCTGCAGGCATTGGGACCTCCGATCGATGTGCTCATTGCCGAGGCCGGGGCCTTGGGTGTTCCCGCCGGCGCGGAGCCCAACCCGGCGTCAGCGATACCCGATCCCGAAGCAGGCGCGCCGGGCGACTTACGGCCGCCCTCCTGGCTGAGCCTCCTTCGCGCCGATGATCGCATTCTGGTCAGCGATGCCCTGGCGCTCGCCGCGACACGGCGCGCGCTCCACGGCACGCCGGCCGCGTGGCGGATCGATCCAAAACCCCGCTGCCAGGGAAACGCGTCAGGCCGCGTCCGCACGGCCGTCGCCACGGGGTCTTCAACGCTCTCCGTGCTCGTCCCCGTCGCCACGGGCGCCGCGACGCGGTTCCTTCTGACGCTTCGCGCCGCGCTGGCGCGCGCCCGGTCCGACCTGCAGATCGTGGTCGTCGGCGCGACCTTGAACGATCTCTCGCTGCTTGCCGGCGGTCGTGTCTTCGTCACCGGTGCGATCGCCGAGGACGACCTCGGCCGGGTCCTCACGACCCATGGCTGCGACAGGCTGATCCTGCCCTGCCGCACAGGCCTGTTTCACGGGCTGGAGGCGGCCCGGCCCTTCGTCGCAAAGGGCGTCGGATATTTCGACTGGTCGTACGGAGGCTACGTCGCGCACCCCGGCGATCTCGCGCTCGATCCGCGCTGGGATGATCACCAGGCCGTCGCGCGCATCCTCGACTGGTCCCTGCCGGCCGCGACGCCTGCGGCCGCCGCGTCGGAGATGGCGTCGTGAGCGCGCCCGCACCTGCCGAGTATTGCGCCAGGCTCGACCGGGTCGGGCCCCGCGCGCTCGCCGGCTATTGCTACGATCGCAACAGGCTCTCGACGCGGTTCGTCGTGGAGTTGCGCATTGACGGCATCCCGATCGCGTGGACCCGGGCCGATGGATTCGTCGAGAGCCTGGCGCAAGCGGCCCTGGAGGACGGCTGTTACGGATTCGCGTTTCATCTCAGCGCAGAGATGCTCTCGGGGGGCGGGCAGGCGCAGATCATGGTCGCCAATATCGAGGTCTCGCCAGCTCGGCCCCTCTCCCTCGCCGTGGCTCCTGCCGACGAAACCGGCCGCGACGAGGGCGCCGGCCACGTGCGTTGGATCGGCCAGCGCCACATCGCCGGCTGGCTTGCGCGGCCCTCGGGCATGACGCCGGAGGTGCGGGTCAGTCTCGATGGCCGGCTCCTGGCGCGGGCGCCGGCCGATCGCTGGCACCATCTCGACGATGTCGGGGGTGCCCGCGCCGTGCCCGGATTCACCCTGCATCTGCCGCTGGAGCTCGCCGATGGCCACGAGAAGCGGCTCGTGGTGACGGACGGCGACGGCCAGCCCCTGCGGGGGAGCCCGCTCCGCCTCGTCGCGTTTCCCGATGCCCTGACCGATCTCGTCAGCGCGCGTTACGGACCCGAGCCTGGCCTCGCGCAGTGGCGCGCCACCATGTTCGAGGCGCTGCTGCCGCGATCCTGGCCGCTGACGGATCCGCAGGGCTGGCTCGATCGCCACGCCCTAGCGGCGCCGGCGCAGCCGCCGCCGCCGCTCGCCCTCGCCATCATCGGAACCGAGCCGGAGGCGGTCGAGCGGACGCTTCAGAGCCTCGATCGGCAGGACGGCCTGAACTGGATCGCCGCGGCGCTTCCCTCGGCTGATCGCCTCGGCTTCGCCAGCGAGGATCTCTCGGTCTTCCTCGACCGAGAGGCGCGGCAGTGCCACGCCCTGCTCTGCGTGCCCGCTGGCACCGAATTCCGGCCGAACGCCGCACTGCGTCTCGCCGCGGCGCTTGCCGCGACACCGACGGCACGGCTCGTCTACGGCGATATCGCGCTCGGCGACGATGCGCGCGCGGCCCTGCTTGGCTTTCCGAGCTTCGACTACGAGCGCTGGCTCGAACAGGGCTACGGCGCACTCGCCTTCCTCATCCCGATCGCGGCTGCACGGGACGCCACTCGCCTCGGAGCCGCGAGCCTGTTCCGCCTTGCCAACATGCAGTTCGATTCGCGCGATGCGCCGTCGGAGGCGGTTGTGCATCTGCCGGGCATCGCCGCACGGATCCCGTCCTTGGATCTCGACGCCGCGACGCGCCAGCTTCACGCGGCGACGCGACAGCATCTCGTCGCGCGCGGAATCGCAGCGACCGTACAGGCCAAGCGGGGATCCGTCCTCCCCGCGGTGCACGTCGCGCGGACCCCACCGAGCGCAGAGCTCAGCGTGGTCATTCCCACGCGCGATCGTGCCGATTTGCTGCGCAACTGCTTGGATTCGATCCGGCCGGCCCTGCGTCGGCGCGGCGCCGAACTCGTCATCGTCGACAACGGCTCGTCCGATCCGGCGACGCATGCCTTATTGGAGCGCGTGACCGGCGAGGGCGGCCGTGTTCTCGTCGAGCCGGGGCCGTTCAACTACGCCCGGCTGTGCAACCGCGCGGTGGCGGCTGTGCGGGGCGACCTCGTGCTGTTTCTGAACAACGACGTCGTGATGGGCGGAGAGGGATGGCTCGACGAACTGCTCGGCCGGCTCGCGGAGCCGACGACGCAGGCCGCCGGGGCCGTCCTGCGCTGGCCAAGCGGCATCGTTCAGCATGGCGGGATCGTCTGTGGCCCGAATCTGTCGGCGACGCATGCCTTCGACGACCGCTTTCACGGTGATCCCGGCTACGGCGATCTGCTGCGGGTGGCGAGCGAACCCTCCGCCGTGACCGGGGCCTGCCTGCTCGTCCGGCGCGCGGCCTATCTTGCGGTCGGCGGCATGGATGAGGCCTGGTTTCCGGTCAATTTCAACGATGTCGACCTCTGCCTCAAACTCCTGGCGCGGGGAGGGCGGGTCGTGCTCACGCCCCATCTCGACGCGCTACATCTCGGCTCGGCGAGCCGCGGCGCCGACCGGCGCCCGGATCAGCGGCACCGCTACCAGCGCGAACTGGCCGCCCTTCGGGCACGCTGGGGCGAGGTGCTGCAAACCGATCCCGGCTACAGCCCGCTCCTGGCCCTCTCGGATGACCCCTACACGGCTCTGGCCGACGCCCCACGGACGCTGTCGGCCCGCACGCGGCGCGTCGGGGCCGGCCGACCGATCCCGGCCGGCCTGTAGTGAGGCCGACGGCCGACCGTGACGGTGGGTCCGACGCGCCGCCGACAGCCCTCGCGCGCGCAAGGACGCGTCCGAAGTCCTGTTCTGCTTCGGCGCTGCCCCCGGACGACAGCATCCGCGCGCTGCGAATCAGCCCGGTTCGGGACGAGCTCAGGCCCCCTGCCGCTCCGGCGTGCGCTGTCCCAGCACCAGGGCGAGCAGCCGCTCGGTGACGGCACGGCGATCGAACGCGGACACAGCGGTCCGCCGCGCAGCCTCACGGAGCTGACGATAGACCTCGGGCCGTTGCAGCGCGTCGATGACGGCGCGCGACAGCTGGCGCCGATCGAAGAACGGCACGAGCAGGCCGTTCTCGCCGTGCCGCACCACCTCGCGCAGGGGCGCGGTGTCCGAGGCGATCACCAGGCACCCGGCGCTCATCGCCTCGACGAGCGACCACGACAACACGAATGGATAGGTGAGGTAGACATGGGCGGCTGAGATCTGCAGCAGCTCCAGATAGGCCTGGTAGGCCAGCTTTCCCACGAAGTGCACGCGAGACGGATCGATCGAGCGGGCGACCTCCGATCGGAAAACATCCTTCCACGAGCGGCCATCCGGCGAGCGGTCGCCGTAGGACACGTCGTCCCCGCCGACCACGACGACCTCGGCCCCCGGGCAGGCCTGCAGGATCTCCGGGAGCGCCCGCATGAAGATGTGGTAGCCGCGCATCGGCTCCAGATTGCGCGACACGAAGCTGATCACTTGCGAATCCCGAGTCAGGACACGGCCGTTGCTGAGGGCAAAGCGGGCCTGGTGATCGGGACGCACCCGCTCGGCATCGACGCCCTCATGGATGACGGCGATCTTGTGCTGGAACTCCGGCGGATAGGTCGAGCGCTGCCAGGCGGTCGGCGACAGCCCCATATCGCAGTCGATCAGCGCCAGCAACTGGTTGGCGTTCTTGGCGCGAAGGCTCGTCAGGCCGTCGACGCCGAGCCGGGGAAACTCGGGATCGAAATGCACGTCCTGCCCCGTCTCGCGATAATAGAACTCGCAATAGACGATCAGTCGTGCCTGAGGACATTTCGCCTTGAGCGGCAGCGTTTCGCCCCAACCAGAATGGGCGATGATGACGTCGGGCCGAAACCCATCCGCCTCCAGGGCGATCAGGGCGTAGAGGACCTGTTCGGCGCGCCGTGCCTCGCGATCGAAGCGCCGGGCGAAGGTATGCACGCCGGCATGGCCGACATCGTCGAAGTGGTAGCGCTGCAAGCGCACGCCCGGCACCGGGCGCGCCGTCTGCGATCCGATCGCCGCGACGCGATGGCTGCCGTCGCCCGCCAGAACCTGCGCCAGGGCCCCGAACTGCCCCGGAAAGTTGGTGTGCACGAAGAGAATGTTCATCGCGACCGATCTTAGCCGCAAGCACGGGTCGACACCCGGATTTTTTCCACCGGCTTGCCCACCGCCAAGGCGATGATCTGCAATGGGCTGCCTTGAGCCCGCAATGCGGGCGGCCGGGGTTGGTCGGTATCAAGCCTGAAACCGGCTCATGCTCGCCCAGCAGCTCCGTCACCGCGCGCCATCTGCTTCGTCCCCCATCCCGACAATGGGTGTCCCAGGCGAAAGGGGATTGTCCGAGGACCAGGAGGCCGATCGGCGTCAGCGATAGACCATTGGGGCGCCATGCCCCACAACAAACGGGGCGGCTTGCGCCGCCCCGTTCCGCCCTCGATCGTGTTTGGCCTTCCAGCAGGCTTACGAGTTGTTGCCGCCCGTGAAGATGTGGGTCGTGCCATCGCCGTAGGTGACCGAGCCGAGGCCCGACACCGTGATCGAGTGATTGGCCACACCCTCGAAGGTAATCGTCGTCGAGCCGTTGCTGTTCTGGGTATAGCGAGCGGCCGAGGAGTCGTGGTTGTAGATGCCCAGGGTGTCTTCGCGACCGCCGACGATGGTGTCGTTGCCCGTCAGCGAGCTGACCCCGAACTGATCCACTCCGGTCGAGCCCTGCATCAGGGTGTTGCCGGTGCCCGCCACCAGGACGGATCCGTTGGCGCCAGCGCTGAGCGTGTCGTTGCCGGAGCCACCGAACAGGCTGTCGTGGCCGCTTCCACCGGTCAGCTGATTGTTGCCCTGTCCGACCACCAACAGGCTGTTGCCGCTGCCGCCATACAGGGTGTCGTGTGCGCCGGCGCTGTAACCGCCGCCCAGGGTCTGGCTGCCGGAGCCCGCATGGAGCTCGCTCTGGCCACTGCCGTAGAGGGTGTCGTTGCCGGTGCCGCCATACAGCACCGACTTGCCCGACCCGGCAACCAGCAGATTGTCGCCGCGGACGGCGGTCAGGGTGTCGTTGCCGGCGCCACCGAACAGGCTGTCATGGCCCGAGCCCGTGCCGGTGCTCAGGCTGTTGTTGCCCTTGAAGGTGATCAGCAGGTCGTTGCCCGCCCCGCCCGTGAGGGTGTCGTGCGCATTGTCGATGTAACCACCGCCGAGCGTCTGGTTGCCGGTGCCGGCGCGCAGATCGCTCTGACCGCCGCCGAACAGGGTGTCGTTGCCGTCGCCACCAAACACCAGGGTTCGGCCCGACCCGCCGACCAGCACGTTGTTGCCGTGGACCGCAGTCAGCGTATCGTTGCCCGCACCGCCGATCAGGGTGTCGCTGCTGCCGTCGCTGCCGGTGGTCAACGTGTTGTTACCGTTGAAGGTGATCAGCAGATCGTTGCCGCTGCCGCCGGTCAGGGTGTCCTGCGCGTTGGCATAATAGCCGGCGCCGAGAGTCTGGTTGCCGGAGCCAGCGCGCAGATCGCTGCGCCCGCCGCCATAGAGGGTGTCGGCGCCATCGCCGCCCTGCAGCACGCTGATGCCAAGCTTGCCGTCCGCGTCGGGGGTCGAGCCGCCAAACAGCACGTTGTTGCCGTGGACCGCCGTCAGGGTGTCGTTGCCCGCGCCACCGATCAGGGTGTCGCTGCCGAAGCCGTTACCCGTGCTCAAAGTGTTGTTGCCGCGGAAGGTGATCAGTAGATCGTTGTTGGTGCCGCCGACCAACGTGTCGTGCGCGGTCTGATAGTAACCGCCGCCGAGGGTCTGCTTGCCCGAGCCGGCCAAGAGTAGGCTCTGGCCTCCGCCGTACAGGGAGTCGTTGCCGTCGCCGCCCTGCAGCACGTTCTTGCCGGTTCCACCGACCAGAACGTTGCTGCCGGCACCGGGGCCCATGCCACCCGTCAGGGTGTCGGCGCCGGTGCCGCCATAGAGCGAATCGTTGCCGCCGCCCGAGCTGATCTTGTGGTCGCCACCGGCATAGCCTGAGAAGAGCACGTCGCTGCCGACACCGCCCTGGATCGTATCGTTGCCGGTTCCGCCGGTGACGTAGGCGCCGCCCGAGCCGACGATCACATCGGCCGCGACGCCGCCGGTCAAGGTCAGAACGACCGGGTCCGCGCCGGTAGCGATGATCGGAACGCCGGCCGACTGGCTCGTGTCGAGCGTGTAGCTACCCGAAACCGTCGCCGCGAAGACGTTGGTGTTGGAGGCGAGCGTGTAGGTGCCATCCGTGGAGGGCGCCTCGATCGTGACCGTATCACTGCCGGTCTTCTGCGACAGGGCCAGCGCCTGTGCGATCTCTGCACGCGTCGTCGGATCGATCGGGTGCTGATCGAGATCCGATACGCTAGTATTATACGCCGTTGCCATAACTGTCCCCCAGATCCGGCCCGCAAGAACCAAGATTATTGTTTAAGAGCGCATCCCGGATGCCCGGAACACCCGCACGCGACCGGCGCGTGCTCCAGACTGATCATCGGCCGCTGTCGCATTTTGGTATTCAACCGATGGTGGCAGCCCATGTCCCGATATTAAGGCAAGCTTGAGGCCAACCAGAGGATCGGCCGCAGCATGACTGATGAGTTCGATCTCACGACCCTTGCGAAAGGCCGTGGCCGAGCCCAAAAACAGTGCTTCGGCCTCGACCTCGAAAGCAGACGCATCGGCACCTGTCAGGCGCAGACGAATCCCGTGCAGAGACTTGAATTTGCCCCGGGTCCCGACGTAACCCTCGGTCGTCCAGCGGGTCCAGGCGGCATCCGATCCCCCGATTAGAACCTGATATTCAATCGCCAGTCCCGGTCGATCGAGGGCGCGCAGCGCCAAGCCCTCGATCGGGGCCGGGGCGTCGGGTCCCGCAATCCATTGTCCGGCGCCGACGCTGACATCGCCGCGCCGCGAGACATGCCCCATCACCTCCAGGCGCGCCGGGGCCCGCTCCGGCTGCGTTGGGGCGTTATCAACGCGAGCACCGAGGCGTCCGGTGCCGATGGCATCGCCGACGAGGCTCGGCAGTCCGGCATGCAGAGGCTCAAGCTGCAACTCGGCGTCGGCCGAGCCGCCATCCTGAGGCCGGACCGTCACTCGCAGGGCGCCGGGCTGTTCGGCCCGCACCACGAGGCTGCCGCCGGGCGCCAGAAGCACACCGGAGCGCGCGCCGGGGGCCGAGATCACCACGATCACAGCCTCCGAGCCGGTAGCCGCCTGCACCGATACGGTGGGCACGGCACCCGCTGCGCCGGATCGGACATATCGCAGCGCAAACAGGCCTCTCTTCAAGGAGACAGAGGTGACACGCTCGCTCATCGCCGCCGGCCTAGCCTGCTTCCATAGTAAGGAGAATGACTACTCTTAGAGGCTGATAAGTGAGAGTTTTTTAACTGTCAACGATCCGTTAAGGCTCAATCAAGCCCTGGTTAACGACGTTGCCAAGCATTGCATATCGACCACAGTCGCATTTACGCCACCCTGTGGAGAAATGGAAATATCAATCTTGACTCTCCATCTCGCCCCGAAGCCGATAAATTTGGTGACCGTTCGCTTGGAAGTTTTTCAATAGAAGAAAATGATCGCTACCCGGGCGGATCATAGCGAAGAAACAGGAAAAAGCATACGCAACTTCGGCGACGAGGTTGCGTGGTGTTGATGTTGGTGTCGCATCGCGCATGGCCGGCTGAGATCTTTTGCCGGTCTTGCACTTCGGCAGCCTTTTCGCGACGAAACGCGGGCTTGTGCGCTGCAAACCATGGCCTCGCCGGCATCCTTGTGCGCCCCGCAAGAAGGATCTCGGTATTTGCCAGCGTGGACGCGGGGTGGACGCGGGCCAGGGCCCGCCTGTGCTGCGCAGCAGGGGCGCGATCACGGCACCTGGCAAGGATCTCAGGTTGTTCCGGCGAGGAAGAGCGGCATGTGATTGACCACGGCCGCCCCCGCGCCGATCTCGCCGGCCACGATCGCGAGCGACCACAGCCGCGCGCTCGCGACGTGATCCCTGTGCAACCTTGAGACTCCGTCCAAATTTGCTACAGCGCGCCCTCGGCCAAAGCCGATTCACCCGCCGGTCATCCGCCGCGAGCGCGCCGGCGAACATAAGGAATTCGGCCTTGGAGCGCCTGCAGGTCTCGCCCGGCTCGCCCTATTCGGCGCTGGAAGCCTCGATCCATCTGGCCCGCTATGCCCCGGTGCTTCCGCTATGCGAGGGCCGGCGTGTCCTCGACCTCGCCTGCGGCGAGGGCTACGGATCCTGGCTGATGGCGCAGGCCGGAGCCGTGGTCGTCGATGGTGTCGACGTGAGTCGGGATGCGGTGGCCGCGGCCGCCGCGACGTTCCAACTTGAGAACCTGCGCTTCTTGACCGCCGACGGCCAGGCGGCGCTCAGGGATGGTGAGGCGACGGCCTACGACCTGATCGTATGCATCGAGACGATCGAGCATGTCGCCGATCCGGAGCGGATGCTGCGCCAGTTGCGGAGTCTGATGGCGCCGGGCTGCATCGTCTGCATCACCTGCCCGAACGATCATTGGTATTATCCCCAGTACGCCAGCAATCCGTTTCACCTGCGCAAGTACCGGTTTTCCGAATTTCGGCGTCTGACCGAGGCGACGCTCGGCCCGGCCTCGCGCTGGCTGCTGGGCACGGCCGCCCTCGGCTTCACCACACTACCCGTCGACGCGACGGCGCTGCCAGGGGGGCCGAGCGTCTACGTCGAGGCCGAGCCCCTCGCCTCGGCGCTGCTGTGCGGGCCGGACGGGGCGGATGTCGTCACGCCGGCCAATGCCAGTTATTTCATGGGTCTGTGGAACACCGACGGCCTTGCCGTCACCGGAGGGGCGTTCTTCCCGATGTCGATGACGCGCTATGCGCAGAAGGAGGACGCCCTGACCCAGGTGGTCGCGTTGCGCGCCGCAGCTGAGGCGAGTTCCGCAGCGGAGGCGACAGCGGTGAGCGCACAGCTGGCCCAGTTGCGACAGCTGATCCAAGCGGAACGGGAGGAGGCGAGCGAGATGGCCGCGCTTCGCGGCCGGTTGACCGAGACGGAGCGCGAGATCGCGTCGCTCCAAGCGAACCTGATCGAGAAAGAGCGCGAGATCACGCGCGGTCGTGAAGGCCTGTCGGTCGTCCGGTCCGAGCGCGAGGCTGTGGTGAGCGCCGCCCAGGCGGTCCGGATCCAGGCGGCGGCCCTGCGTGCCGAAAACGACGTTCTCGGCCAGAGCGTCGCCCGGCTGAGCGCCGAGGTGCAGGCCCTGACCCAGCGAGCCGTCGCGGCGGAGGACATCGCCGCCGCAGCCTCGCGCGCCGCTGAGCAGAACGCCGCCGACGGTGCGATACGCCAGGTGGCGATTACCGCGGCCCATCGCATTCAGGCCGAGAGTGCCGCCGAGCGCCTCGCCATCGCCGAGGCTTGCCTCGCCGCGATCCGACAGTTCGTTGCGCGCCGCCGGAGCCTCGCGACCCTGAACGCGCGAACACCGATCAAGCGCATGCTGGCGGCCTATGAGGCCGACTGCACCCGTCTCGTGCCCTGGCCGCCCTCTCAGGCGGATGTCGGCGTCCGCCAGCGCCTGATCGAGGCGTCCGGGCTGTTGGATCGCGATGCTTACAACGCGGCCAATCCGGACGTGCTGGCGGCCGCATTCGAGCCGGTCCTGCACTATCTTCTGCACGGCGATGGCCAGCGGCGCCCGATGGGCTCTCGTTTCGAAGCATCCGCCTATCTCCTGGCCAATCCCGATGTGGCGGAGGCGAACGAAAACGCGCTGATCCACTTCATCCTGCACGGCGCACAGGAGGCACGGCCGCTTCGTCCCCATGGGAATCCAGAGCCATCACACTGACGCATTGCGGGTTCTTTTCGCTGGCGATCGGCCTCGTGCCGGTCATGCTTGCGCCCGGGTGGACAGCACCCGGGTGGACGGCGTGCGGCCGAGCTGCTGAGACAATCCAGGCACCATGATGCGACAGGTCTCCTTCTTCGTCGACGATCGGCATTCCTGGCTCGATGAGACGCATCCGACCTGGTCGCAGACCAATATCGGCAGCGACGGTTCGAACCTCACCCTCGTGTTTCTGTCGATGAACCGCGCCAGCTTGTCCGAACGCCTGGTGCGTTCGCTGATCGAGCAGGTGCCGGGATTTGCCGGCCGGATCCTCGTCGTCGATAACGGATCGGACCCCGCCGAGCTTGCAGCGCTGACGCGCTTCTTCACGACAGAGTGCCCGTTTCCCTACGAGATCCTCGAGCTCGGCCAGAACCACGGCGTCGCGGGTGGCCGCAATCGCGGGTTTGCTGCCGTCCGCACCGACTGGATCCTGTCTCTCGACAACGACATTCTGCTCACAGGCAATCCCTTGCCACAGCTGGCCCGTGATCTCGCGACGCTCGGGTGCCACTTTCTCAGCGTGCCGTTGCTCAATCCCGACCGGGCGACGTTCTATTCCTACGGGGGCCACCTCGACCCCGCGATCATCGACGGGTCGACGCCGTTTCTCTCGACCGCCTGCATGCTGCCGCCCGGTGCCGACCTCGCTCGCGCCGCCGAGGTGAGTCCATCCGGCGATGGCTTCCTCTGCTCGTTCCTCTTCGGCGGCGCGAGCCTCCTCAAGGCGACGACGTTCACGGCAGCCGGCGGCTTCGACGACGCGATGCTCGTCGGCTTCGAGGACATCGAATTCAGCCTGCGCTTGTTTCGGCTCGGCTACAAAGTCGGCTCCAGCTCGATCACGGACTTCGTCCACGATCATCCGCGGGCCGAGCGCGACAGTGACCTCCAGTATGAGAGCACGCGCTACTCACGACAGATCCTGCGCGAGTCGGCCGCGCATTTCGAGAGGAAACACGGGTTTCGGGTCTGGAGCTCTGGGATCGACGCCTGGCTGAGGGGACGCGAGCAGCACCAGGGCCTCGTCCCGGCGGGCGAGGGCATTGCATCTGCCGAAACAAAGCCGCGCGTCCCTGTGCGCCGGACGCCGCGCATCGCTCTCGTCGTCGATATGGAGAACTGGGCTTACGCCAACATCGCCCGGCAACTCACCAAGCATCTCGGACATCGCTACGACTTCGAGATTCTCTCGACCCACCGTCTCGGGGAGATCGAACAGGCGCGCTGGGCCGATGCCGGCCATGCCGGCACCTGGCAGCCCGGAGGGCCTCAAGCCTTCGGACAAATCCTACTGCGTGCGCACGAGTTCGACCTGGTGCATGTCTTCTGGCGCCCGCTCCTGACGCTTCTGGGCGACCAAGGCTTCTATGGCTCCGGCCTTGCCGATTACGTCAGGTTCCTCGGCCTCAGCATGGACGAGTTCCGGATCCGCTTCATCGCGCCGGCCTGCTTCACGACCTCGGTCTACGATCACCTCTTCGCAGACGGGGAGGAGGCTGAGCTCATGGCCGAGGCGCTCAATCGGCATGCGACGGCCTACACGGTCTCGTCCGACCGGCTAGCGCTCTCCTACGCGCGCCACGAGCACTTCCGCCCCCCCGCGGCCACCATTCCCGACGGGGTCGATCCCGAGCTGTTCTACCCCAAGAATCTCGCGCGATTCGATGAACTGCCGGATCGGGCGCTGAGGGTCGGATGGGTCGGCAACAGCCACTGGATGCGCGAGCGCGACAGCAAGGGCGTGCACACGATCCTGATCCCAGCCATCGCGGCGCTGCGCATGGAGGGCCTCGCGATCGAACTAGATCTGGCCGATCGCGCCGCGGGGTTCATCCCCCACGCGCAGATGGTAGATTATTACGCGCGGCTCGATGTGCTCGTCTGCACCTCGGAAGTTGAAGGCACCCCCAATCCGGTCCTGGAGGCCCTGGCCTGCGGTGTTCCGATCGTGAGCACCGATGTCGGCGTGGTGCCCGACGCGCTCGGTCCGCTGCAGCAGGACTTCATCCTGTCGGAGCGCTCCGTCCCGGCTTTGACGGCCGCCCTTGGCAACCTCGCGCGTCGTCCTGAGCTGTTCCGTCAGCTGTCGCAGGAAAACCTGCGCCAGTCTGCTGCGTGGACATGGCAACACCAGACGACGAAATTCCACGCCTTCTTCGCGGAGGTTCTCGATCGGCGTCGCGTGGCCGCGGGTGAGACGCCGACGAAACTGTGCATGCTGCCCTTCACAACGCCGAGCCAGGAGCCGGATGGAAGCATCAGGCTGTGCTCTGCGGCGAGTACGCTGACGCCGCCGTACCGCGAGGCCACCAACATGGGGAATGCCCGCGCCGACGGCCTTGCAGCCGTCTGGAGGGGCCACAAATATCGTCATGTCCGTGAAACGCTTCTGGCCGGCGGCGATGACCTGACACCCTACTGCCGAACTTGTGAATACCGTCACGATGGGCCGGCGTGGCTTCTTCAGCTCCACACCGCCCTGCACGCCTACCACAATGGCATTCGCTCACCTGAATTGACGACCCTGCTGTCGACCCGGATTTCCCGGTACGACGAGTATGTCGAACGCGCGAAGCTCGCTGACCTCGCTGCCTATCCGCGTCCTGAGGACCTGACACCGGTTGCCCCCGCACGGGTCGATCACCCCGTGCCCATTCCCGAGGCGATCCTTGATGGCGGCGCGTTCCCGATCAACCTCGACCTCAATACCCTGAACCGGTGCAACGTTTCCTGCGTGATGTGCCCTCCGGCGATCCGGATCGAGAACGGTCAGGATCGGGACGAGTATTATCGTCTGACGGTCGATGAATACGATCGCCTCTCGGACAATCTCAACATCAAATCAGCCCACTTTGTCGGGGCCTATGCCGAACCGCTGCTCAACAAGGACCTGTTCGATCTGGTGAAAACCGCACACGATCGCGGTGCATTCACGGCGATCACCACGAATGCCATGCCGCTGGTCCCGGCCTTTTCCCGGCGGTTGATCGAGGCAGGGCTCGACATGATGTCGATCTCCCTTCACGGCGCCACCCGGCAAACCGCCGAAGCGATCATGCTTAAGAGCAATTTTGAGCGCGTGATCGATAATATTAGATGTCTTCAGTCGTTGAAATTAGAGAAAAATACAACGAAGCCAGAGATATATTTCAACTTCGTTTCCCAACTTCAGAACGTCGATGAGATTGCGGATTTCATCGATCTCGCTGCCGACTTAAACGTCAAGCATGTTCAGATCATACATCTGATCGATGGCGATGAGGCTGTCGATCGGTCGACCAATCTCGTCCATCATCCCGAGCGCCTGCTCCCCAATCTTCGGCGGGCGCTGGAGCGTGGCAGCATGCGCAACGTTCACGTGAACATCAGTCCGGCTTACGCGGGCCTGCTGGAGGCCGATGCGGCAAACGCTGCCGCGCCACCGGCGCCGTCACCATCGTTGCTGGATGAGCTTGTCGTGCTGCCGACTGATCGGGTCGAACTCTGCTGGGAGACCGAGGTCCCGTGCCCTGTCTGTGCCAGCCGGGACGTCGATGTCCTGCGCCAGGATCAGATTTGGGGCTACCAGTTCGTCTCGTGTCGAAATTGTACGACACGTTATTATGATCGCCGCATGAGCGAACGCTACGTCATCAATCACTTCTTGCACGGCGATGGCGCCCGCGAGGAAGCGATCAATCTTTACGAGAACGGCGTGATGGTCGGCGAGCCACACGGAACGCCGGATGAGCAAAAACGACAGCTTGAAACCTACTACGCATTCCTGCTCGATCTTCAGACCCGTTGGTACCGGCTGGCCAATCACGGCCGGGATCCCGTTTCACTGTTCGAGATTGGCACCTCCGTCGGTTGGTTCCTCCATTTTGCTCGTCAAAGCCATGATTTGAACGGCACAACCCTTCGCGTTGCGGGCTGCGATGCCAACCCCTATGCCGCCAAGGTTGGTCGCTCTCGGCTAAATCTAGACCTCTTTGCCGGGATTTATCAAGATTACGATCCGATAAATTCCTTGGTAAAGTATGATCTCATAACCGCTTTGGATTATATAGAGCACACCTACACCCCACTAGAAGACCTTAAAAAAATGTATAATATGGCGAATACCGGTGCAGTCTTGTTTATCAAGACTTTTATCGAAGAAATGGACCCGAATGGGACTTATGTGCATCCGGTTTTTCATGCTAATCATTTTTCAGAGCGTTCCCTGAAATTAGCGATCGAAAAGGCAGGATGGGAGGTGCTCGAATTCGATACTGAGCGTGAACGCGTGTTTGCGCAAGCCAGTGTGTTTGCCGTCAAACGTTAGCTGCCTCATTGCAGGTCATCGCTGCGCTCGGCCGAAGAGAAGTCTAGGTCGTGAACCCCTAACGGGTGGC
>NZ_BJZT01000051.1 GCF_007992175.1 Methylobacterium haplocladii | reverse complement strand
AAAGCCCCTCACACGCAATCGACAGGGGACGATGAGGGGCGGGCCCTCCCGCCCGCCCTCCATGTTTCCGCCGAGGTTTAGGTCATGTCCGGTCAAAATATTCGCATTCGCCTGAAAGCGTTCGACCATCGCATCCTCGATGCGTCGACCAAGGAGATCGTCTCGACGGCCAAGCGCACCGGTGCGCAGATCCGTGGACCGATCCCGCTTCCAACCCACATCGAGAAGTTTACCGTGAACCGCTCGCCGCACATCGACAAGAAGTCGCGCGAGCAGTTCGAGATGCGCACGCATAAGCGGGTGCTCGATATTGTCGATCCGACCCCCCAGACCGTGGACGCGCTTATGAAGCTCGACCTCGCCGCTGGCGTGGACGTGGAAATCAAGCTCTAAGTCCCGCGAGGACCTAGAGCTTCAGCGATCATCGCGCGAGGGAGAGACCTATGCGCTCAGGCGTCATTGCACGAAAGGTCGGCATGACCCGCGTCTTCACGGACGCAGGCGAGCATGTGCCGGTTACCGTGCTTCAAATCGATCAGTGCCAAGTCGTGGCACACCGCACGAACGACAAGGACGGCTACGTCGCCCTTCAGGTCGGCGTCGGCAAGGCCAAGGTAAAGAACGTTTCCGCCGCCGAACGGGGCCGCTTTGCGGTCGCCAAGGTCGAGCCGAAGCAGAAGCTCGCTGAGTTCCGTGTCAGCGAAGACTCGCTGATCCCGGTCGGCGCCGAGATCACGGCCGATCACTTCATCCCGGGCCAGTTCGTCGATGTGACGGGCACAAGCACGGGTAAGGGTTTTGCCGGCGGTATGAAGCGCTGGAACTTCGGTGGTCTGCGCGCCACCCACGGCGTGTCCGTGTCGCACCGTTCGATCGGTTCGACCGGTGGCCGTCAGGACCCGGGCAAGACCTTCAAGAACAAGAAGATGCCCGGTCACATGGGTGTCGATCGGGTGACCACGCAGAACCTCAAGGTCGTGCGCATCGATCCCGAGCGCGGTCTGATCCTCGTCGAAGGCGCCGTTCCCGGTGTCGCCGGCGGTTGGATCCAGGTTCGCGACGCGGTGAAGCGTGCGCTTCCCGCAGACGTGCCGCTTCCCGGCAAGTTCCGTGAGAACGGCACTGACGGTTCGGCTACCAAAGAGGCGCCCGCCGAGGCTCCCGCAGCCGAGGAGAACGCGTGATGAAGCTTGATATCACCACGCTCGACGGGTCCTCGGCCGGCTCGGTCGAGCTCAGCGAGGCCATCTACGGCCTTGAGCCCCGTGCCGATCTTCTGCAGCGCATGGTCCGCTACCAGCTGGCCAAGCGCCGTGCCGGTACCCATGCCGTGAAGAACCGCTCGGACATCGATCGGTCCACGAAGAAGATCTACAAGCAGAAGGGCACCGGTAACGCCCGTCACGGCGCTGCCTCTGCTCCGCAGTTCCGCGGCGGCGGACGCGCCTTCGGTCCGGTCGTGCGCAGCCATGCACATGACCTGCCCAAGAAGGTCCGTGCTCTCGCACTGCGTCACGCCCTCTCGGCCAAGGCCAAGGCCTCGACCCTGATCATCGTCGACGACATCAAGGTCGACGACCACAAGACCAAGACCATGGTCGAGCGGCTGGGCAAGCTCGGCTGGTCGAGCGCGCTGATCATCGGTGGTCCCGAGGTCGACGAGAATTTCGGCCGCGCCGCCCGCGCCGTGCCGAAGATCGACGTCCTGCCCGTGCAGGGCATCAACGTCTACGACATCCTGCGCCGCGACACGCTCGTGCTGACGCGCGCGGCCGTCGATGCGCTGGAGGAGCGTTTCAAATGAGTGCCGATCCGCGCCACTACGACATCATCGTCTCCCCGGTCATCACCGAGAAGGCGACCAACCTCACCGAGCAGAACAAGGTCGTCTTCCGGGTCGCCCCGAAGGCTACCAAGCCGCAGATCAAGGAAGCGGTCGAGAAGCTGTTCGACGTCAAGGTGACGGGCGTCAACACGCTCATCACCAAGGGCAAGAAGAAGTTCTTCCGCGGTCAACGCGGTCAGCGGTCCGACGTGAAAAAGGCGATCGTCACCCTCGCCGAGGGTGACACCATCGACGTCACGACCGGCCTCTGAGAACGCGATAGTCTAGGATCAAGCCGATGGCCTTGAAGACATTCAAACCGGTCACGCCGAGCCTTCGCCAGCTCGTGCTCGTCGACCGCCGTGAGCTCTACAAGGGCAAGCCGGTAAAGAAGCTGACCGTGGGCAAGTCGTCCTCGGGTGGCCGCAACAACCTCGGCCGCATCACCGTCCGCTTCCGCGGCGGTGGTCATAAGCGGACGTTGCGAAACGTCGATTTCAAGCGCCGCGAGAATCTCGGCGTGTCGGCGACCGTGGAGCGGATCGAGTACGATCCGAACCGCACGGCCTTCATCGCGCTCATCGGCTTCCCCGACGGCAAGCAGGCCTACATCATCGCGCCGCAGCGCCTGTCGCCCGGCGATAAGGTGATCGCGGGCGAGCAGGTCGACATCAAGCCGGGCAATGCCGGTCCGATCGGCAACATGCCGGTGGGCACCATCGTCCACAACGTCGAGCTGAAGATCGGCAAGGGTGGCGCGATCGCCCGCTCCGCCGGAAACTACGCTCAGATCGTCGGACGCGACCAGGGCTACGTGACGCTGCGCCTGAATTCGGGCGAGCAGCGCCTCGTTCACGGTCAGTGCTTCGCCAGCGTCGGTGCGGTGTCGAACCCGGACCACATGAACATCTCGCTCGGAAAGGCCGGCCGGAACCGCTGGCTCGGCAAGCGACCCCACAACCGCGGCGTGGCGATGAACCCCGTCGATCACCCGCATGGCGGCGGCGAGGGACGTACCTCGGGCGGCCGCAACCCGGTCACGCCCTGGGGCGTGCCCACCAAGGGGAAGAAGACCCGGTCCAACAAGCGGACCGATACCTTCATCCTGTCCAGCCGTCATAACCGTAAGAAGTAATCGCCATGGCACGCTCCCTCTGGAAGGGGCCGTTCGTCGACGGCTACCTCCTCAAGAAAGCCGACGCCGCCCGCGGCTCCAGCCGCAATGAGGTCGTCAAGATCTGGAGCCGCCGCTCCACGATCCTCCCGCAGTTCGTTGGCATCACCTTCGGTGTGCACAACGGGCAGAAGCACATTCCGGTCTACGTCACCGAAGAAATGGTCGGTCACAAGTTCGGCGAGTTCTCGCCGACCCGTACCTTCCATGGTCACGCGGCCGATAAGAAGGCGAAGAGGCGCTGACATGGGCAAGCAAGCCACACCCCGCGCTCTGCCTGAGAACGAGGCCAAGGCCGTTGCGCGGATGCTCCGCGTCTCGCCCCAGAAGCTGAATCTTGTCGCGCAGATGATCCGCGGCAAGAAGGTCGAGTCGGCGCTTGCCGATCTCGAGTTCTCCCGCAAGCGCATTTCGACCGAGGTCAAGAAGTGCCTCGAGAGCGCGATCGCCAACGCCGAGAACAACCACGATCTGGACGTGGACGACCTGGTCGTTTCACAGGCCTTCGTGGGCAAGGCGCTGGTGCTCAAGCGTTTCCATGCTCGTGCTCGCGGTCGCGGCGCCCGTATCCTGAAGCCCTTCGCGAACCTCACGATCGTGGTTCGCGAAGTGCGCGCTGAAGCGGCCTGAGGAGGACTCCATGGGTCAGAAAATCAATCCAATCGGCCTGCGGCTCGGCATCAACCGGACCTGGGATTCCCGTTGGTTCGCCGGCAAGGGCGAGTACGCCAAGCTGATGCATGAGGATGTCGCGATCCGCGCCGCCCTGATGAAGCAGCTGAAGCAGGCCGCGGTCTCCAAGATCGTGATCGAGCGTCCGCACCGAAAGTGCCGCGTCACCATCCACTCGGGTCGTCCGGGCGTTGTGATCGGCAAGAAGGGCGCGGATATCGAGAAGCTGCGCAAGCTCGTCGGCTCGATGACCAAGGCGGACGTGACGATCAACATCGTCGAGGTGCGCAAGCCCGAAATCGATGCCGTTCTCGTCGCCGACTCGATCGCCCAACAGCTCGAGCGCCGCGTCGCCTTCCGGCGCGCGATGAAGCGCGCCGTGCAGTCGGCCATGCGTCTCGGTGCCGAAGGCATTCGCATCAACTGCGCCGGCCGTCTCGGCGGTGCCGAGATCGCCCGGACGGAGTGGTACCGCGAGGGCCGCGTGCCCCTGCATACGTTGCGCGCCGATGTCGATTACGGCACGGCCACCGCGTTCACGACCTATGGGACCTGCGGCATCAAGGTCTGGGTGTTCAAGGGCGAGATCCTTGAGCACGACCCGATGGCGCAGGACAAGAAGGCCCAGGAAGAGGGCGGCCGTTCCGGCGGACGTCGCGAGCGTGACGGTGATGATCGTGGCGGCCGCGGCCGTCGCGATGCCGCTCACGCCTGACCGCCTGAGCCTGAGGAGAGTTTTGAGAGGCTGCCATGCTGCAACCCAAGAAGACCAAGTTCCGTAAGCAGTTCAAGGGGCGCATCCATGGCGCGGCCAAGGGCGGGTACGACCTGAACTTCGGCACGTTCGGCCTGAAGGCCGTCGAGCCGGAGCGCGTCACGGCGCGTCAGATCGAGGCGGCACGCCGCGCGATCACCCGCGAGATGAAGCGTCAGGGCCGTGTCTGGATCCGGGTATTCCCGGATGTCCCCGTCACCGCCAAGCCCACCGAAGTCCGCATGGGCTCCGGTAAGGGTGCGCCTGAATACTGGGCGGCCCGTGTCCATCCGGGCCGTATCATGTTCGAAGTGGACGGCGTCGCCGAGACCGTGGCGCGCGAGGCACTCCGCCTCGGGGCCGCCAAGCTTTCGGTGCGCACCCGCATCATCGCCCGCATCGCCGACTGAGAGGGGAGGGGATCATGAAGTCGTCACAGAGACTGTCGGATCTGCGCGCCCTGTCGCCGGATCAACTGAGCGACGAGCTCATCGCGCTCAAGAAGGAGCAGTTCAACCTGCGCTTCCAGGGTGCTACGGGCCAGCTCGAGAACGTCGCCCGCGTCCGTGAGGTTCGCCGCGACATCGCCCGCGTCCGCACCCTTCAGCGTCACAAGACGCTGGCATCGGCGCAAGGCTAAGGAGTTCAAGACCATGCCGAAGCGCGTCCTGCAGGGTACTGTCGTCAGCGACAAGACCGACAAGACCATCACGGTGAAGGTGGAGCGCCGCTACACCCACCCCGTAATGAAGAAGACCGTCCGCCGCTCGAAGCACTATCACGCCCACGACGAGAACAATCTCGCCAAGACGGGTCAGACGGTGTTCATTGAGGAGTCGCGGCCCTTTTCGAAGACCAAGACCTGGAAGTTGGTAGAGGATCAGGCTGCCGCCGCCGAAGCTGCCGGCCAGACGCCGGTCGCCGAGCACGCCTGAGGCCCTTCGCACGGAGACGGCCTCGTCGTCGGCTCTTGCATTGAAGGTCGGCACGTAGTATCGCGCCGATCTTCGCAGACATGACGCGGGGGTGTTCGCATCCTCGTATGACCGCGGTGACCGCGCCGGCGTCTCAGATGCCGATTGCGCGGTCCATTACATTCGGGGACCTCAGATCCCCATCAGGCGTCGTCCGCCGGACAATACCGTCCGCGTGCGGATACCCGCCCGAAACAAGGAAAGGTCACTTCCGTGATCCAGATGCAGACGAATCTGGACGTCGCCGACAACTCGGGTGCGCGTCGTGTGATGTGCATCAAGGTACTTGGCGGGTCGAAGCGCAAATATGCCGGCGTCGGCGACATCATCGTCGTCTCCGTCAAGGAAGCCATCCCGCGTGGCCGCGTGAAGAAGGGCGACGTCATGAAGGCGGTCGTCGTGCGTACGGCGAAGGCCGTGAAGCGCGTCGACGGCTCGGTGATCCGCTTCGACAAGAACGCTGCGGTTCTCATCAACAATCAGAAGGAGCCGGTCGGCACCCGTATCTTCGGGCCCGTGCCGCGCGAACTTCGCGCCCGCAATCACATGAAGATCATCTCGCTTGCCCCGGAGGTGCTGTAATGGCTGCCAAGATCAAGAAGGGCGACACCGTCGTCGTTCTGACCGGTCGCGACGAAGGTCGGTCCGGTGAGGTGATCCAGGTGATTCCGAAGGAGAGCCGTGCGCTCGTCCGCGGTGTCAACCTGGTCAAGAAGCACCAGAAGCAGACGCAGAGCCAGGAAGGCGGCATCATCTCCAAGGAGGCTGCCATTCACCTGTCCAACATCGCGATCGCCGATCCCAAGGACGGCAAGCCGACCCGGGTCGGTTTTCGCATTCTCGACGACGGCCGCAAGGTCCGCTTCGCCAAGCGCTCGGGGGATCTGATCGATGGCTGATGCCAAGAAGAACAAGCCGGCCAAGGATGCTCCGAAGGACGGCGCCAAGGACAAGGCGAAGGCCAAGGACGTCGCTCAGGCCGCCGGCGGCGGCGAGGCAAAGAACGCGAAGCCCCGCAAGCCGTCCTCTCCGGATGGCTACACCCCTCGTCTGCGCAAGCATTACGAAGAGGTGGTTCGCCAGAAGCTGATCGAAGAGTTCGGCTACAAGAACCCCATGCAGGTGCCGCAGATCGAGAAGATCGTCATCAACATGGGTGTCGGCGAGTCTACCGCCGATTCCAAGAAGGCCACCGTGGCCGCCGCCGATCTGGCGCTCATCGCCGGCCAGAAGCCGGTGATCACCAAGGCCCGGAAAGCCATCGCGACCTTCAAGGTTCGCGAAGGCATGCCGATCGGCTGCAAGGTGACGCTCCGCAAGGCGCGCATGTACGAGTTCATCGATCGCCTGATCACGATCGCGCTTCCGCGCGTCCGCGATTTCCGTGGCCTGAACCCGCGTTCCTTCGATGGTCGCGGCAACTACGCCATGGGTCTCAAGGAGCACCTCGTGTTCCCGGAGATTTCCTACGACAAGGCGGAGCAGGTGTGGGGCATGGACATCGTCGTCCAGACCAGCGCCAAGACTGACGCCGAAGCGAAGGCTCTCCTCGCCCAATTCAACTTCCCGTTCCGGCAGTGAGGACCACACCCCTCATACGCGGACACCGGAGATAGCAGATGGCTAAGAAAAGCTCAGTCGAGAAGAACAACCACCGCAAGGCGCTCGTGAAGCGCTTCGCCGAGAAGCGCAAGGCGCTCCTCGCCACCGCCAACGACACCTCGATCGAGATGGAGCAGCGCTTCGAAGCGCGTCTCAAGCTCGCCGAGCTGCCGCGCAACTCGTCTCCGGTTCGCGTTCGCAACCGTTGTGAGGTCACTGGGCGCCCCCGCGCCTTTTACCGCAAGCTCGGTCTGTCCCGTATTGCCCTGCGTGAGCTTGGCAACAAGGGCCTGATCCCGGGCCTCGTGAAGTCCAGCTGGTAAGGGGGAGCCACCATGGTCAATGATCCCGTGGGTGATATGCTCACCCGCATCCGCAACGGCCAGCTTCGTCGCCGCAGCGTCGTCCAGACGCCCGGATCGAAGCTTCGCAAGAGCGTTCTCGATGTTCTCAAGTCCGAGGGCTACATCCGCGACTACGCCGTGACCGATCTCGGAAACGGCCGTACGGATTTCGCGATCGAGCTGAAGTACTATGACGGCCAGCCCGTCATCCGATCGCTTCAGCGCGTGTCGAAGCCTGGCCGCCGCGTCTACTCGTCTGTTGGCGAGCTGCCGCGTGTCGCCGACGGTCTCGGCATCACCATCATCTCGACCCCGCAGGGCGTCATGGCCGATCACGTTGCGCGTGAGCGCAACGTCGGCGGTGAAGTGCTCTGCAAAGTGTTCTGATCCGGAGGACAGCCGAATGTCTCGCGTAGGCAAGAAGCCCGTCCCCGTACCAAGCGGCGTCACCGCCACGGTCACGGGTCAGACGGTGAAGATGAAGGGTACCAAGGGCGAGCTCGAGTTCGTGGTGCCCTCGCAGGTCATCGTGGCGTTCGAAGACGGCGCCGTCACGGTGCAACCCAAGGACCAGTCGAAGGTCGCGCGGTCGCTCTGGGGCACCTCGCGCGCCCGGGTGGCCAACCTCGTCGAGGGCGTTTCGAAGGGCTTCGAGAAGAAGCTCGAGATCACCGGCGTGGGTTATCGCGCCGCGATGGCCGGCAAGGCTCTCAAGTTGTCGCTCGGCTACAGCCACGACATCGAATACGAGATCCCGGCCGGCATCACGATCGTGACGCCCAAGCCGACGGAGATCACCATCACTGGGATCGACCGTCAGAAGGTCGGTCAGGTCGCTGCCGAGATCCGCGACTATCGCGGTCCCGAGCCTTACAAGGGCAAGGGCGTGAAGTACGCGGGCGAGTTCATCTTCCGTAAGGAAGGCAAGAAGAAGTAAGGGGGCGATCATGTCTACGAAGAACGAAGCCCTCATCAAGCGTAAGGCGCGCGTGCGCCGTGCACTTCGTGCTGCTGCAAACGGTCGGCCCCGGCTCTCGGTGTTCCGCTCCTCGAAGCAGATCTACGTTCAGGTCATCGACGATGCAGCCGGCACCACGCTGGCTGCGGCTTCGAGCCTCGACAAGGGCATCAAGGGCGACCTGAAGACCGGCGCCAACGTCGCCGCGGCCCAGGCCGTCGGCAAGCTCGTGGCCGAGCGCGCCAAGGCTGCCGGCGTTTCGAAGGTCATCTTCGACCGCTCGGGCTACATCTTCCACGGCCGCGTCAAGGCTCTCGCCGACGCAGCCCGCGAAGGCGGCCTCGAGTTCTGATTCTTTTGTGACTTGTCCGGGCGGCTTACGTTGCCCGGACCCGGTACCGGCCTGCCGATCGAGAATCGGCGCGTTCGGACCATCGAGCGAGCGGATCGTTACGATCTGCGCCAGTGAGATGAAGTGGAAAACAAATGGCACGTGAACGTGAAGGCGGTGGCCGCGGCCGCCGCGATGACCGTGAGGAGCGCGACAGCGAGTTCGTGGACAAGCTCGTCCACATCAACCGCGTCGCCAAGGTCGTGAAGGGTGGGCGCCGCTTCGGCTTCGCCGCCCTCGTCGTCGTCGGTGACCAGAAGGGTCGCGTCGGCTTCGGCCACGGCAAGGCCCGCGAGGTGCCTGAGGCCATCCGCAAGGCGACGGAAGCTGCCAAGCGCGGCCTGATCCGCGTGTCGCTGCGCGAAGGCCGTACCCTGCACCACGACGTCAACGGACGTCACGGCGCCGGCAAGGTCATCTTGCGCGCCGCGCCCCAGGGTACCGGCATCATCGCCGGCGGCCCGATGCGCGCCGTGTTCGAGACCCTCGGCATGCAGGACGTCGTCGCCAAGTCGCTCGGCTCCTCGAATCCCTACAACCTCGTGCGCGCCACTTTCGACGCGCTCAAGAACGAGGACAGCCCGCGCTCCGTCGCCGCCCGTCGTAACCTCAAGGTGTCCGCGCTTCAGTCGCGCCGCCGTGATGCCGACCCGGCCGACACCTCCGAAGCCGCAGTGGCGTAAGGGGAGGATCGCATGGCTACCAAGACTGTCCGTGTCGAGCAGATCGGTTCTCCGATCCGCCGCGAGGCCTCCCAGCGTGCGACGCTGATCGGCCTGAAGTTGAACAAGCTCCACCGTGTGTCCGAACTGGAGGACACTCCCTCCGTGCGCGGCATGATCCGCAAGGTTGCGCACCTCGTGCGCGTCCACGGCGACGTGGCTTGAGGAGGGCGCGATGAAGCTCAACGAGATCCACGACAACGAAGGCGCAACCAAGAACCGGATGCGTGTCGGCCGAGGCATCGGCTCCGGCAAGGGCAAGACCGGTGGACGCGGCGTGAAGGGTCAGAAGGCCCGTACCGGCGTCTCCATCAAGGGCTTCGAGGGCGGCCAGATGCCGTTGCATCGTCGCCTGCCCAAGCGTGGCTTCAACAACCTGTACTCGACCGACCTCAACGAGGTGAACCTCGGCCGAGTGCAGCAGGCGATCGATGCAGGCAAGCTCGACAAGGCCGCGACCGTCACGGTCTCGTCCCTCGTCGCCGCGGGCGTCATTGCCCGGGCCCGCGACGGCGTGAAGCTGCTGGGCGTCGGCGAACTGACCGCAAAGCTAAGCTTCGAGGTCACACGCGCTTCGAAGTCCGCCGTCGAGGCGGTCGAGAAGGCTGGCGGCTCGGTCACGACGAAGTTCGCTTCGGGCGTCGCCCACCGCGGCTCTGTTGCGTCGGCCTGAGCCAGCGCTTAAGTCCAGGCATCCTGCGGCGGCCCGTGCACCACGCGCGGCCGCCGCATTCGTTTTGACGATCCTCCGGACGGCATTCTTCGGGAACCCGTGACATGGCCTCAGCCGCCGAGCAGCTTGCCGCCAATCTGAATTTTGGGGCCATCGCCAAAGCCGACGAACTGAAGAAGCGGATCTGGTTCACGATCGGTGCGCTGATCGTGTTCCGCCTCGGGACCTACATCCCGATTCCCGGCATCGATCCCGAGCAGTTCGCGAAGAACTTCCAGAGTCAGGCCGGCGGCGTGCTCGGCATGTTCAACATGTTCTCCGGCGGTGCCGTCGAGCGCATGGCCGTGTTCGCCTTGAACATCATGCCGTACATCTCGGCCTCGATCATCGTCCAGCTGCTGACTTCGGTCGTACCGACGCTCGAAGCCCTCAAGAAGGAGGGCGAGTCCGGCCGCAAGGTCATCAACCAGTATACCCGCTACCTGACCGTGGTGCTGGCGCTGGTCCAGTCCTGGGGCATCGCCTTCGGCCTCCAGGGCTCGAACGCGGTGATCAATCCCGGACCGTTCTTCATCCTCTCCACCGTTCTGACGCTGACCGGCGGCACCTTGTTCCTGATGTGGATCGGCGAACAGATCACCTCGCGCGGCATCGGCAACGGCTCCTCGCTGATCATCTTTGCAGGTATCGTGGCCCACCTGCCGGCGGCGATCTTCGGTGCGCTGGAATTGACCCGCACCGGCGCGCTGTCGCCCGCCCTGCTTCTCGGCGCCACACTGGCTGCTGTCGGCCTCGTCTACTTCATCGTGTTCATGGAGCGGGCCCAGCGCCGGTTGCTGATCCAGTACCCCAAGCGTCAGGTCGGCAACCGGATGTACGAGGGCCAGACCTCGTTCCTGCCGCTCAAGCTCAACACCTCGGGCGTGATCCCGCCGATCTTCGCCTCGTCGCTTCTGCTGCTGCCGGCCACCGTGGCGAGCTTCTCAGCGAGCCAGGGATCCACCGGCATCCTCGGCACGCTCACGGCCTATATTGGCCACGGCCGGCCGCTCTACATGGTGCTCTACGCCGCGCTGATCATTTTCTTCACGTTCTTCTACACGGCCGTCGTCTTCAACCCGCAGGAGACCGCCGACAACCTGAAGAAGCATAACGGCTTCATTCCGGGGCAGCGGCCCGGCGAGCGGACGGCGAGCTACATCGACAAGATCCTGACCCGGATCACGGTGATCGGCGCGCTCTACCTGACCTTTGTCTGCCTCGTGCCGGAGATCGTCGCGTCCTACACCTCGGCAAGTCTCGGCTTCGGTGGCACCTCGCTGCTGATCGTGGTCTCGGTGACCATGGACACGGTCGCCCAGATCCACGGGCATCTGATGGCGCACCAGTACGAAGGCCTTGTGAAGAAGGCGAAGCTGCGTGGCGCATCGACCAACCAGCGTCGGCGCTGAGGCGCCTGTCGGTCAAAGGTCCATGGGAGAGGGCGAATAATCCGTTCCTCTCCCGCTGCTCGGTAGCCTATTCTGCCAAATGGAAGAACGAGCCCGCGAGGCGGGCCTGAGGAGGATTACGACGCCATGCGGATCATTCTGCTCGGACCACCCGGGGCGGGGAAGGGCACCCAATCCGAGCGAATCACGCACGCCTTCGACGTTCCCCAACTTTCGACCGGCGACATGCTGCGTGCGGCCGTCGCGGCCGGCACACCGGTCGGCCTGGAGGCGAAGTCGATCATGGAGAGCGGCGGCCTAGTGCCGGATGCCGTCGTCGTCGGGATCGTCGCTGACCGTGTCGAGGAGCCGGACGCCAAGAACGGCTTCATCCTCGATGGCTTTCCGCGCACGGTCGAGCAAGCGAAGGCGCTCGATGCGATGCTGAAGGAGAAGGGGCTCGACCTCGACACCGTCATCGAGTTCGTCGTCGACGAGAACGCCCTCGTCGGCCGTATCGCCAAGCGTGCCGAGGAGACCGCCGCCCGCGGTCAGCCCGTCCGCAAGGACGATACTCCGGAGGTCTTCAAGTCCCGCTTCGAGGCCTATAAGAAGCAGACCGCGCCCCTGTCGGACTACTACGAGGGCCTCGGCCATCTGCAGAAGGTCGACGGCATGAAGCCGATCGACGAGGTCACCACGGATCTCATGACGATCCTCGAGCCCTACCGGCAGACCGTCTCGTCCTGAGCGGAGCGTCGGGTGGACTACCCTTGACACCTCTGGAGGCCTGCGCTAGGCGGGCCTCCTTCGTCCAGACCGCGATCGGGTCCGGGGCGCCTCGCTGAGGCTGCTCTTGGGCCGATTTGTCGTTACGGGCCTAATCTTGCACCGCACGCAAGGGCCGGCCTCCACCGGACGCGTGCATGTTCATCAGGCCGGGTACAGCCCGCGCCGCTCATGGAGAATATCCTTGGCCCGTATTGCAGGCGTCAACATTCCGACCAACAAGCGCGTCGTCATCGCGCTTCAGTACATTCACGGCATCGGCGCCAAGAACGCCGGCGAGATCACCGAGAAGGTGGGCATCCCGGCAGAGCGTCGCGTCAACGAGCTGACGGACGCCGAGGTTCTCCAGATCCGTGAGACGATCGACCGCGACTACATGGTCGAGGGCGACCTGCGCCGCGACGTCTCCATGAACATCAAGCGTCTGATGGATCTCGGCTGCTACCGTGGCCTGCGCCATCGCCGCAACCTGCCCGTCCGCGGTCAGCGCACGCACACCAACGCCCGCACCCGCAAGGGCAAGTCCAAGCCCATCGCCGGCAAGAAGAAATGATTTGCGATTGGGAGGCCGTGCTTCGCTCGGCCTCCTGACCGTCGAGCCGGTGTCCCGAGACGGGCGTCGGCTTAGCCGCGCGGCAGTCCACAGACACGCCGCCACCTCCCAAGAAAATCCCGAGCACCTGGAATTACGGGTGCGCTTGAAGGACGAGAGCGAAAAAAGATGGCCAAGGAACCGACCCGCGTCCGCCGGCGCGAACGCAAGAACATCGTCTCGGGCGTCGCGCATGTCAGCGCCTCGTTCAACAACACGATGATCACCATCACCGACGCTCAGGGCAACACGATCTCGTGGTCCTCGTCGGGTGCGATGGGCTTCAAGGGCTCGCGGAAGTCGACGCCTTACGCCGCCCAGGTCGCCGCCGAGGATGCCGCCCGCAAGGCTGCCGAACACGGCATGCGGACCCTCGAGGTAGAGGTCTCTGGCCCCGGTTCGGGTCGTGAATCGGCGCTCCGCGCGCTTCAGGCCGCTGGCTTCACCGTCACATCGATCCGCGACGTGACCTCGATCCCGCATAACGGCTGCCGCCCGCGCAAGCGCCGTCGCGTCTGATCGGTATAGAGGCAAGGAGATCCCCGTGTCGGACGGCTCGAAGCCGCTCCCTGGCGTGCTGCGTTGGAATCTCGGCGACCTTACGGTCACCGTGCTCAATGACGGCTGGTTTCAGGATACGGCCGAGAACCTCGTCACGGGCATTTCCGCCGCCGAGGCGGTCCGTCTGCAGGAAGCGGGCTTTCGTCCGTCGGAGCCGCGGATCACGCTGAACGCCTTCCTGATCACGGGTCCCGGCCGCAAGCCGGTCCTGATCGATGCGGGCTATGGTGGTTTCGCACCCACCGACACGCTCGGTCGGGTCCCGGCGGCGCTCGCCACCACCGGAATCGCGCCGCAGGATATCGGGACGGTCCTCGTCAGCCACCTGCATCCCGACCATGTCGGCGGCCTGCTCGCGGATGACGGTACGGCCCGGTTTCCGAACGCCGAACTCCGGCTTCACGCCGATGAAGCGGCCCACTGGCTGCCCGATGCGGCCCTTTCGGCGGCACCGGACGGGGCCAAGCCGTATTTCGAGAATGCCCGTAAGGTCGTCTCTGCTTACGAGGGCCGCGTCCGCGAGCATCGCGGCGGGGAAGTAGCTCCCGGCATCGTGGCCGTTCCGCTGCCCGGCCATACGCCGGGCCACACCGGTTTTCGGATCACGTCGAGCGGCGAGACGCTGCTGATGTGGACCGACATCGTCCACCTGCCGGCGATCCAGTTCGCCAACCCGCAGGCCGGACTGGGCTTCGACGTGGATGGCGACCAGGCACGGGAGACGCGCCAGCGCATCCTCGCCGAGGTCGCGGACAACCGCACGCTGATCGCCGGATCTCATCTGGAGTTTCCGGCTTTCGGTTACGTCGTGCGGGACGGCGGTGGTTACCGCTTCGTGCCGGAGCTCTGGGTGTCAGGGCAGCAATAGGTTTGGGGACCGGCTCAGGCGCGGGGGCGCGTCTGGGTCGGCCGAAGCACGGACCGGGACGCCGGTCGTGCGCGTTTGACGAGAGGTAGGATCGTGGTCATTCAGAAGAACTGGCAAGAGCTCATCAAGCCGAACAAGCTGCA
Organism: Methylobacterium haplocladii; assembly: GCF_007992175.1. Lineage (GTDB taxonomy): Bacteria > Pseudomonadota > Alphaproteobacteria > Rhizobiales > Beijerinckiaceae > Methylobacterium > Methylobacterium haplocladii. The sequence goes on along the minus strand of NZ_BJZT01000051.1, from coordinate 8,618 downwards.
GGTCGCGGCCGGCGACGACCCGAAGCGGGTCGCTACCGTCGTCGCCGAGCCGCTGGAGCGCGGCTTCGGCACGACGCTCGGCAACTCGCTGCGTCGCGTGTTGCTCTCGTCGCTCCAGGGCGCAGCGGTGACCTCGGTTCAGATCGACGGCGTGCTGCATGAATTCTCGTCGATCCCGGGCGTCCGCGAGGACGTCACCGACATCGTCCTGAACATCAAGACGATCGCCATCCGCTCGCAGACCGACACACCGAAGCGCATGACCCTGCGCAAGACCGGCCCGGGTCTGGTGACCGCCGGCGACATCGGCGTGGTCGGCGACATCCAGATCCTCAACCCGGACCTCGTGCTCTGCACGCTCGACGATGGTGCCGAAATCCGGATGGAGTTCACGGTCGCCACCGGCAAGGGCTACGTCCCGGCCGAGCGCAACCGTCCCGAGGACGCGCCGATCGGCCTGATCCCGGTCGACGCCCTGTTCTCGCCCGTGACCAAGGTCAGCTACCGCGTCGAGACCACCCGCGAGGGCCAGGATCTCGACAAGGACAAGCTGACCATGACGGTCGAGACCAACGGTGCGGTCTCACCCGAGGATTCGCTGGCCTACGCTGCGCGCATCATCCAGGACCAGCTGCAGATCTTCGTGAACTTCGAGGAGCCCCGCAAGGAAGAGGCTGCGCCGCTCGCGCCGCAGCTCCCCTTCAACCCGGCGCTACTCAAGAAGGTCGACGAGCTGGAGCTGTCCGTCCGTTCGGCGAACTGCCTGAAGAACGACAACATCGTCTACATCGGCGACCTGATCCAGAAGTCGGAGGGCGAGATGCTGCGCACTCCGAACTTCGGCCGCAAGTCGCTCAACGAGATCAAGGAAGTGCTGGCCGGCATGGGCCTGCACCTCGGCATGGACATCCCCGGCTGGCCGCCGGAGAACATCGAAGATCTCGCGAAGCGCTTCGAAGAGCACTACTAGCACCCACGCGTCATCCCGGGGCCGCGCAGCGGAACCCGGGATCCAGACGTGCAGGTCGCGATCCAACCGGCCGTTTCGGCGGTTCTGGATTCCGGGTTCGCCTCCGGCGCCCCGGAATGACGGTCGGCCAAGAATCCCGCCGCGGGGTCAAGCGGAACGAAGAAATCGCCTCGCTCCCGAGGCGCCCGGCCGTACCGTGGCACGGCGGCCGATCAGACAAGGAATGCCATCATGCGTCACGGTTTTCGCGGTCGCCGCTTCAACCGCACCACCGAGCACCGCAAGGCGATGTTCGCGAACATGACCGCCGCGCTGATCAAGCACGAGCAGATCGTCACCACCCTGCCGAAGGCGAAGGATCTTCGCCCGGTCATGGAAAAGCTGATCTCGCTCGGCCGGATCGACAGCGTCCACACGCGTCGTCTCGCCATGGGCCAGATCCGCGATGCCGATCAGGTCAAGAAGCTCTTCACGGTGCTCGGTCCCCGCTACACCACGCGTCCGGGCGGCTATTGCCGGATCATGAAGGCCGGCTTCCGCAAGGGCGACAACGCCCCGCTCGCCGTCATCGAGTTCGTCGACCGCGACGTCGATGCCCGCGGCAAGGATTCCGGTCCGGTGCAGGGCGGCGAGTCCGAGGCGGCCTGAGCCTCCCGCTCACACGCGTTTTCGGAAAAGGCGGCCTTCGGGGCCGCCTTTTTTCATGCGCGTCAGGCGGACAGCAGCGACGAGACGCAGCGCGCGAGTTCGGCCGACTCGAAAGGCTTGGCCAGCACCGGGAGGTCGTCGGGTATCGCCATGGCCTCGGCATGTCCGGTGAGGATCAGCACCGGCACCTCGGCGAAGCGCTGGCGCACTTCCGCAGCGAGCTCGATCCCGTTCATGCCGGGCATCGCGAGATCGGCCACGACGAGATCGAACGCCGTCCGCTCCATCATCGCCAGCGCCGAGACGCCGTCGGACGCCTCCGACTCGGTATAGCCGAAATCGTTGAGGAACGATGCGGTTACGTGCCGGACCTCCTCATCGTCATCGACCACCAGGATGCGCGCGGGACTGGCTGCGTGCGCCGGGGCGGCCTCGGCCTCGGCCTCGCTGTCGCCGGAGATAGCCACGTCCGCGCGCGGCAGGGCGAGTTCGACCTGTGTGCCGATGCCGACCTCGCTGGTGATGCGCAGACGCCCCTTGGCCTGCTGCGCGAGACCGAAGACCATGGCGAGGCCGAGCCCCGTGCCTTGGCCCACGGCCTTTGTGGTGAAGAACGGCTCGCAAACCCGTTCCAGCAGTTCGGGTGGAATGCCGGTGCCCTCGTCGGCGACGGTCAGCACGGCGTAGGCGCCATCAGCGAGGTCGCCATCCCCGTGTATGGCCACCGAGCGCGTCGTGAGCGTGATGGCGCCGCCGTCGGGCATCGCATCGCGGGCGTTGATGCAGAGGTTGAGGATCGCGAGCTCGAGCTGATCCGGGTCGACGCAGGCCTGCGGCAGATCCGGGTCCAGCGCGGTCCGCACACTCACCAACCCCCCGAGGCTGCGGCCGAACAGGTCGCTCATGCCGTCGATCAGCGTGTTCACGTCGACGCTGCGCAGGCGCAGATCGCCGGAGCGGCTGAAGCTGAGAAGACGCTTGGTCAGGGCAGAACCGCGTTGCGCGGCGCCGGTGGCATTGTCGATCAGCCGCTTGACCCGGGGCTGATCGGCGATCTTGGGGCCTGCCAGTTCCAGGCTGCCGAGGATCGCGGTGAGCAGGTTGTTGAAGTCGTGCGCGATGCCGCCGGCGAGCGTGCCGAGCGCCTGCATCTTGTCCGACTGGCGCAGACGCGCCTCCAGCACCTTCTGCTCGGTGATGTCCCGCTCGATCGTGGCGAGGTGCTCGACCGCGCCCGAGGCGCCCCGGATCGGAACGCGCGCGATGTTGGTCCAGCGCTCGGCGCCGTGCGGCCCCTCGGACACGATCGTCTCGCTCGGCATAGCACCGGCGATGGCCGCCGCGTCGGCCTGCTCGATCGCGCTGGCGCTGGCCTCGTCGCGAAACGCGCGCTCGGGCTGGCCGAGGCAGGCTGCGGGCTCCTGTCCGAGCTGCGCCGCCTTGCGCGCGTTGAGGCGCACGAGACGCCCGGCAGCGTCCTTGAAGGAGATCGCGTCGTCGGCGTGGTTGAGCAGCCCGTGCAGCAGCGCCCGCTCCGTCGCGAGATCGCGTGCGAGGCGGTGGCGTTCGTAGGCATTGCGCACGGTGGTGCGCAGCAGCGTCGGATCCCAAGGCTTGGTCACGTACCCGATGATGCCGCCCTTGTTTAGCGCGGCGATCACGGCCGAGATGTCGGCATAGCCGGTTAGCAGGATGGCCTGCGCATCATGAAAGGCGCGGGCCTCGGCAAGCAGTGCGTCGCCGTTCATGCCCGGCATGCGCTGGTCGGAGACGATCACCGAGACGTCGGGCTCGTCGCGCAGGAGGTCCAGCGCTTCGGCCGGCTTGGAACTGGTCAGGACCCGGTACTCGTCCTCGAACAGGTCCTCGATGGCGATCAGGATGTCCGGCTCGTCGTCGACGGCCAGGATCGTGCCCCTGTGGCTCATGCCAGCTCCGCCTGCCGTGGGATGACGATCACGAAACAGGCGCCGCCCCCCTCTGCCGCCTCCACGCTGAGCGAGCCGCTATGCGCCTGTACGACACTGTAAGCAATCGCGAGGCCGAGACCCGTACCGGAGCCGACCGCCTTCGTCGTGAAGAACGGCTCGAAGATCCGCTCGCGCAGGTCTTCGGGAATGCCCGGTCCGGTATCGCTGATTCGGATCACGTCCGCGTCGGGCTCGGCCACGGTCGCGATGGTGATCGCGCCCTCTCCGGGGATCGCATCGGCGGCGTTGCCGAGGATGTTCATCACGACCTGATTCAGCAGTGCCGGCGTGCAGTGCATCTGCTGGCGCCCGGAGAAGTCGCGGACCACGGCGATGCGGTCGCCGAGCTTGTGCTGAAGGAGGGCCAGCACGGTCTCGATCGCCTCGTGGACGTCGACCAGCGCCCGCTCGCCCTCGTCGAGCCGAGAGAACTTTCGCAGGTTCAGGACGAGGTCCTGGATGCGCGTGAGCCCGATCCGCATCGAGCCGACGCGGTCGCGGGCCTTAGTCAGGGCGCGCCGGCCGGGATCGCCTTCGGGCTCCGGGATGTCGCCGAGCACCCGCTCCACGGTACCCTGGTGAGCGAGGATGAAGGCGAGCGGATTGTTGATCTCGTGGGCGATGCCGGCGACGAGCTCGCCGAGCGAAGCCATCTTCGCCGCCTGGACGAGTTTGGCCTGCGCATCGGTGAGCCGGCGGTTCGCATCGGCGAGATCCTGGTTGGCCTGCTCCAGGGCATCGGCCAGGGCAGCCCGGGCCTCCGCCGCCTCGGCCTCGGCGCGGGCGCGCTCAAGGGCCCGCTCGCGGGCACCGAATGCCCCGGCCACGCGAAGGTTGTCTTCTTCCAGCAGCCGGCGGCGCACGAGGCCGCGCACGCGCATGGCCAGCACCTCGCCGTCGGTCTTGGCGACGACGTCGTCGGCCCCAGCCGAGAATGCCGCGACGAGGAGCGCCTTGTCCGGGGCACTGCCGCAGACGCAGACGAGATGGAAGGCTTGGCCGCCCTCGGCATCGGAGCCTGCGCTGCGGCGCGTCGCGATCTCGCGGCAGAGGTCGAGGCCGTCATAGGAATGCCCCATCAGATCGACGGTGACGCAATCGACGGCCGCCTGGGGCGCGTCGAGGGCGGCGAGTGCTGCCTCACGGCTCGCGGCGGTCTCGACGGCATGGCCGTCCTGGCTGAGCAGGCCGGCGAAGAAGGTGCGGTAGGTCGCGCTGCCGTCGATGACGAGGATACGTCCGCGCCGGAAGGCCGATCCGCCGGCGGCTTCGGCGTGGACGCCCTTGCGCTCGCGCAGAAGCGCCCGGATGCGCAGAACCAGCAGATCGCGGTCGGCCGACTTCGCGATGTAGGCGTCGGCGCCGCTCTCCAGGCCCTGGCGCTCGCCGTCCTGGGCGCCCGTCAGCATCAGCACCGGCAGCGCGCGCGTGCGCAGCGAAAGGCGCATCTGCCGGGTGAACTCGTCGCCGTTCATGCCGGGCAGGTGGTAATCGGCGACGACGAGGTCCGGCAGGCCCTCGTTGAGCCGGTCCAGCGCCGCCTCGGCCGTGGCGCAACGCTCGACAGCAAAGCCCTGGGCCTCGAGCAGCAGCCGCAGTTCGAGCGCCTGCGTCTCGGAATCCTCGACCAGTAGGAGGCGAGGGGCCGGATGCGTCTCGGTTCCCGCGACGCTCACGATAGACCCTCGGCCTGGGCAAGGCGCTGAATATGGCTGGCGACATGGTCGAGGGGCAGTACGCTGCCGGCCGCCGACAGGCGCACCGCTGCCGCCGGCATGCCGTAGACCACCGCCGTGCTCTCATGCTCGGCGACGGTCGCGGCGCCGGCCCGGTGCATGTCGAGGAGGCCGAGCGCGCCGTCCTCGCCCATGCCGGTCAGCAATACGCCGAGCCCGCGGGGGCCGGCATGGCGCGCGACCGAGCGGAACAGCACCGTCGCCGCCGGACGCTGGCCGCCGACCGGCGCGGCATCGCTGATGCGGATCGTGCGACCGTGGCCGAGTTCGAGATGCTGGTCGCCGGGGGCGACGTAGACACGCGACGGCACGATCCGCTCTCCCTCCTTCGCGATCGCCACGGGCAGGCCGACGACGCCATCGAGCCAGGCGGCGAACCCCTCCATGAACGCCGCGCCCATGTGCTGCACGAGCAGCACCGGCAGCGGGAAGTCCATGGAAAGCGCCCCGATCACCTTGGCGAGCGCCGGGGGGCCGCCGGTGGAGGCCGCGATGGCGAGCACGCTCGGTCGCGCTTCCATCGCGGGCAGGACGGTTCCACGCAAGGCGGCTGCGGCGTTGCGCGACGTCCATTCCGCGCCGATTGGGCGCCGCCGGATCACCGGGACCGCGGCCATGATACGCAGCTGCGTGCAGATCTGCCCGGCCACAGCCTCGTAGCCGGCATTGGTGGTGGCGACGGGCTTCTCGACCACCGAGAGCGCGCCGGCACGCAAGGCGTTCATCGAGATCTTGAGCGAGGAATCCTCCACGGAGTCGGCCACCACCACGATCGGCGTCGGCCGCTCGGCCATGATCCGGCGCGTCGTCTCCAGCCCGTCGATGCCGGGTAGCCGGATGTCCATCGAGATGACGTCCGGGCGCACCGTATCGATCGCGGCGAGCGCCTCCTCGCCGGAGGCGACCGCGCCGACGATCTCCAGACGCGGATCGCGCGCGACGATGTGAGTGAGGAGGGTGCGCACGACGAGGGAGTCCTCGACGAGCATCACGCGCACGCGGGCGCTTGCGGCCGGACCATCACTCACAGCAGCTGACCGACGGTATCCAAGAGTTCGCGCTGATCGAATTTCTGCTTGGTGAGATAGGCATCCGCCCCGAGCTCGAGCCCACGGGCAACGTCTTCCGACGCACCGCGGGACGTCATCAGGATGACAGGCAGGGCCGCGAAGGCGGTGTCCGCGCGCAGGGCCTTCACGAGGCCGAAGCCGTCGAGGCGCGGCATCTCCACGTCCGCCAGGACAAGATCCACGGGCTCGATCTCGGCGCGGAGCCGATCGAGCGCATCCTGCCCATCGACGCAGACGACCACGCGGTACCCGGCCGCTTCCAAGATGCTCTTCTCCAGCGTGCGGGTGGTGATGGAATCGTCCACGACCAGAATCGTCGAACGTCGCGTCTCCGGCATCGTTCCGTGGTCGGCGACGTATGCTTTCGTACCGAAAGCGCGCGGCCGCAAAGCCGGGCTTTCGGCCCTGGCGATTAAGCCTTCGGGATCGAGCACCAGCACCGGCGTCTCGCTGCCGAGAACCACGGTGCCGACGATCAGGCCGGGATCCGCACCGATCGCGGGCGCCGGCAGGACGAGCAGGGTGCGCACGTCCTGCAGAGCGTCGACGCGCAGGAGACATCGACGGCCCGCGGACCGGAGAAGGATCACGTGGGGCGAGTGCTCTCCGTCCCCCCTCGACGCGGCCGCGCCGACGAGATCGCCGAGTTCGGCGATGGGCAGTGTCAGCGCGGTCTCGGTCTCTCCCTCGCGCACGCCGACGCGGGCGACGGGCCGACCGGCCACGGTGTCGAGATCGCCGGCATCGACTCGGAGCAGCCGTTCCGCTGCGGCGCTCGGCAGGGCGTAGGTTGCGCCGCCGGCTTCGACCAGCAGAAGCGGGCGCCGGGCGGCCGAGAGCGGCAGGTTCATGACGAGTGAGGCGCCGTACGGCTCGCGGGGGATGAGCCTCACGTTGCCCTGCAAGCGGCGCGCGGCGTCGGCCACGACGGCGAGCCCGATGCCGCGGCCGGAAAGGGTGTCGACGCCCTGCGCCGTCGAGAAGCCGGGCTCGAAGACGAGGGCCAACAGCCGCTCCGGATCCGGCGCCTCGTCGGGCGCGAGCAGACCGCGCTCGCGCCCCCGGGCCTCGATCGCCGGCAGATCGGGGCCACGGCCGTCGTCGTGGACGCCGATCACCAGACGGCTGCCGCGCGCCTCGACCTCGAACAGGATCGCCAGCGCCTCGGGTTTGCCGGAGCGCCGGCGCATCTCCGGCGGCTCCGCGCCATGGCCGAGGGCGTTCCGCAGGACGTGCAGCACCGGGTCGCGCAGGGCCTGCAGCATCGCCCGTTCCACGGGCAGCTCGAGCCCGCGTACGGTAACCTCGACCTCACGGCCGTCCTCGCGTGCCATGTCGCGCAACGCGCGGGCGAAGCCTCCGAAAGCGGTCTCGGCCGGAACCAGCGCCAGGCGCTCGGCTTCCTCGCGGATACGGGCCGAGGCCGTGCCGATGGCGGAGGCTCCGGAGCGGTGCCGGCGTACGAGGTCGAGGGCGTCGCGCATCACGACGGACAGGGCGGCCTCGACCTCGCCGAGGTCGGCCCGCGCGCGTTGCGGGTCCTGCGGGCGCGTCTCCGAACGCATCGCCTCGACCCGTTTGCGAATGCCGGCGGCCGCCGTGGCGAGGCCGGCGAGCCCGTCGCCGATGGCGTTCTGTCCGGCGAGGGCATTGGCGAGGCCGTGCGTCGCGCCCATCAGCGCCTCGACCGCCGCGGCGGGCACGCGCAGCACGGTCTGCCGCCCAGCGTCCGCGGCCGGCTCCGCCGTAGGCTCGACGCTCGAAGACGGGACGGCGGCGGAAGGCGGCGGTGGCTCGATGGCACTCGGATCGACGGGGATCGGGGCGGACGGCGAGCCGGTGAGGCAGCGGTCGAGGGCGGAGAGGGCGTCGGACGGCATGGCCGGCGCGCCCTCCTTCATCTCCGCGACGAAGGCCTCGATGCGGTCGAGCGCGAGATGGATCGCCGCCAGCGCGTCGCGGTCGAGGACGCGCTCGCCGCCCTTGATCCGCTCGAACAGGCTCTCCAGGCGGTGCGCCACAGCCTCGACCGGCGGCAGGTCCACGGCGCGGGAGGCGCCCTTCAGGCTGTGGGCACGCCGGAAGATGTCGTTCCAGTCGGCCGGCCGGCCATCGGCCGCGGCTGCGAGCCCCGAGCGGATCGCATCGAGATGCTCGCGATGCTCGGCCTCGAAGGCGGCGAGAAGCTGCTGGCGGATATCCATCCCGGCGCGGCTGCCTCCCT
>NZ_BJZT01000050.1 GCF_007992175.1 Methylobacterium haplocladii | reverse complement strand
GCTAGTGCCGTCATCTGACGGAGCAATGCCTTCGTCGCATCGAGATTCGCTTGAGCTTCCGACAGATCGACCGAGTTGGCATTGCTGTCGGCTCGCATCTCGATGAGATCCCCCTGCAGCTTCGCCAGTAGGCGCGCCAGCTCGTCGACCTTGCGTCTTTCGGCAGGCGGTTGGTCCCGCTCTTCTCGGCCGTTGGCGAAGCGGTCGGACGCGGCAGCCACGTCACGTGCTCCGCCCATCACCCCTTCGGCGGACAGCCCGCAAGTAGTCAGGAGAACGACGATCGGCGTGCCGACCACGACGGAAGACAGCTTGTACATACAATATTGCCTCCGGCATCCAACGGACCCTATGCGAGATTGCCACATTGATCGACAATCATAAAGCGACTCACTTCCGACTTGTGAGATTAGTGTTCTTCCGGCGACCAAGTCCTGAAGCGCGCGCGATTTGGGACCGTCGCGCCGCGTAATGTGGCGCGACCATCGGATAATCATCAGGCAGCGCATATTGCTCGCGGTAACTTTCCGGATCGAAGCCGAGGCTGGCCAGGTGGCGCTTCAATGACTTATAGGGCTTGCCGTCAACGAAACTGATGAGCGCATTTGGCGTGATCGATTCCTGCACCCGCTTGAGCTTTGCCCACTCGTGGCCGCGATCTCGGCCAGCCTCAATGCTCGAGATCGTGACATGCACGGCGTGAATGAGAGTCAGCATCTCGGACGGTGAGGCGTGGTTCTTCATCACGTAGGCCGAAATGATTTTCGCAGTGAGATCCACTAGCGCCGTTCCGCGTGTCGTAGGCTCGGGCGCCATTGTATTAATCCCCAATATACCTCGACCGCAGAGGATGTACCCATAGTCTCAAGTCTTGATTGCCGGTACGTCATGTCTCTCGGCGTCGAAGTTTCGGTTGCTATGAGTCAAACTCACAAAAGTTATACGAACGAAAATTTTTGCTGCTGCGGGTATGGTTGGTGATGCTGTGGGTCATGGATCGAGCCTCCGGCATTCCAATGATGACCCACGACGGTTGCGCAATAGCGATCCCTGAAGTGATCTATGCTGAGGCGAGGAGCCGCGACGCCATGCGCCGGAAAAGCGCCCGTGATCCGGGGACGATCATAAGCGCTGCCGCAACGTACGGGGACCGAACCGGGCCGCGGTCTCCAAGTTCGGACAGGTGGTGCGGTCGGCGGAGGCACTGGATCCGCGTCATGCTGCGTTCGCGGGTCTCGAGGCAGCGCCCATCGTGGTGAGAACCGCCCTACACCGCGGCATCTGCGGAGTTCGCGCGCTCACTCAGGCCACCGATGCTGCTTTTCCGGTCCCGGCGTAGCCCCCGGAGGTCGTCGTAAAAGTCGACGAGATCGCTCGAGATTGTTTGCCAGCTCAGACTGCCGCGCGCGGCCTGCCTTGCGCCCGCGGCCAGCCGCGTGAACTCGTCGGGCGTACGGAGCAGTCGCGACAGGGCGACCGCCAATGCACGAGGGTCACCGGGTTCGATCAGCAATCCGTTGTGACCGTGCTCGACCACGTCGGCCAGACCGCCGACCCGTGAGGCAACAACCGGCCGTCCGTTTCCGAAGGCCGCCGACACGACGCCGCTCTGTGTGGCGTTGCGGTAGGGTGTCACGACAACGCTGGCGGCCTGGAACTCGGCGACAACCTCGGCCGGCGACAGGTACCAGTTTTTGACCGTGATCCCGTTCGAGGCCCCCAGAAGGTCGGCGTGCGCATCGAGTGCCGGCCCCTTGCCCGCGAGGACGACCTCGAATGCGGCACCGCCGATGTCGATCTGCGGCACGGCCGCAAGCAGAATATCGAGGCCCTTGTAGCCTTCCATCCGGCCGAACATCAGGATGCGTCGCGGATCGGGCGCGCGCAACTGACCCGGCTCGGGAACGAGGATCGTGCCGTGGGCCGTTGCGAGGTGCGGCGGCACCTCATCGCCCTCATCGGTCAGGCTCTGTCTGAGCATTCGTGCGCAGTAGCGCCCATGGACGTGAAAACCGTCTGCCGCACGCCGGCCGCGCAGACGAAACGGCTTCATGCGTTTCGCCCAATCGCCGTCCCGGCCGGAATGCGGGATGGGATCGTGCACCGTGAGGACGACCGGCCAGAGCGCACGCGCCAGCTCGCAGATCCGGACCGTCAGAGGATCTGATTGCTCCTGCACGTGGACGACGTCCGGCCTGAAGCGTGCGATCCGGGCCAGTATGGCGACGAGTGATATGTGGCTTCCGATGCGGCCATCGGCGCTGAAGTCGATGATCGTCACCGATCGTGCCGCCTGAAGCTGCAACGACTTGGAGCACTCGGCGCCGAAGTTCTTGCGGTTGACGATCAGCAAGACCGCGCAGCGTTCCGACAGGCCGATCGCGAGGCGGGTCGCGTATTCCGCAAAGTGTGGGGCGAACAGAACGACTCTTCGCACAGACATTGTCGCCTCCTTATCGCCTCACGAAGGCTCGCGCTGCAGGGGTTTCGGCCATATCAGCAGGGGGAGGTAGAAGACCGCGTACAGCGCGCAGGCCAAACCGGTCGTCACGAGGGTCCTCTCGCCAAGAGGCCGAACCAGAAAATCGGCGCCGGCGGCCAACGGGAGTGCTGCGAGGGGTGGCAATGCGTCGCGCCACGTCGCCGGGAAGAAGCCGAAGATCCGAAAGACCAGCCCGGACCGCGCGACATTCACCGCGGCGAAGGCGAGCGCCACGGATACCGCGCAACCGGCCTGATCGTAGATCGGTATCAGTAAGCAGCAGGACGCGACGAGCACGACGATCCCGCCGAGCAGGATGCCGAACTCCAGCCTATGCCGTCCGGTCATGGACAAGCAGAATCCGAGCGGCGCGAAGATCGCACTCAGAAGATGCCCGAAAGCGATGAGGCCGGCCACCGCCGGCTGGAAGGCGAAAGACTTTCCAAACAGCAAGTCGAGATGGCTTCCGAAATAGGCGACGCCACCGAACACGAACCCCGCTACGAGCGAGGCTTGCCGCGCATAGCGCCGGTAGATCGCCCGCAGCCCCTCCATGTCACCGCGCTCGTGCGCGGTCGCCACCTGAGGGCCAATGCTTTGGCTCGCGGCCAAGGGATAAAGCTGCACGAGCTGGGCTATCGCGCTCAGCGCCGAGTATTCACCGACGGCCTTCGCCGTACTGAACGCTCCGAGAAGGAGCACGTCGACCAAGCGCAGCGCGCCGTAGACCAAGGTGCTGCCGGCAAACCAGACGGAAACGGAAAGAACCTCGAACGCCCTGCCTGCCCCGCGCGCGACGTCCTCGATCGCGGGCGGTGTCGGGATTTTCGCCCGCAGCCGAAGACCGAAATGCACGAGCGTTCCGACATAGCTCAAACCGAGCTGCGCGATGTTGATCAGGATGACCGTGAGGACGGTTGGAGAAAGCTGCAATACCGTTACGACGAGCAAGAGCCGAACCAGCGATTGCACGCCTATTGTGAGGAGTGAGTAAAGCCCGAAGCGTGACTCGCTCTTGTAGACACTGCCGAGAATCGAAAGGTCCGCCGCAGCCGGCACCACGAGCAGCGAAAGCCCCAAAAGGACCATGAAATCCGGGTATTTGTAGACAAAATGCGAAACTACATAATCATAAGGTAGGAAAATACAGACCAGCAAACCTATGTTGATGACGAGGCACACAACCCGCATAAAGCCGAGCGTTTCCTGGATTTCCCGACCTTGGGCTCTCTGAACGCCATAGAATCGAAGGAGCCAGATCTCCAGACCGAGCGGGGCAACGATCGAGATCATCGTGAAGGTGTTCCGAACGAGATTCGAGATGCCATACTGCTCGACGCCAATCGCCCGTGCGATCATGACCCCAGTGACGAATGTCGCGATCTGTTGGAATATCTGGGCGGCAACGGCGAGCAGGACATCTGCTTTCGCATGCGCGGCGCGAACGAATTTCTGCGGTATGGCTTTCGTATGATCGGCCACGTCGGTGAACAGCGATGTGCCGCTAAAAATATGGACCGGCATTAAGTCGATCGCTCCGTAAATAAAGACGATGCCGCCGCATTGGAAGGCAATTCTGTTATCGCGCGGCGAAACAAAATTGAAAATTCAGACTCGTAGAGCGACAACCGATTTTCAAATATATCGTATTCGTTTCATTTTACAATTATGTTTTGGTACCCGGAGGCAACCGAGCCTTTGGCTGCCATATTGATTCTCAAGTGGAATTGCAGGCGATATACACGGCAGCGATCTTTGCGGGCACGCCCGTATGCGTCAAGGCAAATACCGCAGTACGTACCTTTGGTGCTTCCCCATTGCAGATCGCCCTCCTCCAAGCTCAGCTACAAACAAGCCGCTAATCCGGACGGCCGCATGACGGGTCGGACCTGGATTTGCGTCGGAACGCGGGGTCCCCGGGGCTGCTTTCGATCGGCATAGGAGCCGACGTTCACGATCGTTAGTATTAGCAAAATGGTCGTCGTTGAGCCTCGCCCGGACTAGATGTTCGAGCCATCGCGACGCCTTCGTCCATCTGAAGGTCGTCGTCGGCGCCGGCGAACCAGCATTCCAGAGTCGATGCCGGTCAATGCTTCGTCAGCCCCGAGAATCCGACGAACAGGACTGCGAACGGCGCCCTGTCTGCTGTGGCTTACGAGCCCAAAATCGGATGTCAAATTGTGCATTAATCTTTTGTTAACGTACGTAGTCCAATGAGGCGATTACTGATTTCGCGTTTCTCTTCTCGAGGACCACGATGCTTTTCATCGCCGCAGCTGCCCTGACCGCTGGCTCGGTCACCGTCGCGGTGATTGCTCCGCTCAACTTGCTTCTCGCTGTGGCGCTCGGACCGGTCGCGGGAACTGGTGCCGCCGTTCTTGCGACGGTCTTGGTGGCGCGTCGCCGGGGAGAGGACGAGCAGGACGGAGCCGACAGCGACGAGGAAACGGACAGGATGGTGGCCTCGCTTCGAGAAATGGGCCGCCAAGCCGCAGGTCCGTCGGGCTCGCCGATCGCAGGTCCGACCCGTTCGCGCGTCGCGTAGTGCGCGTCTGAACGTTCGGTCTTGTCTAGAAATCCTGGGGGAGCCGTCTCGGAGGCCTCCCGCGGACCCGACGTCACAAGCACGAGTCTTCAGAAGCTTTGCCATCGAGCGTTCGCGTGAATGCGGTTCATGTGCGCCGGTCAAGCGCGAATTCCCACCGTAAACACATGATCCCCGGATTTTAGTACCGGGGATTGGCTGCTTGAGGCCCAACTTTGCCGATCGGGAGACGGCCACAATGAAAATCTATGCCGCTTTACAGGACATGATTCGTTTCAGCCGCGGTTAACTGGACTGCGCCATTCTGACCGGAGGACTGAACTGCCAAGCTGGAGTTGAGTGCGTGGTGTGCACTGCCACGAATCGCGAAAAAAGGCATAAATTCACAGATATTATTTTCGCGGCACCTGTATCGATATCATTGGAAGCTTCTAGATTATCACAATATTCCCATATAAAAAACATGTTGATAACCAGTTGATATGTACGTAGGTTCGCCGCAGAGGCAAAAAAAACCGGCAGACAGTCGGACATACAGTATAAAAATAGGAAAAACCAAAACAATCATTCAGGAAAGTGGGGCGAGATGGCAAGCGAAATCACAGACTCATTTTGGGAGCAGACATCTGGTAGTCCTTGGAGCATTCAACGTGCAGGGGACCGTATCTTGTTTGAGGTTCGCGGTGGCGATCGCTGGGTAAATGATCCGACTTCGAAGAATAGATCGGAAATACTGGAAAGCAGCACTCATCAGAACGGTTCGACAATTAACGTCAATTATAAATTCCAGGTAATGCCGGGCCAGCTGAACACTGCCGGCTGGCTTGTCATCGGACAGTTTCACCAGAATGATTATCCCGGGGCGCCTGCCAACTCGCCGCCTTTCGAGATCGATCTCACCGGCGAGCGGATGTTGATCACGGTCGGCTACACCGGGAGCAACGGCAGCCCTGTCTACAAGAACATCTACCTGGACACGGCGGACATCGTCCGTGGCCACGATTACAGCATGAACGTCACCGCCAAGTTCGACCCGGCGGGTAACGGCTATCTCAGCGTCACCCGTGATGGGCAGGAGATCGCCAGTTATCGCGGCCCGTTGGGCTACTCGACGCAGAGCAGCGTCTACTGGAAACAAGGCATCTACCGGGCCGCCGCGCCGGAGACCATGGCCGTCTCCTACACGATGCCGACGATCACCGAGGGCATGGGGAGCGCTCCCGTCACCTCGCCGCAGCCCTCCACACCGCAGGAGCCTTCGACCCCGGTGGTGCCTATCGTAGCGCCGGTGTCGTCGACACCGGACACTGGGATCCCGGCCAGTTCGCCTCTGCCGGATCCACTGCCGGGCGCGGCGTCGGCCGGATCCGCAAGCACGGCCCCGATCACGATTAACGACGGAAGCGGATCCAACGTGGTCACTGGCGGTGCCGGAAACGATACCCTGCGTGGCAATGACGGGAACGACACGCTGATCGGAGGCGCCGGCAACGATTACCTATCCGGTGGTTCCGGCGATGACGTGCTCATCGGGGGCGCGGGCGCGGACACGATGTACGGCGGCGCGGGCGTCAACCGATACGTCTTCCTGAGCGTCGACGACGCCCCCGTTACCGGCGCCATGGATGTGGTCGATTTCCGGGAGGGCGCCAAGGGAAGCAAGATCGATCTCTCGGCCATCGATGCGAACGCGCTAGTCGGCGGCCGGCAGGCGTTCAAGTTCGTTGGGAACGCAGCGTTCTCGGGCACCGCGGGTGAGTTGCGTACCGAGAAGAGCTCGCAGTCTGGCTGCTACCTTGTGACGGCCGACGTGAACGGAGATCGGACCGCGGACATGCGCATCCTCGTGGGGGCGTCGTCCCTTTCCGCAAGCGATTTTCTGCTCGGGAATTGAAACTCTGCCGTAACGCCGTGCGTAAATTGCTGCCCCCGCCCGCCGGGCGGGGGCAAGCACCGCAAAATCTTCCGCCGAGCCGTCATTCGGCTGTCCGGCGTCTCGCGCGAAGCTACATGAACTTGTCAAGAAAGACGAAGCGATCGCTTCTGATCGTCGACGAGCGAAGATGGCTACTGTCCCGGTAATATGGAACGCCCTTCCCGTCGAGGGTCGGGCAATGACGGTCCGTGCAGAGAAACTCCATTGGGTCGAGAAGGGTCGCGCCGACGCTGTCCGCCAAGCTCTTTAGCCTGGCGCGGATCGCACCGTAACCTTGGAACAGTATGTCGACGTCGATATCACCCGCGCCGAGCACGGCACGTCCGAGAAATGTGTTCTTCACGAGAGCCGATGGCACATCCACTTTGCTGTAAGGAAAAGGAAGCACCACGGTCAGTGACTTTCCGCGGGTTTTGATTTGACGCAACTGGCCTTCCATGGCGTCGAGTGAGTTGCTAAGTAATGATACAACATTTTTGCTATCTCTGGCGACAATACAGCCGTCTTTAGCAATGAAGCATATATTTTTTGGTCCAATCTTGAAGTAATCGTACCACATTGAAACGAGCATGACGTGGTCGAATTCGGATGACTCGGCATATTTCAGCGCTTTGGCGATGAATTTATCGCAACGAAATCCGACCTCAATGCGATTGATATTAAGGATCGGCGGGCAGCCGGCGGTTGTTAAGAACGTGAATCCACGAGTGGGATCGTTATCGCTGATTTCGCGAGCGCGGCTGAAGAGTTGCTGGGCGAAAGAATCGCCCACGATGAGGGTTCTGCGCCCACTCAACGCGCCGACATGGCAGGGACGGAGTTCCTCGCTGAAACTCAATCCGTTGCAAGTGCCGCTCGGATAATCCCAATCGTGCATCGCCAGCCGTGAGGCGCGGAAGATTTCACGGTTCTCGGGTTGCCGCCACTCCCCGCCGCTCGTGAGCGCGATCCCGGCAGCGCTCGTCCCGACCAAGAGAAAAGTCGCCCCGAATGCGAGCCGTTCGTAGGCACCGATCTTCGCCTCGCGCAGTCGGCCGAAAGATTGCGCGGACATCAGGCGCGCGCCGAGCGCGCATCCGGCCATGATCACCGCAATCAGGCAGAAGCTGGTCGCCGCCGGATCGGCCAGCGCGAGATACTCCACGCCGACGATCACCGGCCAATGCACGAGATAGATGCCGTAGGACCAGAGACCGATCCAGACGACGGCAGCATTCCGGTAGAGCGGCAGCCCGTCGTCGCGGGCGGCGATCACCATGACGGTGCCCGCAACCGGCAAGAGGCAGCCGAAGGACGGCCAGGGCGTCAGCGAATCGAAGACAAGAAACGATACGCCGATCAGCCCGAAGCCGATCAGGCCGAAGGGCCTCTTGAGACGCTGGGGCAGATCGACCGGCCAAAGCGCTACCATTCCACCGGCGAGCATCTCCCAGGCGCGGGTCGGAAGAAGGAAGAAGGCGCTTGCCGGACGGACTCCGGCCACGACGACCGACAGGGCAAACGACAGCCCGATCGCGATCATGACCGAAGCCCCGACGCGCCGCCGCGTTCGGAGGATGCGATAGAGCAGGTACATCACCGGTGGGTAGAGAAGATAGAACTGCCATTCAACAGATAACGACCAAGTATGCAAAAGCCACTTTTCGTTCGCGTCGTTATCGAAATATCCAACCTGTTTCCACAAATCAATATTGGAAATGAATAATATAGAACTTATAACAGATCTTGCAATTTCTTCGTATTTTATAGGGTCGACCCAGAAATATCCGAAAACGAGCACGGCGGCGCAGGTTGCCAGCAGGCCCGGAACGATGCGGCGCACCCTGGCTGCGTAGAAGCGGGCAAAACTAAATTCCCCCCTCTCGATCCCGCCTGCGATGATCTTCGTCATCAGGAAGCCGGACAGGACGAAGAAGACGTCGACACCGGCGAACCCGCCGGACAGCGCGTTGAGTTTCAGATGAAACGCCACGACCCCCGCGACGGCGATCGCTCTAAGGGCATTAAGGTCCAACCGGTAAGTCATCGACGCCCCTCGTCCTCATGCTCAATGGAGCGTCTTGCAGTCGCCTTACCAAGGTCCCACCCCGCGAGTGGTATTATCGTGTGAGCGCAATGAGCAGCGGACCAAATTTCCCTAACCAGTCTCAGCCTACCATCAACAATTATGATTAATCAAATAATGCTGAATTTGTATTTGATATATTAGACTGATGACTGCATACCCGCCGGTGGCGGTGCCATTCGTTCCTCGCGCGAATCCGAAGCGGCATCCGGCGGCAGGATCGAAGTCGCGGAAATTCAAATTGCTAGTTCTGTCTAGAGGGCCGAGCCCCGCCTCCCGTGCCGTCGACGAGGTGACACCCTGGCGAGACGGCTTGCATGGGCGGTCCCGGGCGCCTGCAATGTCTTGGCGATGGTGGGGCGAGCGCGCTCTCGCAACGAGGATCTATTTCGTGACGCGATATCTCAGTCCCACGAAGGTCCTCGCTCTGGCGCTCGTTCCGGTGGTCGCCGGCATCTACCTGTATGTCTTCAAAGATCTCTCGGCAGTCGTCGGTGGGGACGTGCCAAGTTACGTCAATCTTGATCCGTCTCGACCGGTGGCTTACGGCGCCTTCCTCAATGCTGCGTTGAAGCTTGGCTTCGGCCTCGACGCCATACCCTTGATCCAGGCGGCGTTCCTTCTGGGCTGTTTGTGGGCCACGGCCTGTGCTTGGACGGCATGCACCGGGCAGTTTCTGCTGGCGCTCGCCTGGCAGGGTCTGACCGTTGCGAATGTCCTGCTCGTACAGTCGAGCGTCTACATCCTTCCCGATACGGTCAGCGCTGCGCTGATCATGCTCGCGCTCGCTTCATGGATCGGGATAGCGGCGCGGTATTCCCGAACGCGCCTGTGTGTGCTGCTGCTCGTCTGCGGAATCGCTGGCCTTGTCAGGCCAACGAATCTTATTCTCCTGGTCGTCACCGGAGGTCTGCTGCTGTGCCTTCCGGGATTGATTGGACGGGAGAGGCTCATCGGCTTGGGAGCCGCTACGACGGTGAGCCTCCTGACATTGGTCGCATCGCCGGCGTTCTACTTTTATCGGTACGGCTCGGCTGCAACCTCGAGTCCGGCGGCCCGAGGGCTGTTGCAGAAGACCTTGTTTACCGGCTGGCCCCCCGACGAGACCGCCGCGCGCTGTGGCGGCGAGGTGATCGGAACCGCGACGCGCGATGTCGTCAAGTATCTTGAGGCCGCTCCTCCGTTGGAACGGTCTGTGTTGGAAGACAAGTACAGCAATTATCTCCGATTCTCCGTCATCATTCCGGAGTTGCAGGTCAAGTTTGATCTTAAGAGCGAGGGCGAGATCAACAGTCTCATCGCGTGCTACGTTTTTGCCAGATTCAAGCAGGACCCGATCCATTTCGGGGGCCGCTTCGCCCGCGATTACCTGCGCCTTGGACTGTATCTTGTCTTCATCGACGCTCAGCAACGCGCGCAGTACGAGACCTTTGTGGCGGCCAACCCGCCTCCGCAGCCCGCTGCATCGGTCAGGCTCGGCGATCAGATTTCCGAAGGCCTTTCTCGGGCTGGGATGATCCTTCCGCTAGGCGTCCGTCCCGATGAGGCCACCGGCCTGTTCGATCCACCTTTGGCGCGTGCGACCCTGCCGCTGCTTCTTCTCAGAGTCTTTCAGGCGCTCGCCCTGGCGATCAGCGCTGTCGCCTTGGTCCAATTCCTCCTTGAGATCGTTCGGCTGACGCGGACGACCAGCGACATGGTCATGGTGTGGTCGGCCCTGATTCTTCAGCTGAATACGATCGCCACGGCCGCGTTCGAGGTGCCGTTGCCCCGCTACATGACGCCGCTCTGGCCGCTCAGCGTTGCCATCGTTGTCCTCGCCGGCTGGATGGCAATGCCTCTTGCTCGCGCGGCGCTTCGCCGCTCCGGTTCCGAGGCGGCACGGTCCGGCCTAACGCTTCAGCCAAGATAGCAGCCGCCAGACGTTCAGGTGCCAGTGTTTCAGCGAAATCGCTGCCGACTTTGACTTGGGCAATCTCGCAGGGAGATCGAAACGGTGATCGAAAGGCAGACCCGTGTTCTCGTCGTCACCCCGCTCGGCGAGGGCGGCCGCGGTGGGATCGACAGGATGATGGACGAGATCCGGCCCTATGGGCAGTCCTCGGATTTTCGCGATCTCAGCATCAGCTTCTGGGCAACGCGCGGCAGCGGCCGCGGGCTCCGTGCGGTCGGCACCTACCTGTTCTTCCTGCTGCGCCTCCTCGCGATCTGCGTCTTTCGCCGACCGGACGTGGTGCACATCAATCTCTCGTCCGGTGGGAGTGTGATCCGCAAGGTAGCGATCTGCGCTATATGCCGGACCTTCGGTGTGCGATACATCGTCCACCTCCATGGCTCCCGATTCCGGCAATACTGGAATTCGAGCGGCCCTATCGTTGGGCGCTTCATCGCATTCATCTTCACGAAAGCGGATCGCGTCTTCGTTCTGGGCTCGGTCTGGCAGGCCTTTGTGGTCGGCAAGCTGCCGCAAATCGCCGAGAGGCTCTACATTCTGCCCAATGCCTGCCGGCGCGGCGGTGCCTCGGAGACGCCGGACGCCATCGTCCGCCTGATCTTCCTCGGTCAGGTCGGAGAACGAAAGGGCACGTTCGATCTGATCGAAGCCCTGGCGCTTCTCCCGCCGGATTTACGGTGGCAGGCGATCCTTGCCGGTGACGGCGAGACGAAGCGCGCGAGCGCGCTGGCACGGCAACGCGGTCTGCAGGACAAGGTACAGGTCCTCGGCTGGGTCGGGCCCGATCGGATCAGGGCCTTGCTGGGCAGTAGCCAGATTCTCGCTCTGCCGTCTTACGACGAGAACCTGCCGATGTCCGTCATCGAGGCGATGGCCTGGGGGCTTGCGGTGGTTACGACCCCCGTGGGCGCGGTCGAAGACATCATCGTCGACGGCGAGCGTGGCCTGCTCGTCGCGCCCGGCGATATCCGGACTCTGGCCGCCCGGCTGGAGCAGGTGATCTCGTCGGGTCCCATGCGCGAGACCCTCGGCCGAAATGCGCGCGCCTTTTACGAGGAGCATCTCAGCATCGATCGATATGCCGCGCGGCTGCACGCCCACTGGATCGAGGTGGCCTCGGATCGCGGCGGTATCGCACGGTCGGGCCATCTGCTGACGCAGGGGAATTGAATGTCCCTCGGATGGTACATCGCCCGTATCAGGAGCATGAGCGTTCCCGAGATCGTCTTTCGACTCGGCGAACATCTCGAGCGTTCGCGTGTGCGCAGGATGTCGAGGGCCTTCGCCTCGCCACCGACGCATGTCCATCTGCACACGATCCCAGGCCTCGACGATAAGCTGATCGCAAACGCGACGCCCGCCTTCTGCAGACGGCTCGACGTGACCGTCGCGAATATCCTCGAAGGAAAGTTTTCAGCCCTCGGTGCGACTTGGCCGGACACCGACCCCGAAAACCTGTTTCCCGAGGAGGCGTGGCGAATCGATCCGCAGACGGGCCGGTCATGGCCCGGATCCGAATCGTTTGCATTCGACATCAAGTACCGCGGCTCGGGAGAGCTCGGGGACATCAAATACGTATGGGAGAAGAACAGGCTTCAAGGCCTGCAGGCCTTGGCGGCCGCGGTCTCGCTCAATCACGATCGACGCGCTTTGGCAGCCCTCGAAGACGCCATCGCCAGCTGGGCGCGCCATAACCCGCCCTATACCGGTGTCGGCTGGAATTCCGGGATCGAGGTCGCCTTGCGCGGTGTCTCTCTGATCCTCGCCTACAACTTCTGCTCAGATCGCTTGAACGACCAGACCAAGCGCCTGATCCTGCAAATCCTTTCGAGCAGCAGGGATTTCCTGGAGAGGTTCCCGTCGAAATTTAGTTCTGCCAACAATCACGCGATGGCCGAACATCTCGGGCTTCTGCTCATCGAGGCGACTGTCCGGACACGAGGTGGCGATCTCCAGCGTGTTCGGCACCAGTATGCGCACATCGCGCGCGAAACCGCCCTTCAGATCCTCCCCGACGGGGCTCCCGCAGAGCAGTCGCCGACCTATGGTGCCTTCACGGCAGAGATGGTCCTGCTGGGCAATTTCGTGGCGGACACGCTCGGACTCGGTGTCTCCGGACTGGCGAAGCAGCGGCTACTCGCCTTCGCCGATTTCATCGCGGCACTCTCGACGCCGGGTGGGTCGCTGCCTGCGATCGGGGACGACGACGAGGGTCGAGTTCTGACGCTCGATGCGGCGACCGAGCGCAGTTACGTCCGCTCGGTCGCCCAGGCCATTCAAGCCACCTACGACGACCTTGGCACCTGCCGGCAGGACGAGCCCGACGAGTTGCGCAACGTTCTCTTCGGCTGCTCCCGGCTTTCGCATCCATCCGGACGGCACCTGCGAACCTTCCCGCAGGGTGGTTATACCGTGGTCAGCGATCGACGGACGGGCCGCTATCTCCACCTCGTGATCGATCACGGCCCGCTGGGTTACCTCTCGATCGCGGCGCACGGGCATGCCGACACGAACGCGGTGGTCTTCAGCATCGATGGCGAAGCGGTTCTGTGCGATCCTGGAACCTACCTCTACCATGGCGGCGGCGCGTGGAGGACTTGGTTCCGCGGGACCTCTGCCCACAACACACTCACTTTGGGCGGCGTCGATCAGAGCACGATCCGGGGCCCCTTCAACTGGGGGCACAAGGCGGATGCGAGGCTCGTCGAAACGAAGAATCGCGAAGACTGGCTCGTGCGCGTCGCGCATGACGGCTATCGGGCGCGTTTCGGCGTCGATCACGTGCGGACGATCGAAGCAGCTCCTTCCGGGTTCACGCTCGTCGATCAACTCCAGCCGAGCCCCGGCACCGAGGAAGTGAGTATTGCGTTTCAGTTCGCGCCCGGAATCAGAATCGACAACATGAGCGCCGATCTTGTGTTCTCCCGAGACGGTGACGAACTCGGGCGCTTGTCGTTCGATCACCCCGGTGATGTCTCGGTCCGAGAGGGAGAAGACCGGATCGATGGAGGCTGGGTGTCGAACCGCTTCGGAGAGATGTGCCCCGCGCCACGGGTCGTCTGGCGCGGACACCTGCCACCGCGCGGCCTTCGTACCGCGTTTCATCTTGCGCCAAACACGGCCAAGGCGGCAACGTGCCTGCGCGTGCTTGACGGATTGAGCAGTTCCTAAAGCCTCTGCCGATGATGCCGGGTCGAAAGCATCGTACGCTGCGGCGGTGAGATAACTGCGACATTCGTCAGGGGTGATGGCCGCGATGGCCTGCCGGATCGCCTTGTTTGAGATCGGTGACGGTTCGTGCCGCGGCGGAGCGGAGGAGTGCCTTCAGCTTGGCGAAGGCCTGCTCGATCAGATAAAGCTCGCGCGACGAGTAGGGCGGCAGGGTCGAGGAGCTGCGCACCGGCCGCCTGGACGGCCTTGCGCACGCCCGCGACCTTGTGAGCAGGGAGGTCGTCCAGGATGACCATGTCCGTCTGGACTGAGGGCCGGAACCAAGATGCCGGCACGTAGGCCCGGCAGCGCCACGTGGGGCGCAGCCACCATGGCCGTGGTCGCCGCGGTCTCGTCAAGGATGTCGGGATCGAGTTCGTCCGGTGCTGCGAACCAGTCCTTGCTCTCGGCCTCCACGTCGGACCAGTCCTGCTCGGCCGCGTGCGCTGTGCTCTTTTGTGCGTGATCCTGTGACGTTTATAGAAGCGCGACAGGCCGAATTCGACGCAGGCAAACAGGTTCCCGAAATCAATCACTATCGCTTTTTCGTTATGCATTTTGCTCTTTATAATGGGCACGTTTGCGCTTTTCTGATTCAACTTGAGCAACCAGCAATATAACAAACCACGTCAAACACAGGCTTCCCATAGAACTGGTTGGCCCAAAAGCAGTGCCTTCTGTAAAGGCTAAGACAAGCACACCCAAAGCTATGCAAAGTGCCGCTTGGGTAACGTTGTTTCTTTTAAAGCTTAGTGTGCATTGCCTAAATCCACACGATATACAATAAATTATTGGAGTAAATAATAGAACTATCCCAATTATGCCTGTTTCGAGTATCGTAATCAAATATCCAGAGTCTGGACCAGTTGTCGAAGCAGATATTAGTGCCAGGGCCAGCCCGTTAAAGATTTTACCTCCAGCAAGACCATAGCCCTGGCCAAGAAATGGGGCTTCATAAAATACGTCAATTGCGACGGACCAAAGATCTGTTCGTCCAGTCAGGTCTGAGCTGCGCCCAAAAATTTGAAAAAGATCGTCAGACACAAATGGTGGTATTAGCACTGCAAAAATCAACACACTCGTTACCATTACTAAAAATAACTCCGGCGTTGCGATTCGCCTTAAGTTCAAAAACAAATAAAAAGAAATCATAAATATAAACATAACTATCGAAGTCACTGACTCACTTAATAGCAAACATAACGCACTGCAAGCCAATACCGTAAATCCCAACACAATCGACACCGACCGATCTAATAAAAGTACTGTATAAAGGAACAAACAGATCGCAGCCCATGGGCCAAGCGTATTTTTATGAGTGAAGATACCTTTCCAACGCCCGGCGTGGCTGTATTGAACAATTTCCAGTCCCGAATGCCTGCCTAAAGAAGGCACTAAAATGGCGACAACCGTGCTTAGAAAAATCGAAGCGCCACACAATAGGCACAACAATTTAAACACCTTTATGGATCCCAACTCGAAACAGCAGCAGAATAGCGCCCAGATAAAGACTGAAAACTGAATAGCCTCACGCCCGACATCCTTTGGATCGTCAACCCACATAGTGGATAGTAATATAAATAGGCCAAACGGCATGAATATCCATGGAAAAATCTTACGACTGGATTCCAGTGCGCACTTAAACCAAACAAGTATAATACAAGAAAACCCTATCAAACATCTTACATATACGAGATAGGCTCCTATCGGATCGTCAGCGCCTACGGACAGATTACTGTTGAAAAACAAATCCCTTCCCACGCCGGCATAAGCGATAATAAGCAATACAAAAAGGCAACTGAGTATTTTTCTGATAAGCCTCACCCGGGAATAATCATGGTCAAGATTTGAGTCGAATAATCGAGTATTGTGTAGATAGTCGGTAGCATGCCTGCGATCTGGTCTTGAATGCATGCCTAACTCCCATCGAACTGGTCCGAAAAAATCGATAAGCGAGTAGAATAATATCTTAAAGTTCTACAGCAAAGTAACCAGCGTATTGGCCGATCCATCTGACTGTCCAAGTAAATGTTTAAGAGGGTCATTTATATTCAGGGGCTGACTTCAATGACTAGCTGGCTTTCGATTACGTGCACATTCGATTCAAGGCACTCTGGTATCGTTGTCTTGCCGCAATAGATCCCGTCGCGTGGGGGGGCTCGTCAGGTCGAACGATGCTAGTTTAGTTTATTCGATGCGCAAGGCCTTATCGGTTTGAAACGTCTCCCCTCGTCTGGAGTAGGCGCGGCGACGTCATGAAAGTCGGCGACCGTGTGGAGACGATAATGCCGACACAGTGAGCAAGCCGACGACGGATCATGTGAGGATAATAATATTTGATCTCAATAGTAAAATGAGCTGATATTTGCCAATCAAAATGGCATTAAAATAATAAAACGGTATTTATGTTGAAAAAAATCAATTATAAATAATCAAATCATTTTATAGATACAGAGACTATGCCGGATCGCTTCGGCGTATGACTAGAAAATCGACGGACGGACAGCTATAATTATATCCGACATTATCTTAGGCTGCATCCGCATGCGGGAAGGGCTCACCCGTGTGCCAAAACTTGCTGGTACTGTCGGTGCGGGGGAGGCCTTGATGGGTCAGCCCCGTGCTCGGGCCGCCCCGCAGACCCTCGGCGCGCTCGGATTGCCGGATCCAGTTCCGGAGCGTCTCGCTCGAGCAGCCGATCAGTGCCACGATCGAGTTGATCGCCGCCCATTGCGAGCCGTGCTCGGCTTGATGGGCCAGCACCATTCGCACCGCGCGGGCACCGACCTCAGGGGAATACGGTGCGGGTCGCTTCGTCATGGCTCCATCCTCTGAAGAGTTGGAGCCTCCAGGAAACCCGGCGCAGCTTACGGGCGATCTGCTGGCGGGTCAGGCGCTGGCGGCGCAGGCTCACGATCGCCGCCTGCGTCTCGGCCGGGATCGGCCGATGCAGGCTGTGGGGCCGCGACGGGCGATCCTGCAGTCCGGCGGCGCCTTCGGCCGCGAAGCGGGCCATCCCCTTGCGCACCGTCTTGGCGCACACGCCCATCGTCTCGGCCACCGCTTTGGGAGCGAGCCCGCTCCTGGCGAGCCGAACCAGGCGCTCTCGACCCGACGGCGTAAGTCGCGCATTCTGATGGAAGCACATCCGGTCTCTCCGGAAAGGCTGAAGCGTCGCAACTCCAGCGTCCTCGGTTCGGACCGAGTGGACTACCTATGGAAAGCTCACCCTTAGAGCGTGCCAAGCAAGTGCTCATACTGATCGACCATACGATCGACGGCTAAGTGGCTGACGGAGGGGCGCGCATGTTCGGCGAGCGACCTGCGAAGCTCGTGGACCGATACCTCGAACAGGCGGTCCACCAGTTGAGGCGTATCACCGGGAGGGAAGAGAAATCCGTTTCGACCTGCCGTCACGATCTCGGAGGCGCCCCCGATGTCGGACATGACCATCGGCACGCCCGAAGCCAGGAATTCGATTGCGGACAAGGAGAACGTCTCGACTGCGACGCTCGGAAGGACTCCGACATCGCAAGCTGCCACCCAGGGCCGCACGTCGTCTTGCTCTCCGGCAAGCGTGATCTGCCCCTCCAGTCCGTGCTGCCGGCATCGCTGCACAATCGCCTCGCGCATAGGCCCATCACCCACCAACAGGCCCCTCGCCGGGACGCCCCGTTTGCGCAGTTCAGCGACGGCATCAATGATCTGAACATGGTTCTTCTCGGGGCGCAGAGCGGCAACGGCCCCCACCACGAAATCATCATCGGCGTAGCCCAGTCGGCTGCGGTTCGTTGAGCGTTCAGCAGCATTGGCCGAGAAGCGACCGAGGTCTATGCCGTTGAGGATCACCTCCGTCTTCATTGCCTGGAGATTGCGGCCCTCCCAGATCCGTCTTTGGTTGTCGCTCACGTAAACGATCGCATCGGCGTGCCTCAAAGCGCCTCGGAACATGCCCAGGCGCTGCTCCTCGCTCTCCCGCAACAGGGTCGTGTGGAACACGCACGCGATGCGAGCACGGGTGGCGCGAATGGCCCGCGACACCACGCTCACGATCAGCGGAGTTTGGTTGACGGCGAGGATGACCGATGGCCGGCTTTCCCTCAGGGCGCGATGAACCCTCACCCAGCCTCCCGGCTTCGACATGCCGCCGGCACCGATCGCCATGAAGGGGTCAACTCCCTCCATCGCGAGGATGGCCGGCGAGCGGCGCGGGCCGAACACCAGCAGATCGACGTGGTAGCCGCGCTCCCTCAGTCTGTGCCGGAGGTCGATCGAGTGGCGCTCTGCGCCGCCCATGGGAAGCCCCGGCACAAAGATTAAGACACGTCGCATGTTGCTCATTCACCGCATCTGGCAAGAGGGGAGGACAGACGTGATTCAAGATCCCAGCGGTCCCATCGATGCCGCGCAAATATCGTATAGTAAACTGGACGCATCTTCATATTGCGCGAGCATCGGCACCAAATTGCCGTCACCGGACCAATTGCGCAGTAAAGCGCCGATCTGCCTGTGGCCCTGACGGCGGATGCCTCCAGAGCCGTGCGCCGCACCAGCGGCGGCGCGCCTTCGTGCTTGCCCGCGGCCAAGCGCTCGAAGGCTCGATGTTTACGGCCGCTGACGTTGCTGCGCCCTGCGCACCGCGAAATCCAAGCAACGTGCGGGAGAGCGAACGAATCGAGGCGATGCCGGCCCTTTATGAGACGGGTGGTCGCCGCGAGATGACGTCGATCGCCTCGAAGCCGCCGCCGACGTCGATCGTGTGTAGGCCGGCGGCTTTCCAGATGGGGGGCGGCGCGATGCGGTGCGTCACTGTCTGGGCATAGCCCTCGGGATCAAGGCGATCGATCACCGCTACGGTCGTCGCAGCGCCGTAGCGCGCTCGACAATCCTGAGATAATCTCATGAGGTTGCTTCCCTGCCGGTACATTCGTCCGGCCGGTCTGGCGGAGGCGGCATCGATCAGCACCGGGTTGAGTGGATGGGCCGTGAAGTCGCCGAATAAGTTCGGCGCGTGGAACAGGCCCAGCGCATCCCAGCTCGACCCACCGGGCTGGTCTATCAGGCTGGCGAACAGCCAGAGCCGTTCTTCGTGCATGATCGGCGTCGCATCGGCCACCGCAATCCCGTCGAGGAGCTTGCGCTCTGCCTGCCAGCAGAATGGAAAATCGGTCGCGCGGTAGAGCACGACGTCGCGTGCCGCCGAGCTTTCCGGGATCATCCAGATTTCGTCGCCTTGCGCGAAGATGTAAGGGTAGGACAGATGGGTGCCGGTCTCGAGCACCGGCCGCATCGGCCCCGCCAGTCCATCGGCCCCAATCTCGCACACCGAGATAATCCCCGTCTGAGTCGCGTAGGGGAATTCTTCGCAAAACAGCCAGGTGCGCCCCCGGTGCTCGATCAGGAATGGGTCGGCCAAGAAGCGCCTTCCATCGTCCGGGAGCCAAGTATACCCGGTTTCTGGTACGGAGGCGGTCTCTAAGATACTCGGCCCGCCGAGACGCCGATAGCCGATGCGCCAACTCTCCGGCGCCGTGAGCATGCGCGTGATCCGTCGCTGTACTTTCTCGGCGAGGTTCGCGACGCCGAAGCGGAAGGCTGCGGAGGAAAAGCTCGAGGCGCCCTCCTGCTCTTCGGAAACAGGAGATCGTGATTGTCCGGAACGGAAAGCAGCGGTGCCGCCGGCTGGCACGACCTCCGGCATTTCTGGCTTGGCGCCTTCTTCACCCGCAAGCGAAGAGACCGCGGACCGGGAACTGCAGATAGAATCCAGAGCGGAATGTCGGGTCGAGGCATCGCCCACTGTTGAGCGTACAAGCTCCTCATAACGGTTTCCCGCGTCCGCCCGCCCTTCTCCTATTTCGACGCTGACAGAGCCGGACCGAGAAGAGACGGCGGCGTCGGCTTGTGACGTCCCATCCCTAGCTTGTGGCCTTCCATGCCAGGAGCAGGGTGGCAGCGCGCTCCTCCGCCGCGCAACCTCGCGCAGGCAAAGGTCCACACAGCGAGCGAAGCTCGCGGCGAGGCCGGCGGTGAGCGAACCGGGCTCCTCGTTGGCGGGAAATGCCGAGCCCAGGACCTTTCCATACCCGACGAGGTCGAGGCGAGGCGATCGACCATCCAGAATGGCAGAGACCGCCGCCGCCGGAGCGGTGAGCCCGTCGAAGAGCAGGCGGATCGCGGCGGAATCGTCGACTGGTCCACTGGACAGGTCGAAAACTAGATCCGGTTGACCATCAAACGGCGTGTGCAGGATCCAGGATGGCAGCGGCGCGTGCAAGCTGAGGCGGCGTACCCGCCGACTAGCCAAGCATCGCTCTAAGTCAAGCAAAAGTTTTAGCGAAACTGGCCAATGCGTCGGTCGGCTGGCGAGAGAAATTACGACCTGATGCCCCGCGCTAAGCAGCTTTGACGTGAGCTGAGAATGCCAAGCAAAACTGGCGTCCACATCAAGGACGATCTGTATCCTCATCTCTCGATTCAGGCTCGGCGTGCTCTGGAGCGGGTCGAGGGCGGAGCGCACCATACCTTTTATCCAGACGTCACAGTTGCATTCAGGGAATACCGGATCGGGCAGATTTCCCGGATGCAGAGCGAGCCGGTCTGCCTCTCGACCTGCCCCGGTCGTTCCACCGTGCGCACGATCGAAGACCGTCGTGTCGGCAGGCCGGTATGGCCAGTCCGGCGACATTAGGGAAAGATCCGGCTCGCGAAACCAATCTTAGATGGCCTCCGTTTGACGGATATGTATTGATAATACGAGCTATTCAATCTAGCAAAAGGATGGTTCGTTTTTCAAAAATAGCCAGCAAATTTCTGTTCTGCGGGAGATCTTTCTGCGGACGCTCAGGCGTGGTTGCCGAATCTGCTGAAGGTCCGCATGGCCGAACTACGTAGGAGACGATTTTTGCCGGTATCTTTGTCGGAATTAGATTTCGGCATTCTTAACGAATGGTTGGAGACCCGCCGCGATGTCGTCAAAGCCGAGAGTTGCCTTCTTCGTCTCGGGACTGAGCCTCGGCGGGGCGGAGCGTCATACGCTCGATCTACGGGAGCGGCTGGAAGAGCGCGGCTATCCAACCTCTCTCTTGGTCTATGGAACTGGCCGCTCCGAGAATCTCGTGGCTCTGCCGGGAGCTCGAAATCCGGTGCTGCTCAATTGCCGCGGCGCCTTTGATCCGAGATCTTGGCTGCGGGTCGGTCGAGCGCTCGCCCGCGAGCAGGCCGACGTACTTTTCGTGATCAATCAGACGCCGACGGTCACAGCGATACCATTTCGCTGGTACCTGCGGTCAAAGGTCGTCGGCGTCTTCCACTCGACTCTGACCCGCCCCGGTGAGAACGGACGGGATGCTGTGTTCCGGCTTGCAGCCCGCTTTCTCGACACACTGGTCTTCGTCAGTGCCAATCAGATGCGCTACTGGCGGGCACGTGGCCTTCACGGCCGGCGTGACGCGGTGATCGTCAACGGGATCGATCTCGTGCATTTCGCACCGCAGCCGGCGGACAGACTGCACACCCGCAGCGCCTGGAACGTATCACCGGGCGACTTCGTCATCGGTTTGGTGGCGGCGATCAGACCTGAGAAGAACCATCCGCAACTGATCGATGCACTTGCTGCATTACGCGAAGCTGGAATACCCGCCAAAGTCGTCCTAGTCGGCGACGGTCCGGGGCGCTCGGCTCTTATCCAGCATATCGAAGCCCGCAACATGCAGGCGCATGTCGTCTTTGCCGGTGAGCAGGGGGACGTCCGGCCCGCTATCGCTGGGTTCGACGTCGGTGTCCTTTGCAGTACGACTGAAACCATGTCCCTTTCAGCCCTTGAAGTACTTGCGATGGGTATCCCTATGGTGATGTCGAACGTCGGGGGCGCTTCCGAGATCGTCCAAGACGGCTCCAATGGCTATCTCTTTGAGGTAGCGCGAACCGACCAACTCGTTGACCGGCTCACGTGCCTCGCCGATCCCACGGAACGTCAGCGCTTGGCTGCTGCGGCGCGGCCTTCGGCAAGTCGGTTCGGTGTTGAGCGGATGCTCAATGGCTATGTGAATCTCATCGAAGATCTCACATCCAAGAGCCGGTCAAACCACGCCTCGGTCGCTCGCACGCGCATGGTCGGGCCGTCGGAGGAGACGTCCACTCGCGGACAATCATGACAGTCTCTGGATGTCATCGCTATGGACGCTCATCAGAATGCGCGTACCGCGCCCGCTGAGCTCGACAGGACTCATCCAGCAAGGATAGCGCCCAATCTGACTGTTACATAATATTTTTATGTACCGACAAGGCGCCCGTTTCTGGGGTCAATACTCTAGCGCGCTGTGAAACCCGATTGGATCCGTAGCAGTGCTCCGGAGCGCGTCAGCGCATGATCCAAGGGTAGCGAGCAGGCTCGTTTATCATATGAATCCCGTCGAACGATTGCATAAAACGCCCGTTCATTCCGGTGCGAAAGGCCCATGACATGGCGTTACGCCGACGATAGGCACCTATCCTGCTTATCGTGAGAAACGTGTTGACTGAATATTGTGTGTAACAAATATTGACGGCCAGAAGACTGATCGAAGGGATATGCGATGGGCGTGGCTGATGGGAGTTTGGCTGCAAGCCAAAAATTCCCGAAGAATTGGCTGCGAATCTATGAGTCGGTCAGGCACCCGGTGGGCGGGAGTTGTCGCGACAGCAATCTCTGGCTCGTCGATCCGAATGTGAACTTCTTTCAAACCCCCTTATCCGCGGCAATGTCGAAGAACGGCATTCGCAACGACATCGTGATGCTGTTGGAGGATGGCGGGTACGGAACCGAACCGGCCGATACGGCCCGAACCGCGGTTCCGTCGTCGCGACTGGATAATTACGACAACGCTGTGATCGTGCTGTCCGATGAGCGCGCCTCGCACGAGACTGCCGCTTCCGATGTCTTTCAGGCCGTCGCCAAGCACCGCCATTACTATATCGTCAGCACTGCGGCGGACGGCATGGCGCAGAGGGTCGACCTGAGGGCGATCTATTCCGATGCGTTGCCGAGTGCCGATGCACCTTCCTGCGCTAAAAGTGCGAGCAAGCGTGCGCTGGACATTCTGTTTTCCGGCCTCGCGATTTTCTTCCTGTTGCCGCTTCTCTGCCTGATCGCGCTTTCGGTGAAAGCAAGCTCGCCGGGACCGGTGATCTTCAAGCAGGAAAGGCAGGGCCTCGACGGCAAGAAATTTAGCATTCTGAAATTTCGTTCCATGAGGGTCGTCCCCGATCAGGGCGACGTCCGACAAGCGGTGAAGAACGATCCTCGGGTGACACCGCTCGGGAGATGGTTGAGGAAAACTAGTCTTGACGAACTTCCGCAGCTCTTCAATGTACTCCGCGGCGATATGTCGATCGTCGGCCCTCGACCGCACGCGGTGGCGCATGACGAATACTATTTGTCCCGCGTTGTCGGTTACGCACGCCGCCGCCGTGTGAAGCCCGGTATCACTGGCTGGGCGCAGATCAAGGGTGCTCGCGGCGAGACGCCCCGCATTGAGGACATGAAAAATCGCGTCGATCACGATCTCTGGTACATCGACAACTGGTCAATCTCGATGGATGCCGTGATCATATTTTTGACATTCCGATGCCTCGTCGGGCACGATAAGGCTTACTAAAAAATAATTTTAGGAACTAGATTTTCAGTTCGTGAAGACAATTCACTTGCGCGCTGGCATTGTCGTGGCTTCTCTCGTTCGATGTACAACAGAACGAGAAAGGGGACCGACACGGCATTGTGCGGGACAAGGGAACTATTATGGCTCTTCTGTTTCATAATCCTAAAAGTGTCACCGCACAGGCCGGCACAACTGGGCAGTTTGGTCTTGCTGCCGACACGTTCAGCAATCTCGGCTCGAACCTGACCTACTCGGCTGTGCTCGGAGACGGGACGCCGTTGCCTTCGTGGATGACGTTCGACGGGGCGACCGGCACGATATCCGTCTCGAACGCGTCGGTCGTCGGCAGCTACGATGTCCTGATCCGAGCGCAGGATTCCAACGGGACGAGTGCGCCGGCAGTCGAGCGCGTCGTCATCACGGGGGGTCTGAGCGTAACGGATCCGCTGGCCGACCGGTCTTTCGCCTATGGGGCCTCGTTCTCGTTCACGGTGCCTGCCGACACCTTCACCATGGCCGCGGGTCGTACCGTCCGCTACGACTACAATGCGCTCGGTGCCATCGACAGCCTGACCGCGGGCTATGCCGGCAGCAATTATGTTCAAACGTTCCTCGCGCATCTGCGCGGTTTGTACGGCGACGGCGGTGGCGGCTACCAAGCCTTCACGAACAATCCGCCGCTCGGCGTTGGAAGTGTCGCCTCTGCCTCGAGCGGCGTCGCCTATCTCGCCGGCCCAACGGCCAATCCGGGGCTGGAGCAGTACAGCATCAACGGTCAGGGCATCAACGTAGCGGCTGCTTCCGCTTCGGACCAGTTCGTATGGGACCCGAATTCCGCCTGGGATACCGCCCGGGTCTATTACCTGCAGCAGCCCGACGGCGGCACGCTCACGATCCAGGGCGCAGGTACCAGTGCCCCGGTCACGATCAACACCGCGGGTGCCCTCAGCCTCCAGAGCGTCTTGGTGCATGCGGATCGCGGACAGGGCAACGACCAGATCACCGTCCGGGGCATGACCGGCCACGTGACCCTGTTCGGAGCCGATTTTCGCACGGATGCGGGCGGCGCCAGCTTCTCCAACGTGGCCATCGCCGGCACCAGCCTCAGCAACTGGTCGAATCTGAACACCAGCTTCCGTCAGACCTGGTTCGGGGCGCTTGCGCCGCAGGCGTATCTGCTCGACGCAGGCATGAACGATCGGGGCGTCCTGTACGGCACGAGCTACCAGACCCGTATCGATGGGATCCTCGACAACTTCGCCACGGCCTCGCCATCGACCAAGATCGTTCTCATCGGTCCGAATGACGTCGGAAGCAGCGGGCAGGTCTATCTGGACAATTACCGCTCGATCCTGGCTCAGGAGGCGGCGACCCGGGGCCTGATCTACGTCGACGACCAGGGCGTTCTCGGAAACTACGCGGCGGCCTCGGCTGCGGGCTACATGGCGGATCAGATCCATCCGAACGCAACCGGCAATGCTTTGCGGGCGGCAGCCTACCTGCGTGCGCTCGGGTTCGATCCGAATGGTCCGACCGCCGGTGCGGCGTCGTTCTTGAGTTCGGGCGCACCGACCGGGCTTGTCTACTCCGCGACATTGGCCTCCGGCGCCGCACTGCCGAGCTGGTTGAGCTTCAACGCGAGCTCGCGCACCTTCTCCACGAACGGACAGGCCGCCGCCGGCACCTATTCGGTCACGGTCACGGCCTCGACGGCAGCCGGTCAACACTCGTCCGACACGTTCGATCTCACGATCGGCGCAACGAGCTCATTGCCGGTTTTCCAGTCGGCCAGCGTGAACAGCACCAGTCTGGTTCTGACCTACAACGAGGCTC
>NZ_BJZT01000049.1 GCF_007992175.1 Methylobacterium haplocladii | reverse complement strand
TGACGAGGCCAAGGCCTTCCGTGGAGCCGCCGCCCCCGAGGTCGTCCATGACCGCGCCTGAGGACGCGGCCCGCGATCCGGCTCGGCTCGCCGCCCTCGAACGATACGGCATCCTCGACACGCAGGCCGAACAGGGCTTCGACGACGTCGTGCTGCTTGCCTCGCGGATCTGCGCGACGCCCGTGGCCCTCGTCAGCCTCGTCGCCGGGGACCGGCAGTGGTTCAAGGCGCGCGTCGGCTTCGACCCCTGCGAGACCCCGCTGTCGCAATCGGTCTGCGCGCATGCCCTGGGCCAGCCGGGCCTGCTGGTCATCCCGGACCTGACCGCAGACCCGCGCACGCGGGACAACACGCTGGTCACCGGCGAGCCGCGACTGAGGTTCTATGCCGGTGCCCGGCTGGAGACCCCCGAGGGGATGCCGCTCGGGACGCTGTGCGTGATCGACGGGACGCCGCGGCCCGAAGGACTGACGCCGGAGCAGGCCGATTCCCTCCAGGCCCTGGCGCGGCAGGTCATGGCGCAGATGGAATTGCGCCGGTCGGCGGCCGCGCGCGAAGACGCCCTTCGCCGCGTCCGCGTGGCCGACAACCGCCACCGCCAGATCCTCGACAGCGCCATCGACTACGCGATGGTCACGTTGGACCTCGACGCCCGCATCACCGGCTGGAGCGCGGGCGCCGAGGCCATCCTCGGCTGGTCGGAGGCGGAGATGCGCGGCAGGCCGGCACACGTCTTCTTCACCGAGGAGGACGTCGCCGCCGGCATCCCCGAGCGCGAGATGAAGGGTGCCCGGGAGAGGGGTCGGGGCAACGACGAGCGCTGGCACCTGCGCAAGGACGGTTCGCGGTTCTTCGCCTCGGGCGAGATGATGCCGCTGCAGGCCGATGACGGCAGCCTCGTCGGATACCTCAAGATCCTGCGCGATCGCACAAGCC
Source organism: Methylobacterium haplocladii (assembly GCF_007992175.1). GTDB lineage: Bacteria > Pseudomonadota > Alphaproteobacteria > Rhizobiales > Beijerinckiaceae > Methylobacterium > Methylobacterium haplocladii. The sequence continues at coordinate 32,057 of NZ_BJZT01000049.1, read as the reverse complement.
GGCACCTGGCGGGCAAGGCGCTCGCGGAATCCGAGGCGCGGCTGCGTCAGGCGCAGGCGGCGGGAGGTGTGGGCCTGTTCACAGTCGACATCGCCGACAACGTCCTCACGCCGACCCCGGAATTCTGCCGCCTTTACGGATTGCCGGAGCAGGCGAGCTACCCCGCGACGGCGTTCGAGAGGCTGGTCCTCCACGAGGACGCGCACCTCATCTCGACGGCCGAGACCCGGCGGGAAGGTGGGCCGCCCCGTGACGTCGAGTACCGCATCCGGCGCCCGGACACCGGCGAGATCCGTTGGATCGCCCGCAAGGGCGAGATCGAACGTGATGCCTCGGGCCGTCCGGTGCGGTTCTCAGGGGTGGCGCGCGACGTCACCGAGCAGCGTCAGGCGCGCGACGCGCTCGCCGTCAGCGAGGAGCGCTACCGGACCCTGTTCGACACCATCGACGAGGGCTTCTGCGTCATCCGATTCGTCGATGGGCCGCACGGCCCGTTCGGTGACTACGTGCATGTCGAGGCTAATCCCGCCTTCGAGCACCACCTCGGCATCCCGGGGGTGGTCGGGCGGACGTTGCGCGACATCATTCCCGACGGCGGAGCCGACGGCTGGCTCAAGATCTACGGCGATGTGCTGCGCAGCGGTGAGCCCGTCCGCTTCCAGCGCGAGTTCGCGCCAAACGGCCGGCACCTGGAGGTCGCCGCGCATCGCGTCGAACCGGCGAGCCGCCGCGAGGTCGCGGTCCTGTTCACCGACATCACCGCCCGCAGAAGCGCGGAGGCCGCCCTGCGCGCCAGCGAGGCTGTGGTACGCGAGAACGTGCAACGCGTCCAGTTGGCGCTCGCGGCCGGCGCGATCATCGGAACCTGGTTCTGGGATCTGCCCAGCGATCGGTTCACGGTCGACGAGGCGTTCGCCTGCGCCTTCGGCCTCGACCCGGCGCTGGGAAGGGAGGGCATCCCGCTCGCCCAGATCGTGGCCACGGTCCACCCTGACGACCGGGCGGGATTGGCCGAGGCGATCAACGAGGCCATCGCGCGCGGTGGCGCCTATGCCCATCAGTACCGCACCCGGCGCGCAGACGGGAACTACTACTGGCTGGAGGCGAACGGCCGTGTCGAGCACGCGCCGGACGGAACGCCGCTGAGTTTCCCCGGGGTGCTTCTCGACGTGGACGAGCGGCGCGCGGTGGAGGCCGAGCGCGACCGCGTCGCCGCGGACCTGCGCACCCTCAACGACACGCTGGCGGCCCAGGTCGCCGAGCGCACAAAGGAACGCGACCGCATCTGGCAGGTGAGCCAGGACATGCTCGGCGTCGCCGACGCGAATGGGATCTGGGTCAGCATCAATCCGGCCTGGCAGCGCATCCTAGGATGGGACTACCACGACATCGTCGGGAAGAGCTCGGAATGGCTCGAACACCCGGACGACCGCGAGAAGACCCGGGCCGAGGTGGCCCATCTCGCCGCCGGCGGCTTGACCCTGGCGTTCGAGAACCGCTTCCGCGCCCGCGACGGTGGTTACCGCACGCTGTCCTGGACGGCCGTGCCGGTCGACGGGCTGCTCTACTGCGTCTCCCGCGACGTCACCCTGGAGAAGGAACGGGCCGCAACCCTGCTCCAGGCCGAGGAGGCGCTGCGGCAATCGCAGAAGCTGGAAGCGGTCGGGCAGTTGACCGGGGGCGTGGCGCACGACTTCAACAACCTGCTGACGGTGATCAAGTCGTCGACCGACCTGCTCAAGCGACCAGACCTCGCCGACGACCGGCGCGTCCGCTATATCAGCGCGATCTCCGACACGGTCGACCGGGCGGCCAAGCTCACCGGACAGCTCCTGGCGTTTGCCCGGCGCCAGGCCCTGCGGCCGGAGGTGTTCGACGCCGGGCGGAGCGTGAAGGCCATCGGCGAGATGATGGGGACCCTGACCGGAGCCCGTATCGCCGTCTCGATCCGCGTCGGCGACGAGCCATGCCACATCAATGCGGATCCGAGCCAGTTCGACACCGCATTGGTCAACATGGCCGTCAACGCCCGCGACGCGATGGGCGGGGAAGGCCGGCTCGACATCTCGGTGGAGGCCGTGAGCTTCGTGCCCGCGATGCGTGCGCATCCGGCGTATGCGGGGGACTTCGTCCGAATCGCGCTGGCCGACACGGGCTCAGGCATCCCGGCCGAGCAGGTCGACAGGATCTTCGAGCCGTTCTTCACCACCAAGGGCGTCGGCCAGGGCACCGGGCTTGGCCTTTCCCAGGTCTTTGGATTCGCCAAGCAGTCGGGCGGCGAGGTGATGGTGGAAAGCGTCGTCGGACGCGGCACGACGTTCACGCTGTACCTTCCGCGCGCGGACAAGGGCGCCGTCGCGGAGGAGGAGCCGGCGCCGGTCGACGCCGTGGTCGACGGGCGCGGCACCTGCGTGCTCGTGGTCGAGGATAACCGGGACGTCGGCAGCTTCTCGACCCAGACCCTGCAGGAGCTCGGTTACGGCACGCACTGGGTCGCGAACGGCGACGAGGCCCTGGCGACGCTGGCCGAGAAGTCGGATACCTACGATGTGGTGTTCTCGGACGTCGTCATGCCGGGCATGAACGGCGTCGAGCTCGGACGGGAGGTCCGGCGACTGTATCCCGGGCTGCCGGTGGTGCTGACCAGCGGCTACAGCCACGTGCTGGCACAGGAGAGCGACCACGGTTTCGAGCTGCTGCAGAAGCCCTATTCGGTCGAGGCCCTGTCGCGCATCCTCCAGCGGGCGGCCTCGAAGCCCCGGCGTCGCAGGCAGGCGACGGGATAGTCGGGGCCTGGAAGGCCGACGGGGTGTCGGGGCCGGTCGACGCCCCGAACCGAGAGAACCCGGGGCACGCCCGTAAGGCCGCCGCAGGCAGGCTATTTCGTCTGCGTCGCCTCGTACGCAGTGACGGCACGGCGGCAGTTCTCGGACATCTGGCCGAGGTTCTTCTTGAAGCAGGCGTCCATCGCGGGATCGTCGGCGTCGATGCCGCTGCAGAACGACAGCGCGTCGCCCGTGCAATACTTCTTCAGGTCGGGATTGCCCCGCATCGACTCGGCGGTCGCGAGGGACGGCGTCGCGACGGTCGCGATCAGGCCGAGGACGATCAGGGAATGTCTCATCCACCTTAGCTAACCGTCCGGCCCCGGAAGTCGAGCAATTGCCTCACGGTGACGCGGAATTGGGCGCCGGTCATGCGCCCTCGGCGACGCCGGCCGGACCTGACGCGGCATCGCTCAGGGCAAGCCCGACCGCGGCGGTGACCAGCGCGGGCTGGTACGGCTTGTCGAAGAAGACCGATCCCGGCGGAAGGGCGCCCCGGTCCAGGTCCTTCACGCCGGAGCAGACGACGATGCGGACGTGAGGCCAGCGCCGGTCGACCTCGTGGGCGAGCGTGAGGCCGTCCATCAGGCCCGGCATCCGCACGTCCGTGAACAGAAGGTCGATGCGCTGCCGTTCGAGCTCGGCCAGGGCCTCGGCGGCGTTGCTGACCTCGATCACCTCGAAGCCGGCCTCGTCGAGCAGGTCGGCGGTCTGCATCCGGTGCAGCGGCTCGTCCTCGGCGACGACGGCGAGCGCCTTACGCTGATGCTGTTCCTGGCTCATCGCAGGCGAACCAGGGCCGTTGGGAAAGGTTGCGTCCATCCCTATCGGACACCCTGGAATGCCGCGAGCGGTGCCGTGATGGCACACCGCACGCCCGCCGGCAGGTAATCCAGGGCGAGGGTGCCCCCTAACCTGGGCGGCGAGGCCGCGCTCGATGAAGCGCGAGCCGAACCCCTTGCGGGTCGGGACCTCGACTCGGGGGCCTCCCGATTCCGACCAGCAAAGCCGTAGCTGCGGCTCCCCGTCTTGCTTCAGCGTCTCCCAACGGATCGCGACCTGGCCGGCCTCGTTGGAGAGCGCGCCGTACTTGCCCGCGTTGGTTGCCAACTCGTGCACCGTCAGGGCCAGCGACAACGCCTGATCGGTGCCGATGTCGAGCTCGGGACCTTCGAGGTGGAAGCGCCCGGGCTTGTCCGCGTGGATCAGCAGCGCACTTCGGATCACCGGTTCGAGCCCCGTGCCGACCAGTGCGCCGCCCATCAGCAGGTCGTGGGCGCGCCCCAGCGCGATCAGGCGTCCCGACAGGATCTCCTTGGCCTCGTCGACGTCGGCGGCGCCGCGCATCGTCTGCGTGGCGATGGACTGCACCATCGCCAGCAGGTTCTTCATGCGGTGCGAGAGCTCGTGGTTGATGAGCTGCTGCTGTTCCTCGGCCCGCACCCGCGCGACGGCGGCACGGGTCCGGTCGGCCACGTCGCGCACGAAGGCGAGGTCTCCCCCGGTCCAGGCATGCGGACGGTCGTGGTGGATGTAGATCATCGCCACCAGGACGCCGTGCTCGATTAGCGGCACGTTGACCAGCGAGCGGATGCCGAGCGCGGCGAACGCCTCCGCATGCCCGAGGGTACGCCCGTCCGTGCCGACGTCGTCCATCACGACGGTCTCGCCGCGCCGGAGGTCGTCGATGAAGGAACCGTATTCGCGGAAGCGGTGCACACCCGCGATGCTAGCGTGGCCGGGCTGGCACCAGTCCGACGCGATCTCGATAGTCTCGGTCGACGCGGTCAGCGTGCCGTAGCCGGCGCGCGCGGCGTCGAGCGTCCGCCCCATGATCTCGGCCGCGGCGAAGGCCATGGTGTCGGCCCGGTCGGTGGCGCGCAGGCGGTCGCCCAATTCCAGCAAGGCCGCCTTGGTGCGCTCGCTTGCCCGCAGTTCCTCCCGGGCCTCGGCCTCGCGCGCCTCGGTCAGGCCGGCCGTCGCCACCCCGGCGAACAGGCAGGCCTGCCGCAGGTCGCCCTCAGTGAGCGCCCCGGTGACGCTGGAATGCATCTTGAGGACGCCGAGCACCTGGTCGCCGTGCGACACGGGGGCGAGGACGACCGAGCGCAGGTTCACGCGCTCCGCCAGCTCCCGGTTGACGCGGGGATCCTTCGCGGTGTCCGGCACGAGGATCGGCTTGTTGGTGAAGGCGCAGGTCCCGGCGAGGCTGCCCTTGACCGGAAGGCGGACCCCCAGGAAAGGCGTCACCGTGCCGGACACCGCGCGATAGACCAGCTCCGTGCCGTCGATCAGCTCGACGACCCCGGCCTCGGCCGCCGGGATGGCCCGCATGGCACCGGAGAGGACCGCCTGAAGGATGGTGTCCAGGTCGCCCCCGGCTGCCGCGACGGCCGCCTGCGTCTCGTTGAGGGCCTCGAATTCGCCCAGGGTGGTCCGCTGCTTCAACAGCAGGGCATCGCGGCCCATGACCGCCCGCCGCAGTTCCATCTGGCCGCTCACCTGCCGGGCGAGCGCGCGCAACGTGCTCCTCTGGCTCTCGGACAGGCCCGCGGGACGCGGGACCGGGTCGATCACGCACAGGCTGCCGAGGACCTCGCCGCCGGGCGCGCGCAGGGGTGCCCCGGCATAGAATCGGATGAACGGCGCGCCCGTCACCAGCGGGTTGTCCCGCGTGCGCGGGTCCTCGCTCAGGTCGGCGATGACGAGCAGGTCCGGCTCGATCAGGGCGTGGGCGCAGACGGAACTGTTGAGGTCGGTCTCGCAGGGCGGAAAGCCGATCCGCGCCTTGAACCACTGCCGGTCCTCGGCCACCAGGCTGACGAGCGCCACGGGCGTCCGGCAGATGTGGGCGGCGATCTGCACGATGTCGTCGAAACTCTCCTCCGGAGGGGTGTCGAGGATGCCGTAGCCCTCCAGCACCGCGAGCCGGGCTCGGTCCGTGGTGATCGGGAGGGGGAGGGCCAAGACGCGCTTTCGGAAGGGGTAAGTCCCGAGAGGGTATAGATGGATTTGCCTGAATAAGCACGCGCGCCAACCGGCCAATGCGCTGAAGCACCGGCGCTGCTCGCGCTTCGGTGAAACTCCTGCTCTACTGCTTGTGCGGTGCGAAGGACGTCCGCTTAAAACAACTCGATCCTGTGAACGGTCATTCGGCTTTCCACCCGACCCGGTCTTTCGCCTCGATCTCAACAGCCTGGAAGCGGACCTTCCGACCTTCTGCAACGGGCGCACTCGGACGCGGCCAGAGGGTACTAAGCGTCAGATTTCCGCCACTAGATCCGACGGACGGCGTCTACTCGGGGTCGGGGACGTAACCGCCAGTTGGCGGCACTCGCTCCGGAGACGCCGAGTTCTCTTCCAGGTGACTTGTCCAGGGTAGCGATAGCTTGATTTTGCCTGGAATCGAGCGAGGGCGTGCCTTCGGCATCGGCGTCGCGGCCGTTTTCCGAGCAACACGTTTCTCGGTGGCTCTAACGGCTAGCGAACGACTCTCGGAACGAGTGACGCTGCCGGTCCACGTCGAGACCCGGAGATCTATGGTGTCGTCGTCGTCGATCCATCTCACGCGGAACGAGATGTCGATGGGCGATGCGCATGATCCGGGCGCTTTCGGGTCGATGCCATTCTTCGCGAGATGGTCGAGCGTGCGTAGGACGTTGCTTCGTCGGTCCGCGTTCGCACCCTGACCTGGCATCGGGGCTCCTCCGTGGACCTCGAGCAGGATGCGGTCGCCGATATCTGCTTTGCGCAAAGCGTTTCGTAGGAACGGCTTCAGGAGGCCTTCTTGCTCGTCGCCGAAGACCCGAACCAACCCGGCATACTTTTTCGTCGTGTTGACGAACACGACGGCGAAGCAGGTTGAGATCTTAAGGCTCTCGATCTCGATTTGGTTCTTGGCGCGATGCGCGAAAGCCTGCTGACCTCTGTAGACCCTGAAGCCGGAACCCAGAAATCGGTAGTCATTTCCCTCGATTCGCACGATGCCAAGTCGCGTTGGATGTTCTGCATTTTGTTTATAAGAGACGAGGATCCGTCTGATTCGCGGGCTGCAACGCGCTTCGGTTGCTTGATCGCTTTTCTCGGGGGCGTGTAGGGAACCGAGCACATCGTAGACGGCGTGCGGGCGTGCAAATACGTTTTCCCCGGCGTGAGATGCGCCCGCAGTTCTTTCCGCCTCGGTGGGCTGTTCCTTCCTAGTATGACCGTGTCTTCCGAAAGCCATGGCGCGGCAGCTCTATGCGTGCGAAGCTGGATTGTTCCTTCATGGATTCCGCTTCAGGCATGTACGGAGCGTTACACTCGCTTCGCGACACCGCCGAAGATCGCTTCGTCGTGAAGGAACGATTTTTGTTTTATGATCGATCGGCGATGGATCCGACCCGTGCGTGCGGAAGCCCCGGCATCCGGCACCAGGCGGAATCGCAGGCGGCGGTAACGACGTTGGACGGGATGGACGGACCGGAGTTCAAGCACAGGCTTCGGGTGATGGGCCGCACCCAAGCCGGGTTCGCGTCGGAGATCGGCGTCGTCGAAAGGACGGTACACTACTGGGCCAGCAGAGGGCCGCCTGCCGAAATCGTCTATCTGCTCGACGTACTGGCGGACTTGGAGATGCCTTTCGGGCCCATGTCCGACATCGCAGACGACGCCAGTGCCACCGAAGGATTCAAGCGGACGGCCGTTAAGGTCGTCGAGCGGCTCGCGTATCTGGCCGCACTGCGGGGAGCGGAGCAGGAGTTCATCGAGACGCTCCGGCTATGGCTGGACGAGAGAACAGATCGCTCTCGTGGCGACATCTGACCGAATGCAAAGACGGCGCCTACTCGGTCGTCGGGCGCGCGCGAAGCAGGTTATAGTCAATATTCATTTAATACTTCATAAAAATCATATCGTTGTGCTCGATATTCTCGGCTCTCAAATCGATAGCTTGAACCTGAAAATTTTGCCTGTTAGCAATCTTCGCGGTCGACAGCGACCTCAAGCACCTGAGATCCGGGTCCAGGACAACGACCCCTCGAAGCCAGGGCGGACATCGATGCAGCTACACGACGAGGGCTGATCGTCGGATCGCGTCATGCGTCCGAGCGGTCGCAACGAATGGAGAACGGCTCGGATGCAAGTCGAGACTACGATCGCGGCAGATACGCCACCCTTCCCGAAACCGGGCCGCCATCCGGGATTCAGTTCGTTCAAGACTATCCGGCCGATCTTGTATCCAGCCCGCTGGCACCGGGATCTGCTCATCCAAGCAACTCTCGATCCGGCGATCGAAGCCATCGGTCAAGTTTTTGGGGCAGAAGCCGGACGGGACGAATTGAATCTTGATTTGATCCTGGGCGGAACTCGCGTTCTCGTCGCCGCGATGCATGACGGGGACGGGCGACTGCTCCAAGAGAGGCGCCCCGGCGCGGTCGTACTGGCGAAATCGACTGTTCTGGCCGAGCCCAGAGCCGCCGATGCACGCGCCGTCTGGGCAACACGCGGCCTCGCCGTTCAGCCGGGCGACCGATTACGTATCCTGATTGCGTCCGAAGACGGCGGAAGTCATCCCATCCGCGAACTCGCAGCCTGCGTACGCCATCCCGACGCCGATCCTTTCGAGACCGTCTTGTCGCTGGTCTGCAGAGGCGACCTACTCATCGACATGAAGGACGGTTTGCAGCCGGAAGCCGGCATTCGAAGGCGGGTGTCGGCGCGGGATACGGTGGAGCTGTTCCCAGATCGGCGCTTGTGACGAACCGCGGCATTGCTTCGGGCGATCGTTAACCAACGTCGAAGGTCTTGAAGGCGGCCCGCACGACTCCGATTGCAAGGAACGGCTGCGCCTGGCACAGCTTTGCGGCGGCCGATTTCTTTCGGAGGCGCAGCTTTCAGCTTCGTCGCGGCCGACCTTGAGGTCCCAGCACACCTGAGCAGGCTCCGAGGCTCAGGCGAGGCAATTGCCGGCAACCCGGCATGGACCACGCAGCTCTCGTCATGGAACGAGGGACCCCAGCCATTGCACCTGACACCCCAACTTGGGGCTGGGTCATCTGTGCCGTGACCGCTCTTCAGCAAAGTCTGAGAGTTGGCCCGTGCGGAGCAGGAAAGCTCTTCTGAAAGTGCACGGCCTTGCAGGGCCGCACACTTTCAAGAGTACCCAGAGGATCATTCGGCCCGACAGCGACAAACTGCGCCGAACGATCCTGCTACCGGGGCAACCGTAGGTCGACGAACGGGCCTTTGGGCCCGGGCGACCGCCGAGTCGTGTCCGCATCGCGGACCACATCGGTATCGCACCTCCGGACTCCCCTCGCAACACGCAATTCGGGCCTTCCAGGTCCGTGTCGAGGCATTCGGCTGCGCTGGTTAACGCGCGCCTGGTCATGGAGAAGTATTGTGTCGATCAGGCTATCGGCCACGGAAGCTGCACCGACCTCGGAGAATCTCGCTGGTCGAGAACTCCGTAAGGTGAGTTGGCCTGCGGACCTCGAAACAGCGCTCCTCGAGCTGCCGCCATACCTCCCCGCCTTCGAACCGGCGTACTGGAACGACCCGGGAGAAAGCCTCGCAGCTCGTCACGTCGCGCCGCGCTCGAAAGGCTCGGCCCGTGCCACCCTCCCGATCACTTCCGAAGGCGCCTACCGCATTATCAGCGTAGAGAGCGGCCTCGAATACAACTGGGCCATCGTCATCGACGGATTGTTGCGGCCGGAATACATGGTCGAACAGCCGGAGCCGATCTGTTTCTACGATATCGACGGTATCGAGCGCGAACATACGTTCGATTTCTTCATAGTAACTGCCGATTCAAGGCGCATCTATATTCAGGTGAAGCCGCTCATATTCGTCGAACGCGGCTTCTGGGATTCGACGATGAAGCTGATCGCGTCGCAGCTGTGCGCGGATCATGCGGACGAGGTCCTGTTGCTGACCGAGGTGGGGCTCCATCCGGATACGGTCGCGAACGCGAAGCTGCTCCGCTACGTTCGCCGCTGCCCTCCACTCGCGGCGGAAGACGTCGTCCTCGATCTGCTGGCCAGCGCCGGAGCGACGAGCACGATCGAAGAACTCGTCGCCGCAAGCGGTCTCGGCGGCGTGGCCTTCGTTGCCGCCCTGCGCCTCATCGATCGCGGTTGGCTCGTCGTCTTCGAGGAGGGTCGCATCGGTTACGGGAGCCGTGTCTTTCTCGCGGCTGCTCGGTTCGAACATCCGCAGCGCGTGATCTGATGGCCGCCCGCAATCCGCTCGCCGCGATCACGCCGATCGACGACGGTGCCCGTATCCACGCCTGGGGCGACGTATGGCGGCTCGTCAGGACTTCAGCAAAGGGTCACAAGTTAAAAAAGGTCCACGATCCGGACGTGACGATGCTCGTCACGCATACGGTTTACAACGCGGAAGCCCTTACTTCGACCTTCAGGCGCGAAGACGATTACTTTCGCCCACGCAGCGTGGTCGAACGTGCCCGCAAACATCCAATTTCCATTTCACATCTACCATTGAAAGACCAAAACGATATCGAATTTAAAATTGAATGCATCACGGAGTATTACAAGCTATACTACAATAAAAAAATATCGCGTACCGCAGATGGATTCAAGCGTGCCGCGGAACTGATATCTGCGACGCTCGGCCTTCTGAAGCAGAAGCCCAATCGCAATGTCAACGATCCTTCCCCGCCCCCGAAGAAGCGTGGCTGCCGCAACAACTTCGATGCCGCTCTGAACGGCAGCACTCTGCAAAGCTGGATCGAAAAGCTGGAAGCAGCCGACTGGGACTTCGTCGAGCTGCGGGATGGTCGAAACAGATCGGGCAATCACAATGGTCGGTTCTCTCCCGAAACGTACACGCTCCTAGAGGATTATGCTCACCAATACTGCCGACCACACTGTCCGAACAGACGAAACGTCTATGACGACTTCAAGGTTGCCTTCAATGCACTCAACAATCGCTTTCGCGACGAGGGTCGCCCTCTTGATCATCTGCCTTCCTTCTCCCGATTTTGTCTGGAGATCGCCAAGCTCGACGATTGGGAGGTCGATTACGCGCGCCTCGGGCACGAAGCCGCCCACCGTAAACGCAAGCTGATCGGCGCAGGTCTGGACGTCCATTACGCTCTCGAGCGTGTGGAGATGGATTATTACAATGTCGATCTACACCTTCTGCTCGTAGATACTGAAGTCTGGAAGCATCTATCTCCCAAGCTCCGGATCCAGATCGAGCGTAATCGCTGGTACCTCTGCGTAGCGATAGACGTCGCGTCTCGTTGCATCCTCGGAATGAAGCTGGCGCGAAGCGAGAGCTCTCAGGTCGCGCTCGATACGCTGCGCATGGTCTTCTACGACAAGACCGGCATCGGTCGGGCGGCTGGCGCTCTCAGTCCCTGGGACCAGTGCGGGCCGCCGTGGATGCTGACGACCGATCAGGGGTCGGCCTTCGTCAAGTCTTGGTTTCAGTTCCGCGCGGTCTCCCTGCTTGCCGACGTTTTCAATCCTCCGGCAGCGCAGCCGCAGTTGCGCGCCTTCATCGAGCGGTTCTTCAGGACCGTCCTGGAAGGATTGTTGAAGCGGTTCGAAGGTAATACGGGCGGCAGTATCGCGGCACTCGGCGACTATCCGGCTCAGCTTCGGGCGGTGCTGACCGTCGAGCAGTTTTCGCATCTGCTCGTCCGCTGGTGCGTCGACATCTATCACCACAAGAAGCACGCCGGCCTCGGTGGCGAGACGCCGCGCGATGCATGGGTGCGGTTGACGAAGTTGCTCCCGCCGATGCCCGCTCCGGATCCCTGCCGGATGCGGATCAGCTTCGGGATCGACTTGAAGCGACCCACCCGTATGACGGGCATCCGCGTCCTGGGTTTGGACTACAGCTCAGAAGAGCTCCAGGCCTGGTGCCGTCGCAAAGGCGACACCGAGGCGGAGGTGAAGGTCGACCCGTACAATCTGGGTGCGATCTCGGTCCGCCTGGATCCGGACAGCGTCGGCTTCATTACGGTCCCGTGCAGGACGCGCTTCATGGAAGGGCGCCGGCTGGACGACTGGATCCAGGCCTCGGAAGAGCTGTCCCGCAGGTACGAAGACGTCGCGCAGATGCGTCTGCCGATCATCTTGAAGACGATCGAAGAAATTCAGAGGACGCATCGCAGAGCCGTCGAGATCGCGGACCTCAAGGGAATCGAATACGATTGCGATCGGATTGAGCACTACGAAGGCAAGCTTAGTATCGGTTTTGCGGTCCCGGCGTCGGAAGACTTTCCGGGGCTCGCCTCTGTGATGCCGACCGCCTTGCCGTCGCAGTCCTCGCGGACGGGGACGCTGCCCTCGACCTTCGCACTACCGGGGTCTCTCAGTTTCGCCGTCGGAGCTTCTCGCGTCGTGGCCGGCTCCTCGTCCGTCCCGGCGCTCCGCCCGACCTCCGCAGCCGATGTTCCGGCCGCAGACCTGCCGACCGGGTCCACACCCATTCCCCCATGCGTGCCGGACCGTTCGGCGGCGCCGGAGGCCGAAGAGGCCCGAAGCGCGCCCGTCCCGGATGCAACCGAGCCCGCCGGCCCCCGCCGGAGGCGTACCACCGTGAAACTGGAGAAGTGAAGTGAGTAGCGAAGTCGCTCTTCCCCCGGACGAGCCGGCCGACCGCCCGGCTAATTCGATCCCGATCAACAAGCTGTTGCGCCGCGTGCGGCGGATGTTCCTGCCGCCGCCCGCGTACGACCTGCTCGCGAAAACGTTCGACCGTCTTCTTGGCGTCATGGGACTGGTGCCCGGTCCCGACATCGAGATCCCGGCGCGGAACTCCGACGCCCGGAACGCCGAGGGCGATCAACTCGCGGACGACGACTACGACGACGACGACGACGATCTCGACGCGGACGAAGAGGCCGACAGGCCCGAGGGGAGGATCCTGGTCCTCATCGGAGAGACCGGCGCCGGCAAGTCCCGTTCGCTCAAGAGACTGTTCAGGCAGCGTCGCGAGATCGTCGAAGAGGTGCTCGTCTCGGTCGTCGCGCCTTCGCCCTGCACCTTGATGCAGCTCGGTCGCAAGATGCTTCCCGAACTCGGCTACCCCATCCAGCGCGACAGGAAGGAGCATCTGATCTGGGAGGATGTCCGACGTCGCATCGACGCGCAGGGCGTGCGGATCGTCCATATCGACGAGATGCAGCACGTCACCCAGACGGCCAACGTCGACCAGAAGAAGCGCATCCTCAACACCATCAAGAGTCTGATCCAGGGCCGCGAAAAGCCGATGCTGCTCGTCTTGTCGGGAACCTGCGAGCTCGCGGACTTCCTGCGCACCGACGGCCAAGTCCGCAGGCGCTGCAAGTTCGTAGAGCTCAAGCGGTTGTCGATCGAAGGCGACGTCGACTTGATCGCGGACACCCTGGAGGATCTGATCGAGCTCACTCCGCTCAAGCTCGAGCACACGGTCGTCGAGGATCTCGCCGCTCGCCTGATCCACGGTGCCAACTATGCCCTCGGCATCACGATGGAGATCGCGTGCGACGCGATCGAGGAGGCGTTCCTCGAAGGTAGCGGCAAGCTTCGTCCGAGCCATTTCGCCGAGGTCTACAGGTCCCGAAGCGGGTGCCCGAACTCCTCGAACCCCTTCCTCGCGGTCGGGTGGCGGGAAACGGATCCCCAGCAGGTTCTGGATCGTCCCCGTGCAGATATCGAGCCGACGAACCCGAAGGCGTCGAAATCGGCGCCGCCGGCAGTCCGCAAGCCGAAGAAGCCGGCCGGGAAGCAGGGTAAGACGAAATGACCGGCAAGCGGCTGCATCCCACGCTGCCGCATCTGGCGGGGGAGGCTCCGACCTCCCTCGCCTCGCGGTTGGCGCAACTACACCTGACCGAAGATGCCGGTGCGAGGACGTTCTGCACCGACATGGGGATCGATTTCGGAAAGGTTGTCGACGGACAACCGGGCGCCTTGACGGCTCTCGCCGACCTGTCCGGAGCCGATCCGGCCATGCTTGCCGCCGACGCGTTCCGTCGCGTCCCCGAGGGGCACCTCTTTCGGGGCGAACGCTTCTCGAAGAGCAGTCTTGTCAGGACGTCCCTGCGTTTCTGCCCGGCATGTCTCCTCGACGACTGCTCCGGCGCATCGAAGCCGGAGGCGGCGGCCTACGGCCGGACGATCTGGTCGATCGCTTCGATCCGCACCTGTCCCCTCCACGGCATGGAAATCTTCGACGCCGGCCCGATCACGCCGCCGTCGAAGACCCACGATTTCGCGCAGGTCATGAAGCCGCTGCTACCAGATCTCGGAGCGATGGCGGACCGCGCTACGCGTCGATCCGCCTCCGGCCTCGAGCTCTACGTTCTCGGCAGGCTCGCGGGGGCGGTCGGGAATGCGCCATGGCTCGATGGGCTGCCGCTCCATGTCGGCATGGCGATCTGTGAAACGATCGGAACGGTCGATCGCTTCGGACGGGAGGTGCGTGCGAACAAGCTCTCGGAGAGCGAGTGGGCGGATGCCGGAGAAAGCGGTTTCCGCATCGCATGCCGCGGCGAGGCCGGGATCCGGGAGTTCATGAAGGACCTCCTACGGACCTATCCGTACTCGCGCAGCGCGACCGAAGGTCCGCAAGCCGTGCTCGGGCGATTCTTCACTTTCCTGGCTTTCGGCGTGCCGCATCCTGATTTCGACGTCGTCCGCGATCTCGTCTCGGACTTCATGATCGAGCACATGCCCTTCGGCCCCGGCGACATCATCTTCGGAAAGCCGATCGAGCGGCGCGTCCTGCATTCCGTCCGTTCGGCCTCCCAGGAGATCGAGGTCCACCCCAAGCGTCTTCGCAAGGTCCTGCATGCCGCCGGCGTCTTGACGAACGAGCAGATGGAGCTCCCGTACGGCAACGCGACCTTCGACGCTGCTGCGGCGGCGCAGATCCTGACGGACGCCGTCGACGGTCTCTTCATGACCGAGATCGAGCCATATCTCGGCGCCGGGCGCGTTCAGACGAAGCTCCTGGTCGATTCCGGCCTCGTCGCGCCCATGTTTCCGAAGCGGCCGGATCTCGACCACCTGTTCAGGCGGCGTGATCTCGACGCCTTTCTCGAGCGCATGTTCGTCGATGCCGTTCCGGTCGAAGATCCGGACGAGGATATGGCCGACGTCAAGAAGGCGGTGAAGCGGGTCTGCTGCAGCACGATCGAGATCGTCCGCCTGGTGCTCGACCGAAAGCTCTCATGGGTCGGTCGACGCACGAGCGAACGTGGGTTCGCAGCGCTCCTCGTGCGCGTGTCCGAGATCCGTTCGGTCTTGCGTGGGTCGATGGATGGATGGCTGACCGCCAAGACCATCGAGACGACGATGCGCACGAACACGAAGGTCGTACGGAGCCTCATCGACCTCGGATATCTGAGAACCGAGGAGATCGTCAGTCCGCTGAATCGCTGCCCCATCCGAGTGGTCGGGCAAACCGTGTTCGATGAGTTCCGCCAGGAATACGCGACGCTATTCGAAGCGATGGAGACGACAGGAATCCATTTCCTCAAGATCCAGAAGCGGCTGACCGCGATCGGTGTCGAACCGGCGATCAGACGCGAGGAAGTGGGCGCGGCCTTCTACCGAAGATCGGATCTTCAGCGTCTCTGACGCACCTCGACGGCAACGCATTCGAGCCCTCGCGGAAGAAAGCCGCGAGGGCTTTTTCATGCCTTCGCTTCGGCGCCAGACGCTTCAATATGCAGTGAGATCGTTCCGTCTCAGCATCTTATGCCTGAGGAATACCCCATCTTTCGTTGTTTTCCGCGAGCGACGTCAAAAATATGCACGTAGATTCAATAGCTTGCGATCTACGTAGAACCCATTTTATGCCTGACTCTACAGAAGGCGGCCTTCGATAGGTCGTCTGCAACGGATCGAGGTCCAACCCGAAGCAGGAGGACGCCGGATCGGCGTCCTCCTGCTTCCGATTCCGGTTCGAGTGTCCGCCAGGGCAGGGCGGCTCGACGCCGGCACCGGCGTCCCCCAAACAGCACGGCATCGGCTGAATCGGATGCTGCAGACGGTTGCCGCCCCGGCTGTCAAGAATAAATCCAACGTTGTTGCCCCCACGGCACAGACGCGGCGCGGTAGAACTCTATCGTTGCAGCGCATCGAACGCCGTTGCGAGGCGGCGATCGCCTCCATGCGTTCGGCGCGATGGATCATCACGGCCGTGAGTCAGGTAATGAGTGACGTGCGACCGACGGGCAAGAAGCCCGTCATCCTCGTCGTCGAGGACGAGCCGGACGAGCGTTTCCTCGCGTCGGAGATGCTCGACGAGACCGGCTTCGAGGTGATCGAGGCCGAGACGGCGGAGCGTGCGCTCGCGATCCTCAACGAGCGCGGCGAGGATGTCGCCGTGGTGTTCTCCGATGTGCGCACGCCCGGCACGATCGGCGGGTTCGAGCTCGCCCGCATCATTGGGGTGACCTGGCCACGCATCCGCATCCTGTTGACCTCGGGCGATGCCACCGACCAGCCGAGCGATCTCAGGATTTCCGCAACCTTCATTCCGAAGCCCTGGCGCGCGCCGGAGATCCTGGCGTGGCTCGAGGACGCCGCCCGGCATCACGACGCCGCGAGCGACGAATAGTGCGAAAGTAGACGGTAAACGCGCGTACGCGGCCCGGCAAAGTCTCTCCTTTTCAAGGGCTTGCGCCGTCGCTCGGAAGGGCAGGGCGCTCCGGCCCAACCAGGGGCTGCACCCTCTGTCGTCAAAAACTTATCCACCGGATTGGGGAAACATCCCGCAACGGGGCCGTTGGTTTGGTTTCATGCCCTCGTTTCGGGGCAGGAGACCAAGTGACCCGCGCCCCATGAAAACAGTCTCGGACCATTTCGGAATGCCGTTTTCCTCGTCCGTCCGTGCCTCGGAGGGGACGTTCGATAGCGCTCTACTGGGCCGCATCGGAGATGACCTTCGGCATCTCTACGACGAACTGACGGATTCCGAGCTGCCCAGCAGCTTGCGCGACCTCGCGGAGACGGTCGACGCGCGCCGGATGGATGCATCGCGCGACGCGTAGCACGCCTGCACCGGTCCGACGGTATCGAGACTCCGGGCGTCGCCTTGGACTCGAGATCTGGTATGGAGAGCGCGCCGAATTCGGCAGAGAACCGCAACGCCAGGTTCCTGATGCGCTGTAACACCGTCCTTCGTTCCGCGACCGCGGGTCTGATCCTCGCGTTGGGACTGGCCGCACCAGCGCTGTCCGCCGCGCCTCCCACGCAGCCGGCCGAAGGGCCGGGTGGGGTTGGCGACAAGACCGCCACGGTGGTCAAGCGGGGCATCGGCACCACGAATTCCTCGACCTACGCCTTCTACAAGTCCGGCCCGGCTCCCGCCGACGGGCGGCCGGTCGCAGTCCTGCTTCATGCCTGGGGCGCGACGAACCCGCGCGCCTATGGCGGCTGGATCGACCATCTCGCCCGCAACGGCTGGCTGGTGCTGTATCCGCGCTTCCAGGAACTCAACAAGTCACGGCCTTCGGATGCGACGGCGAAGGCGACGAGCGTCCTGAAGGCGGCCTTCGACGCGCTCGGCTCCGACCCCGACGCCAAGCCCGACCTCAAGCGCGTGGCGCTGATCGGCCACCTCGCCGGGGCTCCGCTCGCGGCCAACCTCGCGGCGGGCGCGCAGGCGGACGGATTGCCGGCGCCGAAGCTGGTCTACGCCGTCATGCCCGGCGGCATCGCCCGCGACCCGAAATCCCGCGGCATCGCGCTGAACGATCTCGCGACGATCCCGGCGGACACGCTGATGCTGGTGGTGATCGGCGACAAGGACGCGCGCGCCGCCGACATGGCCGGCCGCCGCATCCTGCGCGAGGCCAGCGCTGTCGGCGGAGATCGCAAGCTCCTGGTGCGCGCCCTCTCGGACGATCACGGCTTCCCGGCGATGACCGCGACGCTGTCCTCGCCGGCCGGGATCGACGCCGCCTACGACGGCACGTCGATCACCGTTCCGCCGGAGCCGAAGGACTTCAAGCCGCCGCCGTTCAAGTGGTCGCCGGACGTGACGCTCACCGGCGAGCAGTCGACCCTGGTGCAGCAGATCAACAATGCCCGCGCCGACGCCCTCGACTACCTCGCCTACTGGCGCACCTTCGACATGGCCGCCGCCGCCGCCTTCGCCGGCAAGGACGGGGCCAAGCTCAAGGCCGATGCGAATTTCAGCGACATGCAGCGCTGGGCGGACGGCTGGCCGGTGAAGCGCCTCGGCGTCGAGATCCCGAAATTGACGACGCCTGTCCCCGTCGCCACGCCGACGGCGGCTCCCGTGCCTGCCGCCGGGCGCGCAGCCGCGGGTCGACGCAGCCCGACCGCGCCGCGCGCCGCCGAGAGGCGCTGAACTCGCCCACCGGGGCGATCGTCCCGGATTGCCGCGCATTCCCTCGCCCCGCTTGCGGGGAGAGGGGGATGCGCACCCCCGAACCGGTGGGCCGGTTACGTCCTAAAAATACGACTTCAGCACGCCGCGGCGGCGCACGTCGAGCGTGGCGCAGTGGAACGAACCGCCGAACGGGCCGTAGCTGAGGAACGGCGCCGGGATCGGGTCGAAGCCCCAATCCTTGAGCGCCTTGATCAGCGTCGGCTGGCTCTGGTCGACGACGATCTTCTTCTCGTCGATGGCGAGCACGTTGATCGAGGTCCAGGGCGAGCACATCGAGATCTTGCTCATGAAGCCCGAGACCGGGTCGGGGCGCGGCGCGATCAGCACGTCCCACTTCTTGAGGACGGCCGGCAGCTTCTCGACGTCGATGTAGTCCGGGTTCACCAGGACTTTGCCCGGCGCCAGCGGCATGAACGACGAATCGATGTGCATCGGCTGCGGGCAGCGGCTCTCGATCTCGTGGATGCGGAAGCCGGAGCCGAGGTGGCGGCGCAGCCACTCGATGCCCATCAGGTTCGTCACGTTGGAGCGGGTCACGAACAGGTCGCGGCCGCAGCGCACGAAGTCGGCCGCGTCAAAGACCGGCTCGAACTCGTTGACCGTGAACTGCATCGGCTCGCCGGCCTTCAGGTTCGGCACCCGGTAGTCGTAGTTGTAGAGGTCGTCGGTGAGCTGAGGCCGCGGCGCGCTCGTCCAGCGGGCACCGGCGCGGAAGTATTCCTTGAACAGCGCACGGTAGGCGTCGCCCTCGAAGTAGCGCGAGCGCCAGCACATCGGGCTCTCGATGATCTCGTCGCCGATCACGAGATAGGGGTCGCGCGGGCAGGCGACGCAGAAGCCGCGGGATGTCCAGCGCGGCGCCTTGAACTTCTTCGAGAAATCCACCGTGTCGGGCCGGCGCACCTTCACGCCTTCGCCTGCGAGGATGCCGATGAAGTTGTCGAGCTCCTGCTGCGCGAGCTTCTTCATGAACTTCGGGTACTTCCAGCCCGAAGCGAAGCGATAGAACGGCTGCGCCGCGCGGGGCAGGTTGAAGATCACGGTGAGGTGGTGGGTCGGGATCGTGGCGCCGTCGAGCGAGCCGACGATCACCTCCTCCAGCGGGTCCCATTCGTTCCAGGCCATGACCGGGCTCTGCGGTGCCGGCACGTCCGAGCGCAGCTCCTGCAGGCCGCCGTAGTTCCGGGTGTATGCATCATCGAGCATGGCGTTCTCCGCCATGTTGGACGCGTCGCGTTCCATGGATAATCCCCCTCCGATCAAGGTCCGCGGTCGTTGCTATGGGACTGTTGCCCATCTGCCGCTTTGACCTTCGGTGTGTCTCCCGGGTGATAGACAGCGCTTCTTAAAGCTGCAACTTGCCTTGATCCTGATCGCCCCCAACGGCCGATTTGAGCCGGAAACGCGGCAAGACAACAACACCTCGCACCATCGCCGGTAGCGGAAAGAGGGCCATGAAGCACCTCACGACCCTGGCACTGATCGCAGGCGTATGCACCGTCGTCGGGCTGTTCCTCTCCTCGGGACTGACCGACGTCTGGGCCGCCGTGCTGAGCGCGGGTTGGGGTGCGCTCGCCGTCATCGTCGCCCGCTTCCTGGCCGTGGCCTGGGCGGGACTCGGCTGGTTCGTCGTGTTTCCAAGCCGTGAGCGCCCGAGCCTGAAGGACTGCATCACCCTGCGTTTCGTCCGCGAGGGCATCAACACCCTGCTGCCGGTAGCGCAGGTCGGCGGCGACTTCGTCGGCGCGCGTCTCCTGGCGAAGCGCGGCATCTCCGGCAGCCTCGCCGGCGCCTCGATGTTCGTCGACCTGATGACGCAGGCGCTGACGCAGCTCCTTTTCACGATCGCCGGCCTCGGCATCCTGATCTGGCTCGCCGGCGACGGTCCGGTGGTGCGCGCGGTCTCCGGCGGCCTCGCGCTGGCCGTCCCGGCGCTCGGCGCCTTCTACCTGATCCAGCGCCGCAGCGGGCACCGCCTGATCCAGGCGGCGCTGACCCGCTTCGCGTCCGGCCGCGAATGGCGGGCGCTGGGTGCGGTCGACGTGCTCTATGCCAACCTCAAGCGCCTCTACGGCAACGGGGCGCGCTTCGGCAACGCCGTGTTCGTGCATCTCCTCGGCTGGGTGATCGGCACCTTCGAGGTCTACATCTGCCTGCATTTCATGGGCTATCCGGTCAGCTTCTTCGAGGCGATCGTCATCGAGAGCCTCGCCCAGGCCGTGCGCGGCGCCGCCTTCGCGGTCCCCGGCGCGCTCGGAGCCCAGGAGGGCGGCCTGATCGCGCTCTGCGCCATCTTCGGCATCCCCACCGAGGCGGCCCTCGCCCTCTCGCTGGTGAAGCGCGCCGCCGACCTCGCCATCGGCCTGCCGAGCCTCGTCCTCTGGCACCGCCTCGAAGGCCGCGCCAGGAAGGAGGCGCAGCCCGTCACCACCCCGGAGACGAACCAGGACGGATTTCGCGACCGGATCATCGGCCGCAGCTTCGAGCCGCCGCCGCGGGTTCCCGCCTACGGCTACGCCGCGAACGTCCCCGTCCATTCCCGTCCCGTCGACATCGAGCGCGGAGAGCTGAAAAAGTGCGCCTGACCCGACGCAGCCTGTCCACCGTCGCCTTTCTCGTCGCCGGCGCCGTCGCGCTGGCCGGCATGCCCCAGGGCGCGCATGCCGCCGACGATCCTGCCGTCGCCTCGGTGACCAAGCTCTACGCCAAGGTCGAGGAGGCGCTGAAGGGCGGATCGAGCGACCTGAAGAGCCGCATCGACGTGATCGGCCCCACCTTCAAGGAGGTGTTCGACACCTCGGCCATGGTGCCGGTCGCCGTCGGTCCGAAATGGAAGGCTTTGAAGCCCGAGCAGCAGGGCGCGGTCACCGACGCCTTCACCACCTACTTCACCACGCTCTACGCCAACCGCCTGTCGCAGGCCGCCGGCGGCAAATTCGACATCAAGCCCGGCGCCGAGGCGCGGGGGGCTACCAAGATCGTCCATTCCAAGATCACGACCAAGGACGGCGACGACACCGACGTCGACTACGTCGTCAACGCCGACAACAAGATCCAGGACGTGCTGCTCAACGGTACCGTCAGCGAGGTCGCCTCGATGCGGGCCGGCTTCAGCGAGCCCCTGAAGAAGGGCGGTGCGGACGCACTCGTGAAATATTTGCGCGAGCGCACCGATGGGATGCTCGCCGCCAAACCAAAGCCTTGAATCGCACCGAGACGGCTTTCCAGCCGAGGCTTCTCGCCCAAGACGATCTTCAAGCGTCCCTGGCGACACCCGACATCCGACCGGACCCGAGCAACGCCGCCATGGACCTCACGAGCCTCTCGGCCTGGATCTCCCCCCTGCTGCTGCTCGTGGCAGTCGCCGGATGCGTCTATGCCCTGATGGCCGCCGCCATGGCCGGCCGCTTCGCGCGGCGTGCCGTGCCGGTGCTTCCCGAGGGCGCCGCGCGCCCCTCGGTGACGATCCTGAAGCCGCTCTGCGGCATGGAGCCGAACCTCTATTCGAACCTCGAGAGCTTCTGCCGGCAGGATTATGCCGGTCGCGTGCAGATCGTGTTCGGCGTGCAGAAGTCGACCGATCCGGCGATCCAGACCGTCGAGCGCCTGCGGGAGGCCTTTCCGGCCCTCCGCCTCGACCTCGTGATCGACCCGAGCCAGCACGGCGCGAACCGCAAGGTCTCGAACCTCATCAACATGTCGGAGAGGGTCGCCCACGACGTCGTGGTGCTCGCCGACAGCGACATGGTGGTGAAGCCGGACTACCTGGAGCGCGTGGTCGCCGAGCTGTCGCAGCCGGGCGTGACCGGCGTAACCTGCCTCTATCACGGCGTACCGGCCAACCGCGGCGTCTTCGCCCACCTCTCGGCGCTCGCCATCGACGTGCAGTTCGCCCCGAACGTCATCGTCGGCACCACCCTCGGCCTCGCCAACCCCTGCTTCGGCTCGACCATCGCGATGACCCGCGCCTCGCTGACGGCCATCGGCGGTTTCCGCGCTTTCAAGGATGATCTCGCCGACGACTACGCCATCGGTGAGGCCCTGCGCGGCCTCGGCGGCGAGGTGGCGATCCCGAACTTCACCATCGGCCATACCTGCGTCGACACCGAGCTCTCCGGCCTGTGGCGGCACGAGCTGCGCTGGAACCGCACCATCCGCAACGTCGATCCCGCCGGCTATGCCGGCTCGGTCGTGACCCACGCCTTCCCGCTGGCGCTGATCGCGGCCCTCGTTCCCGGCGCCGGCACGGGCGCGCTGACGGTGGCCGCGCTGGCGCTCGCCTGCCGGATCCTGCTCTGCCTGCGCATTGAGAGCGCCTTCGGCCTGACCCCGCACGCCTACTGGCTGTTGCCGATTCGCGACATGCTGTCCTTCATCAACTTCACCTGGAGCTTCGTCTCGGGTGCGGTGACATGGAAAGGTCACGATTACCGTGTGGTTGCTGACGGGACGCTGATCCCGGAGCACGTCATCGGTTCGGAAACCGGCGCGACTTCCGTCTAATCTTCGAAGACTTCAGACGAACGAATCGCGGACTGCAAATCGCCGTTTTCGCCCTGCACTCCGTCCTCACCCACACGACTCCTCACGAGCCCGAAGGCCGCTACTCGATGCGCACGCTCTTCCTCCAGGCCCCCACCTTCGACGGCTTCGACGGCGGCGCCGGTTCGCGCTACCAGGCCAAGCGCGAGATCAAGTCGTTCTGGTACCCGACCTGGCTGGCCCAGCCGGCCGCGCTCGTGCCGAACTCGAAGCTGATCGACGCGCCCCCGCACAACATCAAGCTCGCCGAGATCGTGGCCCAGGCCAACGACTTCGACCTCGTCGTGCTGCACACCTCGGTGCCGTCCTTCAAGTCGGACGTGAAGACGGTCGAGGCCTTGAAGGCTGCGAACCCCAAGCTCATCGCCGGCCTGATCGGCGCCAAGGTCGCGGTCGACGCCGCCGGCGCCATGGCCCAGGCGCCCTGCATCGATTTCTGTGCCCGCAACGAGTTCGACTTCACGGTCAAGGAAGTCGCCGACGGCGTGCCGATGTCGCAGATCAAGGGTCTGTCCTATCGCGACGAGAACCGTGTCGTGGTCCACAACGAGGACCGCGAGATCATGACGGACATGGATCAGCTTCCCTTCGTCACGAGCGTGTACAAGCGCGACCTCGAGATGGAGAAGTACTTCATCGGGTACCTCAAGCACCCCTACATCTCGTTCTATTCGGGCCGTGGCTGCAAGAGCCGCTGCACCTTCTGCCTCTGGCCGCAGACCGTCGGCGGGCATACCTACCGCACCCGCTCGGTCGCCCACGTGATCGAGGAGATCAAGTATTGCCTGAAGGAGTTCCCGCAGACGAAGGAGTTCTTCTTCGACGACGACACCTTCACCGACAACCTGCCGCGCGCCGAAGAGATCGCTCGTGAGCTGGGCAAGCTCGGCGTGACCTGGTCGTGCAATGCCAAGGCGAACGTGCCCCGCGAGACCCTGAAGGTGCTCAAGGAGAACGGCCTGCGCCTGCTGCTGGTCGGCTACGAATCCGGCAACCAGCAGATCCTGAACAACATCAAGAAGGGCATGCGCGTCGAGGTGGCCGAGCGGTTCACCAAGGACTGCCACGACCTCGGCATCGCCATCCACGGCACCTTCATCGTCGGCCTGCCCGGCGAGACCAAGGAGACGATCCAGGAGACGATCGCCTTCGCCAAGCGCATCAACCCGCACACCATCCAGTGCTCGCTGGCCGCGCCCTATCCGGGCACCTTCCTCTACAAGCAGGCGGTCGAGAACGGCTGGCTCGACGTCGAGAACGCCGAGCTCGTCGATGAGAACGGCGTGCAGATCGCCCCGCTGCACTACCCGCACCTTTCGCATGCGGAGATCTTCGCGGCGGTGGAGGAGTTCTACAAGAAGTTCTACTTCCGCGCCCCGAAGATCGCCTCGATCGTCTCCGAGATGGTCCGCTCGCCCGACATGATGAAGCGCCGGCTCCGCGAGGGCGTCGAGTTCTACCGCTTCCTCAAGGATCGCCAGGGCACCGCCAAGGCCGCCTGAGCTTTTTCTTCTCTCGATATCGCGGCCGGGCCTCACAGCCCGGCCGTTTTCGTTTACGGGGTCCGGGGCCTGAGGCCCCGACGATCTCCAGGGCTCCGCCCTGGACCCGCGAGAGGGCTTGCCCTCTCGGCACCCATGACAGGAGCCTGCGTGAAACGACTGGTGGTGACGGCCGACGATTTCGGGCTGAGCCGCGAAGTGAACGAGGCCGTCGAGCAGGCGCATCGCGAGGGCATCCTCACCGCCACGAGCTTGATGGTCTCGGCACCGGCCGCAGCGGATGCCGTGGCGCGGGCGAAGCGCCTGCCGCGCCTGCGGGTCGGCCTCCACCTCGTCCTGGTCGAGGCATGGCCGACCCTACCGCCTGCACAGCTGCCGGACCTCGTGGATGCCCGGGGCCTGATGCGCCGCGACATGGGCCGCCTCGGCTTCGACCTTGCCGCCAAACCCGCCGCCCGCCGCCAGCTCGCCGCCGAGATCACGGCGCAGTTCGAGGCCTATCGGGCCACCGGCCTGCCGCTGGACCACGTCAACGCCCACAAGCACTTTCACGTGCATCCGCTGATCGCCGGGGCCGTACTCGCAATCGGATCGCGCTTCGGCATGAGGGCGATCCGGGTGCCGCGGGAGCCGCGCGCGCTACTCCGCCTCGCCGAACCCGGTGCACGCCCGCGCCCGGCGTTGGACATCGCCCCCTGGGCCGGCCTGCTTGCCGCGCGCGCCCGTCAAGCCGGTCTGCTCATCCCCGACCGCACCCTCGGGCTCGCCTGGTCCGGTGCGATGACGCCCGCCCGCGTCGCCGCCCTCCTGCGCCACCTGCCGGACGGCCTCACCGAGCTCTACACCCACCCCGCCACCGCCGGCGGCTTCGCGGGGGAGGCGCCCGGTTACGTCTATGCCGCCGAGCGCGATGCGCTGATCGCGGCGGAGGCGCTGGAGGCTGTGGCGCGTTCGGGAGCCGCCAGCGGTGGGTTTTCGGACTTTTTCCCGACTTGACGGCGAACCGATATTTTCGGTTTTCCGAATGCGGGGAAGCACGTACGCATTGACAGTGTTGATCTATTTATATTCTGCAGTTATGTCTTATAGAATAGTTTCGATATCAATATTAACGCGATAGATTTAGTTATTGTGTTCATTTACAATAGCATGTCCAGATCATTACAGAGAATTAACGCAACTGAGAATCGGGTGGAACGTTCGCCCATCAGCCCAGGGCATCGAGCAGCCGGCAACCCCGACAGCCCCGCCGGATGGGCCGTTCTCGGAGGTTCGATCATGAAAAGATTCGATCTCGTCGCCAGTCTGCTCGCCGCCTCGACGATCGTCGCCGGTGCGGCCTACGCGGCCGATCAAGCCGCGGCGCCGCCCACTGCATCGCAGAGCAGCCCGACCGTCCAGCCGGGCAGTGCGGCGCAGAAGGCGGTCGACCAGTACGCCGTGAAGCTGTCCTCCGACGGCGCAGGGGCCTTCCGCGACATGCATCTGGCGCGGCTCGCGATCTTCGACGCCGACCCGGCGCAGGCCAAGACCCTCGTCGGCAAGGCCCGGACCGCGCTCGCGACGGCGAAGACGGACGAGAGCGTCTTCACGAAGGCCGAAGCCGATCTCAAGCCGCCCGGCGCCGCGAAACCCGCCGCCGCGCAGTCCAAGTCCGGGGGCACGGCCTCGGGCACCGACATGACGAAGCCGGTCACTTGGCTGCCCGTCGACGGGCAGCTGGTCCTCGGCGAGGACTTCATCGCCACCCCGCAGAAGTCCGCGGCGGTGGCCGACGCCAATCAGTCCCTGGAGAAGGGCGACCGGAAGGGCGCCACCGAGAAGCTGAAGCTCGCCGGCATCGACGTGAACTTCACCATGGCCGTGCTGCCGCTCGACAGGACGACGTCGGACGTCGATCAGGCCGCCACGCTCTTGGATCAGGGCAAGTATTACGAGGCCAACGCGATCCTGAAACAGGCGGAAGACGGGATGCGCTTCGACATGGTCGACACGACGGCGATTCCGCAGAAAGCCGCGGCCGCGACGGGAACGGCGGCCCCGGCGGCCAAGGAGGGCCAGACGACGTCCGCCACGGCGAAGCCCTCGACGCATTGAACCCGCGAATGCAGGGGCCGCCCTTGCTGGCGGCCTCGCCGCGTCCGGGGCGGGACCGACCGATCGGTGCGATCGCCGATGTCGGCTCCGCCCGCACTCACCGAAGAGGGCCGCATATGCACGTTGACCGTAAGGCGGATCGGAGCGGCGGTGTCGTCGCGCGCCGGGCCGCTCGGCTTTTCGCGATGGCCGCAGCCATCGTCGGCCCACCGGCGTCGGCGGCAGGCCTCGATTGCGGTCCGCCACCAGCTGCTCAGGCAGAGGCCGACGCGGCGCTCGGCAAGGCGATCACCGCACCCGCCCGCGATGCGGCATCGGACAAGACGCTGGCCGAGGCGATCGGGCGATTGCAGGCCGCCGGTCTGCGCAAGGCCCTCATCGTCGACCACGCGGTCGCCGCCTATTGCCCGCTCGTCGCGCGGGAGGACGGCATCTCGCTCGACCGGAAGCAGGAAGACGTCCGCCGCTTCGCGTCGGACGTGACCAGCATGCTCTACGGCTCTCTCGACCCGTCGCAGGCCGAAACGGCGATCATCCTGTCGCTGCCCGTCAAACCGGCCCTGTCCGACCGGATCGCGGCCGCCGCCGCCAAGGCCGGACAAAGCCGCGATGCCTGGATCCGAGGCGCGATCGAGGCCAAGCTCGCCGGCAATTGACCGGCACGGTCGCCCGTCAGTCCCTACTTCACCGCCACCGGCTCCCGCGCCGCCCTGTCTACGGCCGGCGACTTCCTGGCATCCTCGCCCTCGGGCCGCTTCGCATCCGGCTGCTTCGGCGGTGGGCCGAGGAAGGCGGGGACGACGAAGAACGCTGCGATCAGCGTGAAGAACAGTGACAGTGCGAGCAGCTTGCCCATGCTGGCGGTGCCCGGGTGGCTCGACAAGACCAGCGAGCCGAAGGCGGTGCCAGTGGTGAGCGCCGAGAAGAAGATCGCCCGCGTCAGGCTGGAGGCGAGCATGTCGGCGACGCCGGCCCTCCAGGCGATCACGTAGTAGATGTGGAAGGCCACGCCCACGGCGAGCATCAGCGGCAGGGCGATGATGTTGGCGAAGTTCAACGGCATGCCGATGAGGTGCAGCGTCATCAGCGTCCACAGGGTCGCGAGCACCAGCGGCCCGAGCGTCATGGCGACGTCCCAGGGTTTGCGGAGCGCCACCGAGAGGATGATGAAGATCAGCGCGAGCGCGGTCAGGCCGGCCTGGACGAAGGCGCCCAGAATGGTGTGGCTCGACTCCGTCGTCGCGATCGGCGCGCCGGTGGCGTGCGGGGCCACCGTCTGGACCTGCTTGGCGAAGCGGCGCAGCACCTCGTCGTTGTTGGAATCGCCCTTGGGATGGACCTCGATGCGCGAGCGCCCGTCGGCGGTCACCCACTCGGCCTTGAGCTGCGGCGGCAGGTTCTGCAGCGTGATCTTCTCGGGGTTCAACAGGCCGCCGAGGCGGCGCAGCAGCGTCTTGAGGTCGGTGGTCAGGGCGACCGAGGCAGCCTCGCGGGTCGTGACGGGGGCGGCGGCAAGCTTGTCCAGCGTCGCGGAGAGGGCGCCCGCGGCCTTTCCGCCGGCCGACTTGCCGTCGTCGACGCTTTTCAGCGCCGCGGCGGTCTCCTTGATCGCCTTGACGTTCTCCGCGTCCGTCGGCGGCGGCTGCTTCTTGCCGGGGTTGAGTGCCGGCCCGAGCAACTGCGCCGTCTCGGCGATGGTCTGGAGCTTCTGGTCCTGGTCGCGCGGCACGAAGGTGTCGATGTTGATCACCTTGGCGACCGAGGCGAGCTTGAGCAGCCTGTCGGAGAGCTCGGGCACCGCGTCGACATTCGGCGCCAGCACGTCGACCGTGTTCGGGCTCGTCGCCGGATCCTGGATCAGGTCGAGATAGGTCGCGATCGATTCGACCTTCGAGCTGCGCAGATGCATCGGGTTCGAATCGAAGGGCAGCTTCAGTAGGAGCGGGATGCCCGCGACCGTGATCAGGCCGACGCCGATCAGCACGTATCTGCGGTTCTCGACGATCCAGTGGTCGGCGCCCGCGAGCCAGGTGGTCTCCACGGCGCGCTTCTCGCCGCGCGGATGGAACACCGCGATCAGCGCCGGCAACAGGGTCAGGGCGAACAGGTAGGCGACGATCATGCCGACACCGGCGATCAGGCCCAGCTCGGAGACGCCGCGGAACTTGGTGGGCAGGAAGGCGAAGAAGCCGGCGATCAGCGAGATCGCTGCGAGCGTCAGGGATACGCCGACGCCGCGCGCGGCCGCCCGGATCGCCGCGCCGACCTCGCCGACCTCGTAGCGGTCGGCGCGGTAGCGCACGGCGAACTGGATACCGAAATCGATGCCGAGCCCGACGAAGAGCGCCGCGAAGGCCACCGAGATCGGATTGAGCTCGCCGACCATCAGCAAGCCCAAAGCCGCCGTGACGATGAGGCCGGCGAAGGTGGTGATCAGGACGCCGACCACCAGCGGACCGGACCGCAGCGCCAGGAACAGGAACAGGACGATGGCGGCGGTGGTGATCGAATAGTTCAGGAAGGCGTCGTCGGAGAGCGTCGCGAACTCGTCGTCGGCGACCGCGACGGGGCCGGTGAGCCGCATGCGCAGACCTTCGGCCTCGGTGATCTTGAGGTCCTTGGCGACGTTCCGGATGAGCTTCGTGGCCTCGCGGCCGGGCTCGAGCGCGTTGTAGTCGAGCACCGGCTGAATCATCACGAACTTGCGCTTGTCCGTGGTCTCGGACTTGCCGCCGGCAAGAAGCTCCTGCCAGGACATCCGGGCCGGGTTGCCGGCCAGCACCGTCTTCAGGGTGTCGTCGATCCGGGTCATCGGCTGCTCGAGATCCTCGAGCTTGGCGTCGCCAGATTTCACGCCCTTCGCGCCCATGGCGAGCACGCGCATGATGCCGCGCAGGGACGGATCGGCCGCGAGCGGTCCGAGCAGGCCCTGCTGCTCGATGAGCTTCTCGGTGGTCTGCTCGAGCTCCTTCTGCGACATCAGCAGAAGGCCGTTCTTGTCGAAGAACGGGCCGCCATCCGGCCGGTAGACCGTGTCGATCTGGTCCTTGTGGACGGCCAGCGCCTTGGCGAGTTCGACGGCGGCTTCCTCCGCGATCTCCGGCGTCCGGCCATCGATGACGGCAACGACGAGGTTCGAGCGCTGCGGGAAGGCCTTCTCGAACTGGATCTCGTCCTGGCGCCACGGCACGCTGGGCTCGATCAGCCGCTCGACATCGGTGTTGATGCGGAACAGGTGTGCGGCGACGCCCCCGCTCGCGGCCGTGATCAGCGCGATCATGGCGATGACGAGCCAACGACGCTGTACGGAAAACGCGACGAGACGTTCGATCACGCGGTACCCTGCCTGCCTCAATCCGATCCATGCGACGCTGGCGGAGTCGGACGGCGAGAACGCCGTCTGCCCCGCGCGAACCGCCGGAGTCTCCACCGGCAGGCGCGGATCGCCCCTCCGAATCGATCCGAGAGCCGTGGCCACACGATGCCCGATCGCAGACACGCGCCGACGGGAAAGCCGGCTCGCCGGTCTGCAACGATGCCTCTCGGTGGCGCGCTAAGTACTGGTCCCAGCCCCGGAATGCAACGCGGCGGGATTTTTGCGAGGCCAGGATCCCGGCAATGCTGTATTGCATTGCAGCATTGCGTTGGAGACCTGTGACCGACCGGCGCCGTTTCGATCCTCACCCCCGCGCATCGGAGGTTTTCCAGAGGGGGCGTCGCTGTTCCGAAGGGCCTTGGCCGTCCGGCGTTCACGGGCCCGTGGTGGCTCACCGGACACGACGGCCGTGGATGCGCGGATAGGACCGCCCTTTTTCGGCCACTTCAAATTGGTTCCAGGCTACATCCCTGGAATTCAGAAATTTTTCGCGCTAAGCAGCCCCTTCGATCTCGGGGCCAACAACAAGGAGCCGCGTCTTGGGAATCCCCATACGGTATGTCGCGAAGATCGGCGGCTACATCGTCAAGCAGCACCTCACCGGGCGCAAGCGCTACCCGCTCGTCATGATGATGGAACCGCTGTTCCGCTGCAATCTCGCCTGTGCCGGCTGCGGTAAGATCGATTACCCGGACGAGATCCTGAACAAGCGCCTGCCGGTCGACGAGGCGCTCGAATCCGTGCGCGAGTGCGGCGCACCCGTGGTCGTGATCGCGGGCGGCGAGCCGCTCCTGCACAAGGATCTGCCCCAGATCGTGCAGGGCATCATCGCGCAGAAGAAGTTCGTCATCGTCTGCACGAACGCGCTGCTGCTCGAGAAGAAGATCAAGGACTACAAGCCTAGCCCGTACTTCACCTGGTCGATCCATCTCGATGGCGACAAGTCGATGCACGACCAGTCGGTCTGCCAGCGCGGCGTCTACGACAAGGCCGTCGCGGCGATCGCCAAGTCGAAGGAGATGGGCTTCCGCACGACGATCAACTGCACGTTCTTCAACAATTCCGAGCCGGACAAGATCGCCGACTTCTTCGACAGCGTGACCAAGATGGGCGTCGACGGTATCACCGTCTCGCCGGGCTACGCCTACGAGCGCGCGCCGGACCAGCAGCACTTCCTCAACCGCCAAGCGACCAAGAACCTGTTCCGCGGCGTCTTCCGCCACGGAAAGGAGAAGGGCCGCGAAAAGTGGACCTTCCAGCAGTCGGGCCTCTTCCTCGACTTCCTGGCCGGCAACCAGACCTACCACTGCACGCCGTGGGGCAACCCGACGCGGACGGTCTTCGGCTGGCAGAAGCCCTGCTATCTCCTCGGCGAGGGCTATGCCGCGACCTTCAAGGAATTGATGGACGAGACCGACTGGGATTCGTACGGCACCGGCAACTACGAGAAGTGTGCCGACTGCATGGTCCACTCGGGCTACGAGGCCTCGTCGGTGGTCGATTCGGTCCGGAAGCCCTGGAAGCCGGTGCTGCACGCCATTCGCGGCATCAGGACCGAGGGCAAGATGGCGCCCGAGATCAGCCTCGAGAACCAGCGTCCGGCCGAATACGTCTTCTCCCGGAACGTCGCCCAGAAGCTGTCCGAGATCAAAGCCTCAGGCGTCGACACCAAGCGTGAGACCCAGAAGCGCGCGAGCGCGGCTTAAACCACGGAACGCCTCGCCCGAATCCCGGGCGAGGCGCACCAGCTCCCGGATCCGGGCCTCGCGCCGCACCAGTGCGGCGAGGACACCCAGGATATCGGGATCGCCGTTCGGCTTGAGCGCCGAAGCTGCGAAGGCCGGCAGGGCGCGCTCGGCCGGATCGCACACCACGCGCAGCACCGCGAAGGGCAGGCCGCGCCGCGCCGCGAACGCCGCCGCCACGTGCGATTCCATGTCGACGATCGCTGCGCCGGTGCGGGCGCGCAGGGCGGACTTCGCGCCGGTCGTCAGGACCGCCGCTTCCACGCCCGCCACCTCCGCCGTAACCACACGCGGGCCGAGCGCCGCGAGCCGCTGCACGTGGGCCGCGACGATGGCGGGATTGCAGGGCAGGCGCCGGTCGGCCGCCCCATCCGCCACGATCACCGCCGTTCCGAGGACGACGTCGCCGGGCAACAGGCTCGGGTCGAGGCCGCCGGCGATGCCGAAGCTGATCACAGCGCGCAACGGCGCATCGGGCAGGAGGGCGAGCTTGTCGCGCAGCGCGGCGGGACGGCCGCCCGCCTGAAGCGTCTCGACACCTTCGCCGGCGGCGATCCGCGCCTCGCGGGAGAGCCCCGCGACGGCGAGGACGAAGCCGGAT
>NZ_BJZT01000048.1 GCF_007992175.1 Methylobacterium haplocladii | reverse complement strand
TGACTGAACGATCCGAGACGGGCGGCTGTGCCCCGATGGAGCGCGCCATGGTGGCGCGGTTGCCGTGTGAGGAAAGCCATCTCTCCCGTTTGGGGGAGGGGAACTAGCGCCTAGCGAACAGACCGTGTCCGTCTGCTACCGCTTTTGCTACCCAATACGGTAGCACGGGCTGGGATGGGCAAGGATTCGAACAACGCTCCGGATCAAAAACACAATGCCAATCAGCACATTACGGGACGGAACGAAATGGCTTGGGATGGCGGCAAGCGAATTTCAAGACCGCTGCCTTAAACCGCTCGGCCACCCTTCCGTTCCGGCTGGAGCCGGGTCCGCCCTCCGAGCCGGGGCGGGCCGGATGCTTGTAGCGGACAACAGGGGTGGCCGGAAACCGAAACCGTACGACTTTCGCTCAGGCCGCGCGCAGGCGGGCGAGGCGGTCGAGGAGGGCGCGATCGTGCAGGAGCGCCATGCGCTCCTTGGGCTGCAGCCAAGCGCTCGCCTCGCTGAGCGTGTCGGCCTCGACGATCTTGGCCTGGGCCAGCGTGCGGTCGGTGTCGATGGTGCCGCGCGGGCGGCTGGCGCCCTGGGGCAGCATCGCGGCGTGGTCGTGGGCGAGGCCTGCATCGGCGTGGAGGGTCCGGAGCGCGTCCGCGTCGTCGAAACCGTGCCGGGCGTTGCGGGCAGTGAGCTCGGCGGCGCGCACGGCCACCGGCGGCGGCGTGCGCTCCTCCGGCGTGCCGAGCAGGCCGAAGCGCTTGAGGGCGAGGCCCCAGGCGAGCTGGCCGCTGGCCCAGGAGATCGGGATCGCCAGCACCAGGCCCAGGATCGTCGGCGACATCCAGAGGAAGAGCGAGGTGGCGATGGCGAAGGCCGCGACGCCCGTGAGCAGGCCGAGAAACGTGTGCCAGCGGTGGCGGCGCACGATATCGGAGAGGGGAATCGAGCCGTCGTCGCGGCGTTGCGGGTTCCAGCCGGTGTCGCGTCCGGCCAGGATCTGGAACACCGAGCCCGATTGGATCAGCATGGCGATCGGCGCGATCAGCGCCGAGAGCAGGATCTCGATCAGGAAGGACAGCACCAGCCGGATGCCGCCGCCCGAGGCCTTTCGCACGGCGCCGTCGATCAGCGCGAGAAACAGCCCCAGGAATTTCGGCGCGAGCAGGATGCCCATGGTGAGGCCGAAGAGCTGGAGCGCGCGCACCGGATCGAAGCGCGGCCAGACCGGGGTCAGGCCGAACTCGGCGGAAAAGTATTCCGGCCGCACCCAGGCCGTCTGCAGGACGAGGGCGACACCGATGACGAGCTGGGCGAGCCAGAGCGGCGAGGCGAGGTAGCCCATGATACCGGTGGCGAAATGCTGGCGCGAGGACGGAGCGAGGCCGGCCGCACCGATCACCCGCGCGTGCTGGAGGTTGCCCTGGGCCCAGCGCCGGTCGCGCACGGCGAGGTCGATCAGGGTCGGCGGGCTCTCCTCGTAGGAGCCTTCGAGGCGCGGCAGCATGGTCACGCCCCAGCCGGCGCGCCGGATCAGCGCCGCCTCCACGAAATCGTGGCTGAGGATGTGGCCGCCGAAGGGCGGATTGCCCTTCAGGTCGGGCAGGCCGCAGGCCTCGGCGAAGGCCCGTGTGCGGATGATCGCGTTGTGGCCCCAGTAATTGCCGTCGCGGCCGGACCAGATCGTCAGGCCGGTGGCGATCACCGGCCCGTAGATGCGGGCGGCGAATTGCTGGACGCGGGCGAACAGCGTGTTGCGGTTGATGATCAGCGGCAGGCTCTGGACGATGCCGGAATCGGGGTCGGCCTCCATGGCGGCGGTGAGCCCGATGATGCAGCCGCCCGAGAGCAGGCTGTCGGCGTCGAGCACCAGCATGTGGTCGTAGGCGGCCCCCCAGCGGCTGACGAAGTCGCCGATGTTGCCGGCCTTGCGGTGATGGTTCTTGGGACGGTGACGGTAATAGAGCCGGGCCTCGGGGCCGAGTTCGTCGCGGAGCTTCAGGAAGGCGCGCTCCTCGGCGATCCAGGCATCGGCCTGCGTCGTGTCCGAGAGCACGAACCAGTCGAAATGGTCGCCGAGCCCCGTCGCCTCGACCGCCTCGCGCATGGCCTGGACGGCGGCGAAGGTGCGGGCCGTCGCCTCGTTGTAGACCGGCATCACCACGGCGGTGCGCGTCGCGAGCGCCGTCGGCGGGGCGGGTTCCGGCTTGGCGCGCAGGAGCGCGAAGAAGCCGAGGATCGCGGCGGTGAAGGCGAGCGCGATCCAGGAGAAGGTGAGGGTGAACAGCACCAGCAGCACGTACTGCAGGGCGGTGGCGCCCCCCGAGACCGAGATGACCTCGTACATCTGCAGGGTGCCGTAGGCGGTGAGCGCCGCCGCGCCGCCGAAGACGAAGGCCCGCGCCGCCCAGGGCCGTGTCTCGGCCCGCGACGGCCTGCGGCGGGCCGCAGCGTCCCACTGCGAAAGATCCTGGACCGGCATGACCAGCGGCGCCTCCGGCGGCATCGCCGGCCGGAAGCCGCCCCGCGGCCGTTCGTCGGGCGGCAGGGCCGGGGGGAGCGCCAACGGGAGCGTGGGCTCCCGCACGTCGTCGAGGGTCATGGAATCCGTCATCGGCATATCCGGGGGGCGATCACGGGTTTTGGCATCAGCCGGTCCAGCGATAGAGCCAGGTCTCGCTCACCTGGCGCTCGCCGGCCTTGAGGGCGAGACGCAATTCGCTGGCCGGCTGGCCGCCGGAATCGAGTTCGAAGGCGACGCGCACGGTGCGGCGCTCCGGGTAGGGGTAGAGCACCTGCCGGGTGATCGTGCCGGGATTGGCGATCAGGACGGTGCGCAGTTCCGGCACGGTCCCGTCCGGGCCCGCGAACAGGATGTCCCCGGTGAAGTCGACGAGGAACAGCCGGCGGGCGGCGCTCGATCCGCGCCCGCTGCGGCTCGTGGAGACGCTCGCCAGGGCCGGCTGGTCGGGCGCGGGCTCCGGCGGCTGCCAGCACCAGGTCTGGCGATAGCGGAAGCCGGCCTCGCTCTTCTCGGGGATCGCCGCCCTGGGGCGCCAATAGGCGATGACGTTCTCGTTGACCTCCGAATCGCTCGGGATCTCGAGGAGCGTCACCGCGCCCGGCCCCCAGAGCGCCTTGTCCGCGTCGCCCTCGGTCGGGGGCATCGGCTCGATCCAGAGCGAGGGCCGCCACTCCCAGTGCTGCACGTCGTCCTGGAAGGCGGTGTAGTCGCGCGCCCGCTGCATCAGGCCGAAGCCCTTGGGGCCGTCGTCGAGGAACGAGGAGATCTGCAGATTCTGCGGGTTGTTCACCGGGCGCCAGATCGCCTCGCCGCCGCCGTTGCGGATCTGCAGGCCGCCGGAGGCATGGGCGGCGGCGCGGGCGTCGTCGAGGCCGCGCCGGCCGTTCGGCCCGAACAGGTAGCTCGACTGGGCGCCCCCCAGACCGAGATGGTCGATCGCCGTGCGGGTGAACAGCGTGCCCTCGACCTCGACGACCGAGGCATCCCCGGGCTTCAGGGTCATGCGGAGCGCCGCCGAGCAGGATTCGGCATCAAGCAGGGCGTGAAGCACCAGCGGCGCGCCGTCCTTGCCGGGCCGTTCGATGAAGAACGCCCGCCACCGCGAAAAATCCTCGCCGCGGCTGTCGGCCGGACGCAGCATCAGGGCGCGGGCGGTGAGACCGAACCCCTGGCCGCGGGCGATCAGCCGGAAGAACGAGACGCCCTGGAAGACCGCGAAATCGGAGAGGTCCGCCCCGGCGAAGCGGGCCCGCAGCCGGAACCCCGAAAACCCCGGATCGCCCTGGCCGGGATCGGGCAGAGCGAGGCCGTCCGCCGTGAAGCGGTCGCGGGCATAGGGCACGGGACGGACGGTGCCGTCCTCGACGAGAAACAGCGAGACCCGGTCGGCATAGACCGAGCCGCGATGCAGCGGTTCGACCGCGAAATCGAGGCCGGCATCGCCCCAGATCGCCGCGCCCGGCGCCGTGCGGATCGCGGCGTATTGCTCGCGCGACAGGTTTTTCAGGATATCCGGAAGGTCGTCCGTGCGCGGAGCGACATAGGGTTGCCGGGCGAGTGCTCGGGCGAGGTCCGGGACGGTGGTCGCGGTGAACGGCGTGCCGGCTCCCGGCAGGGCGGGGGCCGTCTGCGCCAGGACCGCGTCGATGCCGAGCACCGCACCGGCGAAAGCGCCGGCGGCGGCACACAGGAGGTCCCGGCGGCTGTGCGAAACGGCGTCCGCCGCGCCCCGCGCACCCTCGGACGCCCGCGACGGGTCTCCACCTGAAAGGCCGAACGGCGCGTGTTCGGGATTGCCGGTGGTGGAATGCGTCATGCCCTCGTCGATGCAAGCGTCGGTGGTGGAAGCGAAATCCTGCCGGGATTAGGGGGCAACGCCTGAACCCGGGGTTAAGGTTGCCTGCTTGTGAAGGGCCTGGTGCTGGTTTGTCCAGGCCGTGCGATCGGTTACATCCGCGGCCGAAAGCGCGCTCCGCCGACGTGGAAGCCGGTTCGGCGCCGGAGCGCGCGACAAAACGAGACGTGAGAGATGCGCCGGGCGCAACGCGATCGGGCGCATCTCTCGGTCAGCAGGAGCGGACCAGCGGATGACGCCAGGAGACGAAAGCCACCCGACGGGCCACCACGGCTTCACCGCGATCGTGCTCGCGGCCGGCAAGGGCACGCGGATGCGCTCCGACCTGCCGAAGGTGCTGCATGCCATCGCCGGGCGCAGCATGCTCGGCCACGTGCTCACGGCCGTGCAGGAGGCCGGCGCCACCGGCATCAGCGTGGTGATCGAGCCGGAGCGCACCGACGTCGCCGCCGAAGTCGAGGCCCTGGCGCCGGGCGCGCGGGTCCATCCCCAAGTCGAGCGGCTCGGCACGGCGCATGCCGCGCTGCAGGCCCGCGAGGCCTTGGAGGGCGGCGCGGACGTCATCATCGCCTTCGGCGACACGCCGCTCGTCACCGCGGACACCTTTCGCCGGCTCAGCTCCGCGCTCGGGGGCGGCGCGGCGGTCGCCGTGCTCGCCTTCGAGGCGGCGGATCCGAAGGGCTACGGCCGCGTGCTCACCGAGGGTGGGCAGGTCGTCGCGATCCGCGAGGAGAAGGACGCCTCGGAGGAGGAGCGCCGGGTGAGGCTCGGCAATGCCGGGCTGATGGCGCTTTCGGGCACGCATGCCCTGCGGCTGCTGACCCGCATCGGCAACGACAATGCCAGCGGCGAATACTATCTCACCGACGCGGTGGCGCTCGCGGTGGCCGAGGGCCTGCGGGTCGCGGTGGTGTCGATCGACGAGGCCGAGGCGCAAGGGGTCAACGACCGGGTTCAGCTCTCGGTGGCCGAGGCGGCGATCCAGGGCCGCCTGCGCCGGGCGGCGCAACTCGGCGGCGCGACGCTGATCGCACCCGAGACGGTGTTCTTCAGCGCCGATACCGTCGTCGGCCGCGACGTGACGATCGAGCCGCACGTGGTGATCGGCCCCGGCGTGGTGATCGGCGACGGTTGCGCCATCCGCGCCTTCTCGCACCTTCGCGATGCGCGGCTGATGGACAACGTCGATATCGGCCCGCATGTGCGCCTGCGCGGCGGGGCGGTGCTGGAGGAGGGCGTCCACCTCGGCAACTTCGTCGAGATCAAGAACGCGGTGCTGCATGCCGGCGCCAAGGCCTCGCACCTGAGCTATCTCGGCGATGCCGAGGTCGGCGCGGGCGCCAATATCGGCGCCGGCACCATCACCTGCAATTACGACGGCGTGAACAAGCATCGCACCAGCATCGGGGCAGGGGCCTTCATCGGCTCGAACTCCGCGCTGGTGGCGCCTGTCAGTATCGGCGCGGGCGCGCTGGTGGGGGCGGGCTCGGTGATCGTGCGCGACGTGCCGGCCGACGCGCTGGCCGTCGCGCGGGGGCACCAGAAGACCATCGAGGGGCTGGCGAAGTCGAAGCGCGGCGCGATGCTCGCGGCGAAGGCAGGGAAGTCGGCGAAGGGGTGAACGTGGTCCGCCGGCAAGAACCGTAGGGCTACGTTCGGAGGCGAAACGGTCATTCGCCCTCCGAGCTTGCCATCGGCTCACCATCGTCGTGCCACCAGATGGTTGCATCGAACGGGTTCACGAGCGGCACGCCCGAAGCCTTGAGATCGGACGTGTTTCGCGTGGCGACCCCGTACCCGTGAACCAGCGCCGTCGCGACGATAGCCTTGTCGCCGTCACGGATGGAGGGGAACCGGACCGAGACGTCGGCCCAGCGGTCGGCAACGTCGGCGTCGATGGGAACGATGCGGTCGGCGAAGCGGGATCGCAGCTGATCGTACCAGCCTGTCTTGGCGTCGAGTACGGCACGGTCGCGCCGTCGGGCTGGCAGATCCTTCAAACGCTCGATCCGCAACGCTTCCAGCGCAAGCCCGCGACGAACCTCTGCGATCGTTACGGCACTGACGCGGATGAGCCGCGCATTGCGACGGATCCACCTGGACGCCGGCGGGTCCGGATCATCCTTCGGGGAGGTCGGCCGCGAGATCACGTTCGTGTCGACGATCCAGGCGGCCGGCGCATCAGCCACCGGAGAGGCTCATGCCGACATCCTTGTCGAAGTCGTTCTCCTCGAGCGGCGACGCAAGCAGGAAATTGGCGAATGCGGCGTTGGCCTGATCCCTAAGCTGCTCGTAGTGCTTCATCGACAGCACGATCCCGACCGGTTCCGTGTGCCTGAGCAACATCTGCGGACCGTCCTTAGCCGCATCGACCAGCCTGCTGAAGTTCTGCTTGGCTTCGGCAGCTTGCCAAGCTCGCATGATGTCACTCCTCGGATCGAGAGAATTGGACAATATGTCCAAACCGGGGTCTTCTCAAGCGGATCACGCGGTACGGGGATGCCGGAGGGCGGGACCTGCTGCCTATCGTCGATCTGCGAGCAAGCATCCGCTTCCGCGGTTTTGCCCCTTGAAACGGGATCTACGAAATCCGGCTCCATCGTCATTCCGGCCACATTCGAACCCGAGAGACCCACCCGTTTCAGAACGGCTGGTCCTTCCCCGGTTGCCTCCGGTAAACACCCTGGTCCAAGCCTTGCTCGATGGCGATCTCATGACCCGCCCCCGTCCCATGGCGGGACCATGCCCGACCCGACCAGACACGAGAGACACCCCATGTGCGGAATCGTAGGCATCGTCGGGCGGGACGCGGTGGCCGGTCAGGTGATCGAGGCGCTGCGCCGGCTCGAATATCGCGGCTACGACTCCGCCGGCATCGCCACCCTGGAGCATGGCCGCCTGGAGCGCCGCCGCGCCGAGGGCAAGCTCTCGAACCTGCAATTGAAGCTGCTGCAGTCGCCCTTGAGCGGCGCCATCGGCATCGGCCACACGCGCTGGGCCACGCATGGACGCCCCAACGAGACCAACGCCCATCCGCACGCCACGGCGCGGCTGGCGGTGGTTCATAACGGCATCATCGAGAATTTTCGCGAGCTGAAGCAGGAGCTGGAGGCCGCCGGCGCCCGCTTCGAGACCGAGACCGACACCGAGGTCGTGGCGCAGCTCGTCAGCCACCTGATGGACGGTGGGCTAGGCCCCGTCGCCGCGGTCGAGGCGGCCCTTCCGCGCCTGCGCGGCGCCTTCGCCCTCGGGTTCCTGTTTTCGGGCGAGGCGGATTTCCTGATCGGCGCCCGCCACGGCGCGCCGCTCGCCATCGGCTTCGGGCAGGGCGAGACCTATCTCGGTTCGGACGCCCTGGCGCTCGCCCCGTTCACGGACGAGATCACCTATCTCGACGAGGGCGACTGGGCGATCCTGACCCGCGACGGCGCCGAGATTCGCGACATCGCCAATCAGGTCGTGAACCGTCCGCGCCAGAAGATCGTCTCCCAGGCCTACCTCGTCGACAAGGGCAATCACCGCCACTTCATGGCGAAGGAGATTCACGAGCAGCCGGAGGTCGTCGGCCGCACGCTCGCCCATTACGTCGATCTGGCGAACGGCCGCATCGCACTGCCCGAGGCGCTGCCCTTCGACTTCGCCAAGCTGAGCCGGCTCTCGATCACCGCCTGCGGCACGGCCTACTATGCCGGCCTCGTCGCCAAATACTGGTTCGAGACCATCGCGCGGCTTCCCGTTGAGATCGACGTGGCCTCCGAGACCCGCTACCGCGAGCCGCCGCTGGAGCGGGACGGGCTGACGCTCGTCATCTCGCAATCGGGCGAGACCGCCGACACCCTGGCAAGCCTGCGCTACGCCAAGGGCCAAGGCCAGCACTCGCTCGCGGTCGTCAACGTGCCGACCTCGACGATCGCGCGGGAATCCTCCGTGGTGATGCCGACGCTGGCCGGCCCCGAGATCGGCGTCGCCTCCACCAAGGCGTTCTCCTGCCAGCTCACCGTGCTGCTCTGCCTCGCCATCGCCGCCGGCCGGGCACGCGGCACCATCGACGCCGCCCGCGAGCGCGCCCTCGTCGACGCACTCATCACCGTGCCGGGGCTGATGGCGGAATCGGTCGCCCTGGAGCCCGAGATCGAGGTGCTGGCCCGTGAGATCGCGAAGGCCCGCGACGTACTCTATCTCGGCCGCGGCACGAGCTACCCGATGGCGCTCGAGGGCGCGCTGAAGCTCAAGGAAATCAGCTATATCCACGCCGAGGGCTACGCCGCCGGCGAGCTCAAGCACGGCCCGATCGCGCTGATCGACGAGAGCGTCCCGGTGATCGTGATCGCCCCGCACGACGCGATCTTCGAAAAGACCGTCTCGAACATGCAGGAAGTCGCGGCCCGCGGCGGCCGCATCATCCTGGTGGGCGACGCCAAGGGCGCAGCCGGGCACGGCCTCGACACGCTGGCGACGCTGACCATGCCGGAAGTCGACCCCGTGGTCGCACCGATCGTCTACGCGGTGCCGATCCAGCTCATCGCCTACCACACCGCCGTCTTCATGGGGAAAGACGTCGACCAACCGCGCAACCTCGCGAAGTCGGTCACGGTCGAGTAGCGGCCCGGTCGCGCGGGGAGTCGCGCAGGGAGAGCGGCGGCAACGGCTCTCCCCGCGGATGACGTGCCGCCGGGATGCGCCTCAGGCCGCCTCGGCCATCGGCTTGGGGGACGGCGAGTCCATGGCCCGCAGATAGACCTCCAGCAGCGTTTCGTGCTCGTCGCGCTCGTCCTTGTCCTGCTTGCGCAGCTTCAGGATCTCCTTGAGGATCTTGACGTCGAGCCCTTCGCCCTTGGCCTCGGCGAAGATCTCCTTCTTCGCCTCCATCAGATCCTTGATCTCCTCCTCGACCCGCTCGATGCGTTCGATGATGGAACGGATGCGATCGCCCGCGACGCCTACCGTGTCGGTCGTGCCGGTCATGCTGTCCTCTCGGTTGGGATGGAGGCGCAACTTCGCGGCTTTCGGTAAGCGGCCGGTTAAGGCAGACCGACCGGATCGCGCGGTCCACGGCGGACGGCACCCGCGAGCAGCGAACGCCCCGAGGACGGGGCGGCCTCACGAACGCGCTCCGTCGCGTCGCGGCAATCGCACGAAAATGCTCTATGGAGGGGATGTGGCGGGCCGAGGTGCGGGATGGCTTTCAAGGCGAAATCGGCATCCGAGACCAAAGCCGCGGACCTCGCCGCCGCAATCGTCCGGATCGCCGACCGGAGCGGCGTGCCGCTCGGCATCGGGGTCGATGCACTCCGGCAGGGCAATCCGCGGCTGACGCCGCTGGCCATCGGGCAGATGTTTCGACGCCACCGCGACGACCTGGAAGCGGCCCTGGCCGATCGCGGCTACACGCTCGTCGGATACGCCGACCGTGGGCCGGGCCGCGGCATGGAATTCGAGATCGCAGCGGCGGAGTAGCCGAGCGACCACGCGGCCCCGCGGCTCAGTTCGCGCCGCTGGCACCGCCGCTGCCCTGGGGGACGGCACGCTCGGGCTGCTCGGCATTGCCGCTGGCGGCCGAGTTCGACTGGTAGGTGTCGGCCCCGGTCGAGCCGCGCGGGACGGTGACGTCCGTCGCGCCGCCGGTGTTGTTCTGTCCGCCGGCCCCGGTGCCGGTCGGTGCCCCGGCCTGGGCACTGGGTGACGTGGCCGTCTGGGCCAGTGCGGGCAAGGCGAACGCCATGGCGCCCGCGAGAGCGAGGGTGAACGTGTTCATCGAAAAATCCTGGACTGGGGTGCTGAATCGCATTCCGGCGACGTGGATAGGGTTCGCCGCAAGACCGTGCACCGAGGCGAAAGCTTGGCGCCGAAGCGAAAACTTGGCGTCGGAGCAAAGACTTGGCGCCGTGCTCGACCGCATGGGTTCGGGAACGGCACCGCGGTCAACGCGAGGTCACGCCGCGATATCCGCCGCCGTCCGGTCCATGACGCCGCACGGCGGCCCCGCGCCGCAGCGGCTTGCGATGCATCCCGGCTGCACCAGCTACCGCGCCGCCCGCTCCAACCGGCGCATCATTCTTCTGCAGGACGCATGGCGACCTTCTTCACGGCAGATACGCATTTCGGTGACGCAGCCCTCGTCCAGCGTCGCCGCAGCCGGTTCGGCTCCGTCGAGGACCATGACGAAGCCCTGATCGCGCACTGGAACGCGACGGTCGCGGACGGAGACGAGGTCTGGCATCTCGGCGACTTCGCGGCCGAGGCCAGCCGGGCGCATTGCGCGGCGATGTTCGCCCGCCTCAACGGCATCAAGCGGCTGGTGCGCGGCAATCACGACACGAACCGGGTGCTGGACCTGCCGTGGGACGCGAGCCCGGTGGAGAGCGCCCGCATCACGGTGGAGGACGCCGCCGGGCAGCCCTGGCGGCTGTTCCTCTCGCACTATCCGCATCGGAGCTGGCCGGGCTTCTGGCGGGAGACGCGTCACCTCTACGGCCACACCCATGCCTGGCTGCCCGACACCAGCCGCTCCTGCGACGTCGGCGTCGACGCTTGCGACGATCGGCCCCTCGACCTCGCGGGCATCCTCGCACGCCAGGACGCGGCCGGGCAGGCACCGGAGGAGATGGCCCTGCGCGGCCTGCGCTGAGCGGATCCGCGGTTCGGTGGACATCGCCTCCGAAACCGGGCTTTGATCGAGGGAACGAGGGGGCCGGCCGCGGATCGCGCGAGCCCGAGCGGAACACCGTATGAAGATCGAGATCGTCCTCGGCGACGTCCTGGTGAAGGGGGCTCAGGCCGAGCCGGCCGTCATGGACATCGAGGAGCTGCTGGCGACGCGGCTTCTGGTCCAGGGCAATTCCGGATCCGGCAAGTCGCACCTGCTGATGCGCATCCTGGAGCAGAGCGCCGGCACGGTTCAGCAGATCATCGTCGATCCGGAAGGGGATTTCGTCTCGCTGAGCCAGCGCTACGGCCACGTCGTGATCGACGCGCGCCGGGGCGACGTCGAGCTCGAGACCATCGCGCTGCGCGTGCGCCAGTCCCGCGTCTCGGCCGTCCTCGACCTGCAGAATCTCGAGGTCGAGGGGCAGATGCGGGCCACCGGCATCTTCCTCAACGCCCTGTTCGACGCCGACCGCGAGCACTGGCATCCGGCCCTCGTCGTGGTCGACGAGGCGCAGCTCTTCGCC
The DNA here is from genome assembly GCF_007992175.1 of Methylobacterium haplocladii. Taxonomy (GTDB): domain Bacteria; phylum Pseudomonadota; class Alphaproteobacteria; order Rhizobiales; family Beijerinckiaceae; genus Methylobacterium; species Methylobacterium haplocladii. Next base: position 25,381 of record NZ_BJZT01000048.1, on the reverse strand, counting down.
CCCGTCGAGAAGGGCGAGTTCTCCGAAGACGCCCGCCGGCTCTCCCTCGGCGCGATGACGAACCTGATGTGCCGCGGCCGCAAGCGCGGGCTGGCGGGTATCATCGCGACGCAGCGCCTGGCCAAGGTCGCCAAGAACGTCGCCGCGGAAGCCTCGAACTTCCTGATGGGACGCACCTTCCTCGACATCGACATGGCTCGGGCCGGCGACCTCCTGGGCATGGACCGGCGTTCGACCGACATGTTTCGCGATCTCGGCCGCGGCCACTTCATGGCGCTCGGACCCGCGCTCTACCGGCGTCCGACCCAGCTGAAGGTCGCCTCCGTCGCGGCCAGCGCCCTCGGGAGTGCGCCCAAGCTCACACCGCCACCGAGCGAGGTCACGCGGGAGGAGCGCGAGGCCCTGCTCGCCCCCGTGCCGATGGCGGCAGTCCGTCCGCTGGCGGAGCGCCGCGCGGCCGTGCCGCCGCCGCCCTCCGTCAACGACATGCTGCAAAAAATCGCCGAGCGGCGCGAGGCCGACGAGGCGGAGCATCCGCCGATCCCCTCGATGCCGGCCGAGGAGCGCGAGGCGATCCTGCGCGCGATCGTCCAGGAGATCGTCGCCAACCCCGACAACGCCTTCGCCGACGAGCAGAAGCTCTTCAACGAATTCTCCTACGCCCACCGCTTCAAGCGCCTGCCGGGCCACGCCGACCGCGAGGAATTCCGGCGGCTCCTCGCCTTCGCCAAGGCCGGCGCCGACACCATGGACGCCTCGGACGAGCGCTGGCGGCAGGCGCTCGCCGCCGCCGAGGATGTGCCGGTGGAGGACCGCACGCTGTTCCTGCTGTTCGCCCGCGCCGCGATGAACCGGGCCGAATGTCCGCCCGACGCCACCGTGGCGCGGATCTGCGGCACCCGCTCGGCCGGCCGCGCCCGCGGCATGATCTCGTTTCTCGAACGCAAGGGCCACATCGCCGTGCGGGCGGGGTTTCGCAATCTCCGCACCGTGGCGATCCCGGCGCTCGGCTGGGAGACGGCGCCGGGCGATCCCAATGCGCCCGACGCCCCGTCCGACGAGGCACGGATGGCGGCGGCGGCGGAGTAGGGGCTTCTACGGTCCCCGCTCGATCGCCTCGGACCCCTCCTCGTCCTTGCGAGCGCAGCGAAGCAATCCAGGTCCGACACGCCGACGTTTGAGCGTCGGCCCTGGATTGCTTCGCTGCGCTCGCAAGGACGGCTGAGTCGGTGGCCTACGATGGCCCGAACCCATCGACCGGCGAAAGAATCAGAACGCCCCGACCTCGATCCGTCCGTCGCGGTGCAAAGCCGCGCGCTTCAGGCCCGCGGAATTGAACCGCATCACGACGTGGCCCTCCGCGTCGATGGCGATCATGCCGCCCTCGCCGCCGAGCGCTGCGATGTCGGCGAGCGCGCCCCGGGTCGCGTCCTCCAGGCTCTCCCGGCCGAAGCGCATCCGCATCGCCACCTGGGCCGCGGCGGCGGTGCGGATGAAGTATTCGCCCTGTCCGGTGCTCGACACCGCGACATGGCGGTCGGCCCAGACCCCGGCGCCGACAAGGGGCGTGTCGCCGACGCGGCCGTGCAGCTTGCCGAAGACGCCGCCGGTGGAGGTACCCCCGGCAAGCCGGCCTTGCGCATCCCGGACCACGCAGCCGACGGTGCCGTGCGCCAGTTCGCCCGGCGGCGGCAGGCCGCCGTCGAGCCCGGCATGGGTGAACCAGTTCTCGCGGTCATCGATGGCTGCGAGACCTTGCTCGTGCGCGAACGCGGCGGCGCCGTCCCCCGCCAGCAGGACATGCGGGGTCGCCTCCATCACGGCGCGCGCCGCCAAGATCGGACTCCGAAAGCCCTGCAGCGCCGCGACCGCGCCGGCCGCGCCAGTGGTACCGTCGACGAGGCTCGCATCGAGTTCGTAATGGCCGGCGCCGTTGGGAGACGCCCCCCGGCCGGCGGCGTAGAGGCCCGAGGCCTCCAGGGCCGCGATCGTCTCCACCGCGACGTCGAGGGCGGAGGCTCCGGCCAGCAAGCGGTCCCGGGCCGCCTCGACGAGCCCCTGCATGTGCGGGATCTCGCGGGCATAGTCGCGACGCCGGTTGGCGATGGCTCCCCCGTGCAGCGCCAGGGCGATCGGCTGGTTGTCGCTCATCCGGGATGTCCTCGTGCCGGGGTTGCGGCACGCCGGGTGCCGTCGGCCGATCCGGCGCGTCGCCTATCACGCGGCAGCGACGATGAGCAGGGCCGGGGGCGGGCATCCGACACCGACGATGCAGTGTGCCGCTAGCGGCATCGCAGCAGGCCCACGATCCCGAGGCAGCCGGAGGTGAGCCCGCCATGGGACCCGGCCCCGGCCGCGAAGGCCCCGTAGGACACCACGGGCGGCATGATCCGCGGCGCGTCCTCCGTCGCCACGACGACCCCGGCGCAGACCAGTCCGAAGGCGAGAACCAGGATCTCGTGGGTGCGGAGGCGGCTCCGCCGGGGAGGGGGCATCGATCGGTCTCCTGCAGGCGGAGACCATGTCTAGGAAGCGATTGTTGCGGAATTATGTGGGAACTTTGCCCACATAATCTCAGCGGCCGACGGCGGAGCGACGTTTTTGCACCCCCGTGTCGGCAGCGGCTAGTCTCGTCCGTCCTCGGGACGAAACGGGATTGCCGCGATGCTCTACGCCATCCTTTGCTATCACGACGAGAATGCGGTCTGCGCCTGGAGCCGGGAGCAGGACGACGCGGTGATGCAGCGGCTCGCCGTCGTTCAGGAACGGTTGGCCCGCGAGGGCCGGCTCGGGCCGGTGGCCCGGCTGATGCCGACCACCGCCGCCACCACGTTGCGCAAGGACCGCGAACCGCCCCTCGTCATCGACGGCCCCTTCGCCGAGACCAAGGAGCAGCTGCTCGGGTTCTACCTCGTGGAGGTCGCGGGTCTGGAAGAGGCGCTCGCCATCGCGAAAGAGCTCGGCATGGCCAATCCCGGCGGCAGCTACGAACTGCGCCCCGTCGCCAACTTCTTCGATGCGAAAGCCGCAGGACCATGAGCGATCTCGACTGGATCGAGCAGGCGCTGACCGGGGCGCGCCCCGTCGCCGTTGCCGCCCTGCTGCGGTATTTCCGCGATCTCGACACGGCGGAGGAGGCCTTTCAGGAGGCCTGTCTCCGGGCGCTGGCGAACTGGCCGAAGAACGGCCCCCCGCGCGACACCGCCGCCTGGCTGATCCTGGTCGGGCGCAATGCCGGGGTGGACGCCGCGCGCAAGCGCAGCCGGCTCGAAGCCCTGCCGGACGAGGAACGACTCTCGGATCTGGAGGACGCGGAGAGCGCGCTCGCCGAACGTCTCGACGGCGCGGCGTACCGCGACGACATCCTGCGGCTGCTGTTCATCTGCTGCCATCCGGACCTGCCGCGCACGCAGCAGATCGCGCTCGCCTTGCGCATCGTCTCCGGCCTGTCGGTGGCACGGATCGCCCGCGCGTTTCTCGTCGGCGAGAGCGCGATGGAGCAGCGCATCACCCGCGCCAAGGGGCGTGTGGCGAAGGCCGAAGTTCCGTTCGAGGCGCCGGGACCCGCTGAGCGCGCCGAGCGCCTCGCGGCGGTGGCGGCCATGCTCTACCTCGTCTTCAACGAGGGCTATTCCGCCGGCTACGACCAGACTGCGGCACGCGCGCCCCTCTGCGACGAGGCGATCCGCCTCGTCCGGCTGCTGCTCAGGATCGTCCCGGCGGAGCCCGAGATCATGGGCCTCGCCGCGCTGATGCTGCTGCAGCATGCGCGCACCGCCGCCCGCTTCGACGCCCACGGCGCCGTGGTGCTGCTGGAGGACCAGAACCGCGCGACGTGGGATCGCGGCATGATCGGGGAAGGCCTCGCCCTCCTCGACAAGGCGATGCGCCACAACCGGCCCGGCCCCTACCAGATTCAAGGAGCGGTCGCCGCCCTCCACGCCTGCGCGGCAACGGCCGCCGAGACCGACTGGCAGCAGATCGACCACCTCTATGCGAGCCTGGAGCGGATGCAGCCCTCGCCCGTGGCGACGCTCAACCGGGCGGTGGCCGTGTTCAAGGCGCGCGGTGCGGAAGACGCACTCGCGCTGATCGCGCCTCTGGAAAGGGACCTCTCCGGCTACTTCTACTTCCACGGCGCCCGCGGCGCCTTCCTGAAGGAACTCGGCCGGAGCGAGGAGGCCCGGATCAGCTTCGACCGGGCGATCGCGCTCGCCGGCACCGCAGCGGAGGCGGCCTTTATCCGGATGCAGCTCGACGGGTTGGGGGTGATGCCGCCGGCGGCACGCGCCGTATCGATCGCTTGATCCGGCACCGCGCCACCCGGGTGCCGATGGTCCCTCGTGATTGCCCGGTCTGTCGGGACGAGCCTTGGCGGCACGTTCTCGGAGCGAGCAGGCCGCAGCGCGCCGCGCCGGAACGAGGGACATTTCCATGCGGACCGAGGCAGCACACACGGATGGTTCGCGAACCATGACGCTCACCGGCCGCGTCATGAGCGGCCTCGTGATCGCCTTTCTGCTGTTCGACGCCGGCATCAAACTCGTGCCGATCGCGCCCGTCACCGAGACGCTGACGCAACTCGGCCGGCCGGCGAGCGAGGCGATGGCGCGCGGGCTCGGCATCGTGACGCTCGTCTGCACGCTGCTCTACGCGACGCCGCGGACGTCCGTGCTCGGGGCGATCCTGCTCACCGGCTATCTCGGCGGGGCGATGGCCACGCATCTGCGCGTCGGGAGTCCGGTCGTCAGCCACCTGCTGTTCGGGTTCTATCTCGGGCTGCTGCTGTGGGGCGGCCTCTACCTGCGCGAGGCTCGGCTGCGTACGCTGATTCCGATTCGTCTTGAAATTCCCAGTCGCCGGCCTGTCGGGATTCCGAGCCCTCGCCCGTCCTTGCAGCGCGGCCCGGCATTTCACCGCCCGAGACAAGGAGGATAGCGATGACCCGTCCCACCATCGTCGACCGCGATACCTGGCTCGCGGCCCGCAAGGCACTGCTGGCGCAGGAGCGTGATCTCACCCACCGGCGCGACGCCCTCAGCGCCGCGCGTCGCGAAATGCCGTGGGTCCGGGTCGAGACGGATTATGCCTTCGACACGCCGGAGGGCCGCAAGGGGCTCGGCGCGCTGTTCGCGGGCCGGAGCCAGCTCGCGGTCTATCACTTCATGCTGGCCCCGGATTCCGATCACATCTGCCCGGGCTGCTCGCTGATCGGCGATCATGTCGACGCCGCCCGGCAGCATTTCGAGCAGGCCGACCTCGCCTTCTGCGCGATCTCGCGGGCACCCCTCGAGCGGATCACGGCAGTGAAGCGGCGGCTCGGCTGGCGCTTCCCCTGGGTCTCGGCGGGCGACGGTCCGTTCACCGCCGATTTCGGCGTGTCCTTCCGCAACGGAACCGGCGCGAGCTACAATTACGGCGACGAAGCCTCCAATGCCCCCGATCTGCCCGGGGCGAGCCTGTTCGCCCGCGACGAGACGGGTGCGGTGTTCCACACCTACTCGACCTACGCGCGCGGCCTGGAGACCCTGGTCGGCGCCTTCAACTGGCTCGACCTCGCCCCGAAGGGCCGCAACGAGACCGCCACCATGAGCTGGGTGCGGCTGCACGACGAGTACGACGGCGCCCCGGCCCGCGGTTCGTGCTGCGACTGAAGGAGGCTTCAGAGCCGCATGGGCGTCGACCCGGACGCCCGTGTCCCGGCCGCCACAGCCGTCGTCGAACCGTCGTGCCGGTCGGCGGCCCGCATCGAGACCGAGCCGAAAATGCACGCAATCAACGGGAACCCAGACCAAAGGATTTACTGACTATAATCATCAATATTTGATCGATAATTGACCAGAAGCTCAATCCGGATCATTAGAATGATTATAATTATAAGATTTTGCAGCTGATACAACTATAAATGCATTTGACCGCCCACGAAGCCGTGACTTACCGCGGCGGGCGATGGAGGCGTCCAGGCGGCATCGGGATCGGCCCGGCGCGCGACGTATCCGCCGGACAGGCACCACACCATGTCGAGGACGATCACCGCCGGGGCCTTAGGTGCCGGAGCCTTGGCCGCCGCTCTGATGCCGGCCCTGGTTCTGCCGGCCAGTGCGGAGGGACCGAGCGATCCGGTGATCGCCCTCGACGAACTCTCGGTGAGCGGCGACGGGAAGGCGGTCTCGCGCGGCTACCAGCCGGTGCGCTCCTCGATCGCGATGGGCACCGAGACGCCGATCATCAGGATCCCGCAGGCGGTGGCCGTCGTCACCGAGCAGGCGCTGCAGGACCAGGCAGTGCGGACCCTGGACGAGGCGCTCTACAACGTCTCCGGCATCACCCAGACCAACACGCTCGGCGGCACGCAGGACGCCTTCATCCGCCGCGGCTTCGGCGACAACCGCGACGGTTCGATTCTTCGCGATGGGTTGAGGACGGCATTGCCGCGCTCGTTCATGCCGACGACGCAGCGCGTCGAGGTGCTGAAAGGCCCGGCCTCGGCCCTCTACGGCATCCTCGATCCGGGCGGCCTCATCAACATCGTCACCAAGAAGCCGCGCTTCGAGCAGGCGGGCTACGTCGAGGTGTTCGGCACCAGCTTCGACGGCGGGGGGATCGAGGCGGATCTGACCGGGCCGATCGCGGGCACCAACCTCGCCTATCGCTTCATCGCGCAACATCGCAATGCCGAGTACTGGCGCAACTTCGGCACCCAGAACCAGCAGGTCGTCGCCCCCTCGCTGACCTGGCAGGGCGACGACACCCGGGTGACGGTCTCCTACGAGTGGTCGCACTACAAGTTCCCGTTCGACCGCGGCACGATCTTCGATCTGCGCAGCGGCAAGCCGGTGAACACGCCGCGCGACCGCCGCTTCGACGAGCGCTACAACATCACCGCGGGCGAGAACCACGTCGCCGGGCTCGACATCGCGCACGATCTCGGGGCGGCCTGGAAGGCGAACCTGAACTACGCCTTCAGCAACAACTTCTACCAGGACAACCAGGCCCGGGTGATCTCCTACAACCCGGCCACCAACGCCCTGGTGCGCCGGGCCGACGCCACCCAGGACTCGAACTTTTCGGTGCATTCGGGCCGGCTGGACGTCACCGGCAAGGAAAGCCTTTTCGGAGTTGAGCACGACCTCCTGGTCGGCGCGTCGTACGACTATTCGGACGTTCTGCGCACGCGGCTGATCCGCGGGCCGAACAGCACGCGCTTCGACATCTTCAATCCGGTCTACGGCCGCCTGCCGCAGAGCTTCGCCGTCTCGGCCGTCGACAGCGACCAGCGCGAGCGGATCTCGACGGCCTCGGTCTACGCGCAGGACACGATCGCGCTGACCGAGCAGCTGCTGCTCGTCGGCGGCCTGCGATACCAGGATTTTTCGCAGATCGCGGGCAAGGGCCGGCCGTTCAACACCAACACCGACGTGTCGGGCGGCCGCGTGGTGCCCCGCCTCGGCCTCGTCTACCTGCTGACCCCGAGCCTGTCGGTCTACGCGTCCTACAGCCAGACCTTCCGGCCGAACTCCTCCATCGCCAGCGCCATCGGCGCGCTGCCGCCGGAGGAGGGCGAGGCCTACGAGGTCGGCCTGAAGGCCGAGGTCTTCGACGGCATCACAGCCACCGCCGCGCTCTACGACATCGACAAGGCGAACGTGCTCTACACCGAGGTGATCGGCGGCATCTCGTTCAGCCGTACCGCCGGCAAGGTGAATTCGCGCGGCTTCGAACTGGACGTGGCCGGCCAGATCGCGCCGGACTGGAGCGTCATCGCCACCTACGCCTATACCGACGCGGTGGTCACCGCCGATCCGACGCTGAGGGGCAACGAGCTGCTCAACGTGGCGCCGCACACCGCGTCCGTGTTCCTGACCCACGATTTCGGCCCGGTCGGCGACGGGCGCTTGCGGGCCGGCATCGGCGGACGCTACGTCGGCGCGCGGCCGGGCAACGCCGTCAATACCTTCCGGCTGCCCGACTATGCGGTCGCCGACGCCTTCATCGCCTACGACACCACGGTGCACGGCCAGCCGACGACCCTGCAGCTGAACCTGCGCAACCTGACGGACACGACCTATTACAGCTCCTCCATCGGCACGAATCTCGGCGTCCAGGTCGGCGAGCCCTTCCAGGCCATCGCCTCGGCCCGCGTCTTCTGGTGAGGCGATGTGCTCTCGGCCAACGACCGTTGGCTTCGACTCTTCCAGCGATCGGCCGTTGGCAAGCGCGACTGCGCGCCGCCGCCCGTGCGGCGGACGGCCCTCGGGACGTCAGTCACGGGGGCCACTAAGATGATCCTGCGAACGATCCTGTTCCGCCTGCACTGGGCGCTCGGCCTCACGGCCGGGCTGGTGCTCGCGCTGATGGGCGTGACCGGGGCGCTGATGAGCTACGAGGAGGCGATCACCGACCTCCTCAACGCCGACCGCGCCGTGGTCGCCGTGCGCGAGCGCCCGGTCCTCGGCCCGCAGGCGCTGGTGGCGGGCCTCGAGGCGGCGTGCCCGCCGCTGAAGGTCAACGCGCTGACGTTTGCCGGTGAGCCGGGCCGGGCGGTGCGCGCCCGCTTCGTCTACGACGCGAAGACCGGAGCGCGTCCTCCTTCCGTCTATCTCGACCCCTATGACGGCGTGCAGCTCGGAGAGGCACGCGGCGAAACCACCTTCGCGACGATCCGCGAGCTGCACCGCTGGCTGCTGATCCCCGGCGAGGGCAAGGGCTGGGGCCGGCAGATCACCGGCGCCTGCGCGCTGGCGCTCCTCGTCTTTATCGCCACCGGCCTGTATCTGCGCTGGCCCAAGATCCATCGCTGGCGGATCTGGCTGAAGCCGAACCTCGCACGGCCGGGCCGGGCGCGCTGGTGGTCGCTGCACACGATCGTCGGCACCTGGATGCTGCCGGTCTACCTCGTGATCGCGCTGTCGGGCCTGTGGTGGTCCTACGACTGGTATCGCACGGGCGCGACTTGGCTCCTCACCGGCAGGGCGCCGGAGGCGAAGGCGGGCCGGGTGCTCGGCCGCAAGGGGCCGGACGGGCAGCCGGCCCTCGACGCGGCCTGGACCGCCTTCCGGCAGGGCGAGGGCAGGGCGGCGGCTTTGGCCATCCTGACCCTGCCGGGTCCGGACGCCACCGCGATCCGCATCCGCTGGCTGGCCAGGGACGCCGACCATCCGAAGGCGCGCAACGAGATCACCTTCGATCCGGCGACCGGCGCGGTGCTCGGATCGAAGCGCTACGACGACAAGCCGCTCGGCCAGCGTCTCGCCGACAACATGCTGGAGGTGCATCGCGGCCGCTTCTTCGGCGACGTCTTCGCCCTGATCTTCGCGCTCGCCGCCCTGGCGATGCCGCTCTTCGCAGCCACAGGGATCACGCTCTATGTGTTGCGCCGGCGTGCGGAGCGCCGGCACGCCCCGAGCCCGACGCGGGCCGGCGGCGCAGGGCTCCCGGACGATTGGGCACGGCCGCGCTCTTGAGGCGCGTCGGGCGACCGGCTACCTCTGAGCGGGGGACCCGACGGCGCACGTCCGGCATCCCATGGTCCAGAGTACATCCGTGGCGCCAACCATCACGCCGATCCCGGAGCCCGATCCCGTCTCGCCCAAGAAGCGCGTGAGCGCACGGGGGCGGCTTCGCACCTACTTCCTCACCGGCATCATCGTCGCCGGGCCGCTGGCGATCACGATCTACATCACCTGGTGGATCATCGCGCTGATCGACGGCTGGGTGAAGCCGCTGGTGCCGGCGAGCTACCTGCCCGACCACTACCTGCCCTTCTCGATTCCGGGCCTCGGCCTCGTCATCGCCTTCGTCGCGGTGACGCTGCTCGGCTTCCTCACGGCGAACCTCGTCGGTCGCTCGGTCGTCGAGTTCGGCGAGGTGCTGCTCGCCCGCACACCGGTGATCTCCGGCCTCTACCGAGGCCTCCGCCAGATCTTCGAGACGCTGTTTTCCGCCAACGGCACCTCCTTCCGCACCGTGGGGCTCGTCGAGTTTCCGGTTAAGGGCACGTGGTCGGTGGTGTTCCTGTCCGCGCCCGCCGGGGTCGAGGTGCAGGCGGCGCTTCCGAAGGGCGACGTGACGGCGGAGGGCACCGGCGGCCACGACTATGTCGGGGTCTTCCTGCCCTGCGCCCCGAACCCGACGACGGGCTTCTTCTTCTACCTGCCGCGCTCGGAGGTGATCGAGCTCGCCATCAGCGTCGACGATGCCGCCAAGCTCGTGATGTCGGCCGGGGTGATCCAGCCGGAGGACCCGCAGGGCCGCCTCCAGGCCATGGCCGCCTCGCTGCGTCCGGGGCAGGTGGATGCGCCGGACAACGAAAAGGCGCGCCGGGAGCCGGCGCGCCAAGAGGCATAGATCAGCGGTGGGGTGAGGGCGCCGGGCGCCCTCGCTGCGTCAGTGGCTGACGGTCAGCGCGGCCTTCTCGACGGCGATCGTCGGCGGAGTCGCGTCGGCGATCTGACCCGTGGACGGGTGCGAACCCGAACCGACCCAACCCGTGGTCATCTGCGCCGTCAGCAGAAGGGCCAGCACGGCGCAAAGCGCGTTCGCAGCGATCTTGAAGGGACGGGCCGACTGGCGCACGCCGGCCATCAGCTCCTCGGAAGAGGGCGCGGCCGCGATCGTGTCGCTGATCGGAAGCAGCCACGGCTCGTTCGGCAGAGCGCTCGCGTAGCCCATTTCGTGGGCACCCGGCAGATTCTGGAACAGTCCGTTCGACATGGTCGGTCTCCCGATTCGTCTGTGGCAGCCCAATGTGACGGGCCTTTCGTTCATCTCCAGTTAAGCCGGTAATACGTTCATTTCAAGTTCATGAAGGCCACACTGCCTGTCCCGCGGCACCGGACGCAGTTCTTGCAGTGCTTCAGGATATTCCTCCAAGTCTCTGAAATTCCGTATCTAAATCAAATTTATCAGATCGCATCAAGCGCTTGGAATGCGGCGCGGGCGCGCAGTCTGCCGCAGCGGAAGACCCGTTCAGGTTCCTGCTGTCTGAACGGGCAGGACAGCGGCGAATCTGAACGTTCTGCAGGCTTTCGTTCACCCGCCGGATACCTCACCCCGCCCCGAGCAACCGGATCGCCGCATCCCGCTCGAAGAGGTACAGCAGCACCCGCAGCGCTTCGCCCCGTTCGCTCCGCAAACCCGGATCCCGCTCCACGATCAGCCGGGCATCGTCGCGGGCGACTTCCAGCAGGTCGCCGTCGCTCTCCAGCCGCGCAAGGCGGAAGGCGGCGAGACCGGATTGGCGGGTGCCGAGCACCTCGCCCTCGCCGCGCAGGCGCAGGTCTTCTTCCGCGATCCGGAAACCATCGTCGGTCTCGCGCATCATTTCGAGCCGCGCCTTGGCGACCTGGCCCAGCGGTCCGCGATAGAGCAGCAGGCAGGACGAGGGTTTTTGGCCACGCCCGACGCGGCCGCGCAGCTGGTGGAGCTGGGCGAGGCCGAAGCGCTCGGCATGCTCGATCACCATGATCGTGGCCTCCGGCACGTCGACGCCGACCTCGACCACCGTGGTCGAGACCAGGATCCGGGTCTCGCCGGAGGCGAAGCGCTCCATGGCGGCGTCCTTCTCCGGCCCCGGCATCTTGCCGTGGATCAGGCCGACGGTGGTGCCGAACTCTTTGGTGAGGTCGTCGAAGCGCTCGGCCGCGGCGGCGAGGTCGATGAACTCGGATTCCGCCACCAGCGGGCAGATCCAGTAGACGCGGTCGCCTGCCTGGAGCGCCCGGTGGAGGCCCGCCACCACCTCCTCCGTGCGCTCGACGGGGATGGTGATCGTCTTGATCGGCTGGCGCCCGGCCGGCTTCTCGTCGAGCACCGAGACGTCCATGTCGCCGAAGAAGGTCAGCGCCAGGGTGCGCGGGATCGGCGTCGCGGTCATCACGAGGATGTCCACCGCCTCGCCCTTGGCCCCGAGCGCGAGGCGCTGGTGCACACCGAAGCGGTGCTGCTCGTCGACCACGGCGACGCCGAGATCGGCGAACACCACGCTGTCCTGGAACAGCGCGTGGGTGCCCACCACGATATCGATGTTGCCCGTGGCGAGGTCGGCCAGCGTCGCACGGCGCTCGGCGACCTTGTCGCGGCCGGTGAGGAGGCGGATGCGCAGCGCCCCGATCAGCGGCGTCAGCCGCTCGAAATGCTGCCGTGCCAGGATCTCGGTCGGCGCCATCAGCGCCGCCTGCCGGCCGACCTCGACGGCCGAGGCCATGGCGAGCAGCGCCACCGCTGTCTTTCCCGAGCCGACGTCGCCCTGGAGCAGGCGCAGCATGCGCTTGTCCGAGGCCATGTCGGCCCGGATCTCGTCGACCGCGCGCGCCTGCGCGCCCGTCAGTGAAAAGGGCAGGGCGGCCTCGATCCGCTCCTTCAGATGCCCGTCGCCGGCATTGGCCCGGCCGGGCTTCTTCCGCGCACGGGCACGCATCAGGGCGAGCGCCAGCTGCGAGGCCAGGAGCTCGTCATAGGCGAGTCTGCGGCGGGCCGGAGTCTGCGGCGGGCTCGCGCCCTCGGCCACGGGGGGCGGGGCGTCTTCCGGATGGTGCTCGGCACGGAGCGCATCCGCGAAGGGGGGAAGCGCGTTCTGCCGCAGCCAGGCCGGGTCCTGCCATTCCGGCAGCACCGGAAGCCGGTCGAGGGCGCTGTGGGCGAGGCGGCTGATGGCGCGCGAGGTCAGCCCCTCGGTGGCGCCGTAGACCGGTTCGACGGCGGGCAGGTCCGAAAAGCCGGCCTCGTCGATGATGCGCGAGGGATGCACCATCTGCCGGTGGCCCTCCCACAGCTCGATCCGCCCCGAGACGTAGCGATGGGCGCCGAGCGGCAGCATCTTCTCCACCCGGGCCTTCGGCATACCGAAGAAGACGAGGCTGACGTCGCCGCTGGCATCCTCGACCAGCACCCGGTGGGCGCGGCGCCCCCCCGTCGGCGGGCGATGCTCGGACACCGTGACGCCGAGCGTCACCGGCTCGCCGATCGGCGCCTGCGCGATCGCGCCGCAGAGGGGCCGTGCGATGCCGCGCTGGGGCAGGTGGAACAGCAGGTCGACGATGCGCGCCGGCCGCTCCTCGGTTCCGAGCAGCCGCTCGATGAGCGGCGCCATCTTCGGCCCAACGCCGGGCAGCCCGCGCGCCGGAGCGAACAGGGCGTCGAGGAGGCTCGGGCGCAGGCGGGGGGCGTCGGTCATGGATTTTTATGAGCGGCGGAGGCGTTCTCTTCCACGATCGGGGTTTCTATCGCGTGAGCGCCGCCGCGTCCCGGCGACAAGTGCGCGATCCCCTGATCCCGGGATCGGAGGATCCGGTGATCCCCTGCATTCCGTGATAGGCTGCGCGTCCTGCGGAAACACGGACGGGCTGTCATGATCGAATTCTTCGACCGCGAGGGCCGGGCCGTGGCCTTCTGCGACGACGGGCGCTCGCTGTTCCTCTGGGACGGCCGCCCCGCCGCCTTCATCCACGACGACGGCGTCTTCGCCTATTCGGGCCAGTTCATCGGCTGGTTCGCAGACGGTTGGATCTGTGACGCGCGCGGCGCGCGCATTCTGTTCGAGTTCGACGCCGTCGGCGGCCCCGAAAAGCCGGCGCGCGGGCCGCGGGCGACGAAGGGGCAGCGCAGCGCGAAGCCCGCCCGCGGCGAGCGAGAGACCGCACCGGCTCATCCGGTGCTGTCTTCGGCGTGGTCGAACGAGACGTTTGCGGGTTTGACGTGAGGCCCTTCGCGCAACGCCCGGCGGTGGGTTAGACTCCGTCCACCGATCGCCCACCCCAGGCCTGCCTGACGTCGCGTCTCCCACCCTCGCTCTCATCCTGACGTGCCGCGCAGCGGCCTCGAAGGATCTTCCAGTGCGCTCGCGGCCTCTGGAGGACCCTTCGAGGCCGCTGCGCGGCACCTCAGGCCGAGGAAGAGGGTTGGACATCGCTCGCCGGCAGCCCCTCAGACCGGAGCCTCACCCCATGTCCGGCACCACCCGCACCAGCGCCGACCTCGACCCGCGCCGCCGCCGCACGCTGTTCCGCGCCTGGCACCGGGGCATGCGCGAGATGGACCTGATCATGGGCCGCTTCGCCGATGCCGAGATCGGCACGCTCACGGAGGACGAGCTCACGGTCTTCGAGGCCCTGATCGAGGTGCCCGACCGCGACCTGCTCGGCTGGATCACCGGCGAGGCCGAGACGCCGGCGAATTACGACACCCCCGTCTACCGCCGGCTCAAGGCGTTTCATCGGCACGATGCGCCGATCCATTCGTGAGGGCATGCGCGACCGCGACCCTTTAAGCCCGCGCCGCCCCCTCACCACGCCGCGCGTTTCGGGCTACATCCCGCCCGACATGGCCAAAACCGCACCCGCTCCCGCCCCGAAACAACAGGTCGCCCGCTTCGCCCTGCCGAAATCCGCGCCCCTGGCAAAGGCGCTGGAGGCGCTGAAGCGCGGCGACAGCCCGACGCTGGGAAACGTCCCGGACGGGTTCGACACCATCGTCGTGGCCGACCTCGCCCGCGCGCTGGCGCAGGGCTTCGAGGGGCCGGCTGTGCTGGTGCACGTGGCGCGCGATTCGAGCCGCTCCAACGCCTTCCAGCACGCCCTGAAATTCGTCGCCCCCGAGATCGAGGTAATGAATTTCCCGAGCTGGGACTGCCAGCCCTACGACCGCGTCTCGCCGAATTCCGGCATCGCGGCCCAGCGCATGACCGCGCTCTCGCGCCTGACCCGCTCGCGCTCCTCGGAGGAGAAGCCGCGCATCCTCTGCACGACGGTGAATGCGCTCGTGCAACGCGTGCCGCCGATGACCCGCATCGCCGTCGAGACGTTCTCGGCCGCCGCCGGCACCATCGTACCGATGGCCAAGGTCACCGAGTGGGTCGAGGCCAACGGCTTCCTGCGCACCGGGACGGTGCGCGACACAGGTGAATACGCCGTCCGCGGCGGCATTCTGGACCTGTCGCCGCCCGGCCTGCCGAACCCGATCCGGCTCGATTTCTTCGGCGACACCCTCGAATCGATCCGCGCCTTCGATCCGGAGACGCAGCGCACCGTCGGCTCGCTCCGCTCCCTCGACCTCGTGCCGATGAGCGAAGTCCAGCTCGTCACCGAGACGATCCGGCGCTTCCGACAGGGCTACATCGCCTCCTTCGGCGCGGCGACCCGCGACGACCGGCTCTACGAGACCGTCAGCGAGGGCCGGCGCTATGCCGGCCTCGAGCACTGGATGCCGCTGTTCTACGACCATCTCGACACGCTGTTCGACTACGTCGCCGGCGTGCCGCTGGTGTTCGACGCGCAGGCCGAGGACGCGGCGACCGAGCGCCTCGCCCTGATCCAGGACTATTTCCACGCCCGCGACGAGGCGCAGAAGACGCCGCAATCCGGCGTCGCCCCCTACAAGCCGCTGCCGCCGCGCGCGCTCTACCTGACCACGAACGAATGGAAGGAGCGGGTCGCGGCGAGCGCCGTCGCCCGGCTGACGCCGTTTGCGCAACCTGAATCGACGGAGCGCGCCGTCATCGACTGCGGCGCGAAAAGCGGAAGAAACTTCGCGCCCGAGCGCGCGGACGAGGCGGCGAGCGTGTTCGACGCGGCAGTGGCCCACATCAAGGAGCTGCAGGGATCCGGTCATCACGTGATCCTCGGATCCTGGTCCGACGGCTCGCGCGACCGGCTCTGCGGCGTGCTCAGCGATCACGGTCTGAAGAAGCCGCTGGAGATCAACACACTCACCGCCGTCAACGCGCTCAAGCGCGGCACCGACGTGGCGGTGGCGGTCTGGGGCTTGGAGTCCGGCTTCGTCATCGACCGGCTCGCCGTCGTCTCGGAGGGCGACATCCTCGGCGACCGGCTGGTGCGCCAGAAGCGCCGCTCGAAACGTCCGCAGGACGTGATCCTGGAGGTGCAGGCGCTGCAGCCGGGCGATCTCGTCGTGCATGCCGACCACGGCATCGGCCGCTTCGTGACGCTGAAGACCGTGCACGCCGCCGGCACGCCGCACGACTGCCTGGAGATCCAGTACGCCACCGGCCTGCTGCTGCTGCCGGTGGAGAACATCGAGCTCCTGACCCGCTACGGCTCCGAGGATTCGGAGGTGGCGCTCGACCGCCTCGGCGGCAGCGGCTGGCAGGCCCGCAAGGCGCGGATGAAGAAGCGCATCCTCGAAATGGCGGGGGCGCTGATCAAGGTCGCGGCCCAGCGTTTCGTGAAGCAGGCGCCCCGCCTTCGTCCGCCGGAGGGGCTTTACGGCGAGTTCGCCGCCCGCTTCGCCTTCGAGGAGACCGAGGACCAGGCCACCGCCATCGATGCGGTGCTCGACGACCTCAACACCGGCCGCCCGATGGACCGCCTCGTGTGCGGCGACGTCGGCTTCGGCAAGACCGAGGTGGCGTTGCGCGCCGCCTTCGCCGCGTCGATCTCCGGCAAGCAGGTCGCGGTGATCGTGCCGACCACGCTGCTGGCCCGCCAGCATTTCCGCACGTTTGCGGAGCGCTTCAAGGGCCTGCCGATCCAGGTGGCGCAGCTCTCGCGCTTCGTCTCGGCTGCCGACATGCGCCAGAACCGGGCAGGGCTTGCCGACGGGACCGTCGATATCGTCGTCGGTACCCATGCTCTGCTGGCCAAGAACATCGCCTTCAAGGATCTCGGCCTGATCATCGTCGACGAGGAGCAGCATTTCGGCGTCTCCCACAAGGAGCGCCTGAAGACGCTGCAGGCCGACGTCCACGTGCTGACGCTCTCGGCGACGCCGATCCCGCGCACGCTCCAGCTCGCCATGACCGGCGTACGCGAACTCTCGATCATCGCCACGCCGCCGGTGGATCGCTTGGCCGTGCGCACTTTCGTGACGCCGTTCGATCCGCTGCTGATCCGCGAAGCGCTGCTGCGGGAGCGCTACCGCGGCGGCCAGTCCTTCTACGTGGTCCCGCGCATCGAGGACCTCGCCGAGGTTAAGCGCTTCCTCGACCGGGAGATGCCCGAGACCACGGTGGCGGTGGCGCACGGCCAGATGGCGGCCGGGCAGTTGGAGGACGTCATGACGGCCTTCTACGAGGGCAAGTACGACGTGCTGCTCTCGACGACCATCGTCGAGTCTGGCCTCGACATCCCCACCGCCAACACGCTGATCGTGCACCGGGCCGACATGTTCGGCCTCGCCCAGCTCTACCAGCTGCGCGGCCGCGTCGGCCGTTCGAAGGCCCGGGCCTACGCGCTGTTCACGACCCCGGCCAACCGCCAGCTCACGGCCCAGGCCGAGCAGCGCCTCAAGGTGCTGCAGACGCTGGACACCCTCGGCGCCGGCTTCCAGCTCGCATCCCACGACCTCGACATCCGCGGTGCCGGCAACCTTCTCGGCGACGAGCAGTCCGGCCATGTCAAGGAGGTCGGCTACGAGCTCTACCAGCAGATGCTGGAGGACGCCGTCACTGCGCTGAAGGCCGGTTACGAGGAGCCGGAGGAGGAGGCGTGGTCACCGACCATCGCGCTCGGTGCACCCGTCACCATCCCCGAGGATTACGTCGAGGATCTCACCGTCCGGTTGGGGCTCTACCGCCGCCTGTCGACGCTGGAAAACGACGCCGAGCTCGAGAGCTTCGGCGCCGAGCTGATCGACCGCTTCGGCAGGCTGCCGCCGGAGGTGGAGCAGCTCCTCAAGATCGTGACGATCAAGATCCTCTGCGTCGCGACCAACATCGAGAAGGTCGAGGCAGGCCCGAAGGGCATCGTCGTCCACTTCCGTGAGCGCAAATTCGCCAACCCGCAGGGGCTCATCGCCTACGTCACCCAACAGGCCTCTTTCGCCAAGGTCCGGCCCGACATGAGCATCGTCTTCATCCGCGAGCTCACCTCGATCCCGGCGCGTCTCAAGGAGACGACCGGGATCCTTCGCAGTCTCGCCAAGATGGTGGGGACGGGGAAGAAGGCGGCGTGAAACGAATAAGGCGAGCCTCGCGGCCCGCCCGTCATCGTTCCGTTGCGATCAGACTTTACAGATCCGGCTCGTTGAGCACGTAAGGGCCGATGCGGCTCCTGAGATCGACCGGAGCGCCGACGCGGGCCAGCGCGTCGTCCATGTCGATCACCGGGATGCCGCCGCGCTTCATCTGCTCGCGCAGGCGGTCGGCGAGCCGCTGATACGCGGGATTACCGCGGTTGGAAGACTGAAGCAGGACGGCGGCGGGACGCGCGATCACCGCGAGAACGTCATCGAACGCCTCGATCGAAGCGGTGACGCTGGCGTAACCGAGCCCCGCAAGGTCGGCAGCCAGAGAATGGTCGACGGCGCGAAAGCCATCGTCGACAACGAGCACTTGTTGCAGCGCACCCATGATCGTCGCTGATACCCCAGATCGGCAACCCTGGGAAGGGCCGCACCGCAACAACTCGCATGGGCCGAATTGGTTCGCCGGCCCCATCCACAGGGCGGAGGATGCCGCGTACGCGATGAGCGCGCGGTGAACCGGCTGGACCGATTGCCCGTCGTCTTCGGCCGGGCAACGGCGCGGCCTGCCGCGATCGCCTGATCCCGCTCGGGAATCGCGGCGGCCGGCAGCCAAACGCCGCGGGCTCGGTGATCGTGAAGAGGGTGTGGCGGGTCGGCGTCAGGCCGAGGCGAACGCGGCGGACATGCCATCGCCGCCGGATCTCGCAGCCGCGATGATCTCCGTCGCGAGACCAGCCGAGACCATCGGCGCGTAGGGCGTCGTCCGCCAGGATTGGACCGGCTCGGCCAGCGGAATGCCGCGTTGCAACGGGGCCGAGGCGCAGGCTTGTCCGCGGAACGCGAGGCGGCCTTCCTCGTCGCGGCGGATCGCCATCACGGTCTCGGGCAGGCCGAGGCGCTCGGGTGCCGCCAGCACCAGGGCGAGGTCGCGGCCGGTACCGCGCCGGCCGGAGACGATCGCGGTCTCGTCGAAGGCGACCGTGTCGATCACGGTGTCGTGGCGCAGGGCCTGGTCGGGCCGGCGGCTGCGATTCGGGAAGCGGACCGGGGCCCGGTGCGCGAGGCCGATCGAGCGCAGGCTCGCGGGCAGGGCGCGGCCGACGAGGTTGGCTTCGAGGAAGCCGGGGACGACGAGATGGGTCGGCACGTCGCGGGCGAGCGCCGTGGCGAAGGCGGCCCCGTCGAAGAGCGGCAGCATCTCCAGGCCGGCTCCGGAGACCAATGCCGCGACGAGCCCCGTGACGAGCCCGCGCAGGTCGTGCGGGGCGGCGAGGCTCAGGATGCGCTCGTCCGGCCCGACGCGTGTCGCCACGAGATGGGCGGCAGCGGCCGCGACGAGGGCGCCGCCGCCGCGATGGATCGGCCGGCCGGGATCGCCGGCGGCGAAGCTGATGATGCCGCCGGAAACGGCCGGCGACACAGGTACGGCTTCGTCCGCCGCGGCACGCTCGTCCAGGACGACGCGGTCGAGGTTGATCACCCCGTCCGGCACGTCCGGCCCGAAGGCCGCGACGTAGCGCAGGCCGAAATAGCGGGCGGCGACCGCGCAGAGCCGTTCGGCCGGAGCGGCCGTGCCGAGACGGGCCTGCGTCAGGACGGCGGAGACCCCGGCACCCTGGACGGCCGCGACGAGGCTGTCCTCGTCCCACGAGACCGGCAGGAGGCAGGGGACGTGGCCGGCGGCCTCCACCGCGAGCAGGGCCAGGGCGTTCTCGGCGCTGCCGGGCAGGCACAGGCCGACGCGGCTGCCGGGCGGCAAACGCCAGCCGCGCAGGCCGCGAGCGAGGCGATCGACGATCTCGGCGGCGGCGGCATAGGTCCAGGTGATCGCCGGCCGTCCGCTCCAGAGCGGCTTGTCGGCGGGGTCGACGAGGGCGACGCGGTCGGGATGGCGGCGGGCGGTCAGGCGCAGCAGCGCACCGAGCCCGATCTGCGCCAGCACGGGCGCCCGCAGCGCCTCAGCCTCCGTGACAACCCAATGCGCAGACACCTGGACGCATCCCCGACCCCATCCGCGGTGATGGAGCCGTCATGGTTAATCACGGGTTAAAGGCCGGCCTCGGCGCAGGGCAGGTTCGTTCATTTCGCCCAGCTCTTCGCCACCGACTTACGAATGGCCTCGCTCATGACGATGTCGAAGTTCAGGAAGTCCTGAACGTCCCGCAGGGGCCGCAGCCGATCGGCGAGGGCATAGACCTCCGGGGCGATCAGGGTGGGCGAGGGCACCGGGGCATCGATGCCCAAGCGGTCGAGCACCGTCGCTGCGAAGGCCTCGAAGTAGTCGCGGTGGCCGACGATCGACACCCGCGAAAGCACCTCCACCGCGATGATGGAGTTGGCGGGCAGGATGCGGTCTTCGGGAAACCGCGTGCCGAGCAGCCGGGTCAGCGGGTTGTAGAGCAGGCGATAGGCCGATTCCGGCAGCATCCGGAAGAATCGCCTCAGGCTCTTCGCATCGGCATAGTCGTAATCGGCGGTGAACCGCGCCGCCTCCGCCAGATCGCCCAGGCGCCAGCTCTGGGCGGGATCCTGGGCGAGGACCGCACGCGCGCGAAGCCAGAGCATCCGGCTCGCCATCTCGACGAAAGGTTCCTGGACGAGCAGCATCGTCAGGATGTCCTGCAGCACGAAATGCGATTCGTAGCGCGGATAGACCAGCGCGCCGGACATGAAGCAGGAATCCAGGGTCGGGGTGTCGAACAGGACCGACAACACCTGCTCGGAGAATTTCCCGATGCCGAAATAGCTCTGCTGGAAATGCGGGTAGAGCGCCGCCTGCAGCACGGTCTCGGGATGGATGCCGGTATTCACCAGCACCACCTTCAGCCGGCACAGGTTCTGATCGGGAATGCGGCGGTGGACGAGGATGTTGGTGTCGACGTCGCGGATCTCGAGCCTGGGAAGCGCGGCGAGCCCCGGCACGTTCTGCTCGTTCACCTGGAACCGGCATTGTCCTGTCGCGTGCAAGCCGCCCTCCCGCAGCTCCGCGATGATCTCGGTGGCCGGGATCTCGGCCACCCGCCTTCCATCGACGGAGACGTGGATGCGGCTGATCGCCAGGGGGTTGTCCGGGACGACCCATCCGTGGATGACGTCGCCTCGGTCGGCGTCTACGAAAAACCGCATGCCCTTCCGAGCGACTCCTCTGGTCCGACACTAGGAGCCGCGCCCGATCGCCGCGCGATCGGGAATGGCTCTAAGCCCTTGTTTCGACGCTCAGTCTTGCGATGAACCCGTCTCCGCTCCGTCGGAGCGCGCCCCGGGAGCCGTCGATCGGTTCGAAGGCGGCCCCGGACCGGCTGAGTGATAGCCCGATTCGTCGGCCGGCGCATGCCACAGAAATGCTGCCGATCCAACGCAGAGGCCGCGTCGCCACGAACAGCCGGCCCGCGATCCGGCGGGACGCGCACCGGAGTTCTCTCTCCATGAACCAAGACGCCATCTACGAACGGCTCACCGCGGTGTTCCGCGACGTCTTCCAGGACGAGGCGCTGACGATCGCGCCCGAGACGACGGCGCAGGATGTCGCCGGATGGGATTCGGGCCGGATGATCGAACTGATCATGGCGGCGGAATCGCAGTTCGGCATCCGCTTCACGAGCCGGGAGGTCGACGCCATGGCCCGCGTGGCCGACTTCGCGGAGACGATTGCCCGCAAGACCGCAGGGCAGGGCTGACGGGCGGACAGATGCATCTCTCCTGGCTGCCCGAACCGCGCGACTGGACACGCAATCTGGCGGCCCTCGGTGCGCCGGATGCTCCCTGGGCGGCGTTCGTCCGGCTCGCCGAGACGCGGCTGGACGCCCTCAAAACCAATCAGCTCGACCGCGCCCTGCAGAAGCGCCTGGCGCACGCCTCCGAGGGCTTCGGGCCCCCGCCGATGCGACTCGCCGTCCTGGCGTCCTCGACGGTCTCGCACCTGCTGCCGGCGATCCGCGTCGGCGCCCTGCGCAGGGGGATCCGGCTCGCGACCTACGAAGCGCCCTACGGCTCCTATCTCCAGGATGTGCTCGACGAAGCGTCGGGGTTGCACGCCTTTCGGCCGGACGAGATCCTGTTCGCGTTCGACACGCCTCACGTCACCCGCGGGATCGACCCGACTTCCGACGCCGCTTCGGCCGGGGCGGCGCGCGCCGCGGCCCTGGCGGCGATGCGCGACCTCTGGCGGCAGGCCCGTACGCGGTTCCGCTGTCCGATCCTGCAGCAGACCCTGCTCCCGACGGCCCTGCCGCTCCTCGGCGCGAACGAGCATGCGCTTCCCGGCTCCCGTGCCCGGGCCACCGTTCTGCTCAACGCCGAGATCCGCGAGGCGGCGGTCGAGGACGGCGTCGAGGTCTTTGCCCTCGACGACATGGCCGCGCGCTACGGTGTCGCGGCGTTGCACGATCCCGTCTGGTGGCTGCGGGCAAAGCACGCGGTCAGCGCCGCCGCGGCCCCGATCTACGGCGATCGGCTCTCCCGGCTGCTCGCCGCGCGAAAAGGCCTGTCGCGCAAGTGCCTTGTGCTCGATCTCGACAACACGCTCTGGGGTGGGGTGGTCGGCGATGATGGGCTGGCCGGACTCGCCCTCGGCCAGGGCAGCGCCGAGGGCGAGGCGTATCTCTCGCTGCAGGCTCATGCCCGCGACCTGGCGGCACGGGGCGTCATCCTGGCCGTCGTCTCCAAGAACGACGAGGCCAACGCATTCGAGGTGTTCGAGCGCCACCCCGAGATGCTGCTGCGCCGTGGCGACATCGCCGTCTTCCTGGCGAACTGGGACGACAAGGCCCGGAACCTTCGGCGCGTCGCCGCGACCCTGAACATCGGCCTCGAATCCCTGGTCTTCGTCGACGACAACCCGTTCGAGCGCGAACTCGTCCGTGCCGAACTGCCCATGGTCGCGGTGCCGGAACTGCCGGAGGACCCGTCCGGCTACGCGCCCTGCCTCGCGGAGGCCGGCTATTTCGAGGCCCTCGCCGTCACCGACGAGGACCGGGCCCGCGGCCGACATTATGCTGCACATGCCGTGCATCGCTCCGCACTGGCGGACGCGGCGGACCTGCCGGCCTACCTCGCCGGCCTCGACATGCGCCTGGTCGCCGCCCCGTTCGACCGGATCGGTCTCGCCCGCATCGTCCAGCTCACCAACAAGACCAACCAGTTCAACCTGACCACCCGCCGGACGACCGAGGACGAGACACTGGCGCTGATGGCGGATGGCGACGTCCTTTGCCGGCAGTTCCGCCTCGTCGACCGTCTCGCCGACAACGGCATGATCGGCCTCGTGGTCGGCCGCCTGACCGGCACGGGCGACTGCGTGATCGAGTCGTGGCTGATGAGCTGCCGCGTGCTCGGGCGCGGGGTCGAGGCGGCGATGCTGGCGGTGGTCGCACAGGCGGCGGCGGGCATGGGTGCGAACCGCCTGATCGGTCTCTACAGACCGAGCGCGAAGAACGGCATGGTCCAGGGCCACTACGCGGGGCTCGGCTTCGCCCAGCTCGGGTCGGACGCGGACGGCATCACCCGCCATGGCCTCGACCTGTCCGCCTACGTCCCGCAGCCCGGTTCCATCCGGATCGAGAACCTCTGAGCTCTTCCGATTCAACGGGCATCCGTGTACGGCGCAGGCGTCATGCCTTCGCCTCATTACGGGGGGAAAGCAGGCCGCGTGATCGTTCGACCGGGCAACGGGTTACCCGCAGCCCTCGAAGATCCGATGCTTCGGGATGGGACAGGCCCATCGCCGGTCCGTCGGATCGCATCGGTCCCGCTGCTCTTCGGACAGCCGCGTGCGTCACGAAAGCCGCACCACGAAGCGACGATTCGAATCCGTTGAAGGGGTCATGAAGCCGATGTTCTCTGCAAACCGTCCCGCGCGCCCGCTGCGCACAGCCGCGCTCATCGCCCTGGCGGGCCTCGGCGCCGGCCTTGCCAGCCCGGCCTTCGCCCAAGCCAACAAGAAGGCCGCCCCGGCGGCACCTGCGCCCGCCGCTCCGGCGCCGGCCGCGCCCGCCGGCCAGCCCCAGCAGGGCGCAGCAGCGCAGGCCGGCCCGCAGATCATCACCGTCAAATCCGAGCCGAGCCAGGACAAGTGGACCAAGGTCTGCGGCAAGGACAACAATTCGGGCACCGACGTCTGCTACACGACACGCGACTTCGTCTCCGACAACGGCCAGCCGGTCCTCGCGGCCGCCGTCTACGACATGAAGAACGCGGCCCAGAAGCAGGAGGTCAAGGTCGTCCGCTTCCTGCTGCCGCTCGGCCTGATGCTGGCGCCGGGCATCCGCTTCAGCATCGACGGCAAGGAGCTCACCGCCGGCAAGTTCGCGGTCTGCTTCCCCAACGGCTGCTTCGCGGAAGCCGGCGGCGTCTCGCCGGAATTCATCGCCGCCCTCAAGAAGGGCACGCTGCTGAACGTCGCGGTGCAGAACCAGACTCAGAAGGAAGTCATCTTCGCGGTGCCGCTCGCCGGCTTCGGCACGGCCTTCGACGGCCCGGCCGTCGATCCGAAGGTGCTCGAAGAGCAGCAGAAGAAGCTTCAGGCCGAGCTCGAGAAGAAGAGCGACGCCATGCGCAAGAACCTCGAGAACGGCGCCACCGCACCGGCCGCCAACGCCGCACCGAAGTAAGGTATCCTCGGATCGGCACGCCTCGCCCGGCGGGCGGATGGAATCGAAACGAAGGCCGGGCAGTCGATGCCCGGCCTTCGTTTGGCACGACCGGGGGCCTCGATCACGGAAGCGGCAGCGAAGGCCAGCGCGTCCCACCCGTTCACCTCATGACTTCAACGCCATATCAATCTGGTGTCGGATTTCTACATGCGGTACCGTACATCCTGAGGTCCGCACCTTAGCTACGCCGCTTGAGGTAGAGGTCGATGTCCGTCGAGTTCGCCTACCGGATCCAGCACACGACGCCGCAATCGCTCCTTCGGGAGCTCGACGACGTCGTGCTGATGGTCGCCGTGGTAAGCGACGACGGCGACGCGATCCCGGCCGGTACCGAAGGCACCGCCGTCAGCGTTCACGATGGCGGCCAGACCTGCGTTGTCGAGTTCGCCGAGCCTGAAGGGGCACTCGCAACCGTCGAGCTGCACGAGATACGACCCGTCGAGCGCGCGGCCCTTTGACAGGCCAGACGGATCGCGTCGGCTGGATCATCGACGCCCCGAAGATCGCGCGGTATCTCCTCGACCTCTCTCACCCGATCGGAGGCCCGAAGGCGAAGTTTCTTCTCCGTTTCGGTTTCACACCCCAGGATCCCAACGCGCTTGTCCTCGCCCTTGTCGCGCACGCCATGGGCAACCTGCCCGGCGTGAAGAAGGATCAGCCGAAAGGACCGCCTCGCATCATATTCGAGGGTACGGTCACGGCGCCGGACGGGCGCGACATGCCTCTGAGAACCGTGTGGGAGCCGAGTGATTCACCGCCCGAAATGCGCTTCGTGACGCCCGTCCCTCTCACCCGTCGCAAGACGGGCTAGC
>NZ_BJZT01000047.1 GCF_007992175.1 Methylobacterium haplocladii | reverse complement strand
GTCCAATCAATCCTGAGCGGGCGCGCCTGGAACAAGACCGGGCGCAAGGCGCCGCCCGCTTAGAGGCTCGGCCGGTTTCGATCAAGTCCGGGCAGCGGACATGCATGCCACCGCCTTGACAGGCGGAGTGCGTGCGCGCCTTGCTCCGCCCGTCGAAAAGCCAGCCTCGTCGCGTTCGGGGCGGGCTTTTCCGTATTGGCGCATGCGGCCGCGAGCTTGAGGCCGCGCAGCGGAGTGTTCGAGATGGGTTACAAGGTCGCCGTCGTCGGAGCCACGGGCAATGTGGGCCGCGAGATGCTCGACATCCTGGCCGAGCGTGCCTTCCCGGCCGACGAGGTCGTCGCACTGGCCTCGCGCCGCAGCGTGGGCCAGGAGGTCTCCTTCGGCGACAAGGTGCTCAAGGTCAAAGCGCTCGACACCCACGACTTCTCCGACACCGACATCTGCCTGATGTCGGCCGGCGGCGAAATCTCGAAGGAGTGGAGCCCCCGCATCGGCGAGCAAGGCTGCGTCGTCATCGATAACTCGTCGGCGTTCCGCTACGATTCGGACGTGCCGCTGATCGTGCCCGAGGTGAATGCCGATGCGATCGTGGGCTTCACCAAGCGCAACATCATCGCCAACCCGAATTGCTCGACCGCGCAGCTCGTCGTCGCGCTGAAGCCGCTGCACGATGCGGCCACCGTCAAGCGCGTGGTGGTCTCGACCTACCAGTCGGTCTCCGGCGCCGGCAAGGAAGCCATGGACGAGCTGTTTCAACAGACCCGTTCGGTCTTCACGGCCGGCCAGATGACCATGGCCAAGTTCCCCAAGCGCATCGCTTTCAACGTCATCCCGCACATCGATGTGTTCATGGAGGACGGCTACACGAAGGAAGAGTGGAAGATGATGGCCGAGACGAAGAAGATGCTCGACCCGAAGATCAAGCTGACGGCCACCGCCGTGCGGGTACCGGTCTTCGTCGGCCACGCCGAATCCGTGAACGTCGAGTTCGAGCGGCCGCTCTCCGTCGCGGAGGCCACCGAGATCCTGCGCGCCGCGCCGGGCATTCTCGTGGTCGATAAGCGCGAGGCCGGCGGCTACATGACCCCGCACGAGGCGGCCGGCGAGGACGCGACCTACGTCTCGCGTATCCGCGAGGACGCCACCGTCGAGAACGGCCTCGCCTTCTGGTGCGTCTCGGACAACCTGCGCAAGGGCGCGGCCCTGAACACTGTTCAGATCGCTGAGGTCCTGATCAACCGCAAGCTCCTCAACCGGCAGAAGCAGGCGGCCTGACCGGCCGGCGTTTCGTCACCGGAACATCGAATCGAAAACGGCCGCGATCCGAACGCATAGGATCGCGGCCCTTTTTTCATTAACGGTGCTGCCCCGCCGCTCACTGGATCGTCGGAGCGACCAGCGGGAGGACGACGTCGTCCTTCAGGCGGAGGCGCGCATCGAGCACCGGATGTTCGGCGCCGTGCTCCGATTCCTCAGCGATCATGGCCGCGATAGCCTGGTACTGGCTGATGCGCCGGTCGATCATGCCGTCGAGGCGCTCGTGGACCTCGGCCACGGTGAGGCTGCGGCGCTTGTCACCGTCTTTCTGCGTGAAGATGCTGCGATTCGCGCGCGCGGCGCGGCCGAAGACCTTTTGCGCGCTGCGATCCGGATCGTCGGCGCTCAGCGAAAGAAACTTGCCGGCGCTCGCGGTGCCGAGAAAATGGGCGATGTAGAGCTCGGTCGTCTTGAGCTCACGGCCGATGCGGCTCTCGATCCGGGCACGGTCGCGTTTGATCAGCTCGCCCGCCATCAGGCCGGAGACGAACGGGTCGTTGCGAAGGTCCAGCACGCGCTTGCGCATGGCCCCGTCGGCGATGCCGATGCCGCCGCCGCGGCCCTTCACCGCCGAAGCCTCGGCCGTCAGGCCGTGCCGGGCGCCGTAGTCGCGGATCATTTCGAACCAGGTCGCGGTCACGAACTGAAAGAGGCCCTGCGCCGAGGACGCCGAGGACTTCACGTCGGTATCGAAGCTCGATTCCTTGTCGGCCAGCGCCATCATGTAGACCGGGTCGACTCCGGTCGCCTCCGACGCGCGCACGATCGTCGCGGCGAGTGGACGTGGCACGCTCATCTCCCCGAAGCGCAGCACGTCGGCATCGAGCTTAGGGTCGGGCGGGGTCCCGGGGTGGTTGTCGAGCATCGCCTGCGTCAGCGGCTCTTGGCTCCTCAAGGTCTCGCCGCCCCATTCGGCGGGTCGGTCGCCATTGCCAAGCTGCGCGGCGATGGAGCTCTCGATCCGGTCGTTGGCCAGGGCCGCCGGGAGGGCGACGCCGAGGGCGAGACCGGCGATCAGGCCCGCGAAAAACCCACGCTTCACCTTACGCAGGGACGTGGATCGCGAAAACGCGTGCGGCTTTGCCGGCTTGGTGTCGTTGACATCGTCCGACCCCATAGGCACGAGTCGGCTCACGTCGTCGGCGCAGAGCGCCGGCTCCGGGAAAACCCCCATCAAACTTCCTTTTTTCGTGCCGCGGCGTTCTCGGCGCGGCTTCGATCAAGTGCCCGGGGTGTCGCCGTCAGGTGTGACGACAATGGGACCGGCCCATGATCCGATCGTGGCGGCGTTAATGCGGCGTTAAGCCCCTTTGTTTACTAATCATTAACGAGTGGTGCGGCGGTCCGTCAGCTTCCATTCATTTGAAACATGGCACATCCGCCTTGGAACGGACCCTCCGCGACCCAGTTGATACGGGCCGAGATAGGGCCACCGCGCGACGCCATTCGAGTCCCGCGTTCTTCAGACAGACAGAAAGTACTTCCCCGATGAGCATGCAGACCGGTCGCCGCGTCGGCGTCGCGTTCGTTGGCATGGGCGGCGCCGTTGCCACCACCGCCATCGCCGGCATCGAGATGATCAAGACAGGATCGAACCGGCTCGACGGTCTGCCTCTTGCCGGGGTCTCCGTGCAGGGAATGACGGATTACAAGGATCTGGTCTTCGGCGGCTGGGATCTCAACAGCGACGACCTCGCCTCGGCCGCAACGGGTCACGGCGTGCTGACCCAGCAGGACATCGAGAACGGTGCCCAGGTGCTTAAGGGCATCACACCCTGGCCGGCCGTCGGCAGCGCCAAGTTCTGCAAGAACATCGAGGGCGGCAACCGCATCGTCGCCAAGGACCATCGCGAGACGGTCTCGATCATCGCCAACGACCTCAAGCGCTTCCGCCAGGAAAGCAACCTCGACGAGGTCGTGGTCATCAACCTCGCCTCGACCGAGCGCTGGCCCGACCTGACCGCGGCCGTGCTGAATTCGACGGAGGCCTTCGAGAAGGGCCTCGACACCGACGACGAGTCGATTTCCCCGGCAATGCTCTACGCCTATGCGGCGATCAAGAGCGGCGTGCCTTACGGAAACTTCACGCCGAGCGTCGCTGCCGACATTCCGGCACTGCTGAACCTCGCCAAGGAGATGGGCGTGCCCGTCGCCGGCAAGGACGGCAAGACCGGCCAGACTATGATGAAGACCGTGCTGGCGCCCGCCTTCAAGGCCCGCGCACTTCACGTCGACGGCTGGTTCTCGACGAACATCCTCGGCAATCGCGACGGCCTCGCCCTGAACGATCCGTCCTCCCTGCAGTCGAAGATCAATACCAAGGGCACCGTGCTCGACTCGATTCTCGGCTACCCCGTCGAGGACCACCTCGTGCACATCCACTATTACCGGCCGCGCGGCGACGACAAGGAAGCCTGGGACAACATCGACGTCACCGGCTTCATGGGCCAGCGCATGCAGATCAAGGTCAACTTCCTCTGCAAGGATTCCATTCTGGCGGCTCCCCTCGTGATCGAGATCGCGCGCGTGCTCGACCTCGCCAAGCAACGGGGGGATGGTGGTGCGCAGGAGCAGCTTTCGAGCTTCTTCAAGGCGCCGATGGTCAAGAACGGCGCCGGCCCGGAGCACGATTTCGGCAAGCAGCAGAAGATGCTGCTCGATTGGCTCGGCGCAAACTGATGCCGACCCAGGGCACGGCAGCCGCCGCGCCCCTTCCTCTGCGCGATCTTCTCGTCGAACTCGGCGATCTCAAGCGCGTCCGCTCCGCCGGACGTGCCGGGTCGATCGCCGAGCGGCTTTTTGCGCAGGGCTGGGGAGCGCTCACGGGCGGAGCCGCACCGGAAACGGTAGCGCTTCAGGTGACCGCCAGCGCGTTGGCCGCGACCCGGCTCTGCGACATCGACGCCGCATTCCTGGTGGCCGCCGGCCTGGACGACGAGCAGGCCTCGGCCGTGCTCGTCGCAGGCTTCGATGCCGTCACCGAGCAGGTCGATCCGGTTCTCCGTGATCGCCTGCGCGCTTTCCTGCGCCCGTCGCAGGAGGCCCTCCCGGCCGGCCCCCTGCCCGACTTCGTCGCAGCGCAGGCGCAACAGCCGCGGGCCGGCGTCACCTGCCCCGGCAAGCCGCGCATCCTATTGGAACCGCCGGAGAACCACGCCGAGCATTGCCTGATCGTGGCGGTATACGGCGTCGTGCTGAGTCCGTTCTACCGGGCCGACCCCACCGTGGTCTTCCTTGCGGCCATGGCGCACCACTTCCACAACGCGCTGATGCCGGATGCCGGGTTCACCGGCGAGATGCTGCTCGGCGACCATCTCTGGCCGATCGTCGCGCGCTGCTCCGAGCGTTCGCTGAACGAATTGGAGCCGTCCCTGCGCGAGACCGTACGCAGCGCCCGCGCCGTTCTTCCGGACGACGCAACCGCCGAAGGCCGTGCCTTCCACGCAGCCGACTCGATCGACCGCGTGCTGCAGATCGCGCAGCATCTGCGCGCCGCTTCGCTGACCATGGACACGGTGCTCGGCGATATGGAGCTGGTCCATGCCGGTCCGGTGAAGGATTTCCAGGACCGGGTGCTGCGCGACATGCGCATCCCGTGAAAACCGGCACCCCCCGCCCTATTCTTCGGCCATGATCCCGTTCGATCTTCTCTCGCCCGAAACCGGCAACCCGCTGGAGGCCGACGGCGCGCATATCCTGCGCGACGCCGAGACCGGTGCCCGCTGGCCCGTGCTCGATGGCATTCCGTACCTGCGCACCAACCGGGGCGAACTGATTGCGGCGACGCTGGCCC
The DNA here is from genome assembly GCF_007992175.1 of Methylobacterium haplocladii. Classification (GTDB taxonomy): domain Bacteria; phylum Pseudomonadota; class Alphaproteobacteria; order Rhizobiales; family Beijerinckiaceae; genus Methylobacterium; species Methylobacterium haplocladii. The sequence continues at coordinate 34,153 of NZ_BJZT01000047.1, read as the reverse complement.
ATATCGACGCGGGCGATACCGACGCGGCGCTGGCGGGCCTACTCGCCGACCAGGACGATTGGTGGAACGGTCCTCCGGCCGATCCGGCGGCGCTCCGCGCGCTCGTGGCCGACAGCAGGACCGCGACGCTTCGTGAGGCCGTTAACGGTCTCGGCTGGGGCCGAGTCGGCGATTACTTCGTCAATCGCTGGAGCGACCCGACCTATCTTGCCGGGCTCACGCTGCTCGAAGCGCACTGGAACGAACCCGCCTGCGCCTTCGAACTCGCCTGCGGTATCGGGCATTATCTGCGCGAGATGCAGGCCCGTGGCGTGAAGGTCGCCGGGGCCGACGTCGTCTTCGCCAAGCTCTGGGTGGCCCGCAATTGGGTGGTCGAGAAGGGCGCACAGTTGATCTGCTTCGATGCGTCCTCGCCGCATTGGCCGATCGCCGAGGCGCCGGTCGACCTCGTGCTCTGCAACGACGCCTTCTACTTCCTCGACGACAAGCCGGGCATCCTCGCCTGTCTGCGCAGGACGGCCGGCGAAGACGGCTGGCTCGCGGTCAGCCACATCCATAACAGCGGCTGCCCCGGCTTCTCCGCCGGCAAGGCGGTTTCGGCCGCCGACATCGAGGAGCTGTTTCCGGACGGGCTCGTCTACGACGATGCCGAGTTGACCCGGGCGCTCATTGAGGCGCGCGCGCCGACTCCGCGCGACCCGCACGAGCTGAAGGCCTGCGAGGCCTTCTCGCTCGTTGCCGGCCCCGGCATGCGCCCTGCCCCACGCTCGGTGATCGACGGGATCACGCTTCCGGTTGCCGGCACGGCGTTGCGGCTCAACCCGCTCTACAAGGTCGATCTCAGCGGTGCCTACGTAATTCGCTGGCCGTCCGAGCGCTACGCGGCGGAATACGCCGGTCGCGTGACCTACCCGCTGCACTCCGATGGCCCCAAGACCCTTGATTGGGAGGGTGGCCCGCAGACGCCGATCGCGGAGCGCGTGCGTCGACGCGAATACGTCGATCTGCCGGAGCGCTGGTGATGACCAGAGCACTTTCAGACGAAGTAGATGACGGTTCGTCGCGCGAAAGTGCGGCCAACGAGGATGCGATCGGTTGGGGCATCGTCGGCTACGGCTGGGTCGCCCGCGACTACATGGCGCCCGGCATCCGCGCTGCCGGCCACCGGCTCGTCGCCGTCGCCGACCCGGGTGGGGCCTCGCGCGCCACAGCGGAAGCCGAGGGCGCGCGGGCGCATGCCGACATCGCCGGGCTGATCGCCGAGCCCGAGGTCGAGGCGGTCTATGTCGCGACCCCCAACCACCTGCACCGTGCAGCCGTCGAGGCGTTGGCGGCCAGCGGCAAGGCGATCCTGTGCGAGAAGCCGATGGCGGCCTCGCTCGACGACGCGGAGGCCATGGCTGCTGCGGTCAAGCGTTCCGGCACCTTCTACGGTACCGCCTTCGACCAGCGCCACCACCCCGGGCACCGCGCCATGCGGGACGCGATCCGCGAAGGCCGGCTCGGCACGGTCACGACGATCCGCATCGTCTATGCCTGTTGGCTCGACCGGGCCTGGGCGTCTTTCCAGGGCCAGGACAACTGGCGGATCGATCCGGCCAAGGCGGGTGGCGGCGCGCTGATCGACCTCGCCCCGCATGGGCTCGACCTCTGCGATTTCCTGCTTGGGGAATCGATCCAGGACATCGCTTCGCTGACGCAAGCCCGTGCCCAGGATTATGCCGTCGATGACGGGGCGCTCCTGATCGGCCGCACTGAGAGCGGCGTGCTCGCCAATCTCCATGTCGCCTACAACTGCCCGGACGTGCTGCCCCGCCGCCGTCTGGAGGTGGTCGGAACGAAGGGCATGCTGACGGCGGTCGACACGATGGGGCAGACGCCCGGCGGCCGGCTGACGTTCACCGATGGTACAACCGGCGTGGCCGAAGACATCGCCTTCGATGCGGAGGCATCGCCCTTCCTGGAACAGGTTCGCGCCTTCGGCTCGGCCCTGCGCCGGCCGGAGGAGCGGGCGGCCTATTCGGCCGAGCGGGACCTGCACACCATGCGCCTGCTGGCGCGGGCCTACGGCGAGGCCGGGCGCGAGCCGGGCCGCCCGAGGGTCGCGCCGGCGGCGTGAGACGAAGACGGAACGATACGAGACGGTCGGTCCTACTCCATCACCTCATCCTGAGGTGCCGAAGCGAAGCGGAGGCCTCGAAGGAGGGCTCCGGGGATCGCATCGGGTCCTGGAGCCCTCCTTCGAGGCTGCTGCGCAGCACCTCAGGATGAGGTGTGAGGATGGGAGATCCGGGATCGCCGCATCACCGCGAGTGACTGAACTGCCATGACGACGACCGAGATCGACCAGGACGACCGCGCCCGCCACGACAGCCTGAAGGCACCGCGGCGCTATCGCTATGGCGCCCCGCGCCGGATCGAGGGGTTGCCCGAGCGCTTGCCGGATGCCGTCACGGCCTATCTCGACATTCTGCCCGAGGGCCGCGTCGTCGGCTTCAACTTGGCGCCGCTCGACCGCACCGGCATCCCGGTCTGGTTCGTCGCGCTGTTTCTCGATGATCCTTTCTTCGTCGGCGCCATGCCGTCCGGCATCGGCTACGGCGCCACCGACGACGAGGCGCTGATCGGCGCCGTTGCCGAGATCGCCGAGAACTTGATGCCGTCGCTGGCCGTCATGCCGCGCGAAAAGCAGGTCGGCTGCTCCTACGACGACCTCGTTCGCGTCTTCGGCGCCGGCAGCGTCGCCGACCCGCTGACGCTGTGCCTGCCGGCCGGTTCGCCGGTCGGCCGCGGTACGAAGCTCGACTGGACGACGGTGGTTCGCGCGCGCACCGGCGAGAACGTCTGGATGCCGCTCGACATCGCCGCGACCGACTATTTCGAGCTGAGCGCGGGCTACAAGCCCTTCACCAACCTGATTACGAACGGCCTCGGCGCCGGCCCGGACACGGCATTCGCCCTCGGTCACGGCCTGCTCGAACTGCTCCAGCGCGACGGCAACGGCCTGCTGTTCCGAGCGCTGGACCAGGGCGTGATGATCGACCTCACCGGCATCGGCCCGGAGACGCAGGCCATGCTCGACCGGCTGAAGGGTCTCGGCATCCGCGCGCTACCGAAATTCGCCACCGACGAGTTCGGCCTGACCAACATCTACGTGGTCGGCTACGACGAGAACGGCGCCGACGCTCCCTGCCCGATCGCGCTCTCGGCCGCCGGTGAGGCTTGTGATCCCGACCGCGAGCGGGCGCTCCGCAAGGCGCTCCTCGAATTCCAGGCCGCCCGCGTCCGCAAGACCTTCGGCCACGGTCCTCTGGCGCTCGCCGACAGCGTCGCCCCCCCCGGCTATGTCGAGGCCTTCATCCAGAAGGCGCTTCCGAGCCTCGACCTGGAGGAGAGCCGCGCCCTGCAGGCGATGCTCGCCTGGATCGACCTCACGGGCGAAGAGCTGAAGGGTGTCTTCTCCGAGACGGTCTTCTCCGAGCGCTCGAAGAAGCCGTTCCTCGACTTGCCGACGACCCCGGCGGCTGACGGACATGCCCGCGGCAAGATCGCGAAGGACCGGCTCGATGCCGCCGGGTTCGACATCCTCTACGTCGATTGCGCCCCGCCCGAGAGCGGCATCGGCATCGTCAAGGCGATCGTGCCGGGGCTCGAAGTCGAGACCATGAGCTATTACCGGATCGGTGAGCGGAACACCCGGAAGCTCATCGAGCGCGACCATCCGCTGATAAAATTCGGCCGGGAGACCGACACGCTGCTGCCCGTGCGCCTGACGCCGGAGGCGCTCGAGCGCCTCGGCGGCCAGCCGCTGTTCGACACCGCCCTGGCGGAGGAGATCGTCGGCTCGCATTATCCGCTCTACCGCGAGCCGGAATCCCACCATGCCCCCTTCCGCTACGAGCGGCAGGGCCGGCGGGCCGAGAGGAAGCGGGTATGACCGCAGTGGTGGCCGGAAGACTCGACCCGTCGTTCCGGGGCTCGCCGAAGGCGAGAACCCGGAATCCACGATGGGGAGCGACGCTTCGGGCGGACAGGAAACGCCGTGCTCGGTCATGGTTTCCGGGTTCCGCTGCGCGGCCCCGGAATGACGAAGGGGGAATGCCGTCGTGACCCTCCGCTTCGCCTACAACACCAACGGCACCGCCCATCACCGCCTCGAAGACGCGATCCGGCTGATCAAGGATGCGGGCTATGACGGGGTCGCGCTGACGCTCGACATCCACCATCTCGACCCGTTCGCCGAGAGCTGGATCGTCGAGGCGGACCACATCGCGACGCTGCTGCAGCGTCTCGAACTCGGTTCGGTGATCGAGACCGGGGCCCGCTTCCTGCTCGACCCCAGCGCAAAGCACGAGCCGACGCTGGTGACGGCCGACGCCTCGGGTCGTGCTAGGCGCATCGGCTTCCTGAAGCGCGCCGTCGACATCGCGCATGTCTTGAAGTCGGAGGCCGTCTCGTTCTGGGCCGGTGTGCCGAAGGAGGGCGTCGATCGCGCGGCTGCGCAGGGTTGGCTGATCGAGGGCCTCACCGAGGTCGCCGCCTATGCCGAGGAGAAGGGTGTCGTCGCCGCGCTGGAACCCGAGCCCGGCATGCTGATCGAGACCCTCGACGACTATGCCGCCCTCGACCTGCCGAACCTCCGGCTCGCCCTCGATACCGGCCATTGCCTCGTGACCGAGGAGCGCGATCCGGCCGCTGCTGTAAGGGAATTCGCGGAGCGCCTCGGCACCGTCGCCATCGAGGACATGAAACGCCGCGAGCACATCCACCTGCCCTTCGGCGAGGGCGACATGGACGTTCCGTCGGTGCTCGACGCCCTCGAAGCCATCGACTTCCAGAAACTCGTTTGCGTTGAGCTCTCCCGCGAAAGCCACCGCGCCGATGTGATGGTGCCGCGCTCCCTCGAATATCTGCGGACCTGCCGCCGTCCGGGTCCCGGTCTGCCGGCTGCCGACGAGACGTCGCACGAGGCGCTGGCGCCGCAGATCTCCACGGGAACGGCGACCTCATGAGGATCTGCTTCGTCAGTCGGCGCTACTTCCCGGCGATCTCCGGCATGAGCGTCTACGCGCAGAATCTGCTGCGCGAACTCGTCGGCGCCGGCCACGACGTCACGATGATTTCGCAGTATCGCGGTGACGCATTCGGCACCCGTGTCTATGGCGGAGGACCGCCACCGGTCGTGCCGGGGGTTCACGTCATCGGCCTCGAGCAGCTCGGCGAGCAGGAGAGCGGCGATTTCGAGCGCGACATCGCGACGATGGTCGAGACCATCTGCGCCGAGCACGCTAAAAAGCCTTTCGACGTCCTGCACGCGCAATACGGCTACCCGACGGGCTGGGCGGTGCTTCTCGCGTCGAAAAGGCTCGGCGTGCCGAACGTGGTCTCGATCCAGGGCGGCGACGGCCACTGGGTCGGGTCGTGCTGCGAGACCCACCGCGTCGCCATGTGCGAGGTTCTGGCCCACGCCAACGCCCTGCTGATCGGCGGCCAGTCCTTCGTGAAGGAGGTCTGCGACCGGCTCGGCTCCGACCCTGCGCGCTTCACCATCGTGCCCGGCGCGGTCGACACCGCCCGCTTCACGCCGGGCGCACCGGTGGAGGGCGAGGACCCGGTGCGGCTGTTCTATCACGGCCGCGTCGACCGCCGGAAAGGCGTCCTCGATATGCTCGATGCGCTCGAACGTGTCTGGGAGGCCGGTCTGCCCTTCGAGGCGACCATCTCCGGCATCGGCCCGGACGTGGACGCCGCCCGCGCCCGCGCGGAGCAGATCGGCTTCACGCCGGCCCACGTCGCGTTCACCGGCTATGCCGATTACGAGACGGTGCCGGATCTCTACCGGAAGGCCGACGTGTTCGTCTCGCCGACCTATGCCGAGGGCTTTTCGAACACGATCCTGGAAGCGATGGCCGCCGGACTCGCCGTGGTCTCGACCCATTCCGTCGGCGTTTCGGACTGCCTGCGCCACGACGAGAACGGACTGATGGTCCAGCCAGGCGACGTGTCGGCCCTAGCAAAGGCTCTCGGCCGGGTGATCGAGGACGCAGAGCTTCGCGCGCGGCTTGCACAAGCCGGGCTCGAGGAATGCCGCCGGGTCTATTCGTGGAAGGCCGTGGGCGGCCAGATCATGCAGGTCTACGCCGACATCGTCCGCGAGCTTCCACATACGGACTTCTCGGACGCGCTTCCGCACGATCCAAACTGCCGCTTCCGCGCCGAGCCGCATCTGCTCTGATGCCGTGCGCCCTCGCCGTCTCGCCCCATCTCGACGACGCCGTCTTCTCGGCCGGCGGCACGCTGGCGCATCTGGCGCGCGGGGGCTGGAACGTCGTGATGGCCACCGTGTTCACGGCCTCCGTCGCCGAGCCGAAGGGCTTCGCGCTGGCCTGCCAACTCGACAAGGGGCTGTCGGCCGAGGTCGACTACATGGCGCTCCGCCGCGAAGAAGATCTCGTGGCTGCAGCCCATCTCGGGATCGAGGCGCCGGTCCACCTGCCCTTCCGCGAGGCCCCGCATCGCGGTTATGGCTCCCCGCCGGAACTGTTCGGCGGCCTGCATGCGGACGATCGCATCGAGCTCAACCTCGCCGACGCGTTCGAGACGCTGATCTCGCAGATCCGGCCCGATCTGATCCTCGCGCCGCAGGCCGTCGGCGGCCATGTCGACCACGTCCAGGTGGTGCGGGCCCTGCGCGCCTGCCGCCCGGGCGTGTATCCGGCGGCGCCGATCCTGTGGTGGCGCGACTACCCGTACACCGTGCGCAGTGCCGATCCACAGGAACCACTGCGAGAGATCTTTTCGGATTTTGATCCCTGCGAGATCCGCTTCGATGCCGAATGCGAATCCAGAAAGGCCCAGGCCTGTGCGGCCTACGGCAGCCAGATCGGATTCCAGTTCGGCGGCGCCGAGGCCTTGGTTGCTCGGCTCAAGGACGAGGGTGCCGTCGAGCGCTTTCGGCTCACCGGCACCCTGCCCAGAGGCGTGCCGCCGAATGCTGCCGCGGTCTGAGCCCGACATCCCGAAGAGCCTCGCGGATCCGGCGGCTCTCGCGGAACGACGTGGCTTCATCGACGCGCCTCATCTCCGGCCGCTGCGGACACTCGCGCGACGGATCGCTACCGAGCGAAGCGCTGCGGTTCCGGACCCGGATCCGTTCGACGGAGGGGTCGAGGCACGGCTGCTGCTTCTGCTGGAAACACCGGGACCGGCGATCGTACGAACCGGAATCGTCTCGCGTGACAATCCGACCGGCACGGCCGCCAACCTCTTCCGCTTCCTGCGGGCGGGGGACATCGCGCGGGCCGATACGCTGATCTGGAACACCGTACCGTGGGTGATCCATGTCGAGGGCGCTCTCAATCGGACGCCGCGCCGGTCCGAGCAGCGCTTGGCCGAACGCTATCTGGATCCGCTGCTCGATTGCCTTCCGCACCTCGCCGTCGTGGTGTTGGCGGGACGGATCGCCGGCGCCGTTCGCGAACCGCTGGAGCGGCTGCGTCCCGGCCTGCCCATCGTCGCGATCCCGCATCCGAGCCCCACCTTCGTCTGCACGTCGCCGAGCGTTCGCGAGCGGATCCTCACCGGTTTCGTGCAGGCTCGAACGCTGCTGGCCTCCACCTGATGGCCACCATGCGGGAGGTGACGGCTCACCCGCCATCGTCATGGCACGCCCTCTGGAATACCTCAGCCGTCGCTAGCCTTTGCGGGGTGATCGGCCTACATGCGGCGGGCGGGCCGTCGCTCGGGATGACCCGCGTTCCGGCGCAGGGCGAGCGACCAGCAGAGGCGGACGCCGTTCCAGGATGAATTTCGTCGAGAAACGGAAGGATCGGGCCGAGACCGAAGCCGTCGACGCGTCGCAGGTCGATGCCGACGGAAAGGCGGGGGCGAAGGCGGGCTTTTTCAAGCGACGCTATGCCTGGATCGGCACGGCCGCGAGCATCCTCCTTCTCGTCGCCTCGGCCGTCGTCCTCTGGAAACTCTCCGAAGAGATTACCTGGGACAAGCTCAGCGGTGCGTTGACCGCGGTGACCGGCACGCAATTGTCCGTCGCTTTCGGCTTCGTGGCGATCAGCTACTTCTTCCTCACCTTCTATGACGCGCTGGCGCTCAAGCAGCTGAAGCTGAAGGTGCCATACCGCATCACGGCGCTCGCCTCGTTCACGAGCTACGCCGTGAGCTTCACCCTCGGCTTCCCGCTGCTGACGGCCGGCACGATCCGCTATTGGGTCTATTCGAGCCGTGGCCTCTCCACCGCGAAGATCGCGGCGCTCACCGTCATTGCCGGGTTCACCTTCTGGCTCGGCATGGGCGTGGTTCTGGGGCTCAGCCTCATCGTCGAGGCGGGCCAGCTCGCCGGCCTCGCCTTCACCAGCATCCGGGTGAACCAGGGCGTCGGCGTCGCGGCCCTGTTCTCGGTCGTGGGCTACCTGATCTGGGTCTCGATCAAGCGCCGCTACATCACCGTGAAGCACTGGCGGCTCGAACTGCCGGGCGCCACGGTCTCGTTCACGCAGATGCTGGTCGGCATCGGCGACGTCTGTGCGGCGGCCGCCGTGCTCTACGTGCTGATGCCCTCCGAGATGACGCTCGGCTTCTCGACCTTCGTCGCGATCTACGTGCTCGCCGCGATGCTCGGCATCGCCTCCAACGTTCCCGGCGGCGCCGGCGTGTTCGAGGCGACGATCATGCTGGCCATGTCGAGCCTGCCGCGCGGCGAGGTGCTCGGCTCGCTGCTGCTGTTCCGGGTCTGCTACTACCTCGTTCCCTTCGCCGTGGCGCTTGCCATGCTGGGCGTCTACGAGGTGGCCAAGCGTCTGCGCCGCCGCCGCGCCGCGAACGATCCGTGATCGCGTCCGAGCGGGTTTGAGCCGACGACATGCCCGGTTCTGTCCGACGATCCGCTTTCGCGGGAGCCTCTGCCGCCACGATCGCTTTCGGCATCGCCGCGCTCGTGGACGGCACGCCCGGCATCGCCTTCCTGCTCGCTGCCTCGTTCGCGCTCGTCGTGGGTACGGTATTGAGCCGATCCGGCGCTCCCATCGTCGCGCCGCCTGAAAGCGAGCGACGCGAACGACATTCCGTGGCCGAGTCGCTGCTCGCCAACATTCCCGACCCCGTCATCCTGGTCGACCGCCGCATCGTCGTGATCGAGGCGAACCCGGCCGCCCGCGCCCTGCTGCCGGGGCTGAAGCTGCGCCACCCCCTCTCCTTCGCGCTCCGCTCGCCGGACGTGCTCGACGGGATCGAGGAGGTCCTGCAGAGCGGCGCCCCGCTCAAGACCGGCTACGTCACGCGGGTCCCGACCGAACGCGCCTTCGAAGTACAGATCGGCGCACTGCCGCCGGCCGATACCCCCGGTGGCGGACAGCCCAACGTCGTGCTCTTCCTGCGCGACTTGACCTCCGCCCGCCGCCTGGAAGCGATGCGGGTCGATTTCGTGGCCAATGCGAGCCACGAATTGCGTACGCCGTTGGCCTCGCTCTCGGGCTTCATCGAGACGCTGCAGGGGCCGGCTCGCGACGATCCGCGGGCGCGCGAGCAGTTCCTGGGGATCATGCGCACGCAGGCGCAGCGCATGACCCGGCTCATCGACGACCTGCTGTCGCTCTCGCGCATCGAGCTGCGTGAGCACGTGCCGCCGACGCAGATCGTTTGCCTGAAGCGCATCGCACGGCAGATGGTGGAGGAGAAGGCGCCGCTGGCCGCCGAGCGCGGCATCGCCCTGACGCTCGATGCACCCGAGCCGCCCTACTCCGTCCTCGGCGATCGCGACGAGCTTTTGCGGGTCGTCGAGAACCTCGTGGAGAACGCCCTGAAATACGGCGGCAGCGGAGGCCTGGTCGCGGTGAGCCTCGGCCGCGAGGAGGCCTCCGGCAACCGCCCGCCGCAGCTCACGCTGTCGGTGCGCGACGCGGGGCCGGGTATCGCGCCCGAGCACATCCCGCGACTGACCGAGCGGTTCTACAGGGTCGATACCGCATCGAGCCGGCAGCAGGGCGGCACCGGTCTCGGGCTCGCGATCGTCAAGCACGCCCTCAACCGCCACCGTGGCCGCTTCGTCATCGAAAGCGAGGTCGGACAAGGCACGACCATGCGGGTGATCCTGCCCGAGCACCGCACCGGAGACCAAATCGAGGCCCCCGATATGCGGCCAGTCGACACGCCCTTGACCTTCCCATGATGGGAAGCCCCATCTGAATGGACATGGACGCTCGTACCGAACTTGCCCTGCCCCGCTCCACACCGGCTCTGCCGGATCGGTTGCGCAAGGTCGTCACCCTACCGGTTGCGGGATTGAACTGTGCCTCGTGCGTGGGCCGCGTGGAACGGGCGTTGGTCGCACTGCCGAACGCTCGCGACGTCTCGGTCAACCTCGCCACGGGCAAGGCTAGCCTCAGCCTGTCGGCCGACACACCGGCACACCGGGTCGCTGACGCGATCACGGAGGCCGGTTTCTGCGTGCCGGAGGTGACGACCACCGTCGGCGTCGACGGCATGACCTGCGCGTCTTGCGTCGCGCGGCTGGAGCGGGCGCTCGTCCGAATTCCTGGCGTGACGGCGGCCAGCGTCAACCTCGCCACCAGTCGGGCGGAACTGCGCTATCCCGACGGTATCGTCGCCCTCGCGGATGTCGAAGCGGCCGTACGTCAGGCGGGCTTCGCGCCGCGCAACCTCGGCCGCGACGCGGCGCAAAGCTCGGACGGCGAAGAGCGCCAGGCGCGTGAGACCGCGGAGCTCCGGCGCGACGTCCTGGTCTCCGCTCTGCTTGCCACGCCCGTCGTCCTGCTCGACATGGGCGGCCATCTGATTCCGGGGTTCCACGACGCCGTGGCCGTCATGCTCGGTGCCGGCGGCAGCGCCGTGATCCAGGCTGCCTTGGCGACGCTGGTTCTCGCATGGCCGGGCCGCCGCTTCTTCCGGCTCGGCATCCCCGGCCTGCTGCGTGGCCATCCCGACATGAACGCCCTCGTCGCCCTCGGCGCCGGGGCGGCCTACCTCGCCTCCATGGTCGCCGCGTTCGCGCCCGGGCTGCTGCCCGCCGGGGCGGCGAACCTCTATTTCGAGGCGAGCGTCCTCATCGTCACACTGATCCTGACCGGACGCGCCCTCGAAGCCCGAGCCCGTGGCCGCACCGGCGCCGCCGTTGCCCGCCTGCTCGACCTAACACCGAAGACGGCGCGCGTGATGCGCGACGGCGAAGAACACGACATTCCCGTAGCGGCACTGCAGGTCAGCGACCGCGTACGCGTGCGGCCGGGCGAGCGCATACCGGCCGACGGCCGCATCGTCTCCGGGGCCTCCTGGATCGACGAGAGCATGATCACCGGCGAGCCGGTCCCCGTCCGCAAGGCCGAGGGCGACCTCACGGTCGGCGGCACGCTCAACACTTCCGGCGGCTTCGATCTGCGTGTCGATAAGGTCGGCTCGGACACCGTGCTCGCCCAGATTGCCCGCATGGTCGAGGCCGCGCAGGGCGGCAAGCTGCCGGTCCAGGCGCTGGTCGATCGCATCACCCTCTGGTTCGTGCCGGCCGTGATGGCGATTTCGGCCACGACCTTTGTCGCGTGGCTCGCCCTGGCGCCGAGCCCGGCGTTCGGCCCTGCCCTCGTTCACGCCATTGCCGTCCTCATCATCGCCTGCCCCTGCGCGATGGGGCTCGCCGTTCCGGTCTCGATCATGGTCGGCTCCGGCCGAGCCGCGGAGCGCGGCGTGCTGTTCCGCAAGGGCAATGCGCTGCAGGCGCTCGGAGACGCGCGGGTCGTCGCCTTCGACAAGACCGGCACCCTCACCGAAGGGCGGCCCCGGCTCACGGATCTCGTGACGGCCGAAGGCTTTTCACGCGAGGCGGTACTGGCCGTTGCCGGCGCGGTGGAAGCGCGTTCCGAGCATCCGATTGCCCGTGCCATCGTCGCGGCGGCGCGGGAGGCGGGTCGCGTGCCCGACGTCGAGGGCTTCGAAGCGGTGCATGGACTTGGCGTCACCGGCGTCGTCGGCGGCAGAAAAATCGTCATCGGTGCCGGGCGCTTCATGGACAGGCTCGGCGTAGCGACCGCGTCGCTCGCCACCGAAGCCGAGCGGCTCGGCGCTGCCGGTCGCAGCCCGCTCTATGTCGCCATCGACGGGCGGTGCGCGGGCCTCATCGCGGTCGCCGATCCGATCAAGCCGGACGCGGCGGCCGCCATCCGCTCCCTGCGCGCGCGCGGCCTCGTCGTCGCGATGATCACCGGCGACGACCGGCGCACGGCGCAGGCGGTGGCGTCGGCTCTCGGCATCGACGTGGTGGCGGCCGAGGTCCTGCCGGGCGGCAAGGTCGAGGCTCTTCAAAAACTGCGGGAATCGCATGGCGCCGTCGCCTTCGTCGGGGATGGGATCAACGACGCTCCGGCGCTGGCGTCGGCCGAGACCGGCCTCGCCATCGGCACGGGCACGGATGTCGCGATCGACAGCGCCGACGTGGTGCTGATGTCCGGCGCCCTTGGGGGCGTCGAGGAGGCGCTCGCCCTTTCGCAGGCGACGATGCGGGTCATCCGGCAGAATCTCTTCTGGGCCTTTGCCTACAACGTCGCGCTGATTCCGGTCGCGGCGGGAGCGCTCGCCGTCGTCCGCGGTCCCGCGCTGTCACCGATCGTCGCGGCAGGTGCCATGACGCTGTCCAGCCTGTGCGTCGTGGCCAACGCCCTGCGTCTCCGGCAGGCGAATCCGGCGAGCCGGCCGGCATGAGCGCGCGACCGGTCACGATCGGCGAGGCGGCGCGGACGACCGGCGTCTCGCCCAAGATGATCCGCTACTACGAAGAAACCGGGCTGCTCGGCGCGGCCGAGCGGAGTACCGCCGGCTACCGGCTCTATGCGAAGGCCGACCTGCATGCGCTGCGCTTCGTGCGCCGTGCGCGCGATCTCGGCTTCTCGATGCCGGAGATCGCCGAGCTTCTGGCGCTCTGGCGCGACCGGTCGCGGGCGAGCGCCGGGGTCAAGGCCGTGGCGCAGGCTCACGTCGTCGATCTGCGCCGGCGCATCGCCGAGCTCGAAGGCATGGCGCGCTCTCTCGAAGACCTCGCTGCGCGTTGCTGCGGCGACGACCGCCCGGACTGCCCGATCCTCGACGATCTCGCCGCCGGCCACGATGACGACGTTACCGTAATTTCGCAGCCGGCAAAGCAGCCTCGCCGTCGTTCTTCCGGCCAAGCTTGAGCATTGACCGGCGCGATGGCCTCCTGTTTGCTGGTGTGAGCGTGGGTGCCCGGAGGTTCCCGCGAGAGCAATGTGACCATGCCCATCATCGACCGGATCGCCGGCTTCGCGGACGAGATCTCCGCCTGGCGGCACGATCTCCACGCGCATCCGGAACTGCAATACGACGTCCACCGCACGGCGAGCTTCGTTGCTGGGAAGCTGCGCGCGTTCGGCTGCGACGCGGTCGTCACCGGAATCGGCCGCACCGGCGTCGTCGGCGTGATCCGAGGCAGGGCATACGGCTCGAACCGCGCGATCGGCCTGCGGGCCGACATGGACGCCCTGCCGATCCAGGAGGTGCGCGATCTGCCCTACCGCTCGACGGTGCCGGGACGGATGCATGCCTGCGGCCATGACGGCCACACCGCCATGCTGCTCGGCGCAGCGAAGTATCTCGCCGAGACCCGCGATTTCGACGGCAGCGCCGTGCTGATCTTCCAACCCGCCGAAGAGGGCGGCGGCGGCGGTGCGGCCATGGTGGAAGACGGCATGATGGAGCACTTCGGGATCGAGGCGGTCTACGGACTGCACAATATCCCGAACCAGCCGCTGGGAACCTTCGCCATCCGGTCCGGCCCGATCATGGCCTCCACCGACCGCTTCACCCTGACGATCGCGGGACGCGGCGGCCATGCCGCCCTCCCGCAGGCGGCGATCGACAGCGTGCTCGTCGCCGCCCACGTCGTCGTCGCCCTGCAGTCGATCGTGGCCCGCTCGGTCGATCCGCTGCAATCGGCCGTGGTCTCGGTCTGCGCCGTCGAGGCAGGCAGCGCCTTCAACGTGCTCCCCCGGGAAGCGGTCCTCCGCGGGACCCTGCGCGCTCTGGCGCCGGAGGTGAGGACCCTCATCAAGGATCGGATCGTCACCATCGTCACGGGCGTGGCGGCGGCCTTCGGCGCACGCGCCGACATCGCCTTCGACGACGGCTATCCGGCCACCGAGAACCATCCGGACGAGACCGGCTTCATCGCCGATGTCGCGGCGGGAATCGTCGGCGAGGCTCAAGTCGACCGCGAGGTCGCGCCACTGATGGCGGCCGAGGATTTCTCCTACATGCTGCTTCAGCGGCCCGGCGCCTACATCTTCATGGGCAACGGCCCTTCGGCCGGTCTGCACCACCCCGAATACGATTTTTGCGACGCGGCAGCGCCGTACGGGGCGTCGCTGTGGGCGCGGCTGATCGAGACGGCGCTACCGGTGCGATGACGGCTCATTCGCGTTTCGAATAAGCCGCCTCCAAGCGTTTTGGCGAGCGCAGCGAAGCAACCCAGGGCCACATCCCGGACGGCGAGTGCGGTATCGTAGGTAGCCTCGCGGCGCTCGCGAAGACCGATGAGCGGCATCGGGCGCTGCGAAACCGTCTCAATCCCGCTGCGGGGCCGTCCCACCCAGGTGAAACACCCGGTGCGGCACTAACTCCCCGCGCTCGATATCGCCAACTGCGACCAGAACCCCGCCGCAGGTCGCAAACGCCTTGCCCTCCACCGGCGCATCCCGTCCGCGAAGAATCACCGGCTGACCGCGCATGAGGCGGAGCGCGACATCGCGCGAGACAGGCACAGACGGAATCTGGTCGAGCGCAGTCTCGACGGGCTGGAGATGGGCGCCGTTCCCATCCGGCGCGCCCTCTTCCAAGGTCGGGATGCTGCAGGAGGCCTCTTCTACGAACGGGCCGACCCGGGTGCGCCGGAGCGCGGCGACGTGGCCGTGGCAGCCGAGCATGCGGCCGAGGTCGCGGGCGAGGGCGCGGACATAGGTGCCCTTGCCGCATTCGGCCGCGATCACCGTGCGTTCGCCATCGTGCTCGATGACCGAGAGATGGTCGATGCGCACCTCGCGGGCGACGAGTTCGACGATCTCGCCTTCGCGGGCGAGGTCGTAGGCGCGCTCGCCCTGGATCTTGATGGCCGAGTAGCGCGGCGGCACCTGCTGGATGTTGCCGACGAAGGACGGCAGGGCCGCCTCGACTTGCGTCTGCGTCGGGCGCGCGTCGCTGGTGGCGACGGGACGGCCTTCGGCATCGTCGGTATCGGTCTCGACGCCCCATTGCACGGTGAAGCGATAGGCCTTGCGACCGTCCATGACGAAGGGGACGGTCTTGGTCGCTTCGCCGAGGGCGATCGGCAGGATGCCAGAGGCCAGCGGGTCGAGGGTGCCGGCATGTCCGGCCTTCTTGGCGTTGAAGGCGCGCTTCACAACGGCGACCGCATGGGTCGATGTGATGCCGACACCCTTGTCGAGGATCACCCAGCCGCTGACGTCGCGCTTCTTCGGGCGGTCTGGCCGCGGACCGCCGCGATGGGGACGACCTCTGCCCCGGCGGCCCTCGTCGGGGCCGCGCTCGTCCGCGCTGCGCGCCTCGGTCGGCAGGGCGACCGGCTGGGCCTCCGGGTGTCCGAGGGTTTCGTCCTGCATGATGTCCTCGATCGATGGCAGTGCGACGCCGCGGAAGCCGGCTGCACGGGGGCCGCCAGGTCGGTCCCGGTCGTCTGAGAAAAGCTGGTGTCGTCCGTGTCCGAACCGGTCGCCTGGGGTCAATGCCCGGATTCGGTCTCGGGTTCGGCGGCGTCGGGATCCGCAGCGGGTTCGAGATCACGCTGGACCTTCTCCGTGCGCAACAGCGCATCGATCCGGTCGGCTTCGTCGAAGGTCTCGTCGCGGAAGAAGCGCAGGTCCGGCGCGAACTTCAGGTTCACGCGGCGAGCCACCTCCTGCCGCAGCACCCTCCGGTTCTTCTCGAGCGCCTTGATCACGGGCGCCTCGTCCTGCCCGCCGAGCGGCATGATGTAGGCAGTGGCCATCTTCAGGTCCGGCGACATCCGCACCTCGGGCACCGTGATCACGTGGGAGGACAGGACCGGATCCTGGAAGTCGCCGCGCTGAAGAACGTCGGCCAGCGCGTGGCGCACGAGTTCCGCGACGCGCTGTTGGCGCTGCCCCGGGCCGGCTTTGGAAGGTTTTTGAGCCATAGGCGGTATCGGTGGATCGTTTCAAAACGGGGATGCGACGCGGGTCTCGCGAAACGAACGGGGCCGCAGCTTGCGCCGCGGCCCCGCCGTCATCGATGCGGACGCGTCACGGGTCAGAGCGTCCGGCGAATTTCCTCGACCCTGAAGCACTCGATCTGGTCGCCGGCACGCATGTCCTGGAAGTTCTCGAAGGACATACCGCACTCGTAGCCCGAACCGACTTCCTTGGCGTCGTCCTTGAGGCGCTTGAGCTGCGAGAGCTTGCCCTCGTAGATCACTACGCTGTCGCGGATCAGGCGGACATGAGCGCCGCGCTGGACCGTGCCGTCGGTGACGCGGCAACCGGCGATCTTGCCGACCTTCGAGACGTCGAAGATCTGCAGGATCTGCGCCTCGCCGAGCTTCTCCTCGCGGAGCGTCGGCGGGAGCATGCCCGAGAGCGTGTCTTTGATGTCGTCCACGAGGTCGTAGATGATGCTGTAGTAGCGGATCTCGGTACCTGACCGCTCGGCCGCCTCGCGGGCTTCCTTGTGGGCGCGCACGTTGAAGCCGATGACCACGGCCTTCGAGGCCGTCGCCAGCGTCACGTCCGACTCGGTCAGGCCGCCGACGCCCGAATGCAGAATGCGGGCGGAGACTTCGTCGTTGCCGATCTTGCCGAGCGCCCCGACGATCGCCTCGACCGAGCCCTGCACGTCGCCCTTGATGATGACGGGCAGTTCACGGCGGCCGGAGCCTTCCTTGGCCTCGCGCATCATGTCCACGAGCGAGCGGTTGGCGCCGCCCGTGCGAGCGGTCATGCGGTCGCGCTTGATCCGGGCACGATACTCGGCGACCTCACGGGCGCGGGCCTCGTTCGGCACGACGACGACGCGCTCGCCGGCATCCGGCGTGCCGTTGAAGCCGAGCACCTCGACGGGGACCGACGGTCCCGCATACGGAATGTGTTCGCCCTTGTCGTCGATGAGCGCACGCACCCGGCCCCACTCGGCACCGGCCACGACGATGTCGCCGGTGAAGAGCGTGCCGCGCTGAACCAGCACGGTGGCGACCGGGCCGCGGCCGCGATCGAGCTGGGCCTCGATGACCGTGCCCTCGCCGTCGCGCTTCTCGTTGGCGCGAAGGTTCATGATCTCGGCTTGGAGCTGCAGGCCCTCGAGAAGCTCGGGCAGGCCGTCGCCGGTCTTGGCCGAGACTTCGAATTCCAGGGTCTCGCCGCCCATCGACTCGACCTGGATGTCGTGCTGCAGCAGCTCGGTGCGGACCCGCTGCGGGTTCGCATCCGCCTTGTCGATCTTGTTGATCGCGATGATCAGCGGCACCTGCGCCGCCTTGGCGTGGGCGATCGCCTCGATCGTCTGGGGCATGACGCCGTCATCGGCCGCCACCACGAGCACGACGATGTCCGTCACCTTGGCGCCGCGGGCGCGCATGGAGGTGAAGGCCGCGTGGCCGGGGGTGTCGATGAAGGTGATCAGGTCGCCCGAGGGAGACGCCGCCTGGTAGGCACCGATATGCTGGGTGATGCCGCCGGCCTCGCCCGAGACCACGTTCTCCTTGCGGATCGCGTCGAGCAGCGAGGTCTTGCCGTGGTCGACGTGGCCCATGATCGTGACGACCGGCGGACGGGGATCGAGATCCTCCTCCAGATCCGGCTCCTCGGAGATCAGGCCTTCCTCGACGTCGGATTCGGCGACGCGCTTGACGGTGTGACCCATCTCCTCGGCGATGAGCTGCGCGGAATCCGAGTCGATCACGTCGGTGATCTTGTGGATCTCGCCCTGCTTCATCAATAGGCGGATCACGTCCACCGCCCGCTCCGACATGCGGTTGGCGAGTTCCTGGATCGTGATCGTCTCCGGGATCGTCACCTCGCGGGCGATCTTCTCCTTGGGCTCGTCGTTCCGGTGCCCGCTCATCCGCTGCTGGCGGCGGCGGAACGATGCGACAGAACGCGTGCGCTCGTCCTCGCCCGACGTCGCCGTGGCGATGGTGAGACGGCCGCGGTTGCGGTCGCCGCCCGGCGACTTCGGCGTCTTGGGCGGCGTGATGATCTTGAGCGGCATGCCGGGACGGCGGATCACCCGCTTGGTCTCGGGCTCCTCTTCGGCGGCCGTGGCGTTCGAGCGGGCCGGGCGCGTGACGGTGATGCCGTCGGGCTGACGCGCCGTCGTCGGCGTCGTCTTGTTCTCCGGCTCGGCCACCTGGGCGGGGCGGGCCATGAAGTTCAGGTCGCGGGGCTTGCGCACCTCGGCCGTGATCGTGCGGCGCGGCTCCGCAGGCGTCGGACGCGCGGTGACGGGCGGGCGGGGCGTCGTCGGTGCGAGACCGGGACGCGGAGCGGTGGGACGAGCCGGCGGAGCCGGACGCGGCGCGGCAGCAGCGGGGGCGGCCGCCTGCGCGGGAGCCGAAGCGGTCGCCTCAGGAGCCTGGGGCGCCTCGACGGGAGCGGTGCGGGCCGCCGCGTCCTCTTCGGCGCGACGGCGGGATTCCTCGGACGCGCGCCGACGATGCTCGTCGTCCTGCTTTCGCCGGTCGTCTTCCTCGCGGCGGCGGGCTTCCGCAGCATCGCGCTCGCGCTGCTCGGATTCGTCGCGCTCGCGGCGGGCGCGCTTCTCGGCGTCTGCCAGAGCGCGCATCTCCTGCTCGCGCTTCTGCGAGTCGGCGAGCGCATTGGCGCGGGCGTCGCGCTCCTGCTCGCTCAGCGTCCGCAGGACCATGCCGGAGCCGGAGCGCCCGGCCGGAGGCCGTGCGGCGGCGGGCGGTGCCGTCGGCGCCGCGGCGGGCGCGGGGCGGGTGGTCTGCGGCGCGGCCGGAGCCTCGCGCGTCGGGGCGGCGGGAGCCGGAGCAGCACCAATCGTGCGGCGCTTGACCGTCTCGACCAGGACCGACTTGGATCGGCCATGGGAGAAGCTCTGCCGTACCGTGCCCTGCTCGATCGGACGCTTCAGCGTCAGCGGTTTTGCGGGCGCCCTGGTCTGCGTCTTATCGCCCGGTGTTTTCGTATCGCTCATTCAGTCCGAACCCTGGGGGTTTGCATCGTCCCGTCGACCGGCATCCCGATTTTACGCGGGCCGGTCCGTCGTCTCATCGTCGTGCGGATCGGAGGCGGATGCGCCGGCCTGGGCCGGGTTTGCGTCCGCGATCACCGTCGCCACGCCATCAAAAGCGCGGAGCCGACGCCAACGCGCGAGACAGCCGGTCGTGCCAGCCCCCGCGACGAGCGCAGCGTGTATCACATGATCCCGACCCAAGGCCATGTCCAATTCACTTTCGGACAAGTCGTCGATGATCGGGACTTTATAAGTGGAATCGCCCTGCTTGCGCCGCAAGGCCTGACCGATCTTGCGGCGGCCGTCGGCGGCCGCATCCGAGGCATGGATCACCGCGGCCACGCCGATGCCGCTGCCGATCTGCGCTTCGACCTTTCCGAAGCCCGTGACGACGCAGCCTGACTTGTTGGCCATGGCGATCGCCTGCCGCAGATCGGTGCGCAGCCCCTCGGCGATCCGGTCGGGAGTGTCCGGATGGGCGTCGGCCCGTTCGCTCCTGAACGCGCGCCGGAACAGGCGGCGCTTCATCGCGAGTTCGACGGCCTCGCGCGTGCCACTGATCCAGGCGCCACGGCCCGGAAGGCGGGCGCGCAGGTCGGGCACGACCGCGCCGTCCGGCGCCAGCACGAAGCGGATCATTTTCTTCGGCGGCTTGACCTCGCGCGTGACGATGCAGGTCCGCGCGGCACCTTGCCGGCCCCGGCCGGGACCCGGGTCGAGTTCCACGTCGCTGTCGACCGCGTCGATCATTCCGGTCCCTAATGCGCTTGCCGACGGCGATTTCGATCCACCGTCGGCAGGCGCCGTGAAGCAAAATGCGAAGTCCGCAATCCGGTTCATGCGGATCGCGGACCTCGCCGGATAGGCCCTCAGGCAGCCGGCTGCGGCTCGCCCGTCTGCTCGGCCTCTTCACCTTCGGCCTGCTCGGCCTCGGCAACCGGCAGTTCCTCGATCCAGCCCGCCTTGAGACGGGCGGCCATGATCAGGCCCTCCGCCTCGGTGCGGGAGAGCTCGAAGCCGTCGAGGAAGCCGGCATGACGGACCGCCTCGGGGCCGCGGCCCTCGGTGTAGCCGACGAGATCGTCGGTGGCGCAGCCGGCGAGGTCCTCGACGTTCTTCACGTCGTTCTCGCCGAGCGCGACCAGCATCGGGGTGGTGATGCCGTCGATCTCGCGCAGTTCGTCCTCCACGCCGAGTTCGGTCCGGCGGGCGTCGTACTCGGCCTCGATGCGGGCGAGGTAGTCCTGGGCGCGGGCCTGGATCTCGGTGCCGGTCTCCTCGTCGAGTCCCTGGATGTTGGCGAGCTCGGAGGTCTCGACGAAGGCGACCTCCTCGACGTTGCGGAAGCCTTCGGCGGCCAGCAACTGGCCGACGGTCTCGTCGACGTCGAGCGCCTCCATGAACACCTGGGTCCGCTCGGCGAACTCCTTTTGCCGACGCTCGGATTCCTCGGCCTCGGTCAGGATATCGATGTCCCAGCCGGTGAGCTGCGAGGCGAGACGCACGTTCTGGCCGCGCCGGCCGATGGCGAGCGACAGCTGATCGTCGGGCACCACGACCTCGATGCGGTCGGCCTCCTCATCGAGCACCACCTTCACGACTTCCGCCGGCTGCAGGGCGTTGACGATGAAGGTCGCCTGGTCGACCGACCACGGGATGATGTCGATCTTCTCGCCCTGAAGTTCGCCCACGACGGCCTGGACGCGGGAGCCGCGCATGCCGACGCAGGCGCCGACCGGGTCGATCGAGCCGTCGTTGGAGATCACCGCGATCTTGGCGCGCGAGCCCGGATCGCGGGCGACCGCCTTCACCTCGACGATGCCGTCGTAGATCTCGGGCACCTCCTGACCGAAGAGCTTGGCCATGAACTGCGGATGCGAGCGCGACAGGAAGATCTGCGGCCCACGCACTTCCGAGCGTACGTCGAACAGGTATGAGCGGATGCGGTCCCCGGGACGGAAGGTTTCGCGCGGAATCATCTCGTCGCGGCGCACGATGCCCTCGCCGCGGCCGAGATCGACGATGACGTTGCCGTACTCGACGCGCTTGACGGTGCCGTTGAGGATCTCGCCGATGCGGTCCTTGTATTCCTCGTACTGGCGGGCGCGCTCGGCATCGCGCACCTTCTGCACGATGACCTGCTTGGCCGATTGCGCGGCGACGCGCCCGAAATCGAAGGGCGGCAGCGTATCGGAGATCACATCGCCGACCTGGGCGGCCGGGTTGTAGCGCTTGGCCTGGTCGACGGTGATCTCGCGGGCGTCGTTCTCGACCTCTTCGACGACGAGGAGGTGGCGCGACAGGCGCAAAGCCCCGGTCTTGTTGTCGATCTCGGCATGCACGTCCGTCTCGGCGCCGTAGCGCGAGCGGGCGGCCTTGGCGATCGCCTCTTCCATCGCCTCGATGACGATGATGCGGTCGATCACCTTCTCGCGCGCGACGGCGTCGGCGATCTGGAGGAGTTCGAGCCGGTTGGCGCTGACGACGGCCATGGTAACGGTCCTTCTCTCGGTCGGTTTTGTCGGTTCGCCGCGCGACGGCGGCGGATCGGGTCAGTGGAGGCTGTCGCGGTTCTTGAGGCGGACGGCCTTCGTGATCGCGGGCTTCGCGCCATCGGGCCGCGGCTTCGGCACTTTGACGGGCTTGGTCTTCTTCTGCCGGGCGGGCTTGTGCGGGACGACGCGGACCGGCTCCTCGGCCTCACCGTCGATCTCTTCGCCCTCGTCTTCGTCGCCGTCCTGTGGCGGCGCTCCGCCCCGGCGGAGCGACTCACGCACCAGTTCGTCGGTGAGCACGAGATGCGCATCGGCGAGGTTGCGCAGGGGTAGCTCGATCTCGCTCGGCAGGCCGGCCTTCACGTCCGGCAGGTGGATCGAAACGGTGGCCCCGTCTGCGCTCGGGACGCCGATGATCCCGCGAAAACGCTTGCGGCCGTCGAGCGGCGCCGTGAGCTCGACCTTGGCCTCGTAGCCGGCCCAGCGCTCGAAATCCGAGGCGCGTACCAGCGGCCGATCGATGCCGGGCGAGGAGAGCTCGAGGTAGTAGGCCCCGCCGACCGGATCATCGAGGTCGAGCAACGGCGAGATCGCCCTACTCACGGTCTCGCAATCGTCGACGCTCATGGTGCCGTCTCGCCGCTCGGCCATGATCTGGACGGTGCAGCCGTTGGTAGCGGAGATCTTCACCCGCACGAGCCGGTAGCCCAGCCCTTCGATCGATGCCTCGATCACCTGCGCCACGCGCGCGGCAACCCCGTGTTCGACGATCAATCGCTTCTCGGAAGCGTCCGTCATGCTGTGTCCGAAAGGTCCGAATTCAAATGATGATCGATCCCGGTCGCTGCGCGGGCACCTGCGGTACGGAACAAAAAAAGAGCGGGTCCTTTGGGACCCACTCCCGTACCGCAGCCTGACACTGCAACCAGAATGTTGAGGCGAGACGTAGCGCCGGAGACACCGGATTTCAAGCGAATTGCGCGTCGCTTGCAGCCCGGATGGGCTTTGGGCTGCCTAAGCGTAGCTATATCCGCTTCGGCAACCTACCATGGCATCGCTACTGCGGTCCTGCACGTTCGGGGTCGCCGGGAGCCGGTTGCAGGAGCGACGACGAGCCAGCGATGAATCCGCGAGAGCCCCGACGCCCCACCGACACCGATCCGTCGCCCGACCAGCCTCGTGCGACGCGTGGTTCGCGCGAGGCCGATCCGCGCGAGGCTGCACGCGAGGCCGCTGGTGCCGCTCGCGTACTCGTGCGCCAGCTCGGGCTGCTCGCGGCTGCGGGTTTTCGTGGTGCCGGGCGTCGCGGGCGAAACGCCGGTCGCGCGGTCGGCCCGTTCTTCGCCGGCATGTCTGCGCGATCGCGCCGCTCGCCGCATGAGACATCGCCGGCGACGATGTCTTACCCGGTTGCTCCGGGGCGCTCCTGGTACGGCCGGCTCCGCCAAAAGCCGCTTTTGGCGATCGGCCTCGCCGTCGTTGCGCTTCCCACCCTGGTACTCTCCGTCGTGGTGCTGGAGGCTTTCGCGACGCTGCCGCCCCTCGGCGGCGTCGTGCCCGAGGGCGGGCAGCGGGCGATCACCGTCGAGGCCGACGACGGGCGCCCCTTCGCCACCCGCGGCGCCTATCGCGGTGAAAAACTCACCGCGCCGGACCTGCCGCCGCATCTCGCCCAGGCGATCACGGCCATCGAGGACCGGCGCTTCTACAGCCACTGGGGCATCGACCTGCGCGGCCTCGCCCGCGCCGTCTGGCGCAACGCCACCGGCGGCGGCGTGCGCGAGGGCGGCTCGACCATCACCCAGCAATATGCGCGGCTGACCTCGCTCACGCAGGAGAAGACGCTTCGGCGCAAGATCCAGGAGGCGCTGCTGGCGCTTCGCGTCGAGAGCACGATGTCGAAGCAGGAGATCCTGCTCGGCTACCTCAACACCGCCTATTTCGGGGCCGGCGCCTACGGCGTCGACGCAGCGGCGCGGCGCTATTTCGGACACGGCGCCAAGGCGCTGACCCTGCCGGAATCCGCGATGTTGGCGGGTCTGGTGCGTGCGCCCTCCCAACTCGCTCCGACCCGCAATTTCGGCGGCGCCAAGGAACGGGCCGACCTCGTCCTGCAGGCCATGGTCGAGACCGCTGCGATCACGCAGCCACAGGCCGACAAGGCGCGCTCGGAAAAACTGACTCTTCGCACGCCGCCCGAGACGCCGCCCGGCGCCAACTACTTCATCGATATGGTCGCCGGGGACGCCAAGCGGCTCGCCGGCGAGGTTGGCGACGTCACGCTGCGCACAACGCTGAACATCGACCTGCAGAGCCTCGCCCAGGCGACGCTGGCCCGAAAGCTCGACGCCGAGGGCGATAAGAAGAAGGTTGGCCAGGGCGCCCTCATCGCGATGTCCAAGGACGGGGCGATCCTGGCGATGGTCGGCGGGCGCGACTACGAGGACAGCCAGTTCAACCGGGCGACGCAGGCCAAGCGTCAGGCGGGCTCGCTGTTCAAGCTGTTCGTCTATCTCGCCGCCTACGAGCGCGGCTACACCCCCGAGACCGTGCTCGTCGATCGCCCGACCCAGATCGGCGAGTGGGAGCCTCAGAACTCCAACAACCGGTTTCGCGGGGCGCTGCCCCTGCGCTCGGCCTTCGCCCTGTCCGTGAACACCATCGCGGCGCAACTCGGCGACGAGATCGGCATCCCAAGCGTGGTAGAGGCGGCGCGCAGACTCGGCGTTGCGTCAGAACTGCCGAACGTTCCGAGCCTCGCCCTCGGCTCCGCCGACGTGACGCTCCAGGAGATGACCCGCGCCTATGCCGGCGTGCTCACGGGAGCGCCCCCCGTCGAGCCCTTCTCCATCCACACGATCCGAGGCAGCCAGCCGCAGCCGCTCTATTTGCACGAGGCCAAGCAATCCGCCGTGTCCTTGTCGCGCGACGTGCAGACGATGATGCTCGATTCGATGGAAGCCGTGGTCGAATCCGGCACCGGCAAGGCGGCCCGCCTGCCCGGTATCCCCATCGGCGGCAAGACCGGTACCAGCCAGGACTATCGCGACGCCTGGTTCGTCGGGTTGACGCCGGACATGGTCATCGGCGTTTGGGTCGGCAACGATGACAACGCGCCGATGAAGGGCGTCACCGGCGGCGATATTCCAGCCCGCATCTTCCACGACTTCGTGCAGCGCGCTCAAGGGGTCCTCAAGGGCAGGAAGCGCCCCGCTCCCTCAGCCGCCAAGGCCGAGCGCGTGCCCGCGAGCGAGATCTCGTCCGCTCCGGTCTCGCCCGACGTGCGGGGCGTCGCTGAGGTGATCGATACCGGGACGCTGACGATCCGCGGGCGCAGCGTCAAACTGCTCGGCGTCGCCGGCGAAGGCGGCGCGCTCGCCCGCCAACTCGCCCGCTACCTGCGACGCCGCGAGGTCGCCTGCGCCCCGGATCCTGCCGCTGTCGCCATGCGCTGCCGCATCGACGGCGACGACCTGGCCTCCCTCATCCTCACCGCCGGCGGTGCGAGGGCGACCGAGGATGCGCCTCAGGATCTGCTGGAAGCCGAGGATCAGGCGCGGGCGGAGCGGGCGGGGTTGTGGAGTCGGGAGCGTTAGCGGAACGGCGGCTCGTCGAAGCTCCTCAGCTTGCGCGAGTGCAGCCCGTGCCGGTCGGCGCGGAGCGCGTCGAGGGTGGCGAGCCCGATCAGCAGGTGTTCGGCCACCGCGCGCTCGTAGAAGGCGTTCGCCGCGCCCGGCAGCTTGATCTCGCCGTGCAACGGCTTGTCGGAGACGCAGAGCAGCGTGCCGTAGGGGACACGCAGGCGATAGCCCTGGGCGGCGACGGTGCCGCTCTCCATGTCGACGGCGATGCAGCGGCCGAGGTTGATCCGGCGGCGTTCCTGGGTGAAGCGCAGCTCCCAGTTGCGGTCGTCGTAGGTGACGACGGTGCCGGTGCGCAGGCGCCGCTTGAGCGTGTCGTCGCGCTCGCCGGTGACCGCGGCGGCGGCGTTCTGGAGGGCGATCTGCACCTCGGCCAGCGCCGGCACCGGCACTTCGGGCGGCACGAGGTCGTCGAGGATGCGGTCGAGGCGGAGATAGCCGTGGGCCAGCACGTAGTCGCCGATGGTCTGCGACTGCCTGAGGCCGCCGCAATGGCCGACCATCAGCCAGCAATGCGGCCGAAGCACTGCGAGATGGTCGGTGATGGTCTTCGCGTTGGATGGGCCGACGCCGATATTGACGAGCGTCGTGCCCTGCGGGCTGCCGTCCTCGCCGCGCGCGACGAGGTGATAGGCCGGCATCTGGAAGCGGTGCCAAGGCGAGGCCGCGATCAGCGCCTCTGGATCAGCTGTTGCGGCCTCCGCCCGGCTCACGCTGATCCCGCCCGGCAGGACCAGCTTTTCGTAGATGCTGTCGGGTGCCGCGAGCCGCTCCAGCCCGTGGCGCACGAAGCCGTCGACGTAGCGATGATAGTTGGTGAGCAGGATCCAGGGCTGGATCTCGCGCCAGTCCGAGCCGGTGTAATGCACGAGGCGGCGGAGCGAATAATCGGTGCGCACACCGTCGAACAGCGCGAGCGGGCGCGGCACGTCCGGGTGCTCCTGCCAGAGCCCGTCGGCGATCTCGTCGCCGACCACCGAGAGCAGCGGCGTCGGGAAATAGGTCGCAAGCTGGCTCGCCGTGACGCCATTGCGGGTCAGGTCCGAGCCCGGCTCGACGACGTAGGAATACGGGATCTCCTGGCCGCTCAAGCCGACTTCGAGGGTCGCGCCGTAATCGTGCACCAGATGGCGAAGCTGTTCGAGCAGGTAGGGCCGGAAATGACCCGGTTGCGTCAGCGTGGTGGCGTAGGCGCCCGGCGCCTGGAACTTTGCCGTCGCCCGGTTGATCCGCGGGACCGGACCGTCCGCGCGATAGGTGAGGCGCAGTTCGGGGTAGCGGAACTGCAGCCGCTCGGTCGAATCCGGCGGCACGCCCTCGTCGAGATACCGCTTCAGGGCCGAGCGCAGGGCCGAGGTCGAACCCTCGTAAAGCGCTGCGAGCTGGTCGACCGCAGTCTCCGCGTCTGCGATCGATGCCATCGGGCGAAGCTCGTCGCTGTCCATGCCGCCTCCGCGTCCATCGGTGCGTGGCTGTACACCCGGGCGCCGGGCATGGCGACCATGCTGGCTCTTGCCGTCCGTGTCGGCCGAGCGCACATGCCGCCGCGTCGAGCCGGAAGCGAGCGTGATTTTATGAGCGACGACGTCGAACGGCGCGCGGGCGAGCAGGCGATCGTGCTTCCCGAGACTTACGATGCCGGACTCCATTTCATCGGCCGCGTTCGCACGCCCTGGCAGGTGCGGGGCGAGTGCCCGAAGAACGGTACGCAGACGGATGCCGTCTGCACGCTCGTCGTCGATCCGCTCTACGCACCGGCCCTGCGGAACGTCGACGGCGCAAGTCACCTCATCGTGCTCTACTGGATGGACAGGGCGGCGCGCGATCTCGTGATCCAGCAGCCGCGCCATGCCGGCGGCGGCCGCGGCACCTTCTCCCTGCGCTCGCCGGCCCGGCCCAACCCGATCGCGGTGGCGGTGGTCGAGCGGCTCGCCATCGACGGCAACGCGATCTCGGTGCGCGGTCTCGACTGCCTCGACGGCACGCCGCTCCTCGACATCAAGCCGTACTACGCCTCGACGGATTCGCGGCCGGAGGCGAGCGTGGACCGCTCGGCCACCGTGACGTCCGACACGTGAGGCGCGGTTTCCGTGTGGCTCTCGCGCTCGTCACGGTCTCGGTCGCGAGCGCTGGTCTCGGCTGGCTGGCGCATGCTCCGAAGCACGATGTGGGCGAGTATGCCGTGCATCGCCTCGTGGCGGTCCATCAGCAGCTCGACGAGGCCGAACCCGGCTACGTGCTGGTCGCCGGCGATTCCCAGGCCGAATTGCAGAGCCCTTCGGAGCGGATCTGCGGTGCGCCGATCGTCAATATCGGGGTCAGCGGCGCCACCGCCGCCGTCTATGCCGGGATGCTGCCGGAACTGGAATTTCCCGTTCGGGCCAGCGCGGCCATCCTCACGATCGGCACCAACGATCTGATCGGCAAGAAGAACCCGCTCGCGCCGGACGTCGCGGATCGCTTCGGGCAGGAGGTCGGCAGCATCGTCGCGCGCCTGAAGACCGTCAGCGATCGCGTCGTGGTCACCGCCGTTCCGCCCCTCGGGCGCGCGCTTGCGGACGAATTCGAAGCGAAGGCGGTCGCCGCCTATTCCGAGCGGATCGAGGCGCTCTGCGCACGGATCGGCTGCCTCTATGCCGACCCCTTTTCAGAATTGCGCGACGGCGATACCGGGTTCGGCCGGCCGGGCGTAAACCGGAACGGACTGCATCTGACGCGGTACCGTCCGGTGCTGCGCAACCTCGCGGCCACGCTCTGCCCCCATGCGGCATCGGCTCCGTGACGAGCCTCACGCCGCCGCCCGGGCCGGTGGCTTGATGCGGTACCAGCCGACATACAGCGCCGGCAGGAACAGCAGCGTCAGCAGGGTCGCGGCGAGGATGCCGCCGATCATCGCGTAGGCCATCGGTCCCCAGAAGACCTCGCGGGCGATCGGGATCAGGCCGAGGCTCGCCGCGGCCGCCGTCAGCAGGATCGGCCGCATCCGGTGACGCGTCGCCTCGATGACCGCGTCCCAGGGCGCGAGCCCCTCGGCCTCCGATTCCTCGATCTGGCTCACGAGGATCAGCGCGTTGCGGATGATGATGCCGATCAAGGCGAGGATGCCGAGGATCGCGACGAAGCCCATCGGCTTGTCGAACAGCAGCAGCGCCGGCACCACGCCGATGAGCCCCAGCGGCGCGACGGAAAACACCAAGAAGAGCTTCTGAAAGCTCTGCAGCTGCACCATCAGCAGCGTCGCCATGGCGAGAAGCATCACCGGCACCACGGCGGCAATGGGTCCCTGGCCCTTGCCGGCCTCCTCGACGGCGCCGCCGGTGGCGAGGGTGTAGCCCTCGGGCAGGGCTTTCACGAAGGCGTCGATGCCCGGCTCCAGGGCGGCGACGATGGTCGGTGGCTGGGTCGTGTCCTTGATCGTGGCGCGCACGGTCAGCGTCGGCACGCGGTCGCGGCGCCAGACGATCGGCTGTTCGAGGTCGTAATCGATCTTGGCGAAGGCCAGCACCGGCACCACGGAGCCGTTCGAGAGGGCGACCTGCAGGCTCTGCAGGGTTTCCAGGGAGATCCGCTCGATGGTCTGGGCGCGGCCGACCACGTTCACGAGGTAGATCGAGTCGCGTACCTGAGTGATCGCCTGTCCGCCGACCACGCCGTTGAGGATGCCGGCGATGTCCTGGCTGGTGACGCCGAGCTGGCGCGCCTTGTCCTGCAGGATCTCGACGCGCAGCACCTTGCCCGGCTCGTTCCAGTCGAAGGTCGGATAGGCGACACGCTTGTCGGCAGCCACCACGTCGGCGAGCCCCAGCGCGAGGCGGCGCACCTCCTGGATGTCCGGGCCGCTCAGCCGATACTGGATCGGGCGGCCGACCGGCGGGCCGAGGTTGAGCGCCTGCACCATGACATCGATGCCGACGAAGTCGCGCCGGCCGATCTCCTGGAGCCGCTTCACGACCCGGTCGCGGATTTCGAGCGACTTCGTCACGATCACCGCTTGTCCGTAGAAGGCATTGGCGAGCTGCTGGTCGAGGGGCAGGTAGAAGCGCACGGCGCCTTGCCCGACGTAAGAGCTCCAGCGCACGATGTCGGGATCGCCTTTCAGCTTCGCCTCGAAGCGGTCCATCTGCGCCTTGGTCTCGGCGATGGTCGCGTTCTGCGGCAGGGTCAGGTCGACCAGCACCTCGCTCCGGTCGGAGGACGGGAAGAACTGCTGCTGGACATGGGTCATGCCGAAGACCGCAGCCCCCATCAGCCCGACGCAGATCACCACCGTGATCCAGCGCAGGCGCATCGCCACCGTGAGCACGGCGAGGAAGGCGCGGGTGAACAATCCGCGCTTCTCGGCGTGATGCTTCATCGTCTTGGGCAGCAGGGTCACACCGAGCAGCGGTGCGAACAGCACCGCGACGACCCACGACACCGAGAGCGCGGCGGCGATCACCACGAAGAGCGAGTAGGTGTATTCGCCGGCCGAGGAGCCGTTGAAGCCGATCGGCAGGAAGCCGGCGATGGTCACCAGCGTACCGGTCAGCATTGGGAAGGCGGTGGAGGTGTAGGCGAAGGTCGCCGCCTTCTTGAGGCTGTCGCCGAGTTCGAGCCGCGCCACCATCATCTCGACGGTGATCATCGCGTCGTCGACCAGCAGCCCCAGCGCGATGATGAGCGCGCCCAGCGAGATGCGCTGCAGCGTCACTCCCATCACCTGCATCACCACGAACACGATAGCGAGCACCAGTGGGATCGAAATCGCCACGACGAAGCCGGCGCGCAGGCCGAGACTGACGAAGCTCACGAACAGCACGATCACCACGGCCTCGACGAGAGCCTGGGTGAAGCCGCCCACCGCCTCCTCGACGATCTTCGGCTGGTCCGAGACTAGGTGGAGACCGACGCCGATCGGCAGCTTCGCCTCGATCTTGCGCATCCGCTCCTTCAGGTTCTCGCCGAACTTCAGGAGGTTGGCGTTCGGCCGCATGGCGATGGCGAGGCCGATCGCCGGCTCACCGTTGACGCGGAACATCGCGGCGGGCGGGTCCTCGTAGCCGCGGTGGATCTCGGCGACGTCGGCGAGGCGGAAGAAGCGGTCGTTGAAGCGCAGGTTGACGTTTTTCAGCGAGTCTTCCGAGGTGAACTGTCCGCTGACGCGCAAGGAGACGCGCTCCGGGCCGGCCTGGACCACGCCGGATGCGGCTACCGCGTTCTGCGATTGCAGCGCCTTGATCAGCGCCTGGATGTCGATGCCGAATCCGGCGAGCTTGCGGGTGGAGAAGTCGAGATAGACCGTCTCCCCCTGCGTCCCCATCAGCAGGGTCTTGCCGATGTCGGGCACCTTGAGGATCTCGGTGCGCACGCCCTCGACGTAGTCGCGCAGCTGCCGGTGGGTCAGACCGTCCCCGGTGAAGGCGTAGACGTTGCCGTATACGTCGCCGAACTCGTCGTTGAACGAGGGCCCCTCGACGCCTTCGGGGAAGGTGTACTTGATGTCGCCGAGCCGCTTGCGGACCTGATAGAAGGCCGGCTGGATCTCCTCCTTCCTCGTGGTGTCCTTGAACTGCACGAACACCGTCGCCTGGCCCGGCGTCGTGTAGCTGCGGACGTAGTCGAGGGCGTTGATCTGCTGCAGTTCCTTCTCGATCCGGTCGGTGACCTGATCGAGGGTGTCCTTGATCGTCGCCCCCGGCCATTTCGCCTGCACGACCATGGTCTTGATCGCGAAGGGCGGGTCCTCCTCGCGGCCGAGCCGCGAATAGGACATCACGCCGGCAGCCAGGCAGACCAGCATCAGGAACCAGACGAGCGAGCGGTGGCGTAGCGCCCAGTCGGACAGGTTGAACGAATTCACGGAGGTCTCCGGCGCGCCGGGTGGGGTGTCGCTCACGGGATGGCGTCGCCGATGCGGACGGTCTGGCCGTCGCTGAGGGAATGCACGCCGGCGACGACGACGCGCTCGCCGTCCTTCACGCCGTCGATGAGGCTGACATGCTCGGCATCGCGCTGGCCGACGGTGACGTCACGGCGCTCGACATGGGCCGGCGCGTCCTTCGCGGCTTCCGGCACGATCCAGACGGAGCTGCGACCGTCGGCCTCCAGGAGTGCCGTCGGCGGCAGCACGAAGCGCGGGTCGATCGTCCGCTTCAGTCCCACCGTGATCGTCGCGCCGAGGCGGAAGGCGGTCGGCGGGTCGATCAGCGTGAGCTTGATGCGCCGGGTGCGGGTGCCCTGCTCGGCGAAGGGGGAGATCTCGCGGACCTTGGCCGTCGCGGTGATCTCCGGCGCGCTCTGCAGCGAGATCGTGAACCGCCCCTCGCGGGGCATGGTGCCGACGAGGTCCTCGGGAATGTCGACCACCGCCTCGCGCACCTCGGGCCGTGCGACCGTCACGACCGCCTGGCCGGCGCTCAGCACTTGCCCGACCTCGGCGAGGCGCTGGGTGACGACGCCGTCGAAATCGGCGTGGAGCTCGGTGTAGCCCATCTGGTCGCGCGCCCGCTGAAGGCTCGCCATGGCCTGGGCGAGGCGCGCCTGTGTCGTATCGCGGCCGGCGGTTGAGGAATCCATCTGCGCCTGGGTGACGTTGCCGCCCTCCATCAGGCGGCGCTGCCGGGCCTCGGTGGCCGCTGCGTTCTCCGCTTGCGCCTTGGCATCGGCGACGTCGGCTTCGGCGCGGGTCAGGGCGAACCGCGTCACCACGGGGTCGAGGGTCGCGAGGCGCTGGCCCTTCCTGACCACGTCGCCGACGGTGACGTCCCGCGCCGCGACGCGGCCGCCGATCTGGAAGCCGAGCTGCGACTGGTAGCGTGGCTCGACCGTGCCGGCGAAGGGTCCGAACATCACGGTGTCGGTGCGCTTGGCGATCGTGGTGAGCACCGGGCGGATCGGTACCGGCTCCTTGGCCTCCTCGGCTGGCTTGCAGGCGGAGAGCAGAAGGGTGGCGAGCGCGAGAGCGAGGAGGAACCTCATTTGGCGATGCCCTCCGCCTGTTTCGCGATACCGTCGGCCTCGGCATCGGCCACGGCGACGCTCTGGCCGGGCCGCAGGAACTGGATGCCGGCGGTGACGACCGATTCGCCCGGCTCGACCCCGGAGGCGAGGGCGATGGTGTCGAAGGCGTAGCGCTCGATGGTCACGAGGCGCGGCGAGACCGTCCCCGCCTGCCGGTCGTAGATCCACACCGCCGGCTTGTTCTCCCAGCGATAGAGCGCCGACCAGGGCAGCACGACTGCCTCCTGTGCCTTGAAGCGGCCGCGTCCGATCACGACGGCACCGAGCGTCATCGCCGCCGGCGTCTCGGCGAGGCCGATCTTCACCCGCACGGTGCCCGAGGCCTGATCGACCGAGGGTGAGATCTCGCGCACCGTGCCCGTCGCGGTAACCTTCGGATCGGCCTGGAGCGAAATCGCCACGGTCTTGCTCGCGGGCGGGTTCGCCGGCAGCGCCTCGTAGACGTTGAAGACCGCATCGCGCGGGCCGTCCTGAGCCAGCACCAGCACGGTCTGCCCGGCCTGGACCACCTGCCCCGTCTCGAAGCTGCGGCTCATCACGATGCCGGCGACGCCCGAGCGCAGGTCGGTATAGGAGAACTGCTCCCGCGCCGTGCCGAGCTGCGCCTTGGCCGAGTCGACGGCCGCTTGCGTCGTGCGCAGCTGCTGCTCGGCCGCATCGTAGGACGGTCGCGTGGTGTAGCCCCCGCTGAGAAGCTGCTCCTGCCGCTTGAAGGCGACCTTGGCCTGCGTGAGCAAAGCCTCCGCTGAGACCAGAGCCGCCTTTGCGGTGTCGAGATTGGCCTGCTGCTCCTGCGGATCGAGCTTCGCCAGCACCTGATCGGCCGCGACGTGGTCGCCGACCTCGACGAGGCGCGTCGCGATCTTGCCGTTGGTGCGGAAGGCGACGTTGGTCTGGGCCTGGGCCTGGATGTCGCCGGTCAGCACGATGTCGGACGCCACCGCCGTGCGCTGCGCCTCGACGATCCGCACGAGCACGACGGAGATATCGCTGGGATCGCGCCCGGCGGCCGGGTCCGACGCAGGCAGGGCAGCACCGCCTCCGGCGAGAAGCAGTGCAGCGAGCGCGGCGGGGCGGGCCAGTCTGAGCGCGTACGAAGGCATGGGACGGGGTCCGCGGTTTTCGAATCCGGGAGCATCTATCGCCGCCATCCCATATCCGCTAGTCTACCGACCGTCCAGACGGTTTGTAGAAGGTCGACAGGTGGAGCCCAAGGCGCGCAGCCGTCGCGAGGACCGGCCCGAGATCATTCTCGATGCCGCCGAAGGCGTGCTTCGCCGACTCGGCGCGCGCGGCCTCACCATTGATGCCGTCGCCGCCGAAGCCGGGCTGAGCAAGGGCGGCGTGCTGCATCACTATGCCTCGAAGGACGCGCTGATCTGCGCGCTCGTAACGCGCAAGCTCCGTCGGCTGCGCGATGGCATCGCCGGGCACGAAGCCCGGCAGGAGCCTCCATCGGCCTCGCCGCCGCTGGCGATGGTGGCCAATGCGCGCGAGACCTACTGCGAGGAACTCGGCTTTCCCCGCGCGCTCCTGCTCGCTTCGGCCGAGACGCCCGAGGCGCTCGCCGACTTTCGCGGGTTCATCGCCGAGCGGCTCGCCCAGATGTCCGAGATCGAGGGCCGGCCCGGAGCCGGCGCCGTCTTCCTGTTCGCGATCATCGGATTGATGATCGGCCGCACGCTCGGGTTTCACGAACTGTCGGGTGCAGAGGCCGACCGGATTTTCGATGCGCTCGACATCGCGGCGCGCGATCTAGCT
>NZ_BJZT01000046.1 GCF_007992175.1 Methylobacterium haplocladii | reverse complement strand
AAGAACCTCAGATCCAGCAACACAGCCCGATAGCGGCAAGCGTGCTCACGATCCTGCCGACGCTCCAAGCGCCGCCAGGATGCGTGCCCAGCTGCGCGTGCCCTTGTGAAAACTCTGCAGCTCGTACTTTTCGTTCGGCGAGTGGATACGGTCGTCGTCGAGACCGAAGCCGATCAGCAGGGTGTCGAGGCCGAGGATGCGCTTGAAGTCGCCGACGATCGGGATCGAGCCGCCCGCCCCCACAGCAATGGCGTCGCGACCCCATTCCTCGGTGAGCGCGGCCTGTGCGACTGCGAGCTGCGGCATGTCGAAGGGCAGCGCCAGGGCGCGCGAGCCCTTGTAGCAGACCACCTCGACCTTGCAGTCCGCCGGGACGCGCTCGCGCACGAAGGTTTCGAAGGTCTTTGCCAGCACCTGCGGGTCCTGGTCGTTGACGAGGCGGAACGAAACCTTGGCGCTCGCCTGACCGGCGATGACGGTCTTGGTGCCCTCGGCGGTGTAGCCGCCGATGATGCCGTTGACGTCGCAGGCCGGGCGGGATTGGATCATTTCGATCAGCATGCGCCCGCGCTCGCCGGCCGGCTCCTTAAGGCCGATCGGCCCCAGGAACTTCTCGGCCGTGAAGTCGAGGCCCTTCCACTGCTCCAGCACCTCGGGCGGCGGCTCACGCACGCCCTCGTAGAAGCCCGGCAGCGTCACCCGGCCGTCGTCGTCGTGAAGCGCCGCGAGGATCTTCGAGAGGACGTGGATGGGGTTGGCCGCCGCCCCTCCGAAAAAGCCGGAATGCAGGTCGCGGTCGGCGCAGGTCACCGTCACCTCGAAATAGGCGAGACCGCGTAGCGAGGTGGTGATCTGCGGGGTGTCGCGGTCCCACATCGCGGTGTCGCAGACCAGCGCCACATCGGCCTTCAGCCGATCGCGGTTCGCCTCGACCCATTCGGGCAGGCCCTGTGATCCGCTCTCCTCCGCGCCCTCGATCACGATGGTGACGGCGCAGGGCAACTCACCGCTCATCGCGAGATGCGCCCGGCAGGCCTCGATGAAGGTCATCACCTGACCCTTGTCGTCGGACGCGCCGCGGGCCACGATCTGACGGCTTTCGCCTCCGCCGACGAGGCGCGGCTCGAAAGGCGGATGGGTCCAGAGGCTCAGCGGGTCGACCGGCTGAACGTCGTAGTGGCCGTAGAACAGGACGTGCGGCGCGCCAGGCTTGGGCTTGTGCGCGTAGACCACCGGATGGAGCGAGGTTTCCTCGACGCTAGTCTCGAAGCCCAGCGCCGTCAGCGTCCCCTCCAGCCAATGCGCCGCCTTGCGGCACTCGCCCTTGTAGGCGGATTCGGTCGAGATCGACTCGATCCGCAGGAAGGCGAACAGCCGCTCCAGGGCGTTGTCGAGGTCCGTGTCGATGTCGTTCAGGATCGGGTCCAGCGCGGCCATGGCCTGTCCTTCGGGCGGTGTCTCGTTTCGGCCCAGCGTTAGCCGAGCGCCGCGCGTGGCGTAACCCCGTGGCGTTCTTCCGCGATGCGACCGGGAACAGCGCCAGATTGGAACGGTTATCGAAGCAATCCGGCGCGGCGTTCGCTCGCGTCGCATCCGTCTCACCGCCCTGCTGCGAACCGTCACAAGCCCCGTTCGCGCAACGCGGCGGCGGGCGCCCCATTCGAAAGTGCCCCGATCCCGAAGGACCGGCGCACCATCACGGAACACGCCATGCTCATTGAAAGCGGCTCACCCGGAGCCGATGCCAGGATCGGCATCACCCTCACGATCAACGGCGAGAAGCGGGAGATCGACGTCGCGCCCTGGACTACGCTCCTCGACCTCCTGCGGGAGAATCTCGATCTCACCGGCACCAAGAAGGGCTGCGACCACGGCCAATGCGGCGCCTGCACCGTGCTCGTGAACGGCACCCGCATCAATTCCTGCCTCGCCCTCGCAGTGATGAAGGATGGTGCCGAGATCACCACCGTCGAGGGGCTCGCGGGCCTCGCGCAGAGCCAGGGTGTGAACACGCTGCACCCGATACAGGAGGCCTTCGTCGAGCACGATGCCTTCCAGTGCGGTTACTGCACGCCGGGACAGCTCTGTTCCTCCGTCGGCCTGATGAACGAGGGCCACGCCAAGACGCGGGAGGAGATCCGGGAAGCGATGAGCGGCAACATCTGCCGCTGCGGCGCCTACACCAACATCGTCGATGCGATCGAAGACGTCATGCAGGGAGCCGCCCGATGAACCGCTTCGATTACGTCCGCGCCGGCACAGTGGCGGAAGCGGTCCAGGCGTTCGGTAGCGATCCGAGCGCGCGCTTCATCGCCGGGGGCACCAACCTCATCGACCTGATGAAGTACAACGTCGAGAAGCCCGGCCGGCTGATCGACATCACCCGCCTGCCGCTGAACACGATCGAAGAGCGGGACGGAGGCCTGCGCATCGGCGCGCTCGTGAGCAACGCCGACCTCGCCTACGACGACCGCATCCGGAGCCGCTATCCTTTGCTGTCGAGCGCGATCCTGGCCGGCGCATCGGCACAGTTGCGGAACGCTGCCTCCACCGGCGGCAACATCAACCAGCGCACGCGATGCTACTATTTCTACGACGAGGGCACGCCCTGCAACAAGCGCGAGCCCGGTTCGGGCTGTCCGGCCATCGGCGGCGTCAACCGCATCCACGCGATCTTCGGGGCGAGCGACGCGTGCATCGCCACGCACCCCTCCGACATGTGCGTGGCATTGGCCGCGCTCGAAGCGACGGTACAGGTGACCGGGCCGGACGGTGACCGTGCCATCGCGTTCGCCGACTATCACCGGCTGCCGGGCGACGACCCGGCGAAGGACAACACCCTGAAGCCCGGCGAAATGGTCGTCACCGTCGATCTCCCCGCCAAAGATTACGGGCAGCACCACACGTACCTAAAGCTGCGCGACCGGCTCTCCTACGCCTTCGCCCTGGTCTCGGTGGCCGCCGCCTTCGAACTCGATGGTCAAACGATCAGGACCGCGCGGCTCGCGCTCGGCGGCGTCGCGCACAAGCCGTGGCGCAATCTAGAGGCCGAAGCTCTTCTGCAGGGCAAACCGGCGACCCGCGAAAACTTCCAGGCGGCGGCCGATCTCATCGTGGCCGAGGCCAAACCCCAATCCGAGAACGGTTTCAAGATCGAGCTGGCGCGGCGCGCCATCGTGCGCGGCCTCGAACAGGCCGCCGCCGGAACGCCGCAGACCCAGTCCGACAAGCGCATTCAGTAAGGAATTCCTGCCCATGGCTACGCAGATCAGCCCGGCATCCGGGCGCGACACGTTCGTCGGCAGAGCGATGAGCCGCGTCGACGGCCCGGCGAAGGTCACAGGCCTTGCTAAGTATGCCGGCGAGTTCGCCGCTCCCAACCTCGCCCATGGCTACGTCGTATCAAGCGCGATTACGAAGGGTCGGATCACCGCGATCGACGCAGCCGCGGCCGAGGCGGTGCCCGGCGTGTTCAAGGTGATCACCCACGAGAACCGGCCGAGCATTGCCGGCGAGGCCGAGGCCTATCAGGACATGGTCGCGCCGCCCGGCGCGCCGTTCCGGGCACTCTACGACGAGACCATCGCGTTCTCGGGCCAGCCCGTCGCCCTCGTGGTCGCGGAAGATTTCGACACGGCGCGCTACGCCGCCTCGCTGGTGCGGGTCTCCTACGAGGCCGAGACGCCGCATACCGATCTCGAAGCGCAGGCCGGCTCGTCCTACGATCCGCCGGAGAAGCGCGACGGCATCAAACCGCCGCCGGAGCCTTGGGGCGATGCCGGCAGCGCCTTCGACGGCGCGGCGATCAAGGTGAGCCAGCAATATCGGATCGCCCACGAGCACCATAATCCGATGGAGCCGCATGCCTCGACCGTGGTCGTGGAAGACGACGGCACCTACACGGTCTACGACAAGATCCAGGGCGTCGCGAACTCGCAGCTCTATCTAACGAATGCCTTCGGCCTGAAGCCGGAGCAGGTGCGCTGCCTCAGCCCATACATGGGCGGCGGCTTTGGATGCGGATTACGGCCGCAATACCAGCTCTTCCTGGCGATGCTGGCCGCGCAGGATCTGAACCGCTCGGTGCGCGTCGTGCTGACCCGCGACCAGATGTGGAGCTTCACCTACCGGCCCGGCGCCGTGCAGACCGTCTCGCTCGGGGCCGATACCAGCGGTAACCTGCAGGCGATCCGGCACGATGCCCTGCACGGAACCTCGCAGTACGAGGACTACCAGGAGAACATCGTCAACTGGTCGGGCATCCTCTATGGCTGCGACAACGTCGAGCTGACCTATCGGCTGGCAAAGCTCGACACGGCAACGCCCGGCGACATGCGCGCACCCGGCGCCGTGACTGGCGTGTTCGCGCTCGAAACCGCGATGGATGAGTTGGCCTATGCCACCCGGATCGATCCGATCCAGCTGCGCATCGCCAACTACACCGATACCGATCCGGTGGAAGAGAAGCCGTTCGGCTCAAAGGCTCTGAAGGCGTGTTTTAGACAAGGCGCCGAGCGCTTCGGCTGGTCGAAGCGCAATCCCGAACCGCGCTCCATGCGCGACGGCAAGGAACTCGTCGGCTGGGGCATGGCCTGCGGGATCTGGGAAGCGCTGATGATGGAGTCGAGCGCCAAGGTGACGCTGACCGCCGATGGTCGGCTCGAAGTCGGCAACTCCACCGGCGACATCGGCACCGGCACCTACACGATCCTGACCCAGATCGCGGCCGACGCCCTCGGCCTGCCGATGGAGCACGTGACGACGAAGCTCGGCGATACCGATCTCGCCAAGGCTCCCGTCGCAGGCGGTTCCTGGACGGCGGCCTCCTCGGGTACCGCCGTGATGAAGGCCTGCCGCGACGTCGCCGAGCAGGCGTTCAAGCTGGCGCGGGGCCTCGAAGGCTCGCCTCTCGCCAACGTCGATTTCGAGCGCGTCGTCTTCTCGAAGGGCCGCATCGAGGTCGCCGGTGATCCCGCCAAGAGCGTCGTTCTCACGGACGTCATGCGGCAGACCGGCACCGAGACGCTCGAGGCGACGGGATCGGCGAGCCCCGACAAGGACTTCGCCAAGCAATACGAGGCCTATACCCACTCGGCGGTCTTCGCCGAGGTGAAGATCGACGAGGAGCTTGGCATCGTCCGTGTCACCCGCGTCGTCTCGGCGATCGCGGCGGGCAAGATCCTCAATACCAAGACCGCGCGCAGCCAGATTCTGGGCGCGGTGGTGATGGGCATCGGCTCGGCCCTGCATGAGGAATCGATGCTCGACCACCGGCTCGGGCGGTTCATGAACCGCAACCTCGGCGAGTACCACGTGCCTGCCAACGCCGACATCCACGACATCGACGTGATCTTCGTGGACGAAGAGGACAAGGCTAACCCCCTGGGCGTGAAGGGCGTCGGTGAGATCGGCATTGTCGGCACGGCGGCGGCGATCTCCAACGCCGTGTTCCACGCGACAGGGAAGCGGATCCGCGACCTGCCAATCACGGTGGACAAGATCCTCGCCGCTTGACCCGCCTCGGATAACACCACCCCGAACCGGCAGCCCAGTTGGCTGCCGGTTTTCGTTTGCGATGGCGGTCATCGCGTTGCGGATTGACCTTCCTGTACGTTATCGCCTGCGCGTCTGCAGCCAAAGATCATCGCGCCAATGAACCCACTCCTCGTCTTCGTCGGTGCCGGGATCGGCGGCGTGCTGCGCCATGGCGTGAACGTCGCCGCCTTGCGGGTCGGGTCGAGCTTCCCGTGGGGCACGCTGGCGATCAACGTCGTCGGCTCGGTGCTGATGGGGATTTTCACCGGATGGTTCGCCCTGCGCGGCGGCAGCATGCAGGCGCGGCTCTTCATCGCGACGGGCATCCTGGGCGGCTTCACCACATTCTCGACCTTCTCGCTCGAAGCCATGACGCTGTTCGAGCGCGGGGAGACAAGCGCGGCGCTGGCCTACGTCGTCACCTCGGTGATCGTCGGCATCGGCGGCTTGGCGCTTGGCCTGCTGGTGATGCGGCAGATCCTCTGACGGACGGGGCATGGCCGAGCTTCTGCAGTCCTGGCGCTTCTGGGCGCTGCTCTCGGCGGCATTCGCGGCGCTGACCGCGATCCTGGCGAAGGTCGGCGTCACCGGCGTCGACTCCGATGTCGCGACCTTCGTGCGGACGGTGGTGATCCTCTGCCTCACCGGCGCGATCGTGATCGCCGCCGGGCAGAGCCAAGCGCTGACGCAGATCCCCGGCCGCAGTGCGCTGTTCCTGGTGCTGTCGGGCCTGGCCACCGGCGCATCCTGGCTCTGCTACTTCCGGGCGCTCGCGCTCGGCGACGCGGCACGTGTCGCGCCGCTCGACAAGCTCAGCGTCGTGCTGGTGGCGATCTTCGGCGTCGTGATCCTCGGCGAACGGCTGTCGGGCGTGAACTGGCTCGGCATCGTCCTGATCGCGACCGGCGCCGTGCTGGTGGCCTTCCGCTGATGCGGCGGCCGATCGCGATCGCCGCCCTCCTCGCCGGCGGCTTGCCAGCGCAGGCGCAGAGCCCCTTCGTCGATGCGGCAGGACTCGTGCCGGGGCTCTCGGTCGAGATGCGCTATGCCGGCGCGCACAACTTCGTCGGAAGGCCCATCGCCGGCTACGAGGCGCCGCGCTGCCTGTTGACGCCACAGGCCGCGCGGGCGCTGGCCGTGGCGCAGGCCGATCTCGGCCCCCGGGGCTACCGCCTCAAGGTGTTCGACTGCTACCGGCCGACCCGAGCGGTCGCCGATTTCGTGGCCTGGGCATCCGACCCCGCCGACATCCGCATGAAGGCCGAGTTCTACCCGGCGGTCGACAAGCGCGACCTCTTCCGCCTCGGCTACATCGCCGCGCGCTCCGCCCATTCCGGCGGCTCGACCGTCGACCTGACGCTGGTGCGCCCCGGCGGGGGCGAGGTCGATATGGGCACGCCGTTCGACTGGTTCGGCCCAGAATCAGCACCGGGCTGGCGAAGCCTCACATCGGCGCAATCGGGGGCGCGCGGGGTGCTGCGGGCCGCGATGATTCGAGCCGGGTTCAAGCCCTACGCAGCTGAATGGTGGCATTTCACGCTCGGTCGGGAGCCCTATCCCGCGACTGCTTTCGATCTGCCGGTGCGATGAAATCCGCTCGGCCGAGCCGCCAAGCCGATGCCCCGTATCGTCTTTCGAAACCACGTTGAATTCCTCTAATTCCGCATTGCAGATTTTGAACCTGATCTTGCGCTTTTGATTATTTCCAATGTTTTCGCAATGACTTGATTACCGCGAATACCTCGTTCATTCGTGCAGGCATGTCGAAAGCCTTCAGCCAGATCGCTCTACACCCACACCGCGGTGTCGCGGTGTTCACGGTGCCACGAGCGCGGCCCTGGCCCTTCGACTGGAGCAGCGTGGAGA
The DNA here is from genome assembly GCF_007992175.1 of Methylobacterium haplocladii. Taxonomy (GTDB): domain Bacteria; phylum Pseudomonadota; class Alphaproteobacteria; order Rhizobiales; family Beijerinckiaceae; genus Methylobacterium; species Methylobacterium haplocladii. The sequence continues at coordinate 34,601 of NZ_BJZT01000046.1, read as the reverse complement.
ACGAGATGGCGCGGGCGTTCGGGGCGATCCGGGAATGCGCGAGGATCGCATGGTGGGACGGTTCGGCCATCGGCCTGCATCTGCACGGTGTCTTCGACCTGTTCGATCTGCTCGACACGCGGCCCGATCCGGATCGTGGAGACCTGCCGTGACCGCCGGCCTCACGACCGCCATGCGCGTCGCCGAGGAGCGCGGCCGCCAATCCTCCCTTGAGCGCGCGTTGACCTGCGCCTTCTGGCGCACCGTTCAGAGCGAACCGATGCCGGTGATGGCGGCCCTCGAAGCCGCCGCCCGCGCGCTCGGGCATCTCTACCGCCAGACCGCCGCCGTGCATGGTCCCGGCGGCGCTTGCGGCTGCGGCTGGCAACCGGACCCGGAGGCCGACCTGATCGTCCTCGAAGCGATGCTCGCCGCCGCATTGTTGCAGCAGCCGGTGGAGACCCTCGCCGAAATGGAAGTTGCCGGGCGGGCCTAACAGCTCGGAAGGGCCGACAGCACCTCGGCTATCAAAGGGCGGGCCCCGGGATCAGGCTGCGTGCAGGCCTGCTCGAGAGCGCGAAGTTCAACCGGCGCGGCGCTGCAGCACGCCAACAGTTCGCCCAGCAGCAGGCCCCAGGCCCGCACCTCAATGCGCTGCAGCAGCGTACCGAAGGCGTTTGGCGGCAGCAGTGAGGCCGCGCCGAAATCGCTCAGTACCGCCTCGCCGTGGGTACCGTCCCAAAGCAGGTTGTGCGCGTAGAGATCACCGTGCAGCAGGCCCCGCGTGTGGAGATGGGCCGCAGCCGGCCGATGTCGGCGGGTAGGTCGGCGAGCGTGCCGCCGCTGAGGTCGAGCACCTCCAGGCTATCCGCCAAGCCGAAGATCTCTCGCGGGAATTCGGAGAGGCCTCCGGTGAGACGCAGTTCCCGCACGCCGGCGAGATCGCCGCGGCGGAGAGCAGCCAGCGTGTCGGCAAGCCCGCTCACGCCAGCGGGCGCCGCCGCGACATCGGGTTGCGATCCGCCTCGGCCTCGCCGTGACTCGCGGCCTCGTAGGCGGTGACGATGCGCCGGACGAGATCGTGGCGCACCACGTCGACGTCGCGGAAGCGCACGCGGCCGATGCCCTCGACGCCGTCGAGGATGTTGACCGCCTCGACGAGCCCCGATTTCTGCCCCGGCGGCAGGTCGATCTGGCTCGGGTCGCCGGTGATGATCATGCGCGAGTTCTCGCCCAGCCGGGTGAGAAACATCTTCATCTGCATCGACGTGGTGTTCTGCGCCTCATCCAGCAGCACGACGGCGTTGGTGAGCGTGCGCCCGCGCATGAAGGCGAGCGGCGCGATCTCGATCACGCCGGTCTGCAGGCCTCGGTCGACGTGGCGGGCCTCCATGAAGTCGTAGAGCGCGTCGTAGATCGGGCGCAGATACGGATCGACCTTTTCGCGCATGTCGCCCGGCAGGAAGCCGAGGCGTTCGCCGGCCTCCACCGCCGGCCGCGAAAGAATCAGCCGTTCGGCATGGCCCTGCTCCAGCAGCGAGACCGCGTGACCCACCGCGAGCCAGGTCTTGCCCGTGCCGGCCGGCCCCTCGGCGAAGACGAGTTCGTTGGAGCGCAGTAGCTTGATGTATTCGCTCTGCGCCGCGTTGCGGGCGCGCACGGCCCCGCGGCGGCGGGTGGCGATCTGCTCGAAATGTTCGCGCTCGGGGTCGGCCGCGACCTCGGCCGACGGGAACAGGTTGCCCTGTACCGTGACCTCCTGAATCACCCCATCGACATCGCCCAGCGTCAGCGCGGTGCCGCCCTTGGCGACCCGGCCATAAAGACGCTCGAAAACCCGTCGGCCCTTCTCGGCGGCATCCGGCGGCCCCTTCAGGACGAGGTGGTTGCCGAGGGCGGTCGCCGTGACCTCAAGCCGCCGCTCGATATGGGCGACGTTCTGGTCGTATTGGCCGAAGACCAGGCTCGCGAGCCGGTTGTCGTCGAAGGTCAGCGAGACCTCGACCGTTTCGGCGAGGCCGCTGCGCGCGGCCGATCCCCGGGCCTTCAGCCCACGCCCGGCATCACTCGGCACTGGCAAGATCCTTCAAGCGCGGCCTCATTCGTGTGAACTCGCTCGGCCCTGTCCCGGATACCTGCAGCGCAAGCGGACGGTGATCCGGGCTCCCGTGAGAGAAGGTCGGCGTCAGCGGCTCTGGATCGGTGGCGCTGGGGTTTCGACGCTGCGCGGTGTCTTGTGCCGAGCCCCGGATCGGGTTCCGCGTTCGCTGCACCGGCCCGGAACAGGGCGAGCCGGGCCGGGAACGGTCCATCGAAACCGCCGTCACGCGGCGGCCGCCGCATCGGTCTCCAACGCGCCGAACAGGCTGTTCGACCCGCAGCGGACGATCCGCACGCGCTGCAGTGTGCCGATGGTCGAGACCGGGGCTTCGAACTGCACCATCAGCAGATGCGGCGTCTTGCCGGCGACCTGGCCCGGATGCCGCCCGGCCTTCTCCACCAACACCTCGACGATGCTCCCGACGGTCGCCGCGTTGAAGGCGTGGCGCTGTGCATCGAGGAGCGTCTGAAGCCGGGAAAGGCGCTCGCTCATCACGCTCTCGGGCACGGCGTCCGTGCGCTCGGCGGCCGGCGTGCCGGGGCGAGGGCTGTACTTGAAGGAGAAAGCGCTGGCGAAGGTGAGGTCGGAGACCAACCGCATCGTCTCCTCGAACTCGGCGTCGGTTTCGCCGGGGAATCCGACGATGAAGTCCGAGGACAGGGCGATGTCGGGCCGCACGTCGCGCACGCGCGCGATGATGCGTCGGTAGTCGTCGGCCGTGTGTTTCCGGTTCATCGCCTGCAGTACGCGGGTCGAACCCGACTGCACCGGCAAGTGCAGGTAGGGCATGACCAGCGGGTTATCGCCGTGAGCGGCGATCAGGTCGCCGCCCATGTCGTTGGGATGGCTGGTCATGTAGCGCAGACGCAGAAGGCCCGGCAGGTCGGTGAGCGCGCGCATCAGTTCGGCGAGCGTCGCGGTCGCGCCGTTCGTGCCCTCGCCGTGATAGGCATTCACGTTCTGGCCGATCAGCGTGATCTCGCGGACGCCCCCGGCGACCAGCGCCTCGGCCTCGGACCGGATCGCCGCGACCGAGCGCGAGACCTCGGCTCCGCGGGTATAGGGCACCACGCAGAAGGCGCAGAACTTGTCGCAACCTTCCTGGATGGTGAGGAAGCCGGTGACGCCGCGGGTGCGCCGGGCCGGCAATCTCGAAAACTTGTCCTCGATCGGAAACTCGGTGTCGACGACGCGGCGGCGATGCGACTCGGCGAGCAGTTCCGGCAACCGGTGATAGCTCTGCGGCCCGACCACCACGTCGACGGCCGGCGTCCGCGCCAGGATCTCGCGGCCCTCGGCCTGGGCGACGCAGCCCGCCACGACGATTCGGGTGTCCTGCCCACGCTCGGCCCGCTCGGCCTTCAGCACGCGCAGGCGTCCGACTTCGGAGAAAACCTTGTCGGCGGCTTTTTCCCGGATGTGGCAGGTGTTGAGGACGACGACGTCCGCCTCCTCGACCGCGTCCGTCGCGGCATAGCCCTCAGCCGCGAGCAGGTCCGCCATGCGCCCAGCATCGTAGGCGTTCATCTGGCAACCGTAGGATTTGACGAAGGCTTTCTTCAACGGGTCCTGGCCGTATGTCATAATTCTTGACCGTTCGGCCCAAGCCGACCGCCGCTCGATCGGGCAGCCGCCTTAGCATGGTTTCCCACGCGCGTCGCCGCGGTGAATTGGAGGAGATCGGCATCCCCGACCTGACAACGGATCCGGATTTCTTCGCATTGCTGACCGGCAGTTATCGGCGTCTCCTTGGCCGTCCGCTGCTACCGGAAGGGGCGGACGCCGATTGGGCCTATGCGCGGGCGCCCTTCGCGCTGCTCGCACACGACACCGCCCCCGACCCATGCTTCGTCTATGCCAATCGCACCGCGCAGACGAGCTTCGGCTATACCCGCGACGAGTTGATCGGCATGCCGTCGCGGCTCTCGGCGGAGGCGCCTGACAGGGCCGACCGCGACAGGCTGCTCGCAGCCGTCGCCCGCGTTGGATACGTCGCCGGTTATGCGGGAACCCGCATCGCGAAATCGAGCCGGCGTTTCCCGATCGTGGATGTCGTGGTGTGGCAGCTGATCGACGAAGTGGGCGCGGTCCACGGACAGGCGGCGACGTATCGGTTGCCGCCGGGCGGCTGACCGTCGTCAGATCGCCGCGATGCCCGGCGCGGAGACGTCGGCGCCCTCGCGGCCGGTCCGGCGCTCGGCGGCTTCCACGGAGCGGGTGCCTTGCACCGCGGTGGGTCGGCCGGCGATCGCATCCCGCAGCGACTGCCGCACCGAAGCCTCGGCGGTCGCGGTGGCGGCCTTGCGGTCGGTGCCGGGCTCGAAGGCGATCGGGGCGCCCCAGACTACGTGGAGGTCGATCGGTCCGCGCCGTGCGAACAGGTCGAGATGGGGCGCGAGTTCCATGTCGCCGTACCAGGCGACCTCCGGGCGCTCGATCCGCGTCAGCGGCAAGCCGGCGCGGCCGGTATAGGCGAGGGCCAGCGGCTGAAGGCGGATGCGGGCGAGTCCGCCGGTGCCGTCGGTGAGCGCCTCGCGCGCGGCGCCGACGAGAGAGGAGCGGAACGGCAGCAGGCGCAGGCCGTCGCCGGTCGTTCCCTCGGCGAAGAGCACGACGAGTTCACCGGCGGCGAGGCGCTCGCCGATCATGGAATTGACGGTGGCCGTCGCACCGCGCCGGGCGCGGTCGATGAAGACCGTGCGCTGAAGGCGGGCGAACGTGCCGATCACAGGCCAGCCGGCGATCTCGGATTTCGCGACGAAGGAGAGGGGTCGCAGAGAGCCGAGCACGACGATGTCGAGCCAGGACACATGGTTCGACAGCACCAGTGCCGGCTCGCCGGCCTTCGGCGGCGTGCCGCTCTGCGTCACGCGCACCGAGAACAGCCACAGGAATACGCGATGCAGCAGCATCGGCAGGCGGCCGGCGAGACGCCCGCGGCCGTAGCGCAGGCTCAACACGTGCGGCCCGACGATCGCAACGAAGGTCAAAGCATAGACGGCGAGCCGCGCGATGAACACGATGCGCGTCATGGCGCTCAGCCGGTCATGCCAGCGTCGCGCGCATGGTAAGCGCCGTGGCGCGGCTGCCGTCGGGACGGGCGTAGTAGCCGGTCCGCTCGCCGGTCTTGGCGAAGCCGTGGCGGGTGTAGAGCTTCAGTGCCGGAGCGTTGCCCTCGTCGACCTCGAGATGGACGTTGCGCACGCCGGCGAAGCTCAGCGCGGTCAGGTGCTCGCCGAGCAGGCGGTGGCTGTGGCCGCCGCCGCGGATCGAGGGCGAGAGCACGATGGTGAGGATCTCGGCCTCGTCCGCAACCTTTCGCGAGAGCGCGAAGCCGTGGACGCCGTTTCCGCGCCAGAGAGCGTGCGCCTCGGTGGAGCGCTCGCACAGCATCCGCTCGAACTCGTGCGCGTCCCAGGGCCGGGCGAAGGCGGTGGCATGGAGGCGCGAGAGCGTCTGCGCCTGGCTCGGGTCGCGCAGGGGGGCGACGTAGGGCGTCGAGCCCCAGGCGTCCCACCAAGCGGACCACCAGTCGAGGGCCCAGAAGGGTGACAGGGCGCGCGTCATCGCAAGGCGATCCTCGCATGATCCTGAGGTTGGGCATCGGCGCCGCGCAAGTAGAGCGGGCGGGGTAGCGCCTGCTCCGGGTCGGCCACCAGCCCGAGCTGGGCGACCCAGCCGATCTGCGGCGCGCCGGTCTCGGCGACTTCAACGGCGATGCCGCGGGCCTTCGCGGCGGCGGCGAGCGCGGGCGCGCCGGAGCCGACGAGAATGGCGCCCTCCGTGATGCGCTCGACCGCATCCTCGATCGCGAGTCGGGCCGGCGCCACCGCAACGCCCGTCCCGCTGATCGCCTGAAGATAAACCGCCCCATGGCGCGCATCGATCGCGGCGACCACCAGCCCGTCGGCGTTGAGCGCGAGCTGCGGAGCGAGCAGCGCCGAGAGCGTCGTGACCCCGACGACGGGGATGTTCGCCGCGAGTCCGATGGCGCGGGCAGCAGAGAGGCCGACGCGCAGGCCGGTATAGCTGCCGGGGCCGACGGTGACGGCGACCCGGTCGAGACTCTCGAAGTCGCCGTCGATCCGGGCCATCACCCGCTCGATCAGCGGCAGCAGCGCCTCGGCATGGCCGCGGGCGAGCGTCATCGACTCTTCGCCGAGAAGCTCCTCGCTCTCGTCGTTGGCAACGCAGACGCTGCAGGCGTCGAGCGCCGTATCGATGGCCAGGATGCGCAAAGTGTCTCCGTCGCGGACCCACGGTGATCACGATCACCGCCTGTACGAGATCACGTTTAAGACACAAACAGCCGCCCCGTCAGTGCGGAGCGGCCGTCGAGGGGTGAATTGTCGGGGCAGTGTTGCCCGACTGCCAGAAAAAAATCAGATCGCCTGGACTTCGCGCACGCTCGGCAGGAAGTGGCGGAAGAGATTCTGCACGCCTTGGCGCAGCGTGGCAGTGGAGGACGGACAGCCCGAGCAGGCGCCCTTCATTTCCAGGTAGACGACGCCTTCCTTGTAGCCGCGGAAGGTGATGTCGCCGCCGTCGCTGGCGACGGCCGGACGCACGCGTGTTTCGAGCAGGTCCTTGATGGTGACGACGGTGTCGTGGTCGGCTTCGTCGTAGAACTCTTCCGAGCTGCCCTCTTCGAGCACGACACCCTCGGCCAGCACCGGCGCGCCGGATTGGAAATGTTCCATGATCGCGCCGAGGACGGCGGGCTTCACCTGCGGCCACTCGCTCTCGCCCTCGGCCTTCGTCACCGAGATGAAGTCGTGGCCGAAATACACGCCGGAGACGCCGGGCACGGCGAACAGGGAACTGGCGAGCGGCGAGCGCGCGGCACTCTCGGCGTCCTTGGCCTCGAAAGTCGATTCGGCGAGCACGACGCGGCCGGGCAGGAACTTGAGAGTCGCTGGATTGGGGGTGGCTTCGGTCTGGATGAACATGGCTCTGGAAAATCCTCGTCCGCTGGCGCCGGTTCAAGGCCGGCCGGGAACGGCACCGAAGCGATCCGGCACCTTCCTCCATGTGGACTCGAATGGCGCGTTTCTCAACAGGAAGCGGTGCGTGTCGCATACGCCGCGGCGGCCCATGGGCAGCCGGCAACTGCGACGCGACCCGGCGAGGCACCGTGGCCCAGGCGTGACAACAGCCCCCGGCTCCTGTATGGCCCAGCCCAACTCACAACAGGATGCCGAAATCCTGACGCCCGTCATCCATCCGGGATGATGCGGCTCAACGGCCGGAGCTATGTCTATGAACATCATCCAGCAGCTCGAGCAGGAAGAAGTTGCTCGTCTCGGCAAGACCATCCCCGACTTCCAGGCCGGCGACACGCTCAGCGTGAACGTGAAGGTCAAGGAAGGCGAGCGCACCCGCGTCCAGGCCTACGAGGGCGTCTGCATCGCGCGCTCCGGCGGCGGACTCAACGAGAGCTTCACCGTCCGCAAGATCTCCTACGGCGAGGGCGTCGAGCGCGTCTTCCCGGTGCATTCGCCGATGATCGATTCGATCAAGGTGGTCCGCCGCGGCAAGGTCCGTCGCGCCAAGCTGTACTACCTGCGCGATCGTCGCGGTAAGTCGGCCCGTATCGTCGAGCGCACCGACCGCACGGCCAAGGCTGCCAAAGGCGCGCCGAAGGCCCCAGCCCCCACCGCCGCCGAGTGATTTGTTCGGAGCCCGCCTTCGCGGGCTCCTCATCAGAGCGGCAATAGCCCGCCTCGATGCGTCGGGGCGGGCTTTTTCGTGATCAGAGCGACCGTCCGTGCGAGACTCGGGTTGGGCCTTCCTAGCCCCCGAGCGCCTGCAGCACCTTCCCACCCGGCCGTCCGGTCAGCGGCATGCCGAGGCTGCGCTCGACGGCCTTGATGGCCTCACGGGTCTTTTCGCCGACTTTGCCGTCCGGCTCACCGACGTCGTAGCCCTTTCTGGTGAGCCGAACCTGGAGGTCGCGGCGCTCCGCGCGGGAGAGCGGCGGATCGTCGGTCGGCCACTCGGCCTGGACGCCGGCCCGGCCACGCAGGCGATCCGAGAGCACGGCGATGGCCAGCCCGTAGGATTCCGCGGCATTGTAGGAATAGATCGAGTCGAAGTTCTTGGTGACGAGGAAGGCCGGTCCGTTAGCGCCGGCCGGCGCCAGGATGCCGACGGGGCCGGAGGCGCTGAGCGCGCTGCCGTCGAGCTTCGTCACCCCGAGCGAGGTCCAGTGTCCGACCGGGTGCTTGCGGGTGCGGCCGGCGGCGGCGGTGTTGAAGCCGCGCGGGAGCTTCACCTCGTAGCCCCAGCCCATCCCGTTCGACCACTTGGCGGCCCGCAGGAAGTTCGCGGTGGAGCCGACCGCGTCCGCGGTGGAATCCACAACGTCGCGGCGGCCGTCGCCGTCGAGATCGACGGCGAGGCGCTGGTAGGTCGAGGGCATGAACTGGGTCTGGCCGAACGCCCCCGCCCAGGAGCCGGTGAGGCGCGAGGGTTCGATGTCGCCGCGCTCGATGATCTTGAGCGTCGCCAACAATTCCCCGCGAAAGAAGTCGCGGCGGCGGTTGCCCGAGCAAGCGAGCGTGGCGAGGGACTGAACCAGCGGCATCGTGCCGAGATTCTTGCCGAAGTTCGATTCGACACCCCAGACGGCGGCGATGACGTGACGGTCGACGCCGTAGCGCTGCTCGGCGGTGGCGAGCGCCTGCGCGTTGCGGCGCATGGCGGCCTTGCCGTCCTCGACGCGCTCGTCGTCGACCAGCGCCGCCATGTAGTCCCAGATCGGCGTCTTGAACTCGGGCTGCTTCTGCGAAAGCTCGATGACCTTGTCGTCGTATTCGATGCCCTTGGTCGCGGCGCGAAACGCCTGCGCCGAGACGCCGGCTGCCGCGGCCTGGCCCTGGATGCCGGCGAGGCAGGCGTCGAAATCGGCGTAGGCCGGGACGGTCGTCACGATCCCGGCGAGACAGACGAGGGCGGTCAACGTGGCGCGCGAGGTCATCGGAGCATCTCCTAGCGGCTCTAGCGATTACCCGGATTTAAGGCGCCCTGATGGTTAAGACTTCGTAGCCGATCCCGGCCTCAGGCCCAGCCGCGCTCGGCCAGCCGCGCCTCGTAGCCGTCGATCGCAGGCCCGCGCTGCATCGTCAGGCCGATCTCGTCGAGGCCGTTCAGCAGGCTGTGTTTGCGGCCTTCGTCGATGTCGAAATGCAGGGTACCGCCGTCCGGGCCCTTGATGGTCTGGGCAGCGAGATCGACGGTGAGCGTCGCGTTGGAGCCGCGCTCGGCATCCTCGAACAACTTTTCGAGGTCTTCCGGAGAGACCACGATCGCCAGGATGCCGTTCTTGGCGCAGTTGTTGAAGAAGATATCGGCGAAGCTCGTCGAGATCACGCAGCGGATGCCGAAATCGGCCAGCGCCCATGGCGCGTGCTCGCGGGACGAGCCGCAGCCGAAATTGTCGCCGCAGACGAGGATCTTCGACTGCCGGTAGGCCGGCTTGTTGAGGACGAAATCCGGGTTCTCGGAGCCGTCGTCCCGGTAGCGCATCTCCGAGAACAGCCCCTTGCCGAGGCCGGTGCGCTTGATCGTCTTGAGATACTGCTTCGGGATGATGCGATCGGTGTCGACGTTGATGATCCGCATCGGGGCAGCGACGCCCTCCAGGGTCGTGAACTTGTCCATCGTTTTGCGAACTTGCCGGTGAGCTGGGATTGACCGTGGTCTATCAGCTTGCGGGACGGCTCGAAAGGCACGCCTCGCGCTCGTCGCATTGCCCGACTATGGTCGCGCCACCGGAGCGGACAGGGTGGCCATGAGCGACGCGACCAACACTTTCAAGAAGGCGCCCAAGCGCAAGGGCGACAAGGGGCGCAGGGTCACGATGTCGCCCGAGGCCAAGCAGGCCTATGCGGACCTGATCCAGCATCGCCAGGACCAGGAAGAGACCTACAAGCGTCACCTGCCCTCGGATTCCAAGGGCAGGTGAAAGGTTCGATCAGACATCGGCCTTCTTCGGCCCGGCCTCGATCACGTCGTCGACGGTTCGCAGGCCGGCCTTCGGCGAATTCACCAGCACCGCCATGTTGCCGGGCGGATGCTTGTTCTCCCACATCAGGGTGTGGGCCGCCGGGATCTTTTCCCAGGGATAGACCTCGCTCATGCATGGGTCGACGCGACGGTCGATCACGAAGCGGTTGGCGGCTGCAGCCTGCTTGAGGTGGGCGAAGTGCGAGCCCTGGATGCGCTTCTGGCGCATCCAGACGTAGCGGGCATCGAAGGTGATGTTGTAGCCGGTGGTGCCGGCGCAGAACACGACCATGCCGCCGCGCTTCACCACGAGGCAGGAAACCGGGAAGGTCGACTCGCCGGGGTGCTCGAACACCATGTCGACGTCCTTGCCCTTGCCGGTGATCTCCCAGATCGCCTTGCCGAACTTCCGGGCTTCCTTGAGCCAAGTGTTGTACTCGGGCGAGTTCACCTTCGGCATCTGGCCCCAGCAGTCGAAATCCTTGCGGTTGATCACACCCTTGGCGCCCAGGCTCATGACGTAGTCGCGCTTCGACTCGTCCGAGATCACGCCGATGGCGTTGGCGCCCGATGCCGCGATGAGCTGGACCGCAAACACGCCAAGACCGCCGGAGGCGCCCCAGACGAGGACGTTGTCGGAGGGCTTGAGCTGGTGCGGCGGGTGGCCGAACAGCATGCGGTAGGCGGTGGCGAGGGTCAGCGTGTAGCAGGCCGCCTCTTCCCAGGTCAGGTGCTTGGGGCGCGGCATCAGCTGGCGCGACTGCACCCGGCAGAACTGCGCGAAGGAGCCGTCCGGCGTCTCGTAGCCCCAGATGCGCTGGGAGTTCGAGAACATCGGGTCACCGCCGTTGCACTCCTCGTCGTCGCCGTCGTCCTGGTTGCAGTGGATGACGACCTCGTCGCCGACCTTCCACAGCTTCACCTTGGAGCCGACCGCCCAGACGATGCCCGACGCGTCAGAGCCGCCGATGTGGATGTCGCACTTGTGCGAATCCATCGGCGAGACCGGCTCGCCAAGCGAGCCCCAGACGTGGTTGTAGTTGATCCCGGCGGCCATGACGTAGACGAGCACGTCGTCGTCGCCCAACGGCCAGGTCGGAACGACCTCAACCTCGTTGGCGCTCTCCGGCGGCCCATGGCGCTCGCGGCGAACCACCCAGGCGTACATTTTGGCCGGCACGTGGCCGAGCGGAGGAACCTCACCGAGGTCGTAGAGGTCCTTGATTTCCACGGTCCCGCCTTTTCCGGCCGGGGTAACCGCTGCGCTCGATGCCATCGTGGCACTCCTTGGTGTGACGTTTTGCGACGCTATAGCGACGTTCCCCGGGGCCTCCAAGTAGGCCGAAAGGCCAAGGCTGTGGGGCAATACACGTACAAAGGGCACCGGTCCGAACCGGTGCCCTTCTGCATTCAAAATTACGGCCGATACCTACTCGGCTGCAGCTCGCCCCGCATCGATCCCAAGGCCCTTGGCGACGCCCTGGCCGAAGTCTGGATGCACCTTGTACCAGTGCGCGATCATCCGATCCTGGATGTGGCGCGGAGAATCGCCCATCGAGTCGACGATGTTGTCGACGAGCCGCTGGCGGCCGCCGTCGTCGAGCACCTTGCTCCAGAAGATCGTCGGCTGCCCGTAGAGATCCTCGTCGTCCTTCGGCCAGCCGTAGCGGCCGGCATCGCCCTTCAGGCGCAGCGGCGGCTCCTGCACCGATGGATCCTGCACCGGGCCGCCGAACGAGTTCGGCTCGTAATCGACCTGGGCACCGTGGTTGCCGTCGGTCCGCATCGCGCCGTCGCGGTGGTAGGTCTGGACGGGCGCGTTCTTGGCTTGGTTCACCGGGATCTGCTGGTAGTTCACGCCGAGCCGGTAGCGGTGCGCGTCGGCATAGGACAGCACCCGGTTCTGCAACATCTTGTCCGGCGAAAAGCCGATGCCGGGCACGATGTTCGACGGCTCGAAGGCCGATTGCTCGATCTCGGCGAAGTAGTTCTCCGGGTTCTTGTTCAGCTCCATCTCACCGATCTCGATCAGCGGATAGTCGCTGTGCGGCCAGACCTTGGTGAGGTCGAACGGATTGATGCGGTAGGTGTCGGCATCGGCCTCCGGCATGATCTGCACGTCGACCCGCCACTTCGGGAAATCGTTCTTCTCGATCGCACTCGAGAGATCGGCGGCGGAGTAGTCCGGATCCTCGCCGGCGATCTTGTCAGCCTCGGCAGCCGAAAAGTTCTGGATGCCCTGCTTGGTGTGGAAGTGGAACTTCACCCAGTAGCGCTCGCCCTTGTCGTTCCACAGCGAATAGGTGTGCGAGCCGTAGCCGTTCATGAAGCGGGCCGACTTCGGCGTGCCGCGGTCCGAATACAGAAACATCACCTGGTGGATCGCTTCCGGGCTGAGCCCCCAGAAGTCCCAGCGGCGCCAATGCGGTTTCAGGTGGGTACGCGGGTCGCGCTTCTGCGTGTGGATGAAGTCGGCGAACTTGATCGCGTCGCGCACGAAGAAGATCGGCGTGTTGTTGCCGACGAGATCCCAGTTGCCCTCGCTGGTGTAGAACTTCAGCGCGAAGCCGCGCGGATCGCGCGCCGTGTCGGCCGAGCCGGATTCACCGCCGACGGTCGAGAAGCGAGCGACCATCTGCACGTCCTTGCCGACCTCGGTCAGCACCTTGGCGCGGGTGTATTGCTCCAGGCTCTTGGTGAGGCGGAAGGTGCCGTAGGCGCCGTAGCCCTTGGCGTGGACGACGCGCTCCGGGATCCGCTCCCGGTTGAAATGCGCCATCTTCTCGATGAGGTGGTAGTCCTGCATCAGGACCGGCCCACGCGGGCCGGCCGTGATGGAGTTCTGGTTGTCGGAGATCGGGTTTCCGAAAGCCGTCGTCAGCCGCGGGCTCTGATCTGCCATCGCGTTCCTCTCTGTGCTCGTACATCGTCGACCGGTGGCGGCGCAGGTCGCGCGCGACACAATCGTCCGCATGCAACGCGCGGGATCGTGTTTGGAGCCGTTCAAAAACGCGTGTCGCTGCGCCGGCATCATGAAGTTCTCGACGGCGCCCATCCCTTCCCCGCCGACCGGAAGCGCGGCTATCATCACGCGGATCGACGGTTGGGCTGCGGCGGCAGCGCACTTCCCGGCCTTTCGCCATACTCTGGCTGCGTGAGGCCCCGTCCATGATCCTCGTCTCCGGCGAAGCCCTTATCGACTTGTTCGTCGATACCCGCGATCACGAACGGGCGCGGACGGGCCTGCCCGCCTTGGCTGTCGCCGGCGGTTCCCCGTTCAACCTCGCCTTCGGCATCAGCCGCCTCGGCGCGAAGAGCGGCTTTCTTGGCGGTCTATCCGAGGACGGGTTCGGGCGCATGCTCGCGGCACGCCTCGAAGCCGAGGGCGTCGACATCTCGCTCGCCAAGACGAGCAAGCGCCCGACTCCGCTCGCCATCGTCGCCACCGGCGCCGACGGCCATCCGACCTATACCTTTCACGCGGAGAACTGCGCCGAGTGCGACCTGACCGCCGAGGACGTGCCGTTCAATCTCGACGGCATCTCGGCCATCGCGATCGGCTCGTTCTCGCTGATCATGGAGCCGGTCGGCACGACGCTCGTCGGTCTGGTGCGGCGCTCCGCGGCGAACTGCGTAGTCAGTATCGACCCGAACCTGCGGCTCAGCCTCGTGCCCGATCTCGCGCACTGGCACGCCCGCTTCGACGGGCTCGTCCGCCACGCTTCGATCGTCAAGTTGAGTGTGGAGGACCTGGATGCCGCCTACGGCACCGACGCCGACGAGGCCGAGATCGCCGCGCGCTGGCTTGGCGCCGGCGCGCAGCTCGTCGTCACGACCGACGGCCCGAACGGCGCTACGGCCTATCACGCCTGCGGCACCGTCAACGTACCCGGCCGCAACGTGACGGTCATCGACACCGTCGGCGCGGGCGACACCTTCCATGCCGCGATGCTCGCCTCGCTGGAGCGCAGCGGACGCCTGACCCGCGACGCCATCGACGGCTTCGATCAGGAAGGCCTGCGCACGCTCCTTACCGAGGCGGCGGTGGCCGCCGGCATCACCTGCTCGCGGCGGGGCGCCGATCTACCGACGCTGGAGGAGTTGCGGGCGGCGCTGGCGGTGATCTGATACCGATTTCGGTCGATCGGACCGGTGGTGCGCGTTTCTCCCCTCACCGCAAACGGAGCGAGGCGCCGCGCGGAGCCCGAACGGACCAACCGAGGGCGGCATGAGATCAGGAGCGCGGTCGCCGAGACGGATGACTGCTCGCCGCACGGGTGCCTGACGCGCGATCAGCGGCGGTGCAACCGCGTCCAGGCCTGATCGCGCCGAGCGACCGATCCGGTTGTGGCAGGCTCGGCCGCTGGAGGAGCAACGATCGGGACGTTGCTGTTCAGGGCAATCGGCGGACTGGCCGTGAACCCGAGCGAGGACGCCGCGGCGCCGGTCGATCCGTAGCCGTAGCCTTGCGCCAGGGCAGCGGACGTCATGGTGCTGAGCGCCAGGACGGCAGCGGCGGCGATCGAGGATAGATATTTGCTCATGGCCAGATCCGTGTCGGTCTCGCCGAGGGGCCCCGGGGGCGCGTCGGCACGAGGTGTGACGGAGATCTGGGAAGCGGCGCACCGGATCTGCGTGCGCCGCAGCACATGCCCTGCGTGAAGCGACGCAGGAGTGTTCGATTTCGCTTTCGTCATGCCCTCAAAGCATGGCCGGCAGATGCAAGCGGCTACAGGCTCCCCGGCCCCTTCGCCAACCCGAACAACGTGAACAGATCGCAGGAGAACTTCGCGCCGAGGACGAAGGCATCCGGGATCGGCTTCGTACGGAACGGGAAGCGGGTCTGGTCGGGGTTGACGATGTACTGAAGCTGCGGCGTCAGGCGCGCCGCGGGGCTGAGCTGGATGCCGTAGTTCAGCTCCAGCATGATCTGTTGTGTAGCGACGTCGCGCGGGTCGAGGCCCTGCGAGGCGCGGGCGGCGCGAACCCCGGCGAGTCCCAGCGCCGAGAATTTCTGGGTCGAGGCGACGAGACCGATCGTGTCGTAGGGCCGGTCGGCGAAGGTGCCGGTCTGGAGGAGGCCGAGTTCGAGGTAGTAGTCCTCGATCTGCCGGCCGCCGCTGCCCTTCATGGCGACGCCGAACAGGGTCAGGCCCTGCGGCTGCGTCGGGTCGGGGCGGTGGATCATCTGGTCGAAGCGGGCATAGACCATCGAGCGGCCGAAGCGCGTGAACGGATCGAGGCCGGTGAAGACCAGCGGGCCGCCGGCGACGTCGCGCACGGGATCGGGATAATCCGAGCGGTCGATCACGGCGCCGATTCCGTAGTTGCGCGGCAGCGGATCGTTGGCGAAGGTCGTAGAGTAGCCGAGTTCGAGCGGGATCACGACGCCGGTGGCGCCGCGCGTCGAGAAGTCGATGCCGTTGTCGGTCGGCCGCTGCGTGTTCGGGTTCACCTCGTAGATTCCGGCATGCAAGAAAACCGTGTCGGTCAGCCAGCCCTTGGCGTGGGCACCCCAGGTCGCGACGGGGAAGAAGGTGAAGTTGGTCGTCTTGAAGACGAAGGTCGGGTTTCCGCAAGTCGCATTGTTTTGAAAATTGCAATAAATCGGCGACGACAGGAAGTTGACGTTCGCGACGAGCCGGCCGACTTCGATATCGAGTTTGTTGTCGAACAGTTTCTGCTGGTAGCTCAGCAGCGTCAGGCGGGCGGTCTGGCCACCGCCGAAGATTTCCTGCACCGAGGTGTTGTTGCCGATGAAGTCGTTCGACAGGCTGCGGCCGTGGCGCTGCGTGGCGATGGCGTGCAGCGAGGCGCCCTCGATGCCGGCGAGCTTGTTCAGGTCGGCGTCGATGCCGATGAAGGCCTGCGCGGCATAGGCCGTGCCCTGCCGGATGCCGCCGAATGGGTTGGCCGCGGATTCGCTGGTGTAGTTGACCAGGAAGGTCAGACCGTTGCCGAGATCGAACACGCCGGCCGGGACCGGGGCCGGTGTCGCGCTCTGGCCGAGCACGTCGGCGGCGCCGGCAGCGCTGTCCGACCCCCCGAAACCCTGGCCGTCCGGTTCGACATTTGCCGTGGTGGGCGCGCGCCGCGCCGGTGCGGGCCGGACGGCGACGCGGGGCGCTGAGGCCCGGCGCTCCGCCGGTCGGATCGCGGTCGACGGCACCTGGATGCCCCGGGGGGCGTCGGGCGGCACGGGCTCCTGCGCGACGGCAGAGGTTGCGAGCGCGATCACCCCCAGCCCGAATGCGGCAAACGCCGTCCGACCCCTCATGGCCTGCCTGTCTCCTGATCGCGCCGAACCCGCCGGTACGCTCCGGTCTGCGCCATCGTCGCAAAAGCGTGACGATTGGTAAGCCGAGCCTCGCGGCCTTTCATCCCCTCATCGACCTGTGCACAATAGTTCCGAGACGACTGTGTCAGGAACGCCTCATGGTCTGTCACGCCTTGGGGTATCCCAAGAGGTAGACCATAACCTCAGATGCCCCGCCCATGCCGTGATTGTCGCTGCCGCGTGCATATCCGTATTAAGTGAGCGCAGCAGGAGATCACAAAGATCCCTATACGATCGCCGACCGAGACAGGCAGATCAGCCGAGGGCGTAATACTTTGCCGGGAAGTCGCGTGATCAGGCCATGAAATTTCTTGCCAGCGACCGGCAAATGCGCGGATAGTCGGACAAAGCGGAGCTGCTCGAAGACGGCCTCGCGGGTGGAACCGAGATCCCGAGAGTGCCGGCCATGTCCGAGCCCACGGCGCAGCGCGTCCCGATGCTGGAGATGCGCAACGTCACCAAGACGTTTCCGGGCGTGAAGGCGCTTAACGACGTCTCGCTGAAGGCCTGGGGCGGCGAGGTGCTGGCCCTGATGGGCGAGAACGGCGCCGGCAAGTCGACCCTGATGAAGATCCTGTCCGGTGCCTACCAGCCGGATGCGGGCGCCGAGATCCTGGTCGAGGGCCAGCCCGTCCAGATCACCGACCCGATCGCCGCCAAGAAAGCCGGCATCGCCATCATCTACCAGGAGCTGGCGCTGGCCCCGAACCTGACGGTGGCCGAAAATATCTATCTGGGCCAGGAGATCCGCAGCGGCGGGCTTGGCGTCGATCGCCGGGCAATGGCCGAGGGCTGCGGAACGGTGCTCGAACGCCTCGGTGCGCCGTTCGGGCCGAAGACCGTTGTCGGAACGCTCTCGATCGCCGAGCAGCAGCTCGTCGAGATCGCTCGGGCGCTGCATGCGAAGTCGCGCATCCTCGTCTTCGATGAACCGACCACCGCGCTCTCCGCCCGCGAGACAGATCGCCTGTTCGATCTGGTCCGCCAGCTGCGCTCGGAGGGCATCGCGCTGATCTACATCAGCCACCGCATGGCCGAGATCTACGAACTGTCCGACCGGGTCTCGGTGCTGCGCGACGGCACCTATGTCGGCACCTTGGAGCGCGAGGGGCTGAGCGCCGAGTCGCTCGTGAAGATGATGGTCGGGCGGGACCTTTCGACTTTCTACAAGAAGGAGCCGAACCAGCGCGCGCAAGACAGCGCCAGGGGCGAGGTGATCTTCCAGGCGATCGACCTGACCGATGGCGGCAAGCGGGTGAAGCCCTGCAGCTTCGAACTGCGCCGCGGCGAGGTGCTCGGCATCGCCGGCCTCGTCGGCTCGGGCCGCACCGAACTCGCCCGCCTGATCTTCGGCGCGGACCCGAAGAAGGGCGGCGAAATCCGGCTCGAGGGCAAGCCGATCGAGGTGAACTCGCCTCAGGACGGGATCGACCATGGCATCGCCTACCTCACCGAGGACCGCAAGGCGCTGGGCCTCTTCCTCGACATGAGCTGCGGCGACAACATCAACATCGGCGTGATCCAACGCGACGCGCGCAGGGGCGGCATCCTCGATCTCGCCCGCGCCTGGAAGCGGGCCGAGACCGCGTTCCAGTCGCTGCGCGTGCGGGCCGCCAGCCCGCTCGTGCCCGTCGGCACCCTGTCGGGCGGCAACCAGCAGAAGGTGCTGCTCTCGCGCTGGCTCGAGATCGGCCCGAAGATCCTGATCCTCGACGAGCCGACCCGCGGCGTCGACATCGGCGCCAAGTCCGAGATCTACCGCATCATCGACGGGCTCTCGCGGCAAGGCATCGGCCTCATCGTCATCTCCTCCGAGATGCCCGAGATCATCGGCACCTGCGACCGGGTGATCGTGATGCGCGAGGGGCATATCGAGGGCGAGGTCGGCGGCGAGACCGGCCTCGACATCACGCAAGAGAACATGATGCGCTTCGCCGCCGGCAGCGCCGCACACGCGACCTGAGCGCCAACGAGGACCGTGGAACAAAACCGATGGCCGATAGCCCAGTAAGTGCCACCGCCCTGAAGCCGGGCGGCGACCCCACGGGGCCGAGCACACCCGGCGGCCCGAGCGGCGGGGCCGGGCTCTCGGCCAAGCAAGTGCAGATGCGCTCGATGATCCAGGCCATCGGCATGCTGCCGGTGCTCGTCATCCTCTGCATCGGCTTCCACTTCCTGACCGAGGGGCGGTTCTTCACTGGCCAGAACCTCTCGATCGTCGCGCAGCAGGCCTCGATCAACACCGTGCTCGCCGCCGGCATGACCTTCGTCATCCTCACCGGCGGCATCGATCTCTCGGTGGGCTCCATCGTCGCGATCTCGGCGATGTGCGGGGCGCTCGCCTCCTTCGCCCCGGGTGGCGGGATTCTGGGCATCCTGGCGGGGCTCGGCATGGGCACCTTCGTCGGGCTGATCAACGGCGTGCTGATCGCCGGCCTCAGGCTGCCGCCCTTCATCGTGACGCTCGGCTCGCTCACCTATCTCCGCGGCTTCGCCCGGCTGATCGGCCAGGACACCACGGTGTTCAACCCGGATCTGCCCTTCGCCTTCATCGGCAACGATGACCTGTTCGGCGTGCCGATTCTCGCCATCATCGCCTTCGCGGTGGTGCTGGTCTCGTGGTTCATCCTGCGCCGCACGGTGCTCGGCGTGCGCATCTACGCGGTGGGTGGCAACCCGAACGCGGCGCGGCTCTCGGGCATCAAGGTCTGGGCGGTGCTGCTCTTCGCCTATTGCGCCTCAGGCTTCCTCGCCGGCCTCGGCGGCGTGATGGCGCTGTCGCGGCTCTATGCGGCCAACGGCCTCCAGGTCGGCCAGACCTACGAACTCGACGCCATCACCGCGGTCATCCTCGGTGGCACCAGTTTCGTCGGCGGCATCGGCACGATCTGGGGTACGCTGATCGGCGCGCTGATCATCGCCGTGCTCTCCAATGGCTTGATCCTGCTCGGCGTCTCCGACATCTGGCAGTTCATCATCAAGGGCCTCGTCATCGTCGGCGCGGTGGCCCTCGACCGCTTCCGCCAGCCGGGCGCGCGGACGTGAGCGAGCGGCAGATGCTCAGGATGCTCGCTCTCGCCAGCGCTGCCGCACTCGCACTCGCAGGCCCGGCCTCCGCCAAGGAACTCAAGGCGATCGGCGTCACCGTCGGCTCGCTCGGCAACCCGTACTTCGTGGCGCTCGCCAAGGGCGCGGAGGCCAAGGCCAAGGAGATCGATCCGAAGATCAGGGTCACGGTGGCCAGCGCCGAATACGACCTGTTCAAGCAGTTCACGCAGATCGACAACTTCATCGCGCTGGGCGTCGACCTGATCCTGATCAACGCCGCCGACCCGCGCGCGGTGCTCGCCGCGGTCAAGCGGGCGCGGGCCGCCGGCATCGTCGTGGTGGGCGTCGATGTCGCCGCCAACGGCGCGGACGCCACGGTGCAGACCGACAACACCCAGGCCGGTGAAATCTCCTGTGCGTACCTCGCGCAAAAGATCGGCGGCAAGGGCAACGTCATCATCGAGAACGGCCCGCAGGTCTCCGCCGTGATCGACCGCGTGAAGGGCTGCAAGGCGGTGCTTGCCAAGAGCCCGGAGATCAAGATCCTGTCCGACGATCAGGACGGCAAGGGCAGCCGCGAGGGCGGGCTGGCCTCGATGCAGGGCTACATCACCCGCTTCAGCGACATCGCCGGCGTGTTCACGATCAACGATCCGCAGGCGATCGGCTCGGACCTCGCGGCGAAGCAGCTCGGCCGCAAGAACATCGTCATCACCTCGGTGGACGGCGCGCCCGACATCGAGAATGCGCTGAAGGCCAACACCCAGATCTACGCCTCGGCCAGCCAGAACCCCTACGCCATCGCAAGCAAGGCGGTAGACCTCGGCATCGCCATCATGAACGGCAAGCCGCCGGAGAACCCGGTCGTGCTGATCCCGTCGCAGCTGGTCACGCGGGACAATGTCGGGGAGTACAAGGGTTGGAACGCGCCGCGGTGACGACGCTGCGCTTCTGTTCAAGACCGGCGCATTCGTGCAAACGGGGGCACCCTGCCCTCGGCTTTGCCCTGACTCCGACGTGTCGACTCCCGTCCTCGAAGATTTCCGCCGCGTCGTTCTGAAGGTCGGCTCGGCGCTGCTCGTCGACCGCGCCCGCGGGCGGCTGCGGCATGCCTGGCTTGCGGCGCTGGCCGAGGACATCGCCGACCTGCATGCCAGTGGCGTCGACGTGGTCGTAGTGTCGTCCGGTGCCATCGCGCTGGGGCGCACCGTGCTCGGCCTGCCGCCGGGCGTACTGCGGCTGGAGGAGAGCCAGGCCTCGGCTGCGGTCGGACAGATCGCGCTGGCCCGGCACTGGACCGAGGCGCTGGGACATCACGACATCGTCGCCGGCCAGATCCTGGTGACGCCGAAGGACACGGAGGAGCGGCGCCGCTACCTCAACGCCCGCGCCACCGTGCAGAAGCTGCTGGAAGTGCGCGCCGTGCCCGTCGTCAACGAGAACGACACGGTGGCCACCGTCGAGATCCGCTACGGCGACAACGATCGGCTCGCCGCCCGCGTCGCCACCATGATCGGCGCCGACGTGCTGGTGCTGTTCTCCGACATCGACGGGCTCTACACCGCCCCGCCGCACATCGATCCGGCCGCGCGGCACTTGGCGGTGATCGACCGGATCACCCCGGAGATCGAGGCCATGGCCGGCGGCCCGGCCTCGGAGTTGTCGCGCGGCGGCATGCGCACCAAGGTCGAGGCGGCCAAGATTGCGGTCTCGGGCGGCACCCACATGATCATCGCCGACGGGCGCGGAAAAAATCCCCTCCGCGCGATCCGCGCGGGCGGGCGCTGCTCCTGGTTCCTGTCGGGCTCGACCCCGACCGCCGCGCGAAAAACCTGGATCGCCGGTGCGCTGGAGCCGAGCGGCACCCTCGTCATCGACGACGGCGCCGCCCGTGCGCTCCAGAGCGGCGCGAGCCTGCTGCCGGTGGGCGTGACGGCGGTCGAGGGCGCCTTCGGCAAAGGCGACGCGGTGCTGATCCGCGACCGCGCCGGCCGCGTGCTCGGGCGCGGCCTCGTCGCCTTCGACAGCGGCGAGGCGCGGCGCATCATCGGCCGGCCGAGCCGTGAGATCGAAGGGCTCCTGGGCTATTCCGGCCGCAGCGAGATCGTGCACCGCGACGACCTCGCCACCGTCGGCTCGTTCGATCCGATTTGACCGCACCCGAACCAACCGAGCCAGCGCTTGTTTAGGAATCACCCCGCGTGCGATGACTCGGCGGAAATATCCTGCGTGACGCGCGCATCATGGATGACGGAAACGGGATCGTGCCTGTCTTGAACCTCCGGTCGGAGTTTGCGGAATCCGACGACCTGCCGACCTTGATGGCCGCGATCGGCCGCCGGGCCCGGGCCGCCGCGCGCGGCATGGCGCTCGCCTCGGCGCAGACCAAGGATGTCGCGCTGCGCGCCATCGCCGCGCGCATCCGTGCCAACGCCGCGGAGATTCTGCGCGAGAACGCACGGGACGTCGCCGCCGCCAAGGCCGCCGGGCAGACCAAGGCGCTGATCGACCGGCTCACCCTCGACGAGAAGCGAGTCGCCGGCATTGCCGAGGCTGTGGCGCAAGTCGGGGCGCTGGCCGATCCGGTCGGGCGCCAGCTCGCCGCCTTCGAGCGGCCGAACGGCCTCCTCATCGAGCGCATCTCGGTGCCGCTCGGCGTCGTCGGCGTGATCTTCGAGAGCCGCCCCAACGTCACGGCGGATGCCGGCGCACTCTGCCTCAAGGCCGGCAACGCCGCGATCCTGCGGGCCGGCTCGGATTCGCATCGCACCGCCACCGTCATCGCCCGTGCCATGAGCGAAGGCCTCGCCCAGACCGGCCTGCCGGCCGACGCGATCCAGCTCGTGCCGACCCGTGACCGCGCCGCTGTCGGTCTGATGCTCACCGGCCTCGACGGCTGCCTCGACGTGATCGTGCCCCGTGGCGGGCGCAGCCTCGTCGAGCGCGTCCAGGCCGAGGCGCGCCTGCCGGTCTTCGCTCATCTCGACGGGATCAATCACGTCTACGTCGCGGCCGGCGCCGACCTCGACATGGCCCGCACCCTCCTCGTCAACAGCAAGATGCGCCGCACCGGCGTCTGCGGCGCGGCCGAGACGCTGCTCGTCGACAGCGCGGTGGCCGACACGCATCTTAAGCCGCTGATCGCCGCCCTGATCGAGGCTGGCTGCGCCGTGCGCGGCGACGCCGCCGTGCAGGCCGCCGACTCCCGCGTCACCCCCGCGAGCGAGGCCGACTGGCGGACCGAGTATCTCGACGCAGTGATCTCCGCCCGCGTCGTCGACGGCCTCGATGCCGCGATCGAGCATATCGAGACCAACGGCTCGCATCACACCGACGCCATCGTCACCGAGGACATGGAAGCGGCCGGCCGCTTCATGGCCGAGGTCGACTCGGCCATCGTCACGCACAACGCCTCGACCCAGTTCGCCGATGGCGGCGAGTTCGGCTTCGGCGCCGAGATCGGCATCGCCACCGGCCGGATGCATGCCCGCGGCCCCGTCGGCGTCGAGCAATTGACGACGTTCAAGTACCGCGTCCACGGCAGCGGGCAGACGCGGCCGGTCTGATCCGGCCTGCGAATGTTCGTTTCCCGTCATTGCAAGCGCGAAGCGATCCGGGGCCGTACGTGCCGCGTCGGTGCATTGGCCCTCGGTTGCTTCGCTGCGCTCGCAATGACGGAGGCGAAAACGTCGGTCCGGCCGAGCGACGGATGAGGTATCGGATCGACCCGGCAAAATTGCCGCCGGCCGCCCCGGGGATGCGGATCGGCCTCTACGGAGGCTCGTTCAACCCGGCCCATGCCGGCCACCGTCATGTCAGCCGCATGGCCTTGAAGCGCCTGCGGCTCGACCGGGTCTGGTGGCTGGTCACGCCCGGCAATCCGCTCAAGGATCGAGGCGAACTGGAGCCGCTCACCGAACGGCTGGCGATGGCGGAAGCGGTGGCTGAGGATCCGCGCATCGCGGTGACCGGCTTCGAGACAGCGATCGGCGCGCGCTATACCGTCGAGACCCTGCGCTGGCTGCGCCTGCGGCGGCCGAATCTGCATTTCATCTGGATCATGGGCGCGGATTCGCTGGCGAGCTTCCACCGCTGGAAGCGATTTCGCGAGATCGCCGGGCTGATGCCGATCGCGGTGATCGACCGCCCCGGTCATACCCTCGCGGCACCGAACGCGCCCGGCGCGCGGGCACTCGCGCGATGGCGGATCGACGAGACCGATGCCGGTCTTCTGGCCGATCGACCGCCGCCGGCCTGGGTCTTCCTGCATGGCCCACGCTCGTCCCTGTCATCGACGGCGCTGCGGAAGCGTGTATGAGAGAGGTCCACAGGTCCGCGCCGTTGAAATCGGCGGCCGAACCCTCCAGTTTTTTCGTGTAGAACGAGAGCCGCCTCGGACGAGGCCGCGACAGAATCAGGAACCGATCCGCTGAGCGATCACGAAACCCAAGGGGCCGACGGCTCCGACGCTCTGAAGGCCCTCGCGCTCGGGTGCCTCGACGATATGCAGGCCGAAGAGACCATCGCGATCGATCTGGCGGGCAAGACTTCGCTCGCCGATACGATGATCATCGCGTCGGGCCGGTCGCAGCGCCATGTCGGCGCCATCGCCGACAAGATCCTGCAGGACTTGAAGGCCAAGGGCTACGGCACCGCCCGGGTCGAGGGCATGCCGGCCTGCGACTGGGTGCTGATCGATGCGGGCGACCTTCTCGTCCACATCTTCCGGCCCGAGGTGCGCGGCTTCTACAATCTCGAGAAGATCTGGGGCGAGGATCGGCCTTCGGCGCATCTCGGCGGCTGAGCCGCCATCGGTCCGCCCGTTCAGGCTTCCGGCTTCACCGGCAGATATCGCACGATGCGGCTGCCGAGACGGATCAGTTTCGCCAGCGTCGCATGCGGCACGTGCAGCATCTGCGCGTACCATCCCTCCATCGTCTGCGTGAAATCGAGCATCGCCTTCAGCCGCCGCCGCGCCACGGCGCCGACCGCGGGGTCGTCCTCGGCTTGAGCCGCACACACGCGCAGTGCCGCGATCGCCGGATCGATTTCGCGCTCCTTGCGGCCGGCGGCGATGCGCGTGACCATCTCCCAAAGATCGGTCTCGGCCACGAAGTGATCGCGCCGATCCCCGGAGATCGGCACGCGACGGATCAGGTTCCAGCCGGTCAGTTCCTTGAGAGAATTCGAGACGTTCGAGCGTGCGATCCCGAGCGTTTCGGCGATGACCTCCGCATGCAGCGGCTTGTCGGAGAGGTAGAGCAGCGCGTGAATCTGCGCGACGGAGCGGTTCACGCCCCATTGCCCACCGAGATTCCCCCAGTGCATCACGAAGCCTTCGACCGCGGCCGGCAGCTTGACAGGAACGTCTGTTATTTCTGACATAACAGAATAAACAGACCCAGCCCACGCGCTTGTCAAGTAGCCTGCCGACGGACGCATTGATCGCAGTCAGCAGGTCTCGCCGGCCTGCGAGATCACGAACCGCATGTATTCGAGGGACTTGGCAAACCGGTCGAGCGACACACGGTCGACACGCCCGTCGCGTGCCAGCAGAGCGTCCTCGATCACCGGCCGCCATTCCGGCGGATAGGTCTGCAAGGCCCAACGGCCGGCCTCGGATTTCGAGACGATGTCGCCGGTGGCGACGGTGCGGGCGATCCGAGTCACGCCGAGCACGCCCCAGCTGAACGAAGACCCGGCCATATCCTCGTCCGAGCGCTTGCGCGCCAGGGCCGCTTCGGCCTGCGCGATCCAGCTCATCCAGTAGCTGTGGAGATTGCCGATCTGGAGACGCCGCATAAAGCCAGGATCGGTGGCGATCCCGAGTTGGCTCGGCTCGGATCCGCGGACGGTGATTCCGTGGCGGGCGAGACAGGCCCAGGCCGCCGGGTTGATCTCGAAGCAGCGGGCATTCGGCCGGAAATCTCCCTCGACGCAGAAGGTCGCGTGCTCGACTTCGCCTGGCATGCGGGTGAGCCGGTCCGGCGTCACATAGACCCCGTCGAAAAACGGGGAACCGAGCGCAGCCATCTCAGCGTGGACACGCGCGAGCCCTTCCAAGCGCACCGCATCCAGTTCGGCCGGGACGAGCGCGATGAAATCGATATCGCTGATACCCTCGCGATAGTCGCCCAGCGCGATCGAGCCGACGAGGTACAGCCCGGTGATGAGGCCGGATCCTTGTCCGTCGACGCGCGCGAGATAGGCGCGCACCGTATCGGAGATGGAAGCGGGCAGTCCGTCCACGGCTACGCTACCGAGAACCGGTAGGTCGAGGTCGATACGAACGGTGCGCCAGGACGCAGCACGGCCGAGGAAAATTCCGGGTGGTTCGGGGCGTCCGGAAAACCTTGCGTCTCGAAGCAGACCCCGTCGCCGGAGCGATAGGTGCGTCGGGAAGGGCCGACCAGCGTGCCGTCGAGGTTGTTGCCGGTGTAGAGCTGCAGCGCCGGCTGCGTGGTGGCCACGTCGAGGCGGCGGCCGCTCGCCGGGTCGAGGCAGGCGGCGGCGGGGCGCAGGGTGCCGGCGAGGCCGCGCAGGACGAAGTTGTGGTCGTAGCCCTTTGCCTGCACGAGCTGCGGATCGTCGTCGCGGATGCGCGCGCCGAGGGCCGTGGCCTTGCGGAAGTCGAAGGGCGTGCCCTGCACCGGGCGGATCTCGCCGGTGGGGATCTGATGCGCATCGGTCGGCGTGTAGGCGTCGGCTGCGAGTTCGACCACATGGCCCATGACGTCGCCGGAACCCTCGCCGGCGAGGTTGAAGTAGCTGTGGTTGGTCAGGTTGAGCACCGTCGGCTTGTCGGTCCAGGCCCGGTAGTCGATGCGCAGAACCCCGTCCTCGGGCAGGCTGTAGGCCACTTCGAGGTCGAGATTGCCGGGAAAGCCCTCCTCACCGTCGGGGCTGCGGCGCATCAGGACGACGCGCTGCGGGTCGGCGGCGACGATGCGGAACAGCCGCTTGGCGAAGCCGGTCACGCCGCCGTGCAGGGTGTTCGGCGGGTCGTTGATCGGGAGCTGGTAGGCTTGGCCGTCGAGGGTGAAGCGGCCTGCCGCGATGCGGTTTGCGTAGCGGCCTGCGAGTGCGCCGAAATGCGGGCTGACAGTCTCGTAGCCCTCGACCGTTTCGAGGCCGAGGACGACGTTGGCAAGCCGGCCCTCGCGGTCGGGCGTCTCGATCGTGGTGACGATACCGCCGAAATCGAGCAGCTGAACGCGAAAATTTCCGCGCTCCAGAGTCAGGCGGGTGACGAGTTCGCCGCCTTTGGTCTTGCCGAAGATCTCGCCTGCCATCGGTGTCTCTCGGCTTACGCGGCGACGACGCCTGCGGAGAGACAGATTGTGCTCGGTCCGGTTTCGTCCATGGGGGCCGGGATGACGCCACGGCGATCCGCGCGAGCGGAGTGGTGGGACGTCCCGAAACTCAAACCGGAGCCGGCGCCGGCTCGTCCGACAATTGCAGACGGTGCAGCCGCGCATAGGCCCCGCCGGAGGCGACCAGCGCCTCGTGCGTGCCCGTCTCGATGATCCGGCCGGCCTCCATCACAGCGATCATCCCGGCGTCGCGCACGGTGGAGAGGCGGTGGGCGATGACCAGCGTGGTACGGCCGCGCATGAGCCGCACCAGCGCCTCCTGCACGAGCTGCTCGGACTCGGAATCGAGGGCGCTGGTCGCCTCGTCGAGGAGCAGGATGGGTGCGTCCTTGAGAAAAGCGCGGGCCAGCGAGATGCGCTGGCGCTCGCCCCCCGAGAGCCGTCCGCCCGTTGGACCCACGCGAAAATCGTAGCCCTCCGCGAGGCGGGAAACGAAGCCGTGCGCGGCAGCGGCCTCGGCCGCGGCTTCGATCTCGGCCCGGCTCGCCCCCGGCCGGCCGAAGCCGATATTGGCGGCAACCGTGTCGTCGAACAGCACGACTTCCTGGGAGACCACGGAGACGGCGGCGCGCAGCGAGGCGATGGTCACGCCGCGGATGTCCTGGCCGTCGATGAGCACACGGCCTTCGGTGACGTCGTAGAGCCGCGGCAGGAGGTTGAGCAGCGAGGATTTTCCGGACCCCGAGCGGCCGACGAGCGCCGTGGTTGCGCCCGCACGCACCGTCAGATCGATGCCCTCGAGGGCCGGCGCGTCGTCGCGGTAGCGGAAGCGCAGGGCTTCGAACCTGATCTCGCCCTTCGTGACGCACAGCGGCACGGCATCCGCCGCCTCTCGGATGGTCGGGCGCTCGTCGAGCAGCGCGAAGTAGCGGGTCAGGGCGGCGGCCGCCTCCTGCAGGATGGCGTTGAGGGTGCCGAGCGCCCGGGCGGGCTGTGCGGCGAGCAGCAGCGCGGCGACGTAGCCGGTAAAATCGCCGACGGTCTTCTCGCCCGACATCACGCGCTGCCCGACGATCACCAGCACGGCCGCGACGGCGAAGCCGCCGCCGATCTCGAGCAACGGGTCCAACCGGCCGCGGGCGTTGGCGGCTTTCATCTTGAGGCGGCGGACGTCGTCCAGCGCCTGATCGGCGCGGCCCTTGAGGTAGCTCTCCAGCGAATAGGTCTTGGCAATGCGCGCGCCCTGCAGGCTCTCGCTGATCAGGCTCGCCATCTGCCCCATCTGCTCCTGCGTGTTGGTGGAGACCTGACGCAGCCGCTTGCCGACGCGCCCGATCGGCCCGGCGACGAAGGGCACGGTGATGCCGGCGACCAGCGTCAGGATCGGGTCCATCCAGACCAGTGCCATCACCAGCGCGATCAGCATCGCGATGTCGCGCAGGAGCACCGTGGAGATGCGGGTCAGCGCCTCCTTGATGAAGGCGAAATCCGTGGTGAAGCGCTGCGTGAACGAAGCGGCGCTCTCACGGCCCAACTGGGCCATGTCGGCCTCGATCAGGTGGGCGTAGAGCGCCCCCTGCATGTCGGCCTCGACCCGCGTGACCACCCGATTCGTCAGCACGGTCTGGCCGAACAGTGCGAAGCCGCGCACGGAGGTCACCACGATGACGACGATCGGCCCGTAAGCCAGCGCGCGCTGGTCTTTGGCGTCGAAGGCGTCGAAGGCCGCCTTGATCAGCGCAGGGTAGAGGCCGGTCGCCGCACCGACGATCGCGATCAGCACGAGCACGACGGCGAGCGTCGCCCGGTGCGGCGAGAGCCACTCGCGCCAAAGCCGTCCGAGGAGAGGGAGGGTGTCGCCCCTCAGGAGCGGGCGCCGCGCCATGCCGGTCAAAAATCTTCCGTCGATCCGCCCCCAAGGGAGGAAGGGCTAGCGGTGTGTGCAACCGCCGTCCTGCGGGATCAAGCGAAACCGGAGGCGATCAGTCGTCGTCTTTGCCGCCCGGCCCCCCGGGACCGTCGTGCTCGCCCCTGCCGTGGCGCCAGCCGCCGCCATGCGGACGCATCGGCCGGGCGAGGATGGCGGCGCGGCGTTTCTGGCCCTCGTCGAGGGTAGCGTAGAGCGGCGCCGTGGCATCGGCGAGCTTTCGCAGGGCCTCGCCGCGGGCGGTGGCGGCATCCGCCATGTTGCGCAGGCGGGTTGGAGCGTCCTCGGTCGCCGCGCCGCGCGCGCGGCGTGCCTGCATCCGGGCCTCGCGCTGCTTGGCGAGGTCGCGGATCGCGAGCTCGACCGGGGGCCAGAGCTTGTCCTGGTCGGGGGTGAGCTTCATGCCTGCATGGAGCGCGGCGATGCGGGCGTCGGCGAAGGCCTCGCGATCCTCCGGCGAGAGCGCGCTCCAGCGGCCGTGCCCGTGGCCCGGACCACCCCAGCCGTGCCGCTCCCCGGCCCCCACGGAAGCCACGGCTCCGGCGCCGGCGAGGCCCGCCAGCAGAACCGCTACGATCACACGTCTCGACATGACGGCACCTCGTGTCAGGAGAAGGGATTCAACCCATGGCTCCAGAATGCACAGACGCGTGTATCCGGCATGTGTCCGGCGGCTTGCGCCTTCTCCATGATCGCTTCGTCGATCGGGATTGGCAGTGTGATAATGTTACATTATGTCCGCTCTCAGATCGAATGACGGGTGAGGGACATGACGCGCAGCGGACCAAGCGGAATTCGGTGGACGGCCATCGGGCTGGCCGTGCTGCTGGCCGTGCTGACGCCGGTTGCCGCCTCGGCCGAGGGCCGGATCAAGGCGGTGGCGACCTTCTCGATCCTCGGCGATCTCGTGCGTCAGGTCGGCGGCGAGCGGGTCGCGGTGACCAGCCTCGTCGGGCCAGATGCGGACGCCCACAGCTTCAGCCCGGCTCCCGAGGATGCTCGGCAGCTCGCCGGTGCCGACATCGTGTTCGTCAACGGCCTCGGCTTCGAGGGCTGGATCGAACGCCTGATCCGGGCTTCCGGCACCAGAGCCCCGGTCGTCGTCGCATCGCAGGACGCCAAGACCATCGCCGGCTCGCGCGACCATGACGATCACGGTCACGACCATGGCGCGACCGACGATCACGCCGACCCCCATGCCTGGCAGAGCGTCGCCAACGCCAAGCTCTACGTCGCTGCGATCCGCGACGGGCTTTCACGGATCGACGGCACCCATACCGCGCTCTACGCGGAGAACGCCCGGGCCTATTGTGAAAAACTCGATGCGCTCGATGCCGAGATCCGCGAGACCATCCGCGGCATTCCCGAGGCGCGCCGCCGCATCATCACGAATCACGATTCCTTCGGCTACTACACCGATGCCTACGGCCTGCGCTTCATCGCGCCCCAGGGCGTCTCGACCGAGAGCGAGGCCGGCCCGAAGGACGTCGCCCGCATCATCCGGCAGATCCGCCAGCAGAAGATCCCGGCGGTCTTCCTGGAATCCATCGCCGACCCGCGACTGATGCAACAGATCGCCCGCGAGAGCGGGGCCAAGCTCGGCGGCAAGGTCTTCTCCGATGCGCTGAGTGGGGCCGACGGACCTGCCCCGGACTACATCGCGATGATGCGCGCCAACCTGCGCGCGTTCCGCGAGGCTCTGGGATAGGAGCCTCCGTCTTCGCACCGGTTCGGAAAGCTGAACCACAACCCATAGGCCGCGATAAGGGACTTCGCGGCCACGCCTGCAAAACGCGGTTACGTAGACCGCGACACCTCTCGGGGCCGTGGTCCGGATCAGACCGGCTTCGGCTCGCGCTCGCGGGCCGGGGTGCGGCTGAGGTTCTGGATCACGCGCGGCGGGCGGCCGGCCTTCTCGGCGATCTCGGCTTCCTGCTCCTCGATCATCGTCCGTGCCGGCTCGTCTCCGTCGAGGCCGCCAAGGATTTCCATCGGGATGCGCCGGTTGGAGGCGAGGCTGCCGTCCTCGAAGACGACATCGAACAGAACGAACCCGCGCTCCTGCGGCTTCGACTTCACGCGCTTGGCCATGGTGGGGGTGTGACTCGTGCGATCGGTCGCGGCCACGACTCCGGGCCGGCGACGCTGGGACGTCCTGATTGACCGAGGGACCGGGCCGAGCCGAGCCTCGCTTCGGGCGCCTCCATAGCGCCGCCCGCCGTCGCCGCCTACCCCGGAGCGCCTCGGGTCTGCTAGTCACCGGCCGGCCAAGCCTGCCCTCCCACCCGAAATGCCCATGCCCGACACGACCGCCTGGACCGAAATCGACGTCGGCGCCGTGCCGGGCACGCCGGACACCATGCGGCTGATGCGCCGCAGCGACGGCTTCACCATCATGGTCGGGACGTGCGAGCTGATGAGCGACCTGTTCTGCGCCTCGGAGAAGGCTCTGGCGACGATCGCCTGCGAGCGGCTGCGCGACCGGCCCACGGCTCGCATGCTGATTGGCGGGCTCGGCATGGGCTTCACCCTCGGCGCGGCGCTCGACGGACTCGGGCCGGAGGCGAGCGTCGTCGTCTCCGAGCTGGTGCCGTCGGTGGCAGCCTGGGCGCGCGGGCCACTCTCGCACCTCTTTGCCGGCAGCCTCGACGACCCGCGCGTCGCGATTCGCGTCGAGGACGTCAACCGGTCGATCCAGGCCGCGCCCGCCGCCTACGACGCCATCCTGCTCGACGTCGACAATGGCCCGGAGGGCGCGACCCGGCGGGCGAACGACCGGCTCTACGATGCCTGGGGTCTCAAACGTGCCCGCTGGGCGCTCCGCCCCGGCGGTATCCTCGCGGTGTGGTCCGGGCACCCGGACCGCAAGTTCAAGGCACGGCTGCGCCGCACCGGCTTTTCGGTCGAGGAGATCCGGATCCGCTCCAACGTCACCGACGGGCGCCGGCACGTTCTATGGATCGCAACGCGGGTTGAAGACGCGGGCTGAAACGCGCGCCTATCGCGCCTCAGTGGTCGTGATGGTGATGGGCGGCGTGCCCGTGGTCGTGGTGCTCGTGGCGAGAAGCTTCGTGGCCATGCCCATGCTCGGCGTGGTCATGGGAATGGCCATGCGCATTATCGTGGGAATGGTCGTGATCGTGGCTGTGGTCGTGCCCGCAGGTGCTGTGATCGTGCGCCGCTTTCTCGGGTTTGAAGGCACGGGTCACGGGGCTTGCCGCGCAGCCGGCGCCGCGCACCAGCTCTGCCGCGCTGGCCGGCACATAGAGCACGTCGGCACCGACCTCTGCCGGGACGTGACTGCCGCCGAGTTGCCAGGCGAGGCGAACCAGCCGCGCCGGATTTTCGGCGCGCACTTCGAGCAGCGCCTCGTCCGCCGCCTTCACCGCGACGAGGCGGCCGTCGTCGAGGCGGAAGGCGTCGCCGTCCTCGACCTGTCCGGCCTTCTGCAGGCTGAGTTCGAACGCGGTTCCGCCCGATGCCGTGAGCGAGCCCGTGGCGACATTCCGCGCGGCGTGGTCGAGGATCACGGTGTCCACGATCTGCTCGGGGCGGACGGCGGCCTTGCGGACGATCAGGGTGGCTTTCGACATCGGGACCTCGAGATTTCGGTGTGTTTGCGCAACAGCTTGCGCTTCAGATGGCGGCTCGGTCGAGAAATGTCATGCCCCGCGCGGCCGCCGCCCCAATCTTGACCGTATCGCGTGACCTGCCTCTGCAGAAGGCCGGTGACGGTCTCTGGGCGCGCCACGGCGAAAACGCCGGGCGGGCCGATGCACAAGGGAGTCGTACGACCATGAAGAAGCTCACCGCGGCCATCCTGGCCTGCACCCTCGCGCTCTCCGTCGGCGCCTGCAACACCCCGGGTGAACGGGCGCTGGGCGGCGGCGCCCTCGGTGCCGGCCTCGGCGCCGCGGTCGGCGGTCTGGCCACGGGCCGGGCCGGCGGCGCGCTCGCGGGTGCGGCCATCGGCGGCGCTGCCGGCGCCATCGGCGGTGCGGCCACCGCCCCGCGCTGCCCCTACGGCACCTACCGCGACGCCTACGGCGACGTGTACTGCCGCTGAGGTCTTCGGCCCCAAACCGGTGTCGGACCAAGCGAAGGCCGGAGCGGATGCTCCGGCCTTTTCCATGTGCGTCAGCCGTCGGCCCGCAGTTCGGCTTGCGCCCCGACCGGCATTCGGCTTTAGCAACCGGCCCCGTACCGCGCCGTCAGCGAATGCCCCTGCCTCGACTCTTCAGTCCACAGCCCGCCGCCGTTGCCCTCGAAAGCCCCTCCCGATGAGCCTCGGCATCTGGGGCAAGATCGGCGGTGCAGGCCTCGGCGCCCTCGTCGGCGGTCCGATCGGGGCGCTGGCCGGCTCGGTGGCCGGGCATTTTCTCGTTGACCGCGAAGGCGCGCCGTTCGGCGCGACGCCACGCGACGTGGTCTTCACCACCGACCTCGTCGCGCTCGCCGCCAAGATGGCGAAGTCCGACGGTGTGGTGACGCCGGCCGAGGTCGAGGCCTTCGGGCAGGTGGTTGAGGTCGAGCCGGGGGCGCGGGCCGGCGTCGAGCGCCTGTTCGATCTGGCCAAGGCGACGACCGACGGCTTCGAAGGCTACGCGGGGCAGCTCGCTTCCACGTTCCATGACGAACCGGCCCTGCTGGAGGATGTCCTCGACGGACTGTTCCACATCGCCAAGGCCGATGGCGCAATCCACGAGAACGAGGAGCGCTACCTACGCGCCGTCGCCCGGATCTTCGGGTTGGACGATGCCGCCTTCGAGCGCCTCGCCGCCCGCCACGTCCGCCTCGCCGACGACCCGTACCTGGTGCTCGGCATCGAGCGCGCGGCGAGCGCCGCCGAGCAGAAAGCGCGCTACCGGGCGCTCGTTGCGGAAAACCACCCCGATCGCGCCATCGCCCGCGGCCTGCCTCCGGAAGCGGTCGCCATCGCCACGCGCCGGCTCGCCGCGATCAACGCCGCCTGGGACCGGATCGCGGCGGAGCGAGGCATCACGTGACGTTTCTCGCCGACAGCCGGCTCGTCGAGCGTGTCGCGCCTTCGCCGAACCATGGCGAGCGCGCCGGCGGGCCGCCGGACATGCTGATCCTGCACTACACCGGCATGGCGACCGCCGATCTCGCCCTGGCGCGGCTCTGCACCGCCGCCGCCCAGGTCTCGGCGCATTACTTCGTGTTCGAGGACGGGCGCATCGTACAGTTGGTGCCGGAGAGCCGGCGCGCTTGGCATGCCGGCCTCGGCTGCTGGGGGCTCGATCGCGACATCAACTCCCGTTCGATCGGCATCGAGATCGCCCATCCCGGCCATATCGGTGGCCTGCCGCCCTATACCGAGGCGCAGATCGGTGCAGTCCTGCGGCTGTGCCGCGACATCCTCGACCGTCACGCGATTCCCGCAGTGCGCGTTCTCGCCCATTCCGACGTCGCGCCGGAGCGCAAGGAAGACCCCGGCGAGAACTTTCCGTGGGATCGCCTCGCAGCAGCAGGCATCGGCCATTGCGTCTCGCCGGCCCCGATCCGCGACGGCCGTTTTTTCGCGCAGGGCGACAGCGGCGAACCGATCGAGGCCCTGCAGGCGATGTTCGCGCTCTACGGCTACGATCAGCCGGTGACGGGTCTGTTCGACGCCCGGACGCTCGCCGTGGTGACGGCCTTCCAGCGACATTTCCGGCAAGCACGGGTCGACGGCGTCGCCGACGCCTCGACGATCACCACCCTGCGGGACCTGATCGCAGCTCAGCCGACGGGCTGAAGCGCAGCGTCGAGTTCTACCAGAATTCCGCTGACGGATGCGATGCCCTGGTCCATCGTTCTAGGTCGTGAACCCATAACGGGTGGCACGGTTTGGTCGGGGCGTCGTTGGTTCTCCGAATGGAGGACCGG
>NZ_BJZT01000045.1 GCF_007992175.1 Methylobacterium haplocladii | reverse complement strand
ACCTAGCGGGCCAGCACGCGCGCCGCTTCCCGGGTCGTCGTCACCGCATCCGACACCTGGGTCACGCCCGAGGAGATCGCCGTGATGTTGTCCGCGATGGTCGCGACGGCGCGCGCGGCCTCCTGCATGTTCACGGACATGTCGCGGGTGACGGCCGACTGCTCCTCCACGGCGGCGGCCGTCGCCACCACGTGGCTGCGCATGATGTCGACGGAGCCCTGGATCGAATCGAGGGCGCCGACGACTTCGGTCGAGATCGCCTGAACGCCCTGGATCTCGCCGTTGATCTGCTCGGTCGCGCGAGCGGCCTGCCCGGCGAGGTTCTTCACCTCCTGTGCGACGACGGCGAAGCCGCGGCCCGCCTCGCCGGCGCGCGCCGCTTCGATGGTCGCATTGAGCGCCAGCAGGTTGATCTGCGCGGCGATGGTGTTGATCAGGCCGATGATCCCGCTCATCGCGTTGGCGGCGACGGCGAGCCTCCGCGTGTGGTCGCCGGCCTCCTGAACGCGGGCGAAGGCGCTCTCGGTGGCGGTCTGAGATTTCGCCATGCTCTCGGAGACTTCGGCGACCGACGCCGCCAGTTCTTCCGTGGCCGCGGCCATGGTCCCGACGCTGCTTGACGTGGACCGGGCCGCGTCGAGCGCCGTGCGCGATTCCTCGGTCGACCGGCAGAGGGCCTGATCGATCTCGCTGAAGTTGCGGTCGATCATCGTCCGCAGTTCGCCGAGCAGTTTCATCTGCGCGGTGATGTCCGTGGCGAACTTCACGATACGGTAGGGCTTGCCGTCACGCCCGAGCAGCGGGTTGTAGGAGGCCTCGATCCAGATGTCGTGGCTCGCCTTGGTGACGCGCTTGAACTGCCCGGCCTGGAACTCGCCTTCGCGAAGCCTATTCCAGAAGGCCCGGTATTCGTTCGAGTTGCGGTAATCGGCATCGACGAAGATGCCGTGATGACGCCCGACGATCTCGTCCCGCGTATAGCCGACGGCGGTCAGGAAATTCGGGTTGGCATCGAGGATCGTACCCGACAGGTCGAACTCGATGACACCCTGCACACGATCGAGCGCCGCCAGCTTAGCGTCTCTCAATGCTGTCTTCTGTGATCCAAACATCGGATTTCGTCATTCCAAGTGTAAGAATTACGTCGCTTTCTGCAGCTGCATCGATCAGCCGCCTCAATTCCCGAGCTGATCATGCACTCGGAATTTGTATGAAGACGGCGATTACATCGACGACCGACTGACCGGCACGACATTGTCCGTGTAATTCATAATGCAAACTTAAGTACATCCGCAGGACCTGCAATCTCTCATCCCTCTGGTGGAAAGCGCCTTTTCAGGCGCCGTGAAGGGCACTCTAAGGAAGCGTTTACCATTCCGCTTCACGATCCCGGCCGGCTGTGGCGCCCATTCGCGCGGCCTGCCGGAGGTCACCACCCGCCATGATGTCCCGCGCCGAGCGCACGCCCCTGAACGACTGGTGGTGGACGGTGGATCGCGGCCTGCTCGCCGGGCTAGGTTGCCTGATGGTGGCGGGCCTGGTCTTCCTGATGGGCGGCGGCCCGCCGGTGGCCGAGCGCATCGGCCTGCCGACCTTCTACTTCCTCAACCGCCAGGCGATGTATCTCGTGCCGACCATCGCGCTGATCATCGCGGTGTCGTTCCTGTCTCTGCGCCACATCCGCCGCTTCGCCCTGGTGACCTGGCTCGCGGGCGTCGCGCTCTGCGTGCTCGCCGGCAAGTTCGGGCCCGAGATCAAGGGCGCGCATCGCTGGATCCAGTTCGGCCCCTTCGGCCTGCAGCCCTCGGAATTCGTGAAGCCCGCCTTCGTGGTGGTCGCCGCCTGGGCCTTCTCGGAAGGCGCGAAGCGGCGCGACATGCCCGGCGGCATCCTGGCCATGGCGCTCCTGCCCGTCACCATCGTGCCACTCATCCTGCAGCCCGATTTCGGGCAGACGATGCTCATCACCATCGTCTGGTGCACGCTGTTCTTCGTCGCCGGCCTGCACTGGTTCTGGGTGGCGGGCCTCGGCGCCGGCGGCCTGCTTGGGGTGCTGGCGGCCTACACCTTCCTCCATCACGTCAAGGAGCGCATCAATCGGTTCCTGGACAAGGATTCCGGCGACAGCTTCCAAGAGTTCTGGTCGCGCGAATCCTTCACCTCCGGCGGCTGGCTCGGCACCGGGCCGGGGGAGGGCGTCGCCAAGCGCCACCTGCCCGACGCCCATACCGACTTCATCTTCTCCGTCACCGGCGAGGAATTCGGCGTGCTGGTCTGCCTCGGTCTCGTCGCGCTGTTTGCCTACATCGTCATGCGCGGCCTAAAGCTCGCGCGACGCACGGACGACACCTTCTCGAGGCTCGCCATAACCGGACTGACCACGCTCTTCGGGCTCCAGGCCTGCATCAACATGGCGGTGAACACCCAGCTCATGCCGGCCAAGGGCATGACGCTGCCCTTCGTCTCGTACGGCGGCTCGTCGCTGATCTCGCTGGCGCTCGGGATGGGATTCCTGGTTGCCCTCACCCGCAAGCGACCCCGCACCACGGCACTCGGCCAGCGCCCCCCAGGGACGGTGCCGTCCGCGGTGCCAGGCCTGATGCAGTGACTACGTTCTGGGAAACAATCGCGCACGGCGGCGCGCCCCCCCTCTCCCCGCAGGCGGGGAGAGGGGGGGCCGCGTCGCGCTTTGGTGAGGCGCGGCCATGACCGTCTTCCAGCCCCTCGTCCTGGTCTGCGCGGGCGGGACCGGCGGACACCTGTTTCCCGCCGAGAGTCTCGCCCATGCCCTGAAGGCCCACGGCATCCGGGTGGCGCTCGCCACCGATGCCCGCGTGGATTCGATCTCCGGCGCGTTTCCGGCCGAAGAGATCGTCACGATCACCTCGGCGACGCCGTCGGGCCGCTCGATCCTCGCGCGGGCCGGCGCGCTCGGAAAGCTCGGCCAGGGCTTCGGCCGGGCCGCGAAGGAAATCCGCCGGCTGAACCCGGCGGCCGTGATCGGCTTCGGCGGCTATCCCACCGTGCCCCCCGTCCTCGCCGCGCAGATGCTGCGCGTGCCCACCATCCTGCACGAGCAGAACGCGGTGATGGGCCGCGCCAACGGGTTCCTGGCCCGCGGCGCCCGCGTCATCGCCACCGGATTCCAGGACGTGCGCGGCGTGCCGGCCAAGGCCACGGCGCGGCGGGTGCACACCGGCAACCCGATCCGCCCCGCCGTGCTGGCGGTGGCCGACACGCTCTATCCGTCGCTCGAACCGGGCAGCCCGCTCCACCTTCTCGTCTTCGGCGGCAGCCAGGGCGCGCGGGTGATGAGCGACGTCGTGCCGAACGCCGTCGAGGCGCTGCCGGCCGATCTCCGCAACCGGCTCCACATCGTCCAGCAGGCGCGGCCGGAAGACCTGACGGCGGTGCAGAACCGCTACCTCGCCATGGGCCTCGCAGGCGTCGAGGCGGCGCCGTTCTTCCGCGACCTCCCCGGCCGGATGGCGCGCAGCCACCTCGTCGTCGCCCGCTCCGGCGCCTCGACCGTCTCCGAACTCGCCGCGATCGGCCGTCCGTCGATCCTGGTGCCGCTGCCCGGCGCCCTCGACCAGGACCAGGCGGCGAACGCCGCGACGCTGGCCGCCATCGGCGCGGCGCTACACCTCCCGCAGACCGCATTCACGCCCGACCGGCTGACGGCCGAGTTGGTGGACTTCTTCGGAAACCCCGAGAAATTGACCGCAGCGGCCAAGGCCGCCAAAACCGCGGGCATCCTCGACGCGGCCGAGCGTCTGGCGGCCGTCGTCGTCGAGACGGCCGCCCGCACCTGATTCCTTCGTAGTTTCGCTTCGGCGCTGAGACGGACCACATCCCATGAAGCTGCCCGACAAGCTCGGACCCATCCACTTCATCGGCATCGGCGGCATCGGCATGTCCGGCATCGCCGAGGTGATGTCGAATCTCGGCTATACCGTGCAGGGCTCCGACGCCAACGACAACGCCAACGTCCGGCGCCTGTCCGAGAAGGGCATCCGCACCTTCGTCGGTCACGAGGCCTCGAACGTCGAGGAGGCCGCCATCGTCGTGGTCTCCACCGCGATCCAGCGCGACAACCCCGAGCTCGTCGCCGCCCGCGACCGCCGCCTGCCGGTGGTGCGCCGCGCCGAGATGCTGGCCGAGCTGATGCGCTTCAAGTCCTGCGTGGCCGTCGCCGGCACGCACGGCAAGACCACGACGACGTCGCTCGTCGCGACCCTGCTCGATGCCGGCAACCTCGACCCCACCGTCATCAACGGCGGCATCATCAACGCCTACGGCACCAACATGCGCATGGGTGCCGGCGAGTGGATGGTGGTGGAGGCCGACGAGTCGGACGGCACCTTCCTGCGCCTGCCGGCGGACGTCGCCATCGTCACCAACATCGACCCCGAGCACCTCGACCATTTCGGCTCCTTCGACGCGATCAAGGACGCTTTTCGGCGCTTCATCGACAACCTGCCGTTCTACGGCTTCGCGGTGATGTGCATCGACCACCCGATCGTGCAGGACCTCGTCGGGCACATCGAGGACCGGCGCATCATCACCTACGGCGAGAACCCGCAGGCGGACGTGCGCCTGCTCGACGTCGACCTGAAGGGCGGCAAGAGCCGTTTTCGCGTCATGATCCGCGACCGGCGTCCGGGCCTGCGCCTGGAGATGGAGGACCTGGTCCTCCCCATGCCGGGCAAGCACAATGCGCTCAACGCCACCGCCGCGCTCGCCGTCGCCCACGAACTCGGCGTGCCGGCCGACGCGATCCGCAAGGCGCTGGCCGGCTTCGGTGGCGTCAAGCGCCGCTTCACCCGCACCGGCGACTGGAACGGCGCCACCATCTTCGACGATTACGGCCACCATCCCGTCGAGATCGCCGCCGTACTCAAGGCCGCCCGCGCCTCCACCGACGGCCGGGTCAT
Organism: Methylobacterium haplocladii; assembly: GCF_007992175.1. GTDB lineage: Bacteria > Pseudomonadota > Alphaproteobacteria > Rhizobiales > Beijerinckiaceae > Methylobacterium > Methylobacterium haplocladii. The sequence goes on along the minus strand of NZ_BJZT01000045.1, from coordinate 41,505 downwards.
CGCGATCGTGCAGCCGCACCGCTACACCCGCCTGCAATCGCTGTTCGACGATTTCTGCACCTGCTTCAACGACGCCGACACGGTCATCGTCGCCCCGGTCTACGCCGCCGGCGAAGCCCCGATCGAGGGCATCGACCGCGACTCCCTGGTCTCGGGCCTCCGCTCCCGCGGCCACCGCGACGCCATCGCGCTCGAGACGCCGGACGACCTCGCCGGCCTCGTCGCCGGCCATGCGGGGGAGGGCGATTACGTGGTGTGTCTCGGGGCGGGGACGATCACGCAGTGGGCCTATGCGCTGCCGGGTGAGCTGGCGGCGCTGAAGGGGTGAGTCTTCGTCCCGATGCGAGCCTCCGATCAGGAACGGACGCGTTTCGGGCGCAGGCTGCGTCGTGATCAGACGGAGGCCGAACGAAAGCTTTGGAGCCGCTTGCGTGACCGACGTCTGGCCGGCTTCAAGTTCGTCAGGCAAGAGAAAATCGGGCGCTACTTCGCCGATTTCATCTGCCGCGACGCCAAGCTCATCGTAGAGGCGGATGGCAGCCAGCACGCAGAGAGCGTGCGGGACCGTATCCGAGACCAGTGGCTCGTTTCGCAGGGCTATCGCATCCTGCGCTTCTGGAATGCGGAGATCATGAACAACACGACCGGTGTCCTGGACACGATCCTCGCCGCGCTCCACCCCTCTCCCCGCGGGCGGGGAGAGGGCCGCAACGACCTCGTCGTCGGCGCGGCAAGCCCGCAGGGCGAAGGTGAGGGGGTCTCGCCGAAAGAGGCTCTTTCGGATGCGCCCCCTCACCCTCGCTTCGGCTTCGCCTCCGCTGGTCACGGACCCGACGAGGGGTCCGTGACCCTCTCCCCGCACGCGGGGAGAGGGGAGGCGCGCGCATGACGATGATGATCGACACCATCCGCTCCGCTGCGCCCGCCCTTCGCGGCCGCCTGCTCGCCAACCAATCGCTCGCGGACCTCACCTGGTTTCGCGTCGGCGGGCCGGCGGAGGTGCTGTTCAGTCCCGCCGACGAGGAGGATCTGGCGCTGCTGCTCGGCGCGCTCGATCCGGCTGTGCCGGTCACGGTGATCGGCCTCGGCTCGAACCTGATCGTGCGCGACGGCGGCATTCCCGGCGTGACGATCCGGCTCGGCGGCAAGCCGTTCGGATCGGTTGCGGTCGACGGCGAGACGCTGCGCGCCGGCACCGCCGTGCCCGACATGCGCCTCGCCAAGAGCGCGGCCGAGGCCGGCCTCGACGGGCTCGCCTTCTACCGCGGCATTCCCGGCTCGGTCGGCGGCGCGCTGCGCATGAATGCCGGCGCCCATGGCGGCGAGACCACCGACGTGCTGGTCGAGGCCCGCGGCGTCGACCGGAGCGGGAACCTCCGCACGTTCAGCCACGCGCAGATGGGCTTCTCCTATCGCCACTGCTCGGCGCCCGACGACGTGATCTTCACCAGCGCGCTCTATCGCGGCCGTCCGGGCGACCGGGCGGAGATCGAGGCCGAGATGGACCGGGTCACCGCAGCCCGCGAGGCCGCGCAGCCGATCCGCGAGCGCACCGGCGGCTCGACCTTCAAGAACCCGGACGGCGGCAAGGCTTGGCAACTCATCGACGCCGCCGGCTGCCGCGGCCTGACGCGCGGTGGCGCGCAGGTCTCCGAGATGCACTGCAATTTTCTGATCAACCGCGACGGGGCGACCGCGGCCGACATCGAGGGGCTCGGCGAAGAGGTGCGCCGGCGCGTCCGAGACAACTCGGGCTATGAGCTGCATTGGGAGATCAGGCGGATCGGGATCGACCTGTAAGGCGTAAGGCGGTAAGTCGTTGCTGATCGGAGAATCGATGATGGCTGCACGCAACATCAAAACCGCCTATTCGAAGATCTCGGTGAAGAGCCAGACCGTGTTGCCGGCGGAAGTCCGCGAACGTCTGGCGGTGGGACCGGGCGATCGGCTTCGCTATCTGCTGACTCCCGAGGGCATCCAGATCGAGAAGGCTCTTCCCGAGAGCGACGATCCCTTCGCCACGTTCACCGAATGGGCCGGGGCGATCGATGAGGAAGACTATGCCGATCTCTAGGCCCGTCGGCCTACCTCCGGGATCGATCGTCGTCGTACCCTTTCCCTACTCGGATCGCTTGGCGGAGAAACGACGTCCAGCCGTCGTGGTGTCGGGGTCTAAGGTTGCGACGGCGGGATTTGTCTGGATCGCAATGATCACGAGCGCGCGTAATCCGATCATGTTCGGCGATCTGCCGATCCTCGACCTTGGTCCGACGGGCCTCGCGGTTTCGTCCGTCGTGCGTCCGGTGAAGCTCGCCTGCGTCGAACCCGGGCGCATCCTTCGCGTGATCGGTGCTCTTCATCCCGAAGAGGCGGACGACGTCTATGAAAGCCTTCGGGAAAGGCTCGGCCCGCTCTGATGCCGATCTCATTTCAGTCCGATCACTACCGGAGCCCTCCCATGCCCAAGCACGTCGCCGTCCTGATGGGCGGCTGGTCCTCCGAGCGGCCGATCTCGCTGAGTTCGGGCAATGCCTGCGTCGCGGCGCTCGAAGGCGAGGGCTATCGGGTGACGCCGGTCGATGTCGGACCGGACGTGGCGACCGTTCTCACCGCGTTGAAGCCGGACGTGGCGCTCAACGCCCTGCACGGGCCGGCCGGCGAGGACGGCACCATTCAGGGTCTCCTGGAAATCCTGAGGATTCCCTACACCCATTCCGGCGTCCTCGCCTCGGCACTGGCGATGCACAAAGAGCGTGCCAAAACGGTGCTGCATGCCGCCGGCGTCGCCGTGCCCGAGGGCCGCGTCGTTAACCGTCATGATGCAGCGAAGTCACACGCGCTGACTCCGCCATACGTGGTTAAGCCGATCGCCGAGGGCTCCTCGATGGGGGTCATCATCGTGCGCGACGGGCGCTCGCACCCGCCCCAGATCCTGGCCTCGGACGAGTGGGTCTACGGCGAGGAAGTCCTTGCGGAGACTTACGTTGCGGGCCGCGAGCTGACCTGCGCCGTGCTGGGCGACAGGGCCCTCGGCGTGATCGAAATCAAGCCTGCTTCGGGGGAGTGGTACGACTTCGATGCGAAGTACGCCGAGGGGGGGTCGATCCACGTTCTCCCGGCCGAACTTAAACCAAATGTTTACCAGCGTGTCCAAGAGTTGTCGTTAACGGCGCATCAAGCACTCGGGTGCCGGGGCGTAAGCCGTGCGGACCTTCGATACGACGACACGCCGGGTGGAACCGGGGCGCTCGTCGTCCTGGAGGTCAACACGCAACCCGGAATGACCCCGACGAGCCTTGTGCCGGAGATGGCAGCCCATGCGGGCTTGAGTTTCGGTGAGCTCGTTCGATGGATGGTGGAGGACGCCTCTCTGGGACGCTGAACGCCGCCGGGCATCCGGACGGCGCCGGCTTTCCAGCAGTGATCGCGAACCGGCTGCAGGGTGTCCTGAAGCCGGTGCTGCGCTCCCGCCGTACCAGGGGATCCCTGCCGATCGAGGCGCGGATTCCCCGCGGCTTCGGCGCCGCGCTGGTCGCCGGCACGCTGGCCACGCTCTCGCTCTTCGGCTTCGTCGCCAGCGGGCGCTACGACGCCTACGTCGCCGAGAACGGCCGCCCCCTCGACATCGCCGCGCGCATCGCCGGCTTCGGCGTCGAACGCGTCACGATCTCCGGTCTGTCGCGGATGTACGAGCGTGAGGTGATGCAGGCCGCCGGCATCGACTGGCGCTCCTCCGTTCCGTTCCTCGACGTCGCACAGATCCGCGAAAAGCTGATGGCCGTGCCGCTCATCGCCACGGCCTCGGTGCGCAAGCTCTATCCCAACGAGATCGTCATCACGCAGGTCGAGCGCGAGCCCGCCGCCCTCTGGCAGAAGAACGGCGAGATCCGGGTGATCGCGGCCGACGGCACCGTCATCGACGAGATGCGCGACGACCGCTACGCCAACCTGCCCCTCGTGGTCGGCGAGGACGCCAATGTCCACCTGCAGGAATATCTCGGCCTGATCGATGCGGCCGGCCCGCTGGGCGAGCGCATCAAGGCCGGCAGCTACGTCTCCGGCCGGCGCTGGACGCTGAAACTCGACGGCGTCGACATCCGCCTGCCCGAGACCGGCGCGGACGAAGCGCTCGCACGCCTGGTCGACCTGGAGCGCAAGAACCGCCTTCTGGAGAAGGACGTCATCGCAGTCGACCTGCGCCTCGCCGACCGGGTGGTGGTGCGACTGACAGAGGAGGCCGCCGCGGCACGCGCGGAGGCACGCAAGAAGACGAAGAAGGGGACCGCGACATGAGCCGTCTCGCCCCCTCCGCCGACCCCGTTGCAGCGTCCTCCCTCCGGTAAGCGTCCCATGCAATCCCACCACGGCCTCACGCCGCGAATGAAGCCCCTCTCGGCCCGCCGGAGCGCGACGCTCTCGGTGCTCGACATCGGCACCAGCAAGGTCGTCTGCCTCATCGCCGAGCTGCAGCCGATCGAGAGCCTTTCGACGCTTCGCGGCCGCACCCACATCGCCCGCATCATCGGCATCGGCCACCAGCGCTCGGTCGGCCTCAAGGGCGGCGCCATCGTCGACCTCGAAGCCGCCGAGAACGCGATCCGCCAGGCCGTGCACGCCGCCGAGCGGATGGCCAAGGTCGAGGTGCAGTCGGTTATCGTGAACATGTCCGGCGGCCGGCTCGCCTCGCAGCGCTTCGAGGCGCGGGTGAACGTCCGCTCCGGTACCGTGACCGGCCACGACGTCGAGCGCGTCCTGGAGACGGCGAGCGCCCACGGCGTCGCTCCCGGCCGCGCCGTGCTCCACGCGCTCCCCACCGGCTATGCGCTGGACGGCCAGGGTGCCGTGATCGATCCGTCGGGCATGATCGGCAGTTCGCTCGGTGTCGATCTCCACGTCGTCACCAGCGAGGCCGCCGCGGCCCGCAACCTGATGCTGGCGGTCGAACACTGCCACCTCGGCGTCGAGGCGGTGATCGCCACGCCCTACGCCGCCGGCCTCTCGGTCCTCGTCGACGACGAGGCCGAGATCGGCTGCGCCGTCGTCGACATGGGCGGCGGCACCACCAGCGTCGGCGTCTTCTCCGGCGGCCACCTCGTCCACACCGACGCCATCGCGGTGGGCGGGCACCACGTCACCATGGACATCGCGCGGGGCCTCTCGACCCGGGTCGCGGCGGCCGAGCGGCTGAAGACGCTCTACGGCTCCGCCATCTCCACGCCCTCGGACGACCGCGACATGATCGCGGTCCACGGGGTCGGCGAGGACGAGGGCGACACGCCGAGCCACGTCCCGCGCTCGCATCTCGTGCGCATCATCAAGCCGCGGGTCGAGGAGATCGTCGAACTCGTCCGCGACCGGCTGCGCAAGGCCGGCTACGCGGCGCAGGCCGGCAATCGTCTGGTGCTCACCGGCGGCGCGAGCCAGCTCGTCGGCCTGCCGGAGACGGCCCGGCGCATCATGCAGGGACAGGTCCGGATCGGGCGTCCGCTCGGCATCCGCGGCCTGCCCGAGGCGGCCAAGGGGCCGAGCTTCTCGGCCGCGGTCGGGCTGCTGGTCTACCCGCAGGTGGCCCATGCCGAGTTCTTCGAGCCACGCCGGCAGCGCGCTTTGGCGCAGACCGGCACGGGCGGGTATTTCGACCAGCTCAAGCAGTGGATCGGCGAGAGCTTCTGAAACGGACTGACACGGTCCCCCGCGAGGGGGGCCGAGCGACGAAAACCGGGCGCTTCAGGGCGCACAACCAACTGCTCAAGAGTTTGAAGGGGCATCACACCATGGCCATCTCCCTGCAGGCGCCGGACATCCGCGAACTCAAGCCCCGCATCACCGTCTTCGGTGTCGGCGGCGCCGGCGGCAACGCCGTCAACAACATGATCGAATCGGGCCTGCTCGGCTGCGAGTTCGTCGTTGCCAACACCGACGCGCAGGCGCTGACCTCCTCGAAGGCCGAGCGCGTCATCCAGATGGGTCTCGGCGTGACGCAGGGCCTCGGCGCCGGCTCGCACCCCGAGGTCGGCTCGGCCGCCGCCGAAGAGGTCATGGACGAGATCCGCGACCAGCTCTCGGGCGCGCACATGTGCTTCATCACCGCCGGCATGGGCGGCGGTACCGGCACCGGTGCGGCCCCCGTCATCGCCCGCGCCGCCCGCGACATGGGCATCCTCACCGTCGGCGTCGTGACGAAGCCCTTCCAGTTCGAGGGCACCCGCCGCATGCGCACGGCCGATTCCGGCATCGCCGAGCTTCAGGCCGCCGTCGACACCCTGATCGTGATCCCGAACCAGAACCTGTTCCGGGTCGCCACGGAGAAGACCACCTTCGCCGACGCCTTCGCCATGGCCGACCAGGTGCTCTATTCGGGCGTCGCCTGCATCACCGACCTGATGGTCAAGGAAGGCCTGATCAACCTCGACTTCGCCGACGTCCGCGCCATCATGCGCGGCATGGGCAAGGCGATGATGGGCACGGGCGAAGCCTCCGGCGAGAACCGCGCGCATCGCGCTGCAGAAGCCGCCATTGCCAACCCGCTCCTCGACGAAGTCTCGATGAAGGGCGCCCGCGGCCTGCTGATCTCGATCACCGGCGGCGCCGACCTGACGCTGTACGAGCTCGACGAGGCCGCCACCCGCATCCGCGAGGAGGTCGATTCGGAGGCCAACATCATCCTCGGCGCCACCTTCGACGAGAGCCTGGAGGGCATCATCCGCGTGTCGGTCGTCGCCACCGGCATCGAACCGGCCCTGATCTCGGCGAACTCGCCGAACAACATGGTCGTCGCCGAGACCGAGCAGCGCATCGCCGAAGTCGCCGAGAAGCTGCGCGCCGAGGCCCGCATCCGGGCCGCCCAGCCGGTCCCGCAGATCGCTCAGACGCCGCGTCCGGTCTCCGACTTCCAGACCGCCGCTCCGGTGCTGCAGGCTCCCGCCCCGCAGCCCGTCGCCGCCGAGCCGGCCCCCGCGCCGGTCGTGCGTGACGACGTCGTCCTGACGCAGGCCCCCCCGCGCACGCAGCTGTCCTACGAGCAGCCTCACGCCCAAGCGCCCGTTCCCGAGGCGGCCCCGCTCCAAGCCGGCCCGTTCGTGCCGCCCCGCCCGCAGGTCGCCCGCGCTCCGCGCATGCCGCAGATCTCCGACCTGCCGCCACACACGCAGGCTCAGATCCGTCAGAGCCAGGCCCCGGTCCAGGCCGAGCCCGAGCCGGATTCGAAGCGGATGTCGCTGCTCCGGCGCCTCGCGACCGTCGGCTTCGGCGGACGCCGCGAGGAGGCCGAGGCCGCCCCGCTGCCGCAGATGCGCCAGCCCGCCGCTCCGGTCCCGCAGGCCCCCTCGGCCCGCGCTCCGGTGGTGCAGCCGCCGCAGTATCGCCCGGCCCAGGGCAACCTCGACGCACAGGGTCGCGTCGCTCCCCAGCCACGGCTGATGGACGACGACCATCTCGAAATCCCCGCCTTCCTGCGTCGGCAGGCCAACTGAGCGGTCATCGCCCTATCCGTTGAAGCTTTTGTGCCACAGGCCCGGGACCGAAAGGTCCCGGGCTTAACTCTGTATTAAGACCTTGAACGAATTCCGCTTTTGAAACTTTGTGGCGGAACCGTGGCTGTAACAGAACGTAAGAATCCGTGATTTGGCCAGCGTTTGCAGCGCAGCTATAAATTCCCCCGGAACGAAAAAGGCGCGACGGTTTTCGGACGGTCAGCGCTCGCAGGGGCTTCAAGCAGCGGACGGACTTATCAGGCGGCATACCCTCGTTCGAGGGTGTGTGGGCCGGGTCCTGGCCGAGGGCTAAGGGAATGCGGACGAACCAACAAACGACGCTGAAGGCGTCCATCTCCCTGAGCGGCGTCGGTGTCCATTCGGGCAATCCGGTCGAGATCACGCTCCATCCGGCTCCCGCAAACGACGGGATCTGCTTCCTCCGGACCGGTATGCCGAATGGCAACGACCGGCTCATCAAGGCCCACCACGCCTGCGTGTCGGCCACCGAACTCTGCACCGTGATCGGCGACGTCGAGAGCGGCGCGGTCGCCACCATCGAGCACCTGATGTCGGCGCTCTACGGTCTCGGCATCGACAACTGCCTCGTCGAGATCGACGGCCCCGAAATGCCGATCCTCGACGGAAGCGCGCTGCCCTTCGTACGGGCCATCGACTCGGTCGGCCTCGCGAATTGCGCAGCCCCCAAGCGCTGGATCAAGGTTCTCCGCCCCGTCCGCATCGAGGTCGGCCGCTCCTTCGCCGAACTCCGCCCGATCGACCGCGGCTTCCGTCTCGACGTCGAGATCGATTTCGAGAGCCCGGTGATCGGCCGCAGCCGCAAGGCCATGGACCTCACCCCGGCGAGCTACCGCCGCGACATCGCCGGCGCCCGCACCTTCGGCATGATGAAGGACGTCGAGCGCTACTGGAAAGCCGGCTTCGCGCTCGGCGCCTCCCTCGAGAACACCGTGGCCGTCGGCGAGACCGCCGTGGTCAACCCCGAGGGCCTCCGCTTCGCCGACGAGTTCGTCCGTCACAAGATCCTCGACGCCGTCGGCGACCTCGCTCTCGCCGGCCTGCCGCTCCAGGGCGCCTACCGCTCCTATTGCGGCGGCCATCGCATGAATGTCGGCGTCCTCTCGGCCCTGTTCTCGGACCGCGCCAACTACCGCATCATCGAGGCCCAGAGCGCCCGCCGCGAGTCGTCCCTGGTGGAACTCGGCGCCGGCCTCGGCATCGCCGCCTTCGCAGCCGATCTGTAACCCTCGCGACACACCAGGCCGCGACGGGGGACGACACCGTCTCCGCCCCATCGCCGCCGCTTTCGCGCCCGAATCGACAGCCACGGTTAAAACGACGTGAAGGGGGAGGGACGGCATTCAGCCGCTGCCCCGCGACGTGATGGCGTAGGGATTTCGGCCCGCGACGAGGCTGCTCCCGCTAGAGGACGTGACAGGGATGCCTCTGACCTTTGCCAAAAGCTCCGCGATTGCGGCCGTGATCGTGACGCTCAGCGCAACTCCGGGTTTCTGTGCCTGGTATGATTCGCTGGACCCGAGCCAGTGGTTCTCCGAGAAGTACAAGCCCGAGGTTCAGCCGGACATTCCCGCGGACAAGCTCTACAGCGAGGGTCTGGCCAATCTCGAGGACCGCAACTTCGAGATCGCGTCGCAGAAGTTCGACGACCTCGACAAGCGCTATGCCTATTCGGATTGGTCCCGCAAGGCGCTGCTGATGACGGCCTACTCGAACTACGAGGGCCAGAAATACGACGACGCGATCAGCGCCTCGAAGCGCTACCTGCAGCGCCATCCGGCCACCAAGGATGCGGCTTACGCGCAGTATCTGATGGCGATGTCGCAGTACAAGCAGATCCCGGACGTCACCCGTGACCAGGACCGCTCGGAGAAGGCCCTCGTCGCCCTGACCGAGCTCGTCCAGAAGTATCCGACCTCGGAATACGCCGCCGACGCCAAGGCCAAGATCCAGATCACCCGCGACCAGCTCGCCGGCAAGGAGATGGAGGTCGGCCGCTACTATCTCGAGAAGCGCAACTTCCCGGCCGCCATCAATCGCTTCCGCGACGTCGTGTCCAAGTACCAGACGACGCGGCACGCCGAGGAGGCTCTGGAGCGCCTGACCGAGGCCTACATGGCGCTCGGCATCACCGCGGAGGCCCAGACCGCCGCCGCCGTGCTCGGCCACAACTTCCCGGACAGCCCCTGGTACAAGGACGCTTTCGCGCTCCTGCAGACCGGTGGCCTGGAGCCGCGCGAGGAAAAGGGCTCGTGGCTCTCGAAGATCTATCGCGGCGTGATCGGCCGCACCGCCGCCGCCGAATAGGCGCGGCGCAGCACATCATCGGGAAGGGCGGGAGCGGCGACGCTTCCGCCCTTTCTCATTTTGGGCGTGAGTTCTGCGTTGGTTCCGCTATTACGCCTTGTCGCGCTCTCTTGCGCCGAACCGGGTTCCCCTTCGGCGGAGCGCGCTCTAGACAGCGACGGCGTTTCACAACCGGGGTCCGCCGCGCGGCATGCTCGTCCAGCTCGCGATCCGTGACATCGTTCTCATCGATAAGCTCGCGCTGAACTTTTCCGAAGGGCTGAGCGTCCTGACGGGGGAAACCGGCGCGGGCAAGTCGATCCTGCTCGACGCCTTCGCACTGGCGCTCGGCGGGCGTGGCGACGGCGGCCTCGTGCGCCACGGCCAGCCGCAGGGCGGCGTCACCGCGGTTTTCGACGCCCCCCTCGACCATCCCGCCCGCGCGATCGCCCGTGACGCCGAGATCGACACCGAGGGCGACCTGATCCTGCGCCGCACGCAGTTCGCGGACGGCCGCACCCGCGCCTTCGTCAACGACCAGCCCGTCGGCGTTCAGGTGCTGCGATCGATCGGGGCGGCCCTCGTCGAAATCCACGGCCAGCACGACGACCGGGCGCTCGCCGATCCCGCGAGTCACCGCGCCATCCTCGACGCCTTCGGCGGCCTGCAGAAACCGCTCGCCGCCACCGCGCAAGCGGCCAAGCGCGTCAGGGCCGCCCGCGAGAAGCTGGCCGAGCACCGCGCCCGCGTCGACGCCGCGCGCAAGGAAGCCGACTTCCTGCGCCACGCCGTCGCGGAACTGGCGACGCTCGACCCGCAGACCGGCGAGGAGGCCATGCTCGCCGAGCGCCGCTCCGTAATGCAGCAGGGAGAAAAGATCGCCCGGGACCTTCAGGAGGCGCTGGACGCCGTCGGCGGCCCGAACTCGGGCGCGGCGCATCTCTCCTCGGCCGTGCGCAAGCTCGAACGGCGTGCGGGCCAGGCGCCGAGCCTGGTCGAGCCTTGCGTCGCGGCGCTGGACGCTGCCCTTACGGCACTGGACGAGGCCCGCGCCGTCATCGATGCGGCGATCCTGGAAGCCGAATTCGATCCGCGCGAACTCGAGCGTGCCGAAGAGCGCCTGTTCACGCTCCGTGCGGCCTCGCGAAAGTACGACGTCGCCGCCGACGACCTTGCGCGGCTGCGCGAGCGATACGAGGCGGATGTCGCCGCGATCGATGCCGGCGAGGAGGCCTTGGGTGGTCTGGAGCGTGACCGCGACGAAGCCGAGGCAGCCTTCGCCAAGGCAGCGAAGACGCTCAGCGAGGGGCGTGCGCGCGCGGCCAAATCTCTCGACGCCTCGGTGAAGGCCGAGTTGCCGCCGCTGAAACTGGAGCGCGCCCGCTTCATCACGCAGATCGTCATCGATCCGGACTCGCGCGATGCCGCCGGCATCGACCGCGTCGAGTTCCACGCCCAGACCAACCCCGGCACCAAGCTCGGACCGATGATGAAGGTCGCCTCCGGCGGCGAACTCTCACGCTTCATGCTGGCGCTGAAGGTGGTACTCGCCGACAAGGGTTCGGCCCCGACGCTGATCTTCGACGAGATCGATACCGGCGTCGGCGGTGCCGTGGCCGATGCCATCGGGGCGCGGCTCGCCCGGCTGTCCGAGCGGGTGCAGGTCGTCTCCGTCACGCATGCGCCGCAGGTCGCCGCCCGTGCGAACACGCATTTCCTGATCGCCAAGGACGCCGTGCGCGGCGCCGACCGTGTCGCCACCCGCGTCGCGTCGCTCGCAAGCGAGGCGCGACGGGAAGAAATCGCCCGGATGCTTGCTGGCGCCACAGTCACCGACGAGGCGCGTGCCGCTGCGGCGCGATTGCTACAGTCGTCGGATGCCTGATCCAATGCGCGACAAAAAGATAACCTTAACCATAAACCTTTGTTAACCACGTTGGGCGAGTTTGATTCGCGACGATAAATTCACGCGGTCGTTAACCGCTTCGATGTGCAGAATCAGGGTTCCGTCCATGGCACAGGTTGCACGTCAGACCGACGCCCACGGCTCCGACCGGATGCATCCCGCCATGAGCGGCGAGACACGCGAGCGTCTCGGCACCGCTTTGCGGGCTGTCTACGAAGGCACGGTCGAAGCTCAGCCTATCCCGGACGCACAGATCGATCTGTTGCTGCGCCTGCGTCACAAGGAACGCGACCAGCGCCGCTCGGCCGCCTGATCCGACAGCCGTACGCGTCGACCAATCACGGCATCGGTCGTCGGGATGACCGAGCTCTACCAGCGCCGCGCGCCGGGCTGGCGACGATACTCGGCGGCCCGGATCAGCGTCATCACGCGGTCGAGATCCAGGAGCAGCGAGGCCTCGCGCCGGCGCGCCCGCTCGATCCCTGCCTCTTCCGTCCCGAACCGCTGCTGCTGCTGAACCAGCGTCAGCTCCCGCTCCAGCCCTTCGCGTTCGCCGTGAAGGGCGAGGAAGGCCGCATCCTGCGGATCGACCGGCGCTCCGCCGTCGACAGGTGAGGGCGGTTTTGCCGCCACGTCGAGCTTCTCCAAATCCAGTCCCACGAACGCCGATACTCGCCCGAATCCACCCGGGTGCAACCGGCGGCGTCGAGCCTGAGCATCCAGAACGCACGGATCGGCAAAGCGGTTCGGATTTTCTGCGAACCGGCCGACACCAAGACTTTTACACTTCGTCCTCACGCATCCGTGAGCGTAGCCGGTGGATGTCATCGGCGTGTCATGTCGCGGTCATATGGCCGGCTGCGTCGAGAGGCTAATGCCGCACTGCCGAAAGGGCAGGGCACATGCCCGCGACAGCCCGGCGACCGCGCCGAGGCCGTTCGCCCGACAGACACGGAGATGCACGTGAAACCCTTCACCTTCGCGCTGGCCATCGGTCTCGCGACCGTTCAGCTCGCCTCCTCGGCGCTTGCCGGCGACATCACCGGCGCCGGCGCCACCTTCCCCTTCCCGGTCTATTCGAAGTGGGCCGAAGCCTACCGCAAGGACACCGGCACCGGCTTGAACTACCAGTCGATCGGCTCCGGCGGCGGCATCAAGCAGATCCAGGCCAAGACCGTCGATTTCGGCGCTACCGACGCGCCGCTCAAGGGCGCGCAGCTCGAGAAGGACGGGCTCGTCCAGTTCCCGACCGTCATGGGCGGCGTGGTCACCGTGGTGAACATCGCGGGCCTCGAACCGGGCAAGCTCAAGCTGACCGGCGACATCATCGCCGACATCTATGCCGGCCGGATCTCCAAGTGGTCCGATCCGAAGATCGCCAAGCTCAACGACGGCCTCAAGCTCCCGGACGCGACCATCACCCCGGTCTACCGCTCGGATGCCTCCGGCACGACCAACATCTTCACGACCTACCTCTCGGCGGTCTCCGAGGGCTGGAAGAAGGAATTCGGTGCCGCGACGACGATCTCCTGGCCCGCGGGACAGGGCGGCAAGGGCAACGAGGGCGTGACCGCCACCGTCAAGCAGGTCCCGAACGCCATCGGCTACGTCGAGTCGGCCTATGCCAAGCAGAACAAGCTCGCCTACGCCCTCATCGAGAACAAGGCCGGCAAGTTCCCGCTCCCCGACGACAAGGCGTTCCAGGCCGCCGCCGCCAGCGCCGACTGGAAGGCCCAGCCCGGCTTCGGCATCTCGCTGACCAACCAGGCCGGCGACGAGGCTTGGCCGATCACGGCCGCGACCTTCATCCTGGTCTACAAGGAGCCCGCCGACCCGGCCAAGGCCGCCGACGTGCTCAAGTTCTTCGACTGGGCCTACAAGAACGGCGACAAGCTCGCCATCGACCTCGACTACGTGCCGCTGCCGGACAACGTCGTCGCGCTGATCCACGACGAGTGGAAGGGCATCAAGGGCAAGGACGGAAAGCCCGTCTCGGGCATGTGAGATGGTTCAACCCTCCCCCGCTCTGCGGGGGAGGGTGCCTCGCGGATGCGAGGCGGGAGAGGGGCGGCTCCGCACTCTCCGGATAACGCGCTCCCCTCTCCCGACCCCTGCTAACGCAGGGGCCACCCTCTCCCGCGGAGGGGAGAGGGGACAGCCCGCTCAACCCGCGCTAAACGCCCCCGCACCGAAGAGCTCCAGCGGATGACCGCGTTGACCCAATCCATCGTCTTGGCCCGAGAGGCACGCCCGGTCCGCAAAGGCCCCAGCAAGGGCCTGGACCGGGCCTTCCGGGCCGCGTCCCTCGGCTCCGCGCTGCTCGTGCTGCTGGTGCTCGCCGGCATCCTCGGCTCGATCGTCTATGGCGGCTGGCCGGCGTTTCGCGAGTTCGGCTTCGGCTTCGTCACCTCGAGCGCCTGGAACATCGGCACCGAGCAATACGGCGCCCTCGTCGCCGTCATCGGCACGCTCGCCTCCGCGTTCCTAGCCCTGCTGATCGGGGTGCCGATCTCGCTCGGCATCGCAATCTACCTGACTCAGCTCTGCCCCGGCTGGGCCCGCAAGCCCGTCTCGATGACCATCGAGCTGCTCGCCTCGGTGCCGAGCATCATCTACGGCATGTGGGGACTGTTCATCTTCGCGCCGCTGTTCGCGCGGTTCGTGCAGACCCCGGTCTCGAACGTCTTCGAGGGCCTGCCGATCGTCGGCTCTCTGCTCTACGCCCGGGTGCCCTCCGGCGTCGGCATCCTCACCGCCGGCATCATCCTCGCGATCATGATCGTGCCCTTCGTGGCCTCGATCACCCGCGACATGCTCGACCAGATCCCCACCGTGCTCCGCGAGAGCGCCTACGGCATCGGCTGCACCACCTGGGAGGTCGTGCGCCACGTGCTGGTGCCGCAGGCCTCGGTGTCGATCATCGGCGCGATCATGCTCGGCCTCGGCCGCGCGCTGGGCGAAACCATGGCCGTGACCTTCGTCATCGGCAACGCGAACCGGCTGTCGGCCTCGATCTTCGATCCCGGCTCGACCATCGCCTCGCGCATCGCCAACGAGTTCAACGAGGCCGACGGCATGCAGCTCAACGCCCTGATGGCGCTCGGCTGCCTGCTCTTCGTCATCACCTTCATCGTCCTGATCATCGCCCGGCTGCTGACGCGCCGCGCGAAGCTCGCCTGAGCGCCGGGAGCCTCGACCCATGGACGCCCGCAATCCCATCCTCGCCACGGCTCCGGCCGGCTCCTTCCCGCCGCGCGCCAACCGCGTCCGCCCAGGGCGGCGTATCGCCGACAAGATCCTGATCACGGCGAGCACGCTGGCGACGCTCATCGGGATCGTCGTTCTGGGCTCGATCCTGCTGATGCTCATCGTCGAGGGCATCAAGGGCTTCTCGCCCATGATCTTCACCCAGCCGACCCCAGGCCCGGGTTCGGAAGGCGGCGGAATCGCCAACGCCATCCTCGGCAGCCTCGTGCTGACGGTCATCGGCATCGTCATCGCGACGCCGGTCGGCGTGATGGCCGGAACCTACCTCGCCGAGTACGGCCGCAACTCCAAGCTCGCCGACCTGATCCGCTTCCTCAACGACATCCTGCTCTCGGCGCCCTCGATCCTGATCGGCCTGTTCGTCTACACCCTGATGGTGCGGCCGATGGGGACCTATTCGGGCTGGGCCGGCGGCGTGGCGCTGGCCATCATCGCCACCCCCGTCATCGTGCGCACCACCGAGGACATGCTGCGGCTGGTGCCGAGCCAGATGCGCGAGGCCGGCGTGGCGCTCGGCGCGCCGCCCTCGCACGTCATCAAGAGCGTGACCTGGCGGGCGGCCTCGGCCGGCATCGTCACCGGCATCCTCCTGGCGCTGGCCCGCATCGCCGGCGAGACCGCGCCGCTGCTCTTCACAGCGCTCAACAACAACAGCTGGTTCAACGCCAACCTGCTCGGCGGCATCCCGAACCTGCCGGTGATGATCTATCAGTTCGCGCTCTCGCCCTACCAGAACTGGCAGAGCCTCGCCTGGGCCGGCGCCCTGCTCATCACCGTCACCATCCTGGCGCTGTCGATCGTCGCGCGCCTCGTCGTCAAGGACCAGCGGGCGCGCTGATCGCACCCCGCTCCGCCAACCCACCAAGGACTCTGACCCGATGAGCCCGACAACCTCGATGAGCGGCCAGCTCGCCGGCCGCAACCCGGCCAACGAATCCGCGCCGGTCCGCATCGCCGTCAAGGATCTGAACTTCTACTATGGCCAGTTCCACGGCCTGAAGAACGTCAACCTCAACTTCCACGACCGTCAGGTCACGGCGTTGATCGGCCCGTCGGGCTGCGGGAAGTCGACGCTGCTGCGCACCTTCAACAGGATCTACTCGCTCTATCCGGAGCAGCGCGCCGAAGGGCAGATCCTGCTCGACGGGCAGAACGTGCTCGACCCCAAGGTCGACCTCAACGAGCTGCGCGCCCGCGTCGGCATGGTCTTCCAGAAGCCCACGCCCTTCCCGATGTCGATCTACGACAACGTCGCCTTCGGCCTGCGCCTCTACGAGCGCCTGCCGAAGTCCGAGCTCGACGGCCGCGTCGAGGATGCGCTGCGCAAGGCCGCGCTCTGGGACGAGGTCAAGGACAAGATGAAGCAGTCGGGCACCGGGCTCTCCGGCGGCCAGCAGCAGCGTCTCTGCATCGCCCGCTCGGTGGCGCAGCGCCCGGAAGTGATCCTGTTCGACGAGCCGACCTCGGCCCTCGACCCGATCTCCACCGGCCGCATCGAGGAGCTGATCGAGCAGCTGCGCACCGAGTTCACGATCGTCATCGTCACGCACAACATGCAGCAGGCCGCGCGCATCTCGCAGTTCACGGCCTTCATGTATCTCGGCGAACTCATCGAGTTCGCGCCGACGACGAAGATCTTCATGAACCCGGACAAGCGGCAGACTCAGGACTACATCACCGGCCGCTTCGGCTGAGCCCCCCGACACCTATCGTACTGGCCCACGCCGGAGCCTTCGACATGCCCGACCACATCGTCTCGTCCTACGATCAGGATCTCGAAGACCTGCGCCGCCAGATCGCCGAGATGGGCGGCGTCGCCGAGAAGATGATGACCGATGCCACGGTGGCTTTGGTCCGCCGCGACACCACGCTCGCCCAGGCCGTCATCGCCGCCGACAAGCGCCTCGATCTGCTCCAGCGCGAGATCGAGGAGCGCTCGGTGCTGCTGATCGCGCGCCGCCAGCCCCTCGCCATCGACTTGCGCGAGACCATCTCCGGCATCCGCGTCTCGGGCGACCTCGAGCGGATCGGCGATCTCGCCAAGAACATCGCCAAGCGCGTCGTCGCGATTGCCGACCAGACCCAGCCGCAGAAGATCGTGCTCGGTGTGGAGCACATGAGCGATCTCGTGCAGGAGCAGCTGAAGGACGTGCTCGACGCCTATTCGAGCCGCAACCTCGACGCGGCCCACGACGTCTGGGAGCGCGACGGCGCCATCGACGCGCTTTACAACTCTCTTTTCCGCGAGCTCCTGACCTACATGATGGAGGACCCGCGCAACATCTCGTTCTGCACGCACCTGCTGTTCTGCGCCAAGAACGTCGAGCGCATCGGCGACCACACCACCAACATCGCCGAGACGATCCACTACCTCGTCACCGGCGAAACGCTGGCGGGAGAACGCCCGAAGAACGACGCGTCGAACTATGCGACGGTCGAGCCGAGCGTCTAAGGTTTGGAGCGAATTGAGCCCGCCGGGCGATCCATGAACGCGCGTATCCTGATCGTCGAGGACGAAGAGTCCCTCACGACCCTTCTGCGCTACAACCTCGAAGCCGAGGGCTTCGAGGTCGTCTGCGCCACCCGGGGCGACGAGGCCGACCTGCTGCTGCGCGAGCAGCTTCCCGATCTCATCCTGCTCGACTGGATGGTGCCCGGCCTGTCGGGGATCGAGCTGTGCCGGCGCATCCGCGCCCGCCGCGAGACCGAGCGGCTGCCGGTCATCATGCTCACGGCCCGCGGTGAAGAGGGCGACCGGGTCCGCGGCCTCGCCACCGGCGCCGACGACTACATCGTCAAGCCTTTCTCGGTGCCGGAACTGCTCGCCCGCGTGCGCGCCCTCTTGCGCCGGACGAAACCGACCCATGTCGCCGGCACGCTCAATGCCGGCGACATCGAGCTCGACCGTGTCAGTCACCGCATCCGCCGTTCGGGACGCGAGATCCATCTCGGGCCGACGGAGTTCAAGCTGCTCGAATTCCTGATGCGTAGCCCCGGCCGCGTCTTTTCGCGAGAACAGCTGCTCGACGGCGTCTGGGGCCACGACGTCTACATCGACGAGCGCACCGTCGACGTTCATGTCGGACGCCTCCGCAAGGCCATCAACCGCCCGAAGCAGAACGACCCGATCCGCACCGTGCGCGGTTCGGGCTATTCGTTCGACGAGATGTTTACGGACGCCTGAGCCGCATCACCGTCAGTGCGAGCGTCAGCGAAGCAATCCAGGGCCGCTTCCCGAACGATGCGAGGTGGCCCTGGATTGCTTCGCTGACGCTCGCACTGACGGAATGGAGCGGAACCCGGCGCGGTAGCGCCGGACCACCAACAAAAATCAGCGAACCCCGGCAACCCGCCTATCGCGCTTGCGCTCGGCGGCGGGCTGGTAGGCGATCTGGGCGTGTGCCGTGCAGTAGGGCAGGCCGGTGATCGCGCGGCCGCCGCAGAAGCGGAAGTCGGGCGAGGTCGGATCGCCGAGCGGCCAGCGGCACATCGACTCCCGCAGATCCATGATCGTGACGCGCTGCGAGACGGCGAGGCCGTTCGGCTCCGGCGCCGCGGGTGGCGGCACCAGCGGGAAATTCGGGGCGGGCCGGTGCGAGATCACGGCCGGCGGCTCCGGCAGGGTCTGCTCCTCGGCCAGGGCGATGGCGGCCTCATCCTCCTGCTCGGACTTCTTGCGCCCGGTGACCTGCCCGGCAGCGCCGTTCGGCTTCACCCGGCCGGCGAGACCGAGCCGGTGGACTTTGCCGATGACGGCGTTGCGGGTGACCCCGCCGAGCTGGGCCGCGATCTGGCTGGCGCTCAGGCCCTCTTCCCAGAGGCGGCGCAGCGACTCGACCCGATCGTCCGTCCAGCTCGGGACAGCTTCCACCATGGCCCCCTCCGATTCAGTCGCGCTCATCGATGGCCCGGTGCTCTGCGCTGTGGTGGTTGGACGGCGATACGCAAAACAAGCCCGCCACGCGCGTTCCGGCGACCTGTCGAGGATGTCCGCCGAGCCCCTCCCTGCGAACAACCGGAACCTACAGGACGGCTCGTTCCCGGTGCAAGGGTCGCGTCGCGGTGCGCGATGGTTTCCACCACCAAACCGGAGGGGCGGATGCGGAACCCGCCAGGAGAATAAGCCTCGGCCTGCGCTCTCAGGCGTCAAGCGCGCCTTAGGGTCAATTCACATATGAAACAATGCAGATCTCGAGCCGTTCGAAAGAGCCGAATAGTCCGTTTCTGCGCGGTTCTCGAGGATGAATTTTTCAGGTCTGTTGCAGATCGGTCGTCGTCAGCGGCGACGTTCACCATCGGATAGTGTCAGGTGGTGCGCGCGACGCAGGTTTGCCGGGCGGCCCCGACCGCCTATGTGAAGCTGCTGTCCGACCTCCGCGATGCGCGCAGGCCGAGGCCGTCGAATTTCCACGATCGGCTGTTTGTCTGGTCGTCGAGTACCTTGAGCATTTTCGAGCGAAGTGGTTTCCGGTTCGCGTGAAGAGAATGCGACCATATGGGAAGATGGAGCGGTTTTCGTGAATCGGAGATCACGGAAATCGATCCGGACCCTTTCGGGAGACGTCATGCGCCCCAGCCTCGCGACCGCCTGCTTGCTCGTGGCCTCGACCATGCCCGTCATGGCAGCACCGACCCAGGGCGCGCCGGCGACGCCGGATGAAGCCCCGATCCGGCTCGCCAACCACCGCGCTGTCTATGATCTCTCCCTCGCCAAGAGCGAGGGCACGCGCGCCGTCGAGAGCGCCACCGGCCGCATCGTCATCGATTTCGCGGGCGATGCCTGCAGGGGCTACACGATCCAGACCCGGCAGGTGACGGTGCTCGCCTCCGGCGAATCCGGCGACCGCACCTCGGATCTGCGCAACACCACCTTCGAGACCGGCGACGGCAAGAGCCTGCGCTTCAAGACCGGCGCCGTGATGAACGGAACGCCGACGCCACCGATCGACGGCACCGCCGAGGCCTCGGCGGACGCGCTCAAGGTGAAGCTGAAGGAGCCCAAGCGCGACCAGTACAAGGTCGACGGCCTGACGCTGTTTCCGAGCCACCACATGCTCCGGCTGATCGAGGCCGCCCGCAAGGGCGAGACCACGGTGGCCGTGAAGGTGTTCGACGGCTCCGACGACGGCCGCAAGGTATACGACACGCTCGCCGTCATCGGCCGCGCCGCCGCCACGCCGGCCGCCATCGCCGGAAACGACCGCGACAAGCCGCTGCGCGAGGGTGAGATGGCCAAGATGCGACGCTGGCCGGTAACGCTGAGCTACTTCACGCAGGGCGAGGGCGAGCGCACGCCGATCTACACCTTGAGTTTCGACCTCTACGAGAACGGCGTCAGCGGCGCGATCCACCTCGATTACGGCGACTTCGCCATCGACGGCACCGTAACCCGCTTCGACATGGCAAAGGCCGATCCGAAGGCCGAGGGCGAATGCGGGAAATAGCTCCCTCGATCACGAGGTCGCGAGCGCTGTAACGCCGGCCCCGCTCCATCCGTATCCGCACGCGGAACGCGTCGGCCTTCGCCGAGGCCGTGCAGCCGGAGAGCCCCTTGCCATGAAGTCGAACGGTCGTAGCCACTTGCAGGGCCTGATGCTCGCCCTGGCGCTCGCTGCGTCATCCGCGCTCGCGCTGCCGACGGTGGCGAGCGCTGTCGAAGTCATGGCGTTCACGCCGGCGGCGCTCGATGCCGCCAAGGCTTCGGGCAAACCGATCATCATCGACGTCACAGCGCCGTGGTGCCCAACGTGCCGGGCGCAGAAGCCTATCCTGTCGAAGCTGCTGGCAGAGCCGGCGTACAGGGACGTTGTCTTCTTCAGCATCGACTTCGACAGCCAGAAGCCGTTCTTGCGGAAACTCGGCGTCTCCGCTCAGAGCACGTTGATCGCCTATCGCGGCGCCCGGGAAGCTGCCCGCTCCACCGGCGACACCGATGCCGTGAGCATCAGGACGCTTTTGGACAAGGCGATTTGATCGCTGCGCGTCCCACGCCGCCGAGGTACCGACGCGGTGCGTACAGCACTCACCGCAAGAAATCCCCGAACGCCCGCGGCCCGTCCGGCACCGCGATCTTGCGCGTCACCGTCAGCGTCCCGGCGTCGATGACGCTCAGGGAATTGTCGCCCCAATTGGCGACGTAGAGGGTCTTGCCGTCCTTCGATGCGGCGATGCCCTCGGGGTGGTCGTCGACATCGATGGTGCCGATGGGTTTGAGGTCGTCGAGGCCGAAGGCGGTGACGGTATTGGAATACTGGTCGGTGACGAATCCGCGCCCGCCCGCCAGCGCCACCACGTAGGGCCGCTCACCGGTCCTGACCCGGCCGATCTCGCGGCGGGCCGCAACGTCGATCACGGAAACGTCGTTCGAAGTGACGTTGGCGGTATAGGCACGGCTTCCGTCCGCCGAGAGCGTCAGGCCGAACGGGTGCTGTCCGACGGCGATCTTCTGCGACTCCTTGGCCGTCGCGAGATCGATGACGGAGACCGAATCCGCCTCGCGGTTGGCCACGAGCAGCGTTCGGCCATCGGGCGTGACGGCGAGGCCGGAGGGTGACTTTCCAACAGCGATCTCACCCGTCTGCTTCAGGCCCTCCGGGGAGGGGGCGAGCACGACGACGCGGCTCGCATACCAGTCGGCAATGTAGACCATGCCGGTCTTCGGGTTCACGCAGATGCCGAGGGGACCGCCCGAAACCGCGAGACTCGCCGTCACCTTCCGCGCGTCGAGATCGATGACTGCGACCGACTGGCCTTCGGGACGCGTGACGTAGGCGCTCTTGCGGTCCGGCGAGAACGCAATACCGGCCGGGGCGCCGTCGAGGGGGATGTGGGCGATAACCTTGGCCTGCCCGAGATCGACGACCGCGACTTCGCCCGCGAGTTGGGCGGTGACGTAGGCTTCTTGGGCTGTGGCGGGCACTGCGAGCAATAGGGAGGCGAGGAGCAGGGGCAAACCGGTGCGGAAGCTCATGCGGGGTCCTGTCGCGTCGATCCGGTTGGACGTCCGATCACCACCATCTCACCCCCAACCCTCGTCCTGAGGTGCCGGAGCGCAATGGAAGCCTCGACAGAGGGCTGCAGCGGCCACTGCAATCTCAGGAGCTTTCCTTCGAGGCTCGGCGATGCCGCGCACCTCAGGATGAGGGGGTGGGCAGGCCGAGGCAATCAGGGAGCCGGTGGCACCCCCAAAAGGCCTGCTCCACCTTGTGGGAGGAGTGGGAGGTGGGAGTGACTCCGCCGGCCTCGCTCGGAGTCCGGCGCGCCCACCCCCGCTTTCGATCCCTCCCCGCAGGGGGAGGGACGAAGCGCTAGCTACGAGCCCTTCTCGGCCTTCTCTTTCACGTTGGCGAGGCTGGCCTTGTAGAGGTCGCTCACGGCCTTCTTGGAGGCTTCGTCGTTCAGGTCCGGCGGCGGATCGTTGTTCATGTAGCCGCGGTAGAACGCGCCCTTCCAGGTGAGCTTGGTCTTGCCGCCGGCATCCTCGACCTCGACCGTCGAGGAATAGTCGTTCACCGGCAGCACCTTCACGTCGACCTTGTCGATCCGGTACATGAAGGTCTTCTTGGCGTCGTCGTACTTGGCGAGTTCTTCCACGACCGTGGCGCCGCCCTTCAGGGTCAGCGTACGGGTCGCCTTGACCTCGTTGCCGCCCTTACCCTCGGTCTTCTCGACCACCGGGATCCAGCTGCCGTCCTGGAAGTTGCCGACGATCTTCCAGACCTTGTCGGCCGGGGCGTTGATCTCGATCGACTCGGAAACCTTCTGGCGACTCGGCCCGTGGGCCTGCGCCGAGAACGACACCGTGGCGAGGGCCGCCACCGTGGCTAGTGTCAAAAATCGCATCGTGTGTCCTCCAATCACGCCGCGTCAGGAGGCGGCGTCGGGTTTTTCGAGAACGCGGTCGGTGCGCCCGAGGGCTGCGGCGACCTTGTCCTCGATCCAGTCCCAGGCCTCGCGCTCCGCGGGCCCGGCGGTCTTGGATATCGCGATGGCGTGGTAGGCCATCTCCGTCAGGATTTTTTCCGGCTCCAGCATCTTCAGCCGGGTCGAGAGGATGGCGGCCTCGAGCACGGCCGCCTGCGCGCGGTTGTAGCCGAGGAAGGGCTTGTGGCTCGCCGCATGCACCATTCGGCCGCGATAGCGAGGACGCTGGGCGTCGTCATCCTTGGCGATCACCTCGAACTCGGCATGCCCGAAGCACGAGGCCAGCCGCCTGCCGCGGATCGTATCGCAATCGACCACCGGCCAGTCGCGCCGTCCCGTGACCACGCCCGCGATGATGCGCACATCGGTCGGCGACGAAGCGACGAAATACGGCGAGGCTTCGAGGTTCAGGATCGTCGGCGAGGGCCGAAACGGGGCCAGCACGTAATCCTCGCCGTCGCGGATCAGCCCGAACGGCACGAGGTGCAGTTCGCCCTCCGGCGACAGCGTGGTGACGATGGTCTCGAGGATGAACGGCACGCGAACTCAGCTCTCGTCCGGCACGAGCTTGCCGCAGACGATGCGGCCGGATTTCGGTGTGCTCAACGCGTCGCTCTCCGTGTTCGATCCGCGGCCTCCCACGGCCTCCGGCTGCACGGCATCGGCCTCAGGCCGCGCGTCGCGCGTGCCGGGTGGCGGCGCGTCGGGGCCGCTGTGTCTGGTGTGCCCGGCCTTCTTGAAGGCCGTGGTGTCCTCTTGGGTACGGTCGGCCGCGCTGCCCCAGTCGAGCGGCTCGTCCTGGACGTAGCGCTTGCCGAGCCGCAGGGCCATCTCGGCCTTGGTCAGTTCGCCGCCGAGATAGAAGGCGTGGGCGCCGTCGCTCGCGACGTCCAGATCCGAAAAGAAGGCCATCGCGTCGGTGCCGACCTTGTGGATCGCGCGGTTGTAGACGTGGATGCCGTCCTCCGCGACCGCGATGCGATAGTTGGGATCGCGCACCTCGGCCGCCAGAGCGGCGATCTCGTCCGGCGTCTGCACGAAGGGCCGCTTGTCGTGAAGTGCCAATAGCTCCCGACTGTAGCCCTTGGGCAGCGCCGAATCCGCCTTGGCGGCGTACATCACCCGCCGCGCCGCATCGTGCTCCTCGACCGTGCGGCGTGTGTGGTTCGAGACCTGCACGATCAGCACGTTGCGGATGGACAGCTCCGAACACATTCCCGCGAGGAGCGCGGTGACGCCGAGGCTGTCGGCCTCCGTCAGCTCGGTGAGGTTGCCGGTGCCCATCATCATCTCGATGTCCGGCCAGCGCTTCCTGACGTCGTTGTAGCGCGCGATCGACTCGACGAAGCCGAAATGGATCGGCTCCAGGATCGGGTCGGCCATGTAGGGCAGGCCAGCCTTCTCCATGCGCTCGATCGCCCGATCGAGGGAGGGCATGTCGTCGGGCCGCATCGGCACGAGGACCGGCACGGCGTCGATCTCGAAGGCGAGGTCGAGGGTCTCTTCGTTGAGGCTCAGCAGGTAGTCCGCGCCCGCCTTCGCGCCGCGCGTGAGCTCGTCGAGGGAGAACGAGTCGACGCTGACCCGGAGCCCGGCCGCCTTCATCGCGCGCACGGCATCTTCGAGATGCAGGAACGGCGTATCGGGCAGGCCGCCGAGATCGATCACGTCCGAGCCGCGGCGAGCGAGATCGAGGCCCTTCGCCACGATCTGGTCGACGCTCATCTTCGAGGCATCGACGATCTCGGAAAAGATGCGCAGGTCGTGCCGGGATAGATCGACCTTCCGGCCGGCGAGCCCGAGAAACGCCGGCAGGTCGACGATCTCGTCCGGCCCCCGCTCGACCGGCAGCCCGAAATGTTCGGCCAGCACCTCCGGGTTCGCGCGGCAGCGCCCGGGCAGCACAATGCGCGTCGCGCCCGCAGGGATCGTAATGCGGCGCTTGATGATCTCCTCGGTCATCAGCGCGGCGACCTTCACGCCGGCATCGGCGATCGACCACGTGAAGCGCTCGGGCGGAAAGGTGTTCGCGACCTTTTCGAGCCGGGCATGGGCGAGCTTGCCGGTGATGAAGACGAGATGCTCGGAGGTTTTTGGTTCGGAGCCGCCGCTCATGCCGCAGCGTCCTGAGACGGTACGCAGGGCGCCTCACCCGCATCCTCGTTCTGAGGTGAGAGGCGAAGCCGAGCCTCGAAGGGCGGATCGAGATGCTGCCACGATGTCTGGAGCCTTCCTTCGAGGCCTCCACTTCGCTCCGGCACCTCAGGACGAGGGGGACGGTCGGCGTTGCGGTCCGGACCGCGCAGCACGATCTCGCCGGCGAAGGCGCGCGCAAAGTCCGGAAATGCCCGGTCCACCAACCCGAGCCGAACGAGTTCGTCCGGCGTCGCGCCGACGGGGCAGGGTGCCGACTTCAGCAGGGTACAGCGTGTCGCGCGGAGCGCCGTGGCAAGCCAGAGCGCGAGACTGTCGGAGGAGACATCCCAGGTTTCGGGAATGTCGGGATGGCCCGAGCGCAACGCCACGGGGTCCCACAGGCAGACACCCTTCGATTCCGCCGCGGCCTCGACGCTACGGAGGATGGCGAGCCGCGGCTCCATCTCAGAAAACACTTCGGCCATGCAGCCCATGGCGTCGAGGGCGAGACGGTGGGCGAGTGCGTCCGAGTAGCCGAGCGCAGTTTGCGCAGTGCGAACGGCATCGGCGAAGGGACCGCCACCGGGGACGATCACGATCGGCCCTTCCGCGCCATCGGCGAGCGCCGCCAGCGCGGAGCGGAGGCGCGCCGCATCGGCGAACAGGCTGCCGCCGATCTTCACGACGTTAACGCGGCTCGAGGCACTCATCGTCACGCCGCGTCGCGCCGACCGAGGGCGCGGAAAGCTTCGACCGCGGCGCTCACACGCACCGGATCGAGCGCGTTGCGCCGGTCGCCATCGCGGCACAGGCCGCCCCGAAAGCCGAGATAGCCCGGTTCGTGCGCAGCAAGCGTCGATACGTCGTCCACGCTGAGCGATCCGGCCAGTCCCGATAGCAGACCGTGCGTTCGGCACGTCGCGACGAAGGCGGCGAGATGGTCGGAGGCGAGCCAATCGCCGAGGCGGCGTCCGGTCTTGCCCCGCGTGTCGATCATCGCGCCGCGAAACCCGGCCGCAGACAGCCGTGCCAGCGCATCGAGCGCGAGACCGTCTTCCGCGAACAACACGCCGATCAACCGCCCGCTCGCGGCCTCGGCAGCCGCCTGCAGAGCCGCGTCGCTCTGCCCCGGCCACACGGCGACCTTCACGTAGTCGACGCCCGTGTCAGCCATGGCAGCGACACATCCCGCCAGGGAAGCCTCCTCGTCGGGCTCGCCCGCGACGGCGCTCGTGGCCACCCGCGCGCCGACACGGGCGACGATGCCTCGCACGATCTCGACGGGCAGAGCACCGAGCGCCCCGTTCTCGGGATCCTTGGCATCCACCAGATCGGCGCCCGAGGCACAGGCGAGGGCGGCTTCGTCCGCGTCGCGGACGCTGACGAGGAGACGGGGGCGGATCGGCTTGGGTTCGAGATCGGGACGCATCGGGACTCGGTGATCGCGGGGCGCCGGTCGCCGATCAGGAGCGGTTCGGCAGCGGCTCGGCGAGGAGGCGGTTCTTCACGACCGAGCGCACGGCGTGCATCCAGTCGTCGTCGGTGTTGGCCCTTATCACGACGAGGCCCTGACGCACGATCCTTCCGGACGCAGCCTCGGCAATCGTCACGGTCAGGTTGAAGAGCTGTGCCGAGCCCTTCTCCGCAACCCCCGTCACCATGAGCTCGGCGCCGGCCGCCTTGGCGATGTCGCCGGTGCATCCGTTGCACTTGAATAGCGGCGCCTGCTTCTTGATCTCCTCGGCCTGTCCGGCGAGGTCGACGAGTTCGAGGCCGCCCTTGTCCACCAGTTGCTTGCGCAACTCGTCGGTGGCGAGATCGAGGCGCTTCAGCTGGGCGGGAGGCGCCTTGCGGCCATAGGGCAGGCTGGGATCGTCGAGTTCTACGGCAAAGATCGCCGCCTTCCGCCCGCCCTCGGCCATGACGGTCGCCGGCAGCAGGGGTGCCAACACCGAGGAGGCAAGTGCGAGGCGGCGGAGAACGCGCATCGGGCGCTGGGTCATGGGCGATGTCTCGTCGAACGCGGCGGCAGACAATGGGCCGTCGCTGACGAATAGCTTGTGCGCGAGGAGGGTTTGGCAACTCCCGGCCGTCGGGACTCCCTGCCCAATGCGCTCAAATTGCCGCGATGCGGCAAGCGCAGCACGGCGCTGAGAGCTTAGAAGATCCTTATGCATCAGCCGTTGAGGGCAGGGCCGAGATGTTGTTAGCGTCCGCCGGCATGCCTCTCTCCGACCTTCGCCTCCTCGCCGTTCCGTTCGCTTTCGCCGTCTGTCTCGGCGGCCCGCCCGGGGTGGCCGCCCAGGAGCCGAAAGCCGAGACCGGCGAACCGCCGCCCGGTTCGCCGAATGCCCAGCCGCCCGCAGCGATGCCGGGCAGCGAGACGCATGTGGCGTTCCTCTACCGCCCGGTCCCGGCGCCGTCCTCCTACGATGCCGAGGCCGAGCCGGAAGACCTCGGCGTCGCCGGCGCACGTATGGCGGTGAAGGACAACAACACCACCGGCCGCTTCACCAAGCAGACCTACACCCTCGACGAGGTCGCGCTGGAGGAGGGCAAGAGTGCCGTCGACGCCGCCAAGGAACTTGCGGCCAAGGGCGTGAAGTACTTCGTGGTGTCGCTGCCCGCCGCCGAGGTGCTGGCCGTCGCCGACGCGCTCAAGGGCGACGGCGCGGCAGTCTTCAACGCCGGCTCGCCGGACGACGCCCTGCGCGGGGCCGATTGCCGCGCCAACGTCTTCCACACCATTCCCAGTCGCGCGATGCAGACCGACGCGATCGCGCAATACATGACGCTGATGCGCTGGCGGAAGGTGTTTCTCATTGTCGGCCCGAGTGACCGGGACAAGGCCTACGCCGAGGCCATGAAGAACTCGGCCAGGAAGTTCGGGCTCAAGATCACAGCCGAAAAGCCCTGGACGTTCGGCCCGCTGATGAAGGCGCGCGGCGACACGCCGACGCGGGCCGAGGCGATGGTGTTCACCCGCGGCCTCGACTACGACCTCGCCGTCGTCGCCGACGAGGAGCAGGATTGGGGCGAGTACGTCCCCTACCGCACGGTCGACCCGCGGCCCGTCGCCGGCACGGCCGGGCTGGTGGCGACGACTTGGCATCCGACCCTGGAGACCTGGGGGGCAGCCCAGGCGCAGAACCGCTTCCGCCGCCTCACGGGCCGCCTGATGCGCCCGCTCGACTACCAGGCTTGGGCGGGCGTGCGCACCGTCGGGGAGGCCGGAACGCAGAAGAAGACCACCGACGCCGCGACGCTCGTTCCGTATTTCACCGATCCCGCCTTCAGCCTGCCGGCCTACAAGGGCGTCTCGCTGAGCTACCGCCCCTGGGACCACCAGCTGCGCCAGCCGATCATCGTCGTTCAGCCGAAGGCGATGGTCTCGGTGGCGCCCGAACAGGGCTTCATCCACCAGCGCACGCCGCTCGACACGCTGGGGGTCGACCAGCCCGAGACGACCTGCAAGTTCAACTGAAGACGCCGCATCGTGCGGCAATCAAACGCTGATGTTTCAAGCGGGCTTGGGCAAAGGCGAATGTTCCTGCGGGGAAAATGCGCTAGATCGCCGGAGCGAATGCGCGAAACAGCGTGCGCGACAGGGAGGATGCGGATGAGCGGTCGCTTGAAGGCGAGCGTGAGCGTTGCGGTGCTCGCCGGAATTTGGCTCGGGCTGTCGGGTGCCGCAGAGGCGTTCACCGCCTACGTGTCGAACGAGAAGGGCAACTCGGTCACCGTCATCGACACCGCAACCATGACCGTCACCGGCACCTGGAAGGTCGGACGACGCCCGCGCGGGATCACGCTTTCGAAGGACGACAAGGAGCTCTTCGTCTGCGCCAGCGACGACGACCGCATCGACGTCCTCGACACCGCCACCGGCAAGGTCGTGCGCTCGCTGCGCTCCGGTCCCGACCCGGAGCAGTTCATCCTCGGTGCCAGCGGCAACCCGCTCTACGTCGCCAACGAGGACGACAGCCAGGTCACCATCCTCGACATCGAGAAGAATAAGGTGCTGGCCGAGGTCCCGGTCGGCGTGGAGCCGGAGGGCATGGGCCTGTCGCCGGACGGCAAGGTTCTCGTGAACACCTCCGAGACCACCAACATGGCCCACTTCATCGACACCAAGACCTTCGAGGTGATCGACAACGTGCTGGTCGACGCGCGCCCGCGCTTCGCCGAGTTCACGAGCGACGGCAAGATGCTGTGGGTTTCGGCGGAGGTCGGCGGCACGGTCTCCGTGATCGACGTCGCCACCCGCAAGGTCGTCAAGAAGGTCACCTTCAAGATCCCGAGCGTGAACGACGAGCAGATCCAGCCCGTCGGCGTTCGGATCACCAAGGACGGCTCGAAGGCCTTCGTGGCGCTCGGGCCGGCCAACCGCGTCGCGGTGGTCAACACCAAGACCTACGAAGTGGAAAAGTATCTGCCGGTCGGCCAACGCGTCTGGCAGCTCGCCTTCACGCCGGACGAGAAGCAGCTCTACACGACCAATGGCACCTCGAACGACGTCTCGGTGATCGACGTCGAGTCGTTGAAGGTGATCAAGAGCATCCAGACCGGGCTGCTCCCGTGGGGTGTGGCCATCTCGAAGAAGTAGTTCAGCGCGTCGAAGCATCGGACCGCCGACAAACGGCGGCAGGAGGGAACGGAATGAAGGCGTTGAAACTTGCCGCGCTGTTCGGAGCGTTGCTTTGCCTGGCCGCACCGGCCACGGCGCTCGACCTCACCAAGAAGCGCCAGAACCTGCCGGACCTCGTGCTCGGCAACGAGGACGGCAACGACTTCGTGGTGGAGAACAAGGACATCGAGCTGGAGGCCGGCAAGGCCTATCGGCTGCGCATCGTCGCCAAGGGGCACCAGGAATACAAGTTCTACGCGCCCGAGTTCTTCCGCAACATCTGGTTCAACCAGATCGTCATCGAGCACAAGGAAATCCACGGCAGCGGCCCGCCGGATCACCTGGAGTTCGACGATCCCGGCGAGATCGCCATCGAATTCGTCGCGATCAAGCCGGGCGAGTACAAGTGGTATTCGCAAGGCCTGGAGGCCAAGGGTCTTACCGGCACGATTTCGGTGAAGTGATGGGCACGGTGACGAAGCTCGACACCAACCCCTGCCCCCTTTGCGGGGGAGGGTGGCCCTCGCGTCAGCGAGGGTCGGGAGAGGGGAGCGCCGGTTCCGGAGAGGTCGCAACCCTCTCCCGACCCGCTTCGCGGGCTATCCTCTCCCGCAGACGGGAGAGGATTTTCGCTGGAGCGCTGGTTTCGGCAGCGCTGTTCGTCGCCGACCCGGCGCTCGCCGACGACAAGTCCGAGTGCGCGGCCGACATCGCGATGATCCAATCCGAGATCGCGAAAGCCCCAGCAGAACCCGTCCTCGCCAAGCTCCGCAAGGCCCTGAAGGTCGCCGAGCGCGAGCAGAAGGAGGGCGAGTTCGACGAGTGTCTCGACGCCGTCGGCGACGCCAGGCGGGCCTTGAAATGAGCGCCGATCCGCGTGAGGGCGCCGCCCTCGACATCGCCGACGTCAGCCACCATTTCGGCCAGCGCGCGGCGCTGTCGAACGTGTCGCTGCAGGTCGGGCGCGGACGCTTCACCGCGCTGCTCGGACCGAACGGCGCCGGCAAGACCACGCTCTTCTCCGTGGTGACGCGGCTCTACAGCAACCAGAACGGCCGGGTCTCGATTCTCGGCCACCCCCTCGATCGTGAGCCGTCCCGCGCGCTCGCCCGTCTCGGCGTGGTCTTCCAGGCGCGCACGCTGGATACCGATCTCACCGTCGCGCAGAACCTCTTTTACCATGCGAGCCTGCATGGCATCGCACGCCGCGCCGCACGAGACCGCATCGACGTGCTCCTGAACCGCGTCGGCCTCGCCGACCGGCGCAACGACAAGATCCGCACGCTGTCCGGCGGCCAGTCGCGCCGCATCGAGATTGCCCGCTCGCTGATCCACGAGCCGCGCCTGCTGCTCCTCGACGAGCCCACCGTCGGGCTCGATCTCGAGTCGCGCGCCGACATCGTCGGCATCGTCCGCGCGCTGGTGCGGGAGGAGGGGCTGTCGGTACTGTGGGCGACCCACATCTTCGAGGAGATCTCGTCCGAGGACGATGTCGTGGTGCTGCACAAGGGCCGGATCGTCGCGCGCGGCCTCGCCGGCCAGATCGGAACGGCGGGCGAGACCCTGGAGGCAACGTTCCGCCGGTTGGTCGCCGAACCCGTCAAGGGCGCATCGCCGAAGGTCGCCGCATGAGCAACACCTCGAACCCAGCCGTCGCCGGCAGCCCGCCTGCGGGCGAGGCCGTCAGGCCGATGCCGCATCTGGGCCGGCTCGATTTCGTCGGCTACCTGCGGGCGCTCGGCGGCATCGTCCGGCGCGAGCTGCTGCGCTTCTTCAATCAGAAGGAGCGGTTCTTCTCGGCGCTGGTGCGGCCGCTGGTCTGGCTGTTCATCTTCGCGGCGGGCTTCCGCAACACGCTCGGTGTCTCGATCGTGCCGCCCTACGAGACCTACGTTCTCTACGAGGTCTACGTCGTGCCCGGCCTCGCCGTGATGATCCAGCTCTTCAACGGCATGCAGTCCTCGCTCTCGATGGTCTACGACCGCGAGGTGGGCTCGATGAAGGTGCTGCTGACCTCGCCCTATCCGCGCTGGACGCTGCTCTTCGCCAAGCTCGTCGCGGGTGTCTCGGTCTCGGTGGTTCAGGCCTACGCCTTCCTCGCCGTGGCTTGGTTTTGGGAAACCGACATCCCGCCGCTCGGCTACCTAACGGCGCTACCGGCGTTCCTTGCGGCCGGGCTGATGCTCGGCGCGATCGGGCTGTTCCTGTCCTCCCTGGTGAAGCAGCTAGAGAACTTCGCCAGCATCATGAACTTCGTGATCTTCCCGATGTTCTTCGCCTCTTCCGCCCTATATCCGCTCTGGCGGATCCGGGAGTCGAGCGAGACGCTCTACTGGATCTGCGAGGCCAACCCGTTCTCGCACGCGGTCGAGCTGGTCCGCTTCGCCCTCTACGCGAAGTTCGAGCCCGTCGCCTGCGCGGTGGTCATCGGAACCGGCCTCGTGTTCTTCACCATGGCCGTCATCGCCTACGATCCCGGCCGCGGCATCATGGCCCGGCGCGGTGGACCGGCAGGCGAGGCGAGCTGAGCCCAGACGTGGATCGATCTATGCTCCGTCCTCTCCTCGCCGCCACCTTCGGTCTCGCTTTGGCGACGCTGCCGGCTCTCGCGCAGCCGAAGCCGGACCCCGATTGGCCCTGCGCCCAGCGCAAGGTACCGACGCTGGGCTACGGCTCGTTTTGGACCGGCCCCGACCTGATGGCCGTCGGCGAATGGGGCAACGACCGCGAGGCGGCACAGCTGGCCCGCAAACTGGCATCCCGGCGGACGGAGCTGAGCGAGGTCGACGGCCTGCTCGACGATTTCGTCAAGGATATCAAAGACAAGGACGAGAAGGACAAGCGCCTGACACGGGTCTTCGCGGGCGTGTTCGAGGTCATCAACGGTGAGCGCAACACCGTGGTCAGCGGCATCATCCGCTATGCGCAGGGGCAACAACGGCTCGCCAAGCGCATCCGCGAGGAGGCCGACAAAGTCAGCGAGACCCGCGACGGACCGGCCGAAGATGCCACCAAGGTCGCGACCAAGGAAGGCACCGACCTCGAAACCGCCTTCAATTGGGACCGCCGCATCTTCGACGAGCGCAACAAGTCGGTGACCTATGTCTGTGAAGTGCCGACGCTGTTGGAACAGCGCCTCGGCGATCTCGCTCGGAAGATCCAGGCGAAGCTTTAGCGCGTCGTTGAGCGGTCCGACCGGACTTGACCGATATCCGTGTCAGTCATCATGCGACGAGCCGCCGATGTCGGCTCGTTCTGCCCGTCGAGTCTGCGAACGCGTTCTAACTGCTGCGCGCATTACGTCGTGTTTCCGCATTGATTCCCTGAAATCGACTGCAGACACCACGACCGAGAGGCCTCGATAATCCCAAAAAATCTTCGAACCAATTGCGGTATCGGATCTTACCACATTATCCCAAAACTTCTGCCTATAACTCCCTAAACCTCTGAATTTGCATCAAAAATCTGTTGCGGGAACACCACGCGCCCGGTCAACTTTCATCAAACGCTGATAGCGCGGGCGATTGTGCCGCGCCGGCAATTGCCCAGCTTGCCCCACCCGTCGAATGTCCTGGCAGACCCCGGTCAACGGGGACGCCACACGACAAGGGCTGGGGAAAATGACGATGCGGGTGCTGCGGGGCAGCCTGATTGCTTCGGTTGCGTTGTTGCCGGGAACGGGCTGGGCGCAGGAATCGACGACGCTGGAGGAAATCAGCGTGGTTGCCACGACGCCGGTCGGCGTCAGCGGCGTCGGACGGGGCGGGGGCCGTGTGGTGTCCACCGGCCCCGATCTCGGCGGCTCTTCGGCGACGGTCTCCGAGCCGCGCCTGCGCGGCGGCGCCCAGCCGCTCTACAAGATCCCGAGCACCGTCGAGTCGGTCACGGCCTCGCAGATCGAGCGTGATACCGGCACCTTCAACGCCGTGGCGACCCTCGCCCGCGTCACCCCCGGCCTGAACCTCTCGGACTCGCAGGGCAACAACAACCGCGTCGACATCAACTATCGCGGCTTCCAGGCCTCGCCGGTGACCGGCGTGCCGCAGGGCCTCGCCGTCTACCAGAACGGCGTGCGCATCAACGAAGCCTTCGGCGACACCGTCAACTTCGACCTGATCCCGCCTTCGGCGATCCAGCGCATCGACATCGTCACCTCGAACCCGGTCTTCGGCCTCAACGCGCTGGGCGGCGCGGTCAACATCCAGATGAAGAACGGCTTCACCTGGCAGGGCACCGAGGTGACCGCCCTCGGCGGCTCGGACGCACGCATCGCCGGCGGCCTCCAGTACGGCAAACAGGTCGGCGACTGGAGCTTCTACTTCAATGGCGACGGCCTGAACGATCGCGGCTGGCGCTTCGAGAGCCCCAGCACGATCGGCCGGATCTACTCCGATGTCGGGTACCGCACGCCGGATTCGGAATTCCACCTTATCGGCAACTTCGCCCGTACCTTCTTCGGCGCCGCCGCCGCGACCCCGACCGACTTCACCCACATCGATCCGCGCGCGATCTTCACCTATCCGCAGACAACGACCACGCAGCTGGGCACCGTCCAGCTTACCGGCCGCGTCGACATCTCACCGACCTGGGATCTCGCCGGCAACGCCTATTACCGCCGCTTCAGCCAGCAATACATCGACGGCAACGACGGCAACTTCGAGGGCTGCAATCGCCAGGGCAGCTTTTTCACGCCACGGAAGCTCTGCTTCGAAGATGACGGCTTCGCGATCGCTCCGGGGCAGACGCAGCGCCAGTTCCGGGACCAATTCCTGATCCTCGGACAAGGCGTCAATGCGCCTGGTATTCCCTTCACGCCCGGCGTTCCATACGGCACGCTCGACGTGACCAAAACGGAGGCGACCGGCTACGGCGGCTCGCTCCAGGCGGCCAATCGCGACCGCGTCTTCGGCTTCGGCAACAGCTTCGTCGTCGGCGGCAGCATCGACGTCGCCGACTATTCGTTCAAGTCGTCGAGCACGCTCGGCGTGATCAATCCGGACCTATCGGTCACCACCGATCCGAACAATCCGTTCTACGGCACCATCCCGGGTCTCGGCACGACCCAGCTGCGCACGGCGGCGGCGCTCGGCATCGCGCCGAGCTCGGTGATCGGCTCGAACCTCTACATGGGCCTCTACGCGACCGACACGTTCGACATTACCGACAGCCTTTCGCTGACGGCCGGCGCGCGCCTGAACTTCGCCCGCGTCACGACGACGGACCAGACCGGCTTTTCCCCGGACGTCAACGGCACCCACTACTTCACCAAGATCAACCCGGTTGCCGGCCTGACCTATCGCTTCACGCCGACGCTCTCGCTCTACGGCGGCTACTCCGAGTCGAACCGCGCCCCGACCCCGCTCGAACTGGCCTGCGCCAATCCCGACAGGCCGTGCCTGCTGCCGAACTCCCTCGTGGCCGACCCGCCGCTCAAGCAGGTCACCGCGCAGAATTACGAGGTCGGCTTCCGTGGCTCGATCCCGAACTTCTATGACGGCGGTCTGCTGAGCTACAAGATCGGCGCCTTCCGCAACGATCTGGCGAACGACATTCTTCAGCTCTCGACGCCGGGTAACGCTGCCCGCGGCTATTTCGTCAACGTTGCGGCGACGCGGCGCGAAGGCATCGAGGTCGGTGCCGAGTACACCCGCGGCGATGTCTCGATCTATGCGAACTACGCATTGATCAACCCGACGTTTCAGTTCAACGGCGAGCTCTCGTCGCCCAACAATCCGCTGACGAACGGCGGCGACGACCCGATCATCGTGCGCCCGGGCAACCAGATCCCCTTGATCCCGAACCACCAGTTCAAGGTCGGCTTCGACTATCTGGTCCTCCCAGGCTGGCGCGTGGGCATGAATCTGCAGGCGTTCTCCTCGGCCTACTATCGCGGCGACGAGGGCAATCAGCTGCCTAAGCTTCCGGCCTACTACGTTCTTGGCTTGAACACCTCTTACCAGGTCACGCCGAACCTGCAGATCTTCGGCCTGGTCACGAACCTGACCAACAACCGCTACGCGACGTTCGGAACGTTCTTCGAAACCGGTCTGGTGGCCAACCGCTACCCCGTGAACGATCCTCGCACGACGACGCTGGCACAGCCGCTCTCGATCTATGGCGGACTGCGCTACTCCTTCGGCGACGCAGCGCCTCCGATGCAGGAGCCGATCATCCGCAAATACTGACGCGGACGGCACGATCGAGACAGCGGCGCGGCTCCCCGGAGCCGCGCCGCCTTGCGTTTCGGCCTACACCGTTGACCCGAAAAAGTCTCTCGCACCCAGGATAAGGCCCGGAATTCCCTAGACCCTATTGCCAGATCATCCCGGGCGGGTTACGCAATCCTGGCTAGGCCATGGGTCGCCGCGCAGCAGCTTTCTGCCGCGGCGCGATCCGGCGGCCGGTTCTTTCGTGCAGGGCGACGTCGCCCACCGAACCACCCAGGAGTGACAGACAGATGGCATTCAAGCTCACCAGTGCAGCTCTCCTCGCTGCCGTCATCGGCGCCGGCATCGCGGCCCCCGTCGTGGCCGCCCCGTCCATGACCAAGATCGACATCGCCGCCTTCGATCCGGACAAGGACGGCACCATCGACGCCAAGGAAGTCGAGGCCGCCGCCACCGCCGCCTTCGCCAAGCTCGAGAAGGACAATGACGGCACCGTCGACGCCAAGGAGCTCGAGGGCCGCATGACCGCAGCGGACATCAAGAAGGCCGATCCGGACGGCGACGGCACCCTCGACAAGAAGGAATACGTCGCCCTCGCCCTCGGCCTGTTCAAGGCCGCCGACCCGGACAACGACGGCACCATCGACGCCAAGGAGCTCATGAGCCCCGCCGGCTCGGCCCTGGTTCAGGTCATCCGCTGAACCGTTCGCAGCGGTCGGGGATCGTCCCATAGAGCACCGACGCCACAAGGCGTCGGACGTTTCCCCCGTTAGAACGGAAGAAGAGGCGTGGATCGTGAGATCCGCGCCCCTTCTGTTTGTGCCGCAACCCGTCGCCGGACCGGACCACCGCGCGGGGCGGCAGGTCCCGCGCTTCCCGCCTCAGTACGCGTTCTCGGTCTTGAACAGCGCGAACGGCGTCGTCGCCAGGATCTGGAGGTCGAACAGGATCGACCAGTTCTCGATGTAGTAGAGATCGTGCTCGACGCGGCGCTGCAGCTTCTCCGAGGTATCGGTCTCGCCGCGCCAGCCGTTGATCTGCGCCCAGCCGGTGATACCGGGCTTGACCTTGTGGCGGGCGAAATAGCCGTCGACGACCTGATCGTAGAGGGTGTTGGCCGCCTTGGCCTGAAGCGCATGCGGGCGCGGGCCGACGAGCGAGAGATTGCCCTTCAGCACGTTGAAGAGCTGCGGCAGTTCGTCGAGGGAGCTCTTGCGGATGAAGCGGCCGACCGCCGTGACGCGCGGATCGCCCTTGGTCACCTGCTTGGCGCAGGCAAAGTCAGTTTGGTCGACATACATCGAGCGGAACTTGAACACCTCGATCAGCTCGTTGTTGAAGCCGTGGCGCTTCTGCTTGAACAGCACCGGCCCCTTCGAGCCGAGCTTCACCGCCAGTGCGACGGCGAGCATGACCGGCGCGAGTGCGATCAGCGCCAGCACGGCGACGACCTTGTCGAAGACGTTCTTGAGAACGACGTCCCAATCGGCCAGCGGCTTGTCGAACACATCCAGCACCGGCACGGCGCCGAGGTAGGAATAGGCGCGCGGGCGCAGCCGCAGCTTGGTCGCATGGGCCGAAAGCCGGATGTCGATCGGCAGCACCCAGAGCTTCGCCAGCATCTGCAGGATGCGGGTCTCGGCCGAGATCGGGATCGTGAAGACGATGAGATCGATACGCGCCCGCCGCGCATAGGCGACGAGGTCGCTGACGTTGCCGAGTTTCGGGTGTCCGGCGACGACGTCGTTCGAGCGGATGTCGCCGCGATCGTCGAACACGCCGACGATGCGGATGCCGCTGTCCGCGGAGGCTTCGAGAGAGCGGATCAGCTCTTCCGCCGCCTCGCCGCCGCCGACGATGGCGGTGCGGCGGTCGAACAGCCCCTTCCGCATCTGCACGCCGGTGAAGACGAACAGGCCGATGCGCTCCAGCGCGAGCAGGCCGAGGCCGCCGGCATAGAAGCTCGCCAGCCAGACCCGCGAGTAGTGGTCGGCGACCTTGGCGAGCACCATGGCGGTCGCGACGATCAGGAAGGCCATCGTCCAGCCGACGGCGAGCTTGGCCGCGGTCTTGGCGATGCTGCGGAACGCGCTGATCCGATAGCAGCCGCTGACCTGGAAGAACCCGGCGGCGAGCCCGGCGATGGCGACGATCGCCGCAATGTAGGACCAGCCGAGGGGCACGAGGCCGGCGAGTTCGATCCGGTGGATGGCGAAGCCGAGACCGGCCAGGAGGACGAGTTCGAGCCCCCGGACGCAGCCCGACAGCACGACAGGGGTGAGTGCAGGGCCCTTCAGCACCGGCGCCAACGCCTCCGCCGGCAGCTGCGCCGAGGCCGGCGGGCCCGCGATGTGCTCGCCCGCATTCTGCAAACGGGACTGCTCGGGGCGACCGGGCGCCCCGGCCACGTCGAGCAGATCACGGACCCCGAAAGCACTCATCGCAGACGCCCAGATTCGCGCTTGAAGACTTCACACGCCGACCGGTCATTCTTGCCAGTCGAGGCTCTCGGAAGCCTTAATGGCCGCCTGTCCGATCAGGCCGATTTCGATGCAATCCCGATGGGCGCCGACCGGACCGATCCTGCTTCGACTGCGCGTGCGACGATGGCGGCGGCGTATCCGGAGAGCACGTCTGCGCCCATCTTCGTCATCGAGAAGCGCGCCTGGACCCAAAGGCTGAGTTCCGCGAACCGCGCATCGCGAGCCTCCGGCGCCATGTCGAGGACCTTGGCGATCGCCGTGGCGAGCGCCACCGCGTCACGCGGGGGAACGAGGTCGAAAGCGCTCGTGCCGAAGATCTCCGGGATACCGCCGACATTGGTCGCGACGAGGGGCTGGCGTGCCGCCGCCGCCTCGATCACGACGTAGGGCAGCGACTCCGCGAGCGACGGCACGACCATCAGGCGTCCGCGGGCGAGAACGGGACGGATCGGCTGGGGCGGCTCGAAGGTCACCGCGTCCCCGAGGCCGAGCTTCTGCACCTGGGCCTGGAGCGACGCGACATCGGGGCCGGAGCCGACCATGAGAAGGCGCAGCGGGCGGCCCTCGGCGTGCAGCGCGGCAAGCGCATCGAGCAGCCAGGGAATGCCCTTCGCCTCGCGCAGCTCTCCGACATAGATGAGATCGTGCTGCGCCTCCGCGGGGACGATCGGCACGAACTCGGCCGCGCTGATCCCGTTATGGACGATGCGCATCTGGCACTTCGGCTCACCGACGAAAGTGCGGTGACGGGCGGCGACGAACTCGCTCTCGAACAGGAAGACGTCGGTGCGGCGGGCCAGGAAGCCTTCGGCCGCCATGTAGGCCCGATGCAACAGACTGCCCGGCCGCCAATTGTAGCTGCCGCCGTGGGGGGTGTAGGCGCGGATCGGCGCCGGAATCGCGTCATCGGCCCGTACGGGCGCCAAGCGCGCGTAGACGCCGCCCTTGGCGCCGTGGCCGTGCAGAACGGTGGCACGCACCCGCTCGGCGACATCGCGCACGACGGTCATGGCCGCCAGGTCCGAGAGGTGCGGGTTTCGACGCATCGGGATGCGCGTCACGCCGAGCGCCAGGCAGGGGGCCAGCTCCCGAAGCGTCTGTTCGGCCATCGTCCCGCCCGTGCTCGAATCGCAAACGAGGCCGACCTTGTGACCCGCCGCGCTCTGCAACCGGGCGAGATCGACCACGTGCCGAAACAAACCACCGATCGGTGCCCGAAACACGTGCAGGATGCGATTCGTATGGGCAGCTTCGGACGTATGGACGGACGCAACCACGGCAGGCCCCTCTCATGGACGGCGATCGGCCGGCTGAAAGGTTGTGCGGCGCCAGCGGTGCGGAGTTGGTTAAAATACCCAGTGTCCGGCCGGCTCCGACGACGATTCCGGAAGTACGGTAAGCGCCGAACTAACGCTCAAGGGACACAAGTTCACGCGCCGTTTCGATCCGTTGAAATCGCCGGCCCCCAGTTGCCCGTGACAGTTTATTTAGTTTAATTCTAATCTGATGAAGGCAGGGTCGGGGCAGACATTCTGGTGGCAGCTGACGCCCCTGCAGCGGGCGCTGCTCAAGCGCGTCGCCCGCGAGGGCTCGCTGGATCATCTGAGATCATGGGAAGGGCGCACCGTCCGCTCCCTCGTCGCCCGCGACCTGCTTCGCCGCCGCTACCGCGAGCGCAAGGGGGCAGGTGCCTGGTTCCTGACACAGAGAGGCACCGACGTCCTGCAACGGGCCGCGGGCGTAGCGGCCCACGATCCCGACCCGTGAGGGCCGCCGCAGGCTCAGGTCGGACCGATGTCGGGCGCCTCTTCCGTCGTCACGACGAAGTCGACCAGCGCGTTCGGGCCGAAGGTCAGCGTCAGCGGCACGTCGGCGGCGTCACGTCCGTAGGCGATCAGGATGCGGCCGATGCGCGGGCTGTTGTTGCGCGGGTCGAACATGTGCCAGCGCCCACCGAG
Source organism: Methylobacterium haplocladii (assembly GCF_007992175.1). GTDB lineage: Bacteria > Pseudomonadota > Alphaproteobacteria > Rhizobiales > Beijerinckiaceae > Methylobacterium > Methylobacterium haplocladii. The sequence continues at coordinate 1,241 of NZ_BJZT01000045.1, read as the reverse complement.
AAACACCTCCATCCAGGCCGCGAAATCCCCGGGTGCATGCGGCAGCGGCAGGCCGATGTCGCTGACATAACCGGTGCAGTAGCGCGCCGGGATGTTCAGGCAGCGGCAGAAGGCGATGGCGAGGTGCGCGTAGTCGCGGCAGACGCCGCGCTGCTCCTCGAACACCTCCGCGGCGGTGCGCGTCGGCCGCGAGTGCTCGTAGCCGAAGGTGATCCGGTCGTGGACGTAATCGCAGATCGCCTGCACCCGCGACCAGCCGGGCGTCAGATGCCCGAAGAGATCCCAGGCGATGTTCGAAAGCCGGTCGGTCTCGCAGTAGCGGCTGCCGAGAAGGAACATCAGCGTGTCCGTCGGCAGCATCGAGGCGACGGCTTCGGTCGCGCTCGTGTCGGGCGGCGCGTCGCTCTCGCTGTGGTCGCGCACCACCGTATCGGTCTTCAGCGTCATCCGGCCGGCCGGTGCGACGAGGCGCATGCACCAGTTGCCGAAGCTGTCGCGATAGCCCTCCAACGGTACAGCCGGGATCGTCAGCAGATAATCCGGACGTTCGAGGTCCGAAAATCGCGAAGAATGGACGTTGAGCATCGCAATGACGGTCGTCGGATACTGGAATTCGTAAGTCATTTCACAGCCGACGAGAATACGCATGCGTTCTTTCCAACGTGATGTTTCGATCGGATTCAAGTCGATGGATGCAAGCCGCGCACCAGCGCCCATCGATCGCGGGTTCATGCAAACGGCAGTCGACCCGAGACGACAATCGATCGGCCGGACGCGCGCACCGTCCGGCCGCCCGTCGAGCCGATCCGCTACTTGCGGCCCGAGGCCTTCACGGCGTCGCTGACGATGTTCTTCGTCGAAGGCGCGGCGGCATTGGTCTTCACGACGGGCTTCTTCGGCTTCTTGGTCTCGCGGCTTCCGCGCTGCTTTTCGGTGGCCATGGTGATCTCTCCCGAATGTCCGGTTGACGTGAATATCGATGCGCGGCGACCAAAACGGCCGCCGATCGCTTCGGGACGAGCGTAGGGCCAATCTTCCAGGAACACGCGCCACACGGAGCAACGGGGCCTCCGAACGGCAGACCCGCCCGGCGCGCTGCGACGGTGATCACGCGGAGAGGAGGAAAGCCACGCGCCTGCCCGGTTCCTGCAGGCGGGGACACGCGGCCCTCAGCCACCGGAGCCTGTGGTGTCCGTCCGGTGATGATCGAGAGTGCCCCGCTTCCAGCGGGAAAGCTAGCT
>NZ_BJZT01000044.1 GCF_007992175.1 Methylobacterium haplocladii | reverse complement strand
TGTAGCACGACTCAAAATATTTGTTTTTATCTCAACACTTGATACTTGTTCTGCCAATACGTACGATCGAAAATCATATCGCTCGCGAATTGACCAAATTTTTGATCATTGAATTCACAATTAAATGACTTCGCCTTTATTCTGATTTTTCAACTCCAAATTTTCTGTATCTAAGAACATTGATATGATTATGAGAAAATCGATGTAGCCTCAACCAAATTACCACAAACTGGTTGTCCTCGCCAGGGCCCGGCAAATAGGCCGGGTCGAGGCCTGATCATGGCGACGAGGGAGCGGGTCACGACGCCGGTGGGTGAGTGCCCACGGAGCATTGCTCATGATCCGAGAGGACGGCAATCACGCGACATTCCGCAATCCGACCGTGGCCGCATTCGCCGATCATACGCGAGAGCTCGGCCTTTAGGGCGGTGAGTCGTTCGATCCGCCGCTCGACCTCCGTGAGGTGCCGCCGCGCGATCAGGTCCACGTCGGCGCAAGAGCGGTCGGGATGTGCGTTCATGGTCAATAGCTCGCGGATCGCTTCGATCTCGAACCCGAGTTCGCGCGAATGACGGATGAAGTTGAGTCGTGCGATTTCGGCCGCTCCGTAGCGGCGCTGCCAGCCGGATGTGCGCGGCGGAATGGGCATCAGGCCGACCTGTTCGTAGTACCGGATTGTGGGCACTTTCACGCCGGTCTGCCGAGACAGCTCGCCAATTGGAATATCCATTGTTTTTCCGCTTGTACCTCTAGCGACTAGAGGTCGTAGGCTTCCTATCGATGTTTGGGAAGGAGCGGATATGGCCGACCATTGCTGCGGCTCGACGACCGAAGCGAAGCCCGCGCTTCATAACGCAGCCGAATCGAGCGCGCCTACGCATGCAGAGAACCACGCCGGCGGTTCTTGCTGCTCGGGCGGCGTCCCGGTCTTCGACGGAGTCGACCCCCGCTACAAGGCCGTCCTCTGGACCGTCATCGGCATCAACGGCGCGATGTTCGTGACCGAGATGGCGGCTGGACAGCTCGCCGGATCGCAGGCGCTCAAGGCCGACGCCCTCGACTTCCTCGCCGACACCGTGACCTACGGCCTGAGCCTCGCGGTGATCGGCGCGTCCCTGGCCGTCCGGTCCAAGGCGGCCCTGTTCAAGGGGCTGTCCCTGTTCCTGATGGCTCTCTGGGTGTTCGGCAGCACCGTCTACGAGACGATGGTCCTCGGCGTGCCCAAGGCCGAGGTCATGGGCGTGATCGGCGTGATGGCGCTGGCCGCGAACCTCGGATCGGTCCTCCTGCTGCGCCGCTACAAGGACGGCGACGCCAACGTGCGCTCGGTCTGGCTGTGCTCGCGCAACGACGCCATCGGCAACGTCGTCGTCATGGTCGCGGCGCTCGGGGTCTGGGGGACCGCCACGGCTTGGCCCGACCTCATCGTGGCGGCGGTCATGGCCGGGATCTTCCTGACCTCCTCCGTCCAGATCCTTCGGCAGGCCTGGGCCGAGCATCGGCAAGGCACCGTCGCGACCTCTCCCGCGCCGGCCGAGTGACCCCTCTACCCACCCGACGACCTGCACAGGACGACCATGGCATCGCACGACGCACACGCCGGACACGATCACGAGGCCCACGGGTCAGACGGCCATGCCGGGCATTCCCATGGACCGGGCCACGCGCACGCCCCGGCGAGCTTCGGAAAGGCGTTCGCCATCGGCATCGCCCTGAACGTCGGGTTCGTCGCCGTCGAGGCGACCTACGGCGTGCTCGCCAACTCGGTGGCTCTGTTGGCGGACGCCGGCCACAACCTCTCGGACGTGCTCGGCCTCGTGGTGGCCTGGGTCGCCATGGTTCTGGCCAAGCGCGCGCCGAGCGCCCGCTACACCTACGGGATGAAGGGCTCGTCGATCCTGGCGGCCCTGTTCAACGCGGTGTTCCTGCTGGTCGCGGTCGGCGCCATCGCCTGGGAGGCGATCCAGCGCTTCGGCGAACCAGTCCCGGTCGCCGGCAAGACCGTGATGGTCGTCGCCGCGGTCGGCATTCTCGTGAACGGCATAACCGCCTGGCTGTTCGCCTCCGGCGCCAAGGGGGACATCAACATCCGCGGCGCCTTCCTGCACATGGCCGCGGATGCCGCCGTGTCCGCGGGCGTGGTCATCGCCGGCCTCGTCATCCTCTACACCGGGTGGACCTGGCTCGATCCCGTGGTCAGCCTCGGCATCGTCGCCGTCATCGTCTGGAGCACCTGGGGGCTGCTGCGCGACAGCCTGACGCTGTCGCTCGCGGCGGTGCCGCCGGGCATCGACCCGGACGCCGTCCGCCGTCACCTCCAGGGCCTTCCAGGCGTCGTCGCGATCCACGACCTTCACGTCTGGCCGATGAGCACCACCGAAACCGCTCTGACCTCGCATCTCGTCATCCCGGGCGGCCATCCCGGCGACGACTTCCTGATGCGGGCCGCGAGCGAACTGAAGGAGGGGTTCGGGATCGGGCATGTCACCCTCCAGGTCGAGACGAGCGCGGACACCGCCTGCGCCCTCGCTCCCGACCACGTGGTCTGAGGCCGACCATGCAGGCATGGGCCTACACCCTGATCCCCGCCGCGGCCGCCATCGTCGGCGCGGCCGTCGCGGTCAACCTTCGGCCCGGACCCGTCCTGGTCAGCGCGATCCAGCACTTCGCCGCGGGCGTCGTCTTCGCGGCCGCGGCCGGGGAGATCCTGCCGGACCTCAAGCACGCCGGCTCGCCGCTTGCGACGCTCGTCGGCGGCGCGCTGGGCGTCGCCGCGATGCTGCTCGTGAAGAGCCTGGGCAAGCGGGCCAAGGGACCCGTCGGGCTGATGGCGGTCACCGGCATCGACATCCTCGTCGACGGCCTCGTCCTCGGCATCGCCTTCGCGGCCGGCGCCAAGGCCGGCATCCTGCTCACCGTCGCCCTGACCATCGAGGTGCTGTTCCTCGGCCTGACGGTGGCGAACGAGCTCGGCGGCTCGGGCACGTCCAAGGGAAAGGTGGTCGGCCTGACTGCGGGCCTGGTCGTCCTGCTGCCGCTGGGAGCCCTGCTCGGCGGGCCCGTCGCCACCCTGTCAGCGCCGGTCCAGGCCGGCTTCCTCGCCTTCGGCCTGATCGCGCTGCTGTACCTCGTCACCGAGGAGCTCCTTGTGGAGGCGCACGAGATCGAGGACCGCCCCTGGGTGACGGCGATGTTCTTCGCAGGCTTCCTGCTCCTGCTCATGCTCGACCAAGCCGTCGCCTGAGCGGGAGGAATCGATGGTTCCGAAAACCGGGAAGGTTCCGCCGGCCGCCGAAGCGGCCCATATCCTGCTCGTCGAGGATGACGACGGCATGCGCGTGCTCGTCGCACGTATCCTGCGTGAGAGCGGCTACCGGGTCTCTGCCTGCCGGAGCGGCGCCGAGATGTGGTCGCTCCTCTCGGATACCGCGGTCGATCTCGTTCTGCTCGACGTCATGCTGCCGGGCCCATCCGGTTTCGATCTGCTGAGGGCGTTGCGGGCGAAGGGCACCCTCCCGGTCATCATGCTCAGCGCACGCAACGAGGAGGCGGACCGGGTGCTCGGCCTGGAGCTCGGGGCCGACGACTACGTCGCCAAGCCGTTCGGGCGTCCGGAACTCCTCGCCCGCATCCGTGCCCTGCTCCGTCGGGCGGTCATCGCACCGACGCCGACGGCCGCGACGAGGGCGGAGACGCTGACTTTCGCCGGCTGGCGGCTCGACCTGCGCAGCCGCGTCCTGGCCGACCCCGAGGGAGCCGTCGTCGACCTGTCGGGGGCGGAGTACGACCTGCTCCTCGTCTTTCTGGAGCATCCGGGGCGTGTGCTCGGGCGCGAGCAGATCCTGGAGATGGGGCGCGGCCGTCTCGCGGCACCGTCCGACCGCAGCGTCGACACCTTGGTCAGCCGTCTCCGGCGCAAGCTCGAACCCCCGGAGGGCGCCATGCCCGTCATCAGGACCATTCGCGGCTCGGGCTACATGCTGGCCGCCAAGGTCGAGCGCTCATGAGGGGCCTGTCAGGTCTCGCACGCAGCCTCGAGGGGCGTACCGTCGCCGTCCTGCTCCTGGCTGTGCTCCTGGTCCATGGCGGGGCTCTGCTGCTCTACCGATATTCCGCCGTGGCCGCCGCCGACGACGCCTTCGCCATCGAGGTCGCCCGGCAACTCGTCCTGGCGCGTGAGGCGATCCTGAGGCGGGCGCCTGACGAGCGAGGAACGGAGGCGAGGGCCCTTTCCTCGAACCACTTCGAGATTGGTTGGACGGCACCGGGATCGACCGGTCCGGCCACGCCGTCCGATCCCGCGCTCCGGGACCTTCGCGTCCGTCTCCTGGACCTCGAACCGGTGCTCGGTCCGGACCTCGCCCTGACCCTTGAGGTGCAGGACGACCCCCTTCACCAGCCTGACCTCCGCGGTGTCGTGACCCTCCCGGACAAAAGCCTGCTGACCTTCCGCTCGGCACATGCGCCGAGCTTGGTGCGTCAGGCGCCCTGGGCATACCTTGCGACGGCGATGGCGATCCTCGTCGGGGCCGCCGCCGTCGTCTTGACGCACCAAATCGCAGGACCGCTGCGCGACCTCACCCGCGCCACCGCTCGGATCGGGCACGGGACCGTCGTGCCGGTCCCCGAGGTCGGCCCTGATGAGACCCGGGGTATCGGGCAGGCCCTCAACGCCATGCAGGAGCGCATTCACGAACTCATCGCAGAACGGACCCAGGCCCTGGCAGCCGTCTCGCACGATCTGCGCACGCCGATCGCACGCCTCCGATTGCGGCTGGACCGGGCCGACGACCCGCAGGAGCGGCGGGCCATGGCAGCCGACCTCGACGACATGCAGGGCATGGTCGACGCGACCCTTTCGTACCTGCGCGGGGACGCCGATCCAGAGGCACGGCAGGTCACCAACGTGGCGAGCGTCCTGTTGGGTGTCGCCGACGCCTCGGCCGATTCCGGGCGGGACGTCACCTACGACGGGCCGGGCCGGGCGCTGGCGACCGTGCGGCCCGTCGCCATCCGGCGAGCGTTGGAGAACCTCGTCGATAACGGCGTGCGCTACGGGACGCGGGTCCGGATCGGCCTGACCATCGAGGAGGCCACGCTGATCCTTCAGATCGACGATGACGGCCCCGGCATCGCCCCGGAGGACGTCGTGCGGGCTTTCAAGCCCTTCACCCGGCTGGAGGGATCACGCAACCGCAACACCGGTGGGACCGGTCTCGGCCTGACCATCGCCAAACGCGGCATCGAAGCGGAGGGCGGCGCCCTCGGCCTGTCGAACCGACCGGAGGGCGGGCTGCGAGCGGAGATCCGGCTGCCCCGCGCGGGTGGCCTGGGCTGACACACTTCGTCACGATCCCGGCGATTCGGAGACAAAGGGCTCGTCTATCTCAGGCTTCGACGCGGCCGACTTGGTCGCCCCGAACAGGAGACAGACCCATGAAGCGCATCCTCGCCGCCGCTCTCGCCACCGCGATGCTGACCGCGACCCCAGCCCTGGCGGTCGACGGACACGGGAACGCCTCGAACCCGGAGCGGGCGGTCCCGAATACCGGCGGCGTGTCTGGGGGGCCGCTTCACCGGGACGACCCGCGGGTGAGCGAGGCACAGCAGAAGGGTCCGGACGGCAAGCCGGTTCACTCCGAGAACGACGGACATGCCCATGGCCACAGCCACGACAAGCCCGGCAAGAAGTAAGGCCACCCCTCAGCTGGGGGCGGACGACCGGGGCGGTGCCATGCGGATGCTGCCCCTCCTCGTGGTCTTCGCAATCCTTGCCGCGGGCATCGGCTACGCGTTGGCTTAGGTCGCTTCCGGCGAGGACAGTCATCCGTGGTGTGATCCACCCCCTCACACACCGCGGATACGCCCGCTCCGATCTCACGTCGGAGCGGGCACCCACCGGGCAGCGCCATTCTCAATCGTCGAAGTCGTGGTGATGATGGTGGCGTTCAAAGCCGTGGCGGTCCTCATCCCAGTGACCGTGATGATGGCGACGAACCTCCACGTGGTCGTGATCGCCGTGATGGTAGCGGCGAACCTCCTCGTGATGATGATGAGGCGATTCGTAGCCGTAGTATTGGGCCGACGCAGCCACGGGCGTCAAAGCGAGGACGGCCGTCGCCAGGGCGGAAAGATGACGTTTCATGGATCGAGATCCCTCTGCATATCGCTCCAAAGTGTGCCGATGCGTTTGAATAGGGGGTGAAGCCGCCGTTCAGGCATCCGCAGGCCACGGAAGCCTTCACCACGCCATACGACCGCAGCTTGTTACGAAGCCCCTGAATCGCACATAAGGACCGTGATGCTTTCGGCGCGACGCCATAGGGCCTTCGGGGCGATGACGGGATGGTGGGCAACCGCCGCCCGCTCGCTCGCGCTCGTCCTGGCACTGGCGCTCGCCACGCCGACCGTCTGCATCGCCGAGGACTTCGCCTTCCATCAGGGCCACCAAGGCCATGACCTGACCGAGCTGTCCTTGGTCTCGAACGCGGCATCCGGCACGGACCAGGCAGGTGACCCGGGTCTGACCTGCCACGTCCATTGCGGCTGCCACATCGCCGTGGGTGTGACCGTCTCCGAGCAGGCATCACCGCAGGACGCCACGCGTCCGTCCTACGCCCGGGTCTCCGAGACCGTTTCCTCGATCTCTCCCGACCGCCTGCCACGGCCACCACGCGCCTGAGGTGACGCCGCGAAAGCGCGCGTCCTAAACCCGTGGCCGGCCGGCCCGGGTCGCCTTCCCACGTGATCGACCGCGAATGCCCGACATGCCGCTATCGGCGGCCGGGCAGCCCGAGCAGGCATCCATGCGCATATTCCTGACCGTCTTCCTGGTAGCCGCCGGCGTACTGGTGGGCGCCGCCGTTCCCGCCGTTTCCGATTTCGTCAGGGGCCTCCTGGCCTCGGCCGGCCTTCCACCGACCGCGCTCACGTTCGCCGCCGGTCCCGACGCCGCGAGGTCCGCCGAGGCCCCGGCCGGTGGTGCCGGGCATGCCGAGGACGACGGCCACGACCACGCCAAACCGGCCGCGAAGCCCAAGGAGGGGCACGCCCATGGCGAGCATGAGCATTCCGAGGCGGAGGGCGAGGAAGGCCACGTCAAGATGACCGCCGAGCAGATCGAGAACCAGGACATCAAGGTCGCCAGGGCGGAGGGTGGGACGCTCTCCCGGCACATCCTCGTGCCCGGCACGATCACGCCGGACACCGACCGGATCGCGCGAGTGCCGGCCCGGGTCGTCGGCACGGTGGCCGAGATGCGCAAGCGCCTGGGCGACGACGTCAAGAAGGGCGACGTCGTCGCCGTCCTCGACAGCCGCGAGGTCGCCGACGCCAAGAGCGAGTACCTGACCGCTTCCGTGAAGGCCGAACTGGAGAAGACGAACTTCGACCGTCAGCAGTCGCTCTGGGACAAGCGCATCTCCGCCGAGTCGGCCTTCCTGAATGCGAAGGCCGTCTACTCGGAGGCGACCCTGCGGCAGGACCTCGCCCGTCAGAAGCTCTCGGCGCTCGGGCTGAACGCTGCGGAGGTGGCGAAGCTTGCCAAGCAGGACGAGACCACCCCGAACACCTCGACCCTTCGCCAATACGAGCTGCGCGCCCCGCTCTCCGGGCGGATCGTCGAGCGAAAGGTCGACGTCGGCACGGCGGTGGGCAAGGAGGGCGACCCGTCCGACGTCTACACCGTCGCCGACCTCTCCACCGTCTGGATCGAGCTCTCGGTGCCGACCTCCGAACTCGCGAAGGTCAGGGAAGGCGCGAACGTCACCGTCACGCCGAGCCAGGAGGGCGCCGAACGCCACGAACGGGGCAAGGTGATCTTCGTCAGCCCGCTCCTGAACGCCGACACCCGCGCCGCCAGGGTCGTCGTCGCTCTGCCGAACAAGGGCATGGCCTGGCGGCCCGGCACCTATGTCACCGCCGAGGTCGAGATCGCCACCGACCAGGTCCCGGTGCGCGTGGTGAAATCGGCCCTGCAGACGGTCGAGGGAAAGCGCGTCGTCTTCGTGCGCACCGAAGAAGGCTTCGAGAAGCGCGAGGTCGAGCTCGGACGCTCCGACGACGACGCCTTCGAGGTCGTCTCGGGCCTGAAGGCCGGCGAAGAGTTCGCGGTCGAAAACACCTTCCTTCTCAAGGCCGAGCTCGGAAAGAGCGAAGCCGATCACGACCACTGAGGGCCGGACATGATCGCCCGCATCCTCGATTTCTCCGTGAACCAGCGCTGGCTCGTCCTGCTGCTGTCCCTGCTCGCCGCCGCCTTCGGCGGCTACGCGGTGACGATGCTGCCCATCGACGCCGTGCCCGACATCACCAACAACCAGGTGCAGATCAACACGACCGCGCCGTCGCTCTCGCCGGTCGATATCGAGAAGCAGGTCACCTACCCGGTCGAGACGGCGCTCGCCGGCATCAAGGGACTGGACTACACGCGCTCGCTTTCGCGGAACGGATTCTCGCAGGTCACGGCGGTCTTCGCGGAAAAGCTCGACGTCTACTTCGCCCGCCAGCAGGTCGCCGAGCGTCTGGCCCAGGTCAAACAGGACCTGCCCCCGGGCGCCGAGCCCAGCATGGGTCCGATCTCCACGGGTCTCGGCGAGATCTACATGTGGTCGATCCACTACGCGAAACCCGGGGAGCGCAAGGTCTCGGGGATCGGCAAGCCGGGTTGGCAACCGGACGGCAGCTACCTGACCCCGGAGGGGCAGCGGCTCGGCAACGCGCTGGAACAGACCGCCTACCTGCGCACCGTACAGGACTGGATCATCCGTCCCCAGATCAAGACCGTGCCAGGGGTCGCCGGCGTCGACGGCATCGGCGGCTTCGAAAAGCAGTACCACGTCCAGCCGGACCCGACGAAGCTCGCCGCGCTCGACCTCTCCTTCGCCGACGTCGCCCGGGCGCTGGAGACGAACAACGCCAACCAGGGCGCCCGCTACCTGGAGGACAACGGCGAGGGCTACGTCGTGCGCGCCGCCGGCCGCCTGGAGGGCATGGACGACATCGAGACCGTCGTCGTCGCCACCCGCGGCGGGGTGCCGGTCAGGATCAAGGACATCGCCGAGGTCCGGATCGGGCGCGACCTCCGCACCGGCTCCGGCAGCGAGGACGGGCAGGAGGTCGTGATCGGCACGGCCCTGATGTTGATCGGCGAGAACAGCCGAACGGTCGCCGCCGCCGTCGACGCGCGCATGGAGCAGATCCGGAAGGCCCTGCCTCCCGGCGTCGAGGTGCAGACCGTGCTCGACCGGACCCGCCTCGTCGAGGCGACCATCAGGACGGTGGCCAAGAACCTGTCCGAGGGCGCGGCCCTCGTCATCGTCATCCTGTTCCTGCTGCTCGGAAATATCCGGGCCGCCATCATCACCGCGCTCGTCATCCCGGTCGCCATGCTGATGACCATGGCCGGCATGGTCGAGGCGAAGATCTCGGCGAACCTGATGAGCCTCGGGGCGCTGGACTTCGGCCTGATCGTCGACGGGGCGGTCATCATCACCGAGAACGCACTACGCCACTTGGCCGAACGACAGCACGAACTCGGACGCCCCCTCGACACCGAGGAACGCCTGCAGACGGTCAGGGCCTCGGCCGAGGAGATGATCAAGCCTTCGCTCTACGGACAGGCGATCATCATCCTCGTCTACGTGCCGCTCCTGACCTTCACGGGCGTCGAAGGGAAGATGTTCGAGCCGATGGCGCTCACCGTCATCATCGCGCTCGTGTCGGCCTTCGTGCTTTCGCTGACCTTCGTGCCGGCGCTGATCGCCATCGTCATCACCGGGAAGGTCACGGAGAAGGACAACCTCATCATCCGGACGCTGAAGGCTGTCTACCGTCCGGTCCTCGGAGCGGCCATGCGGGCGCCGTTCGCCTTCGTCGGCGGGGCACTGATTCTCCTCGTCGGCGCCGGAATCCTGTTCACCCGGCTCGGGACCGAATTCATCCCGCAGCTCGACGAGAAGAGCATCGCGTTGAACGCCACGCGCATTCCCTCGACGTCGCTGACACAGTCGCAGGCGATGCAGCTCAAGGTCGAGCAGGCGATCTCGAAGTTTCCGCAGGTCGCCTACGTCTTTTCCAAGACGGGCACGGCGGAGGTCGCCTCCGATCCGATGCCGCCGAACTCGTCGGACACCTTCGTCATCCTCAAGCCGCAGGAGGAATGGCCCGAACCCGAGCTCTCCAAGGCCGAGCTCCAGGAGCGGATCGAGAAGGCGGTCGGGCAGCTGGCCGGAAACGTCTACGAATTCTCCCAGCCGATCCAGCTGCGCTTCAACGAGCTGCTTGCAGGTACCCGTGGCGACCTCGCCGTGAAGGTGTTCGGCGAGGAGTTCGAGCCGATGCTGAAGGCGGCCAACCAGGTCGCCACGACGTTGCGCGGCATCGACGGCGCCGAGGACGTCAAGGTCGAACAGACCGCCGGGCTGCCCTTCCTGGAGATCAAGATCAACAAGGCCGAGGCCGCCCGCTACGGGCTCAGCACGGGGGCCATCCAGGACGTCGTGGGCGCGGCCATCGGCGGCAAGGACGCGGGCGTGGTGTTCGAGGGCGACCGCCGCTTCCCGATCGTCGTCCGTCTGACCGACAAGGTCCGCGAGGACCGCGAGGCGCTGGAGAACATCCCCGTACCGCTGCCCCCCGGGCCGGGCGGCCGGGCGGCCTCGGTGCTGCTGAAGCAGGTCGCCTCCTTCTCGGTGACCGAGGGGCCGAACCAGATCAGCCGCGAGAACGGCAAGCGCCGGGTCGTCGTCACCGCCAACGTCCGCGGCCGCGACATCGGCTCGCTCGTCGCGGAGGCGCAGGCGAAGGTCGGACCCTCGGTGCAGCTACCGCCGGGCTACTACGTGACCTGGGGCGGGCAATTCGAGAACCTCGCCTCGGCGAAGCGGCGGCTCATGGTCGTGGTGCCGGTCTGCTTCTTCCTGATCTTCCTGCTGCTCTATTCGGCGCTGGGCAGCCCCCGCGACGCGTTGCTCGTGTTCAGCGCGGTGCCACTGGCGCTGACCGGCGGCATCGTGGCCCTGTGGCTGCGCGGGATGCCGGTCTCGGTGCCGGCCGCGGTCGGCTTCATCGCGCTCTCGGGCGTGGCGGTGCTGAACGGCCTCGTCATGTTGACCTTCATCAAGCAGTTGGTGGCCGAAGGCCGCCCGAAGCGCGAGGCCATCCTGGAGGGAGCCATGACCCGGCTGCGGCCGGTCGCCATGACGGCGCTCGTCGCCTCCCTCGGCTTCGTGCCGATGGCCATCGCCACGGAGACCGGTGCGGAGATCCAGCGGCCGCTGGCAACCGTGGTCATCGGCGGCCTGATCAGCGCCACCCTACTGACCCTGGTGGTCCTGCCGGCGCTCTACGCCCGCTTCGGCAGGGTCGCCGTCCCCAAGGTGGCCCAGCGACCGCCCGAAATCGCGCCGGCGCGCCTGAAGGCGGCGGAGTAACGCGATGCCGCGACGGTGGCCGTTCCTCATCGCGCTGGCGGCATCGACCACGATGGCGACCGCGGAGGACCCGATCGTCGCCGCCGCTCCCTTCGGCTTGGCTTGGGGACCGGTCGAGCGTGTCGACCGGCCTTCGATGGTCGACCGCGAAGCCAACCTGACGGGTCTCTACTACTTCCACGACCGGCCGTTGGCCGCGGGGCCGGGTACCGTCGAGGTCGTCCTGGTCGTCTGCCGCGAGCAGGGCCTGCAACAGGTGGTCTGGGTGGGGCGTCCGCTCGGGGCGGCGGCCTCCGCGTCCGCCTGGGAGGCGGTCCGGCGAGAGGGCGTGCGGCGCTATGGCGACCCGCGCCCAGGCCCAGTCCCCGGCTCGCTGGAGTGGCCGTCGGGACGGGCGTTTCTGGCAACGCGCCCGATGGCGGACGGAACCCTCGAACTGGTGATGTCCGCGTCGGGCCCGGACTTGGCTGCGTGCTCGGCAAGCCACCGCGACGCCACCGGCCACCCCGTCGAAAACCACCTGACCGATCTGCTGAGAGACCCCGCTCTTGCACGGGCCGGTCCGTCCCTCGGCATGGGACATCCCTATCCATCCTCAGATGCACCGAAGTGAACGCCGTCATGTCGAAGGACAACAACATCCGGCTCGCGACCAGGATCGCGCAGGTCTACGTGGCCAACAACGCCCTTCCGGCAAGTCAGGTCGCCGCGCTCGTCCGGACCCTCTACGCGGCTATCTCCGGCCTCCGCGAAGACGCCGCGGCGGCCTCCGTGGAAGGTGGTCCAACGGAGCGGCCGAGAGAAACCAGAAAATGACGGGTGGCGCCGGCAGGGCTCCATGGCATGGAACGGCTGGGTTGCGCATCGCGGTATCAAATCGATGACCGGCAAGAAGCTCGCTCGGCGAAACGCGGTCTGGGGCGCCGGTGGAGGCGGTCGACGCGGCGTCAGACCGCATGTCCGCAAGGCCGCCGCGCGGTCGTTCCTGATGGCCGTGTTGCTGATACCCTCGGCCGTGCTGCTCCTCTATTGGATCGGTACATTGATCTGAGGATCAGACGGTCCGAACAGCCGACCGTGATCACGGAGGCGAGAGCTGGACCTCGGCCGGACCATCCGACTTTCGTCATGACGACCGCCGCCGAAGCCTGCCCCTCCAGAGTCATGGCGCGATGATCTTGAGCCGCGTCCCTTCTTTCAAAGGTGGACAGAGCGCAGCCGAAGAGCGTTGCCGATGACGCTGACGGAGGACAGGGACATTGCCGCCGCCGCGATCACGGGCGACAGCAGCAGGCCGAAGGTAGGATACAGCACCCCCGCCGCGAGCGGGATGCCGGCGGCGTTGTAGGCGAAGGCGAAGACCAGGTTCTGCCGGATGTTGCCCATGACGGCGCGCGACAACCGACGGGCCCGCACGATCCCCATCAGGTCTCCCTTGAGCAGGGTGATGCCGGCGCTCTCCATGGCGACGTCCGTGCCGGTCCCCATGGCGATGCCGACATCCGCCGAGGCCAGGGCGGGAGCATCGTTGACCCCATCACCTGCCATGGCGACCACCTGACCGGACGCCCTATGGCGCTCGACCACTGCCGCCTTCCGGTCGGGCAGCACGTCCGCCTCGACCTCGTCGATCCCGAGCTGCCGGGCGACGGCCTCGGCGGTGGTGCGATTGTCGCCGGTCAGCATGACGACGCGGATGCCCTCTTCCTTGAGACCGGCCAGGGCCTCGGCCGTCGTCGCCTTGACCGGGTCGGCGATGGCGATGACGCCGGCGAGCCGCCCGTCGACGGCAGAGAAGATCGCGGTGGCTCCGTCCCTGCGCAGCTCCTCTGCGACGGCGTTCAAATCCCCGGTCGCGACGTTCTCCCCGGCGAGGAATTTTGTGTTGCCGAGAAGGACGCGCCGTCCCTCGACGGTGCCGAGGGCGCCCTTGCCGGTGGGAGAATCGAACCCCGAGACCTCGGGAACCGTGATCGCGCGCTTCTGGGAGGCCGCGACGATGGCGACCGCCAGCGGATGCTCGCTCGACCGCTCGACGGCGGCCGACAGCCGCAGGATCTCCTCCTCCGAAAACCCGTCCGCCGGGACGATGCGGGTCACCGTCGGCTTGCCCTCGGTCAGGGTGCCCGTCTTGTCGACGACCAGGGTCGTGACCTTCTCCATCCGCTCCAGCGCCTCGGCGCTCTTGATCAGGACGCCGACCCCGGCGCCGCGACCGACGCCGACCATGATCGACATCGGCGTCGCCAGGCCCAGGGCGCAAGGACAGGCGATGATGAGGACCGCGACGGCGGCCACGAGCGCGTAGGTGAACCGGGGCTCCGGCCCGATGGCCATCCAGGCCGTGAAGGCAAGGACCGCGACACCGACGACGACGGGGACGAACCAGCCCGCGACCTGGTCGGCGAGGCGCTGGATCGGGGCTCGGCTGCGCTGGGCCTCGGCCACCATCTGGACGATGCGGGCCAGCATGGTGTCGCGCCCGATCTTGCGGGCCTCGATGACGAGTGAGCCGGATTGGTTGATGCTGCCGCCGACGACGGTCGCTCCGGCCTCCTTCGTGACCGGCATCGATTCTCCCGTGACGAGGGACTCGTCCACCGAGCTCCGGCCCTCGATCACGGTACCGTCGACCGGCATCTTCTCGCCGGGACGCACGCGCAGGCGGTCGCCGACCGCGATGTCTTCGAGCCGGACCTCGTCGTCGGTCCCGTCGTCGTGAAGCCGGCGTGCGGTCTTCGGTGCCAGATCGAGGAGCGCGCGGAGTGCGCCGCCGGTGCTCTCGCGGGCCCGCAGTTCGAGGACCTGCCCAAGAAGGACGAGCACCGTGATGACGGCCGCGGCCTCGAAATAGGTGGGCACGGCGCCGCCATGGCCTCGCAGGGCCTCCGGGAACAGTCCGGGCGCCAGGGTGGCAACCACGGAGTAGACCCAGGACGCTCCCGTGCCGAGGGCGATCAGCGTGAACATGTTCAGCGAGCGCAGGACCACCGACTGGTATCCGCGCACAAAGAACGGCCAGCCGGCCCAGAGCACCACGGGCGTGGCCAGGACGAACTGGATCCAGTTGGAGTTCTGCTGCCCGACCCGTTCCATCAGGTCGGTGAGATGGCCGCCCATCTCCAGGATGAACACCGGCAGCGTCAGAACGAGCCCGACCCAGAACCGCCGGGTCATGTCGACGGCTTCCTCGCTCGGGCCGTCGTCGGCGCTCACGGTCTCCGGCTCCAGGCCCATGCCGCAGATCGGGCATGAGCCTGGCCCGACCTGGCGGATCTGGGGGTGCATCGGGCAGGTGTAGATGGCGCCCTCGGGTACGGGGTCGGCCTTCGCCGCGGCGGCTGGCGGATCGAGGTAGCGTGCCGGATCCGCCTCGAACTTCGTCCGGCAGCCGTTCGAGCAGAAATAGAAGGGATGACCCTCGTGCTCGGAGCGGTGCTTTGCCGTCTGGGGGTCGACCGCCATCCCGCAGACCGGGTCCTTGGCAATCTTGACGCCATGGTCGGCCTGGACGTCGTGACCGTGTCCATGTCCCACATGGTCGTGACCGGTAGGAAGGCCATGCCCTCCGTGGTCGTGGGTATGGGCTTGGACTTTCGGGACGGGGTCGTTGGCCATGTCGGGTTCCTGACGGTTCGTATTGCCTATCGGCTTGCGGCTTCCCATCATGGGAAGGTCAACCATGGGGATTGCCATGAACATCGGGCAGGCCGCGGAGGCGTCGGGCGTCTCGGCCAAGATGATCCGACACTACGAGAGCATCGGCTTGGTGCCCCGTGCCGACCGCCGGAACAGCGGCTACCGCGATTACGGCCCGCAGGACGTGCACCGGCTCGGCTTCGTCCGGCGGGCACGGGACCTCGGCTTTCCCCTGGAACGGATCCGGGTGCTCCTGGGCCTTTGGGGCGACCCCGGCCGCAGCAGCGCCGAGGTGAAGGCCCTCGCCCTGAGCCACATCGGAGAACTCGAAGGAAAGGCCCGCCATCTTCAGGAGATGGCGGGCGTCCTGCGCGGCCTTGCCCTCTCCTGCGACGGCGACGAACGCCCGGACTGCCCTATCATCGCGGGGCTGGAGGCCGGCCCGGTGCCGCCCTCCGGCCCATGCACCGGGCGCCCTACTTCGCGTTCTTCTTCAGCCAAGCCTCCATCTCGCCGATCTCCCTCTCCTGATCGTCGATGATCTTCTGGGCCATCTGCTTCGTGGCGGGGTCCTTGGCGTGCTTCAGCGCGACGTTGGCCATGTCGACCGCGCCCTTGTGGTGCGGGATCATGTGCAGGCGGAAGTCGACGTCCGGGTTGCCGGTGTAGGCGACGTCCATGTTCTTCATCATCGCCATGTCGGCGGCCTTGAAATCCTTGGTCGAGGCGTCGTCCTTCGGGTCGGGCTTCATCGAGCCCATCGACCCCATTTCCTTGCCGGACATCGCGCCGTGGTCCTTCATGCCCTGCGCGAGGGCGGACCCGGCCAGGCTGAGGGACAGGAGCGCGGCGAGAACGAACTTCGGATTTCTCATGATGGTGTTCCTTCTGTTTGCAAGGTTTGGGACCGAGCCGCTCAGTCGAACTTGCCGCTGGCGGTGGAGCCGTCGGGGGCCGTCAGCTGCACCGCGCCCTTTGGCTTGGGGGTGAGCGGAACCTCGGAGGTGCCGGTCAGGCGAACGCCGTCGGCCGGGGCCAGGGCGACTCGGGCGGGCTTGCCGTCGACCACCAGGATCGCGGTGCCCTTGAAGCCGGTGGCCGGGACGGGCTTCTCGTCGCCGTCGAGGACGTAGACGTCGACGGTCCTATCCTTGGTGACGAGCTCGACATGGAACTTGCCGGCGTCCGTGACCCGGCCGCCGTTGCTGCCGTCGGCCTCATGGGCGCAGACGGGAAACGCGAGCAGCGCGCTCGCCGCCAAGGCCATTCTCCAGGGAATCATCGGTTTTCTCCGTTTTCGGGGGTGGGTTCAGAACGCCTCGACCGGACGCGGCTTGGCGCCGTCGGGACGAGGGGCGTCGGGGGTTTCGCCCTGTGCGGCGCGTAGGCGATCCAGCGGAGCCCTACCGAACCGCAGGAACAGGACCGGGGTCAGGACCGTGTCGAGGAGGGTGGCGCTGATGAGCCCGCCGAAGATCGTCACCGCGACCGGGTGCAGGATCTCCTTGCCGGGGGTGGCGGCGTCGATCAGCAGCGGCACCAGGGCGACGCCGGCCGAGAGCGCCGTCATCAGCACCGGGGTCAGCCGCTCCAGGCTGCCGCGCACGACGAGGTCGCGACCGAACGGGAGCCCATCGTGCAGCGACAGGTTCAGGTAGTGGCTGATCTTGAGGATGCCGTTGCGCGCGCTGATGCCGGTCAGCGTGATGAAGCCGATCATCGAAGCCACCGACAGCGGCTGCCCCACCAGCCACAAGGCGAGGACGCTGCCGATCAGGGCGAGCGGCACGTTGCCCATGATGATGAGCGCCAGCACGGCCGAGCGGTAGCGGCTGTAGAGGATGGCGAAGACCAGGGCGAGCGAGAGCCCGGACAGGGCCGCGATGGTCCGGCTCGCCTCCTCCTGCGCCTGGAAGGTCCCCTCTAGGCTGGCGAAGAAGCCCGGCGGGAGCTTGGCGTCCGACACCTCCTTGCGGATGGCCGCCACGATGGTGGCCATGTCGCTTTGGCCGTTGGTGTTGGCCTGCACGACGAGCCGGCGCCGGCTGTTCTCGCGCAGGATCTGGTTCGGACCGTCGGTCTCGCGGATATCGGCCACCTGGCGCGCCGGCACCCAACCCGAGGGCGTCTCGATCAGCAGGTCCTTGAGCCCTTGCGTCGTGCGCTGGCGCTCGGGCAGCCGCAGGACGACGTCGAAGCGCTTGTAGCCGTCGGCCACGGTCGAGACGACGCGACCGTTCGAGAGGCGACTGAGCTGCTCGATCACGGCCGAGGGCTGGACCCCGTAGAGGGCGGCCCGTGTGTAGTCGACCCGGATCTCCAGTTGCGGGATGCGGACCTGCTTCTCGACCTGGAGGTCGGCGAGACCGGGGATCTTGGCCATCCGATCCCGCAGATCGTTGGCCACGGTCCGCAGCGCGTCGAGGTCCTCACCGAAGATCTTCAGCGCGAGCTCGGCCCGGACCCCGGACAGCATGTGGTCGAGGCGATGCGAGATCGGCTGGCCGACGTTGACCGAGAGCGGCAGCGCCGAGAGGCGTTGGCGGATGTCGGCGACCACCGCGTCTTTGCCGCGGCCGGTCCCCTTGAGCGCGACCTCGATCTCCGAGGAGTGGACGCCCTCGGCGTGCTCGTCGAGCTCGGCCCGGCCGGTGCGGCGCCCGACCGAAGCGACCTCGGGGATCTGGAGGAGCAGCTTCTCGGCGATGAGGCCGACCCGGTTGCTCTCGGAGAGCGAGATGCCGGGGTTGAAGGTCGTGTTGACGGTGAACGAACCCTCGTTGAACGGCGGTAGGAAGGCCCGCGGCAGGTTCCAGGCCGCGATGCCGGCCGCGACCACGGCGACGGCGACGGTGGCGACCAGCACCCGCTGGTGCCGGAAGGCGACGCCGAGCAGCCGGGCGTTGCCGCGCTTGAGCCAGCGCAGCAGGGCGCTGTCGTGCTCGGACAGGTTCCTGAGGCCGGGCAGCAGGTAGTAGGCCAGCACCGGCGTAAGGGTCACCGACACCAGGAGGCTCGCCAGGATCGAGATGATGTAGGCTTGCCCCAGGGGCGCGAAGAGCCGTCCCTCGATGCCCGACAGGGCGAACAGCGGCACGAATACCAGCACGATGATCATCGTCGCGTAGACGATGCCGGAGCGCACCTCGGACGACGCCGCCACCACCACGTCGAAGGTGGATCTCGGCGAGCCGGCCGCCCGGTTCTCGCCGAGCCGCCGGAAGATGTTCTCGACGTCGACGACCGCGTCGTCGACGAGCTCTCCGATGGCGATGGCGAGACCGCCGAGGGTCATCGTGTTGATCGACAGCCCGGCGAAGTGGAAGGCGACCGCGGTGGCGAGGATCGAGACCGGGATGGCGGTCAACGAGATGACCGTGGTGCGCACGTTTAGGAGGAACGCGAACAGGACGATGGCCACCACCACGATGGCCTCCATTAGCACGCGCTCGACGTTCGAGATGGAGGTCTCGATGAAGTTGGCCTGGCGAAAGAGGACCTGGTCGGCCTTGATCCCGTTCGGCAGGGTCGACGTGACCTCCTTCAGGGCCGTCTCGATCTCGCGGGTGAGCTGGACCGTGTCGACGTCCGGCTGCTTCTCGACGGAGACGATGACGGCGGGCTTGCCCATGTAGCCGCCGTCGCCGCGCTTCACCTTCGGAGCGAAGGACACATCGGCGACCTGGCGAAGGTAGACCGGCGCGTCGCCGACGTTGGCGACCACGACGCTGCGCAGGTCGTCGAGGCTCATGGTCCGGCCGATGTTCCTGATCAGGTACTCGCGGGCGTACTGGTCGGTGAAGCCGCCGCCGGCGTTGGTGCCGAACTGGGCAAGCGACCCTTCCATCTGGGCGTTGGTCACGCCGAGGGCGCGCATCGCCGCGACGTTGGGGCTGACCCGGAACTGGCGCACCTCGCCACCGATGGGGATGACCTGGGCGACGCCGGGGATGGTGAGCAGGCGGGGCCGCAGGACGAAGTCGGCCGCCTCGCGGATCTCCATCGGAGAGGCCGTGTCGCTGGTGACCGCCACCAGCAGGATCTGGCCCATGATCGACGAGATCGGACCCATCTGGGGGGTGACGTTCGGCGGAAGCTGGTCACGGACCAGGGTCAGGCGTTCGGCGATCTGCTGCCGGTTCCGATAGATGTCGGTGCCCCAGTCGAACTCGACGTAGACGATCGATAGGCCGACGCCCGAGACCGACCGGACCCGGCTCACGCCCGGCAGCCCGTTCATGCGGGTCTCGATGGGGTAGGTGACGAGTTGCTCGACCTCCGGCGGGGCGTATCCCTCCGCCTCGGTCATGATGGTGACCGTCGGTTTGTTGAGGTCGGGAAAGACGTCGACCGGAAGCCTGGTCGCCGTGAAGGCCCCGTACAGGACCAAGACGGCGGCGACCGCGAGGACGATGAGCCGGTTGCGCAGGGACTGCGTGACGAGGACGTTGAACATGGGCGTACCCCCTCACCGGACCTGATCGAGGAGCTCGGCGCCCTCGGTGACGATGCGCCTTCCCGCGCCGACCCCCTCGGCGACGAGCACGTTCGCGCCGTCGAGGGGCTCGACCCGGACCTGACGGGGCTCGAAGCGTTCGGCGGCGACGTGCTCGTAGACGATGGCCTGCCCGTTGCCGGACCGGACCACGGCGGCGCGCGGCAGGGCGAGGCCCGACTGCTCGGCGTCGGTGCCGGCGAGCACGGTGAGGAACTGCCCGACGCGCAGGCCGGAGGTGTCGCCCTTCACCGCGAACTGGACCGGGATGGCTTGGTTGCGGTCGGCGAGGCCGGCCCCCTGATACACGAGGGACAGGGTGCGCCCATCGGCGAAGCGGGCCGTCGCGTTCCCGGCCGGGGTCAGGGCGTCGAAGCTCAGGGCCTCGACCCAGAGGCGGGTCGGGTCGACGATCTGGAAGACCATCGCCCCCGGCGAGGCCATCTGCCCGGCCACGGCCGAGGCCTGCGCGATCACGCCGTCGACGGGCGCCGACAGGGGTTCCGGCTGTTGCCGGATCCTGTCGAGGGAGGCGCGGCGGTCCTGGAGGCCCTTGAGCTCGGCGAGCGCGTCGTCGAGCTGGGTCTGGGCGACGGCACCGGTGACGGCGAGCTTGCGGAAGCGGTCGACCCGACGCTCGACGATGGAGGTCTGCTGATCGAGGTCGCCCTGGGTCTGGCGCATGTCGGAGACGTCCACGGCCTGGACGGGGGGCGTGACGAAGGCGAGCACGTCGCCCTTGCGCACCCGGGTGCCGAGGCGCGGGAACAGGCCGGACGGCGGCGGCGAGAGGCGGCCGCCGACCGAGGACTGGACGACGCCGCTGGCGTTCGGGTCCGGGATGACCCGACCCGGCAGCTCGACCGTCCGATGGAAGGTCGCCTTCTCGGTCATCGTCGTTCGCAAGACCAGCAGGCGCTGCGTGGGCTTGGGCACGAACACCGAGCCATCGGGAAGCCTCTGCGCGAGGTCCGACGCCGGTTGCGCCGGCTCGATCAGGGCGGAGCCCTGGACGGGTGCTCCATGGTCCTCGTCGCCATGGGCGAAGGCGGCCCCGCCCAGCACCAGCGTGACCAACACGGCGGTCAGGACGACGGCGGGCACTCGGCGCCGGCCGCGCATCGCCACAGTCAGGAGCATCCCGAGCAGGAACGCCCCTCCCGAGGCCAGCATCAGGACCGGGTCCCTGGCGACGCCGCGGGTCTTCAGTTCGGTGACCAGGTCGGATGCCCTCGCCATCGCGGACGGCGTAGCTGAGGAAGCCGTCGGAGCCGGAGCCTTCGTGTCGGGAACCGTCACGGAGACGGTCAGGACGTCGACCACGGCGCCGGCCGTCACGGTCACGAGGAGGTCGTGCGGGCCCGGCTTGGTCATCCAGGGCGCGTTCAGGACGTAGGCGGCCTCTTCCGTCTCCGTCGCGGTCCTCGGACCTTCAGGCGTCTCGACCTCTACGACTGCGCCCTTGACGGGTTCGTTCGTGCGGAAGCGGTCGAGATAGAACGCGACCGTCCCGTCCCGCGGGATGGCGGTCAGTTCGAGCGCCTCCGAGGCGGCCTCGCCCCGTGGGGCGATGGATTTGGAGACGGGCGGCGGGGCTGCGCCATGGTCATGCCCGTCATGGGCATGGGCGGACCCCGCCAACACGGCGGCAGCCAGCGCCACCGCGCCGAGGGCGGCGGCAAATCGAGACGACATTGTGGGACTTCCTCACGTTCGAACATCGGACGCGCGTCTGGACAGGCAGACGGAATCCGACCGTTGCGCGCCTCGGGCGCGCCGTTCGTTACGCGAGGGTTCGGGGGGGCCTGGGCAGAGCCTCGGGACCGACGCCGGGAAGACCAGCGACGTCGTACGGAACCAGGACGACGCGCGCGAAAGCCGGCGTCGGCAGGGAAACGGGGCCTGTCAGCATGGCGGAAGCGCAGCAGGACATCGTCCCGCAGCAGGTTCCCTTGCACGGGCCGGAGCAGCATCCCTTGCCTTGCTCGTCGGATTGGATCGATCCGACGACGGCGGAAGCCGCGAGGGTCTCGGGTGCGGCCGCCGGCATGATTGCCGACGGGACCCTCGTCAACGCCACCGGTGCCGACACCGAATGGACGACCGGCGGCACAGTCGCGACCTCGGCCACGGCCGCTTGATGGTGACCATGGTGGGCATGGCCCTCATGGGCCTGCACGGCAGACGGCGAGACGTAGGCGATGATCATCACGATCATCGCCGCCATCAGGCGCGCAAGTTGCCGGTCGAGGTTCATGAGACTTGGGTACACCAAATTCGAGACGCGAGAAACGCCCGGATCGACGAAAGCAATCCTCGGACCGGGCCATGGGTTGCAGGTTTCCGGCGGTCTATCCCGCGAGGGACAGTGCGTCCGCTCCGTAGCCGGCGGCACGAACGGCGTCGACGAAGCGCCCGGCCGGCGTTCCGGCATGGCTGGTGATCGCGACCGTCCCGCCGGCGAGGTCGACCGCGACAGTGGCACCGGTGTCTACGGCTTGGATCGCGCGGGTGACCGACTTGGCGCAACCGCCGCAGTTCATCCTGGCAACCTTGATCTGGAACATGACGGCTCTCCCGTGGGGTGGCGTCATGTCGAAATGGGGCTTCCCATAGTGGGAAGGTCAAGGGCATGCCCGGCGATTACGGATGGACCTCGTCGCGGACCTCGACCGTCAGGTGCGAGAGGTTGCCGACACCACCGAGCAGGCGACGATGGAAGTCGGGATTCCGGTCCTGGGCGGTCACCACGGAGACGATGGCACCGACGGGACCGGGGCCGAGGCGCCAGAGATGCAGGTCCGAGATCAGGTCGCCTTATCGCCCGGAGCGCTGGAGCTCGGGCCACCACGCGTCCACGATGAAGGGTGGGGGCCACGTTTGCGGGGTGGCGCCCTCCAGGTGTATCCTGCGGTCATCTCACGAGGCTATCGAAATGGCTGAGCCTGCCCATCGCCACCTGACAATCGAGGAATTCTTCGATTGGCAGGAGACCCAACCGCATCTCTACGAGTTGGTGTGCGGCCGACCGCAGATGATGGCCGGCGCCAGGAACGTGCACGACGACATCGTCGTCAACATCGTCAGCGAGTTGAAGAGCCAGACCCGAGGGACCGGGTGCCGCCCGTTCACCGGCGACGGTGCCGTCGAAACGGGACCCGATCAGATCAGGCGACCGGACGTCGGGCTCGATTGCGGGAACCGCAGGCCTAACTCGACCCTCGCGGCCGGGCCGAGGCTCGTCGTGGAAGTGCTGTCACCCAGCACTCGCGATTTCGATGCCTTCGAAAAACTCGATGAGTACAAGGCGGTGACCGGCATGGAGTACATCCTGCTTGTGGAACCCAACCAAGCGTTGGCCAAGCTGTGGTCCCGGGCGTCGGATGGCTCTTGGTCGCACCGAACCGTCGAGGGCCTCGACGCGGAAGTCGACCTACCGAACGTCGGCGTCAGCCTCCGCATGAGGGATGTATACGACGGCGTCGTGTTTCCTCAGGTGCCGAAGCTTGTCGTGGAAGAGGACGAGCCTTCCACGCCGACCATGCGCTGAGCCAATGGGTATCGCCGGTTTCGAGCGGCAAGGCGGATCGGCCTTGCCGAGTGGAATGGCGGGTCGTCCACCGATGATGGATTCGGGCACGTCTCAGAGTGCGATGCCGCCCCTATATCGCGCGAAGGTGCTTCGTCCAGCCGGCCCGAACAGGACGACGTCGTAGGCGTCGGGCTCCATGCCCTCGACCTCCATGCCGGGCGAGCCGGCGGGCATCCCCGGAACTGCCAACCCGGTGCCCTGGGGCCTTTCCGCCAACAGGCGTTTGATCGCCCCTGCCGGGACGTGACCCTCGACGACGTAGCCGCCGACCTGGGCGGTGTGGCAGGAGGCGAGGTCCCGCGGGAGCCCGAGGCGGACCTTGAGGGGGTTCACGGGACCCACGGTCACCGTCACCGAGAAGCCGCTCTCCCGCAGGTGGGCGACCCACTTCTCGCAGCAACCGCAGATGGGGTCCTTGGTCACGGCAACCGTGGGCAGCCCTTGCGCCAGGGCATGGCGCCCGAAGGCGACAGATGCCGCCAGGCCCAGGACCACGGCACGGCGCGACGTATTCGTCGTCTCTGTCATGGTCGGTCTCCTGTTCTCATTCCGCGGCCAGGGGCAATTTGGCGTGTTCGACGGATTCGGTCGGCATCTCGGCTCCGGGCAGGCTCCAACCCTTCACGAGGCCGTAGACGGCCGGTATAACGACGAGGGTGAGCACCGTCGACGAGACCATGCCACCGATCATAGGGACCGCGATCCGCTGCATGACCTCCGATCCCGAGCCAGTGCTCCACAGGATCGGGAGTAGGCCGGCCATGATGGCGACCACGGTCATCATCTTCGGCCGAACCCGCTCGACGGCACCGACCATGATCGCCCGCCGCAGGTCGTCTCGCGATAGGAGCCGACCCGCCTGGTCGCACTCGGCGCGGATCTCGGCCAGCGCGTGGTCGAGGTAGACCAGCATGATCACACCGGTCTCGGCGGCGACGCCGGCGAGGGCGATGAAGCCGACCGCGACCGCGACCGACATGTTGAAGCCCATCCACCACATCAGCCAGACGCCGCCGACCAGTGCGAAGGGCAACGACAGCATCACGATGAGCGTCTCGGTCAGCCGCCGGAAGTTCAGGTAGAGCAGCAGGAACACGATCAGGAGCGTCAGGGGGACCACGATCCTAAGCCGGGCCGTCGCCCGGTCGAGGTATTCGACTTGGCCGCTCCACTGGATGAGCGTGCCCTGCGGCAGCGCCACTTCGTTGGCGACCGCCGTCCTCGCCTCGGCGACGTAGCCTCCGAGGTCGCGCCCCGTGACGTCGACGTAGATGAAGACCGCGAGCTGCCCATTCTCCGTCCGGATCTGGGTCGGCCCCCGGTTCAACTGGACCTTGGCCACCTCGCCGAGCGGCACCGTGCCCCCGCTCGGGATCGGCACCTGCACCTCGCTCGCGATGGATTGCGGGTTCGAACGGAAGGCACGGGGATAGCGAACGTTGACTGTGTAGCGCTCGCGGCCCTCGACCGTGTTGGTGACGCTGTCGCCGCCCAGCGCCATCGCGATGACGTCCTGGACGTCGCCGACCGTGAGGCCGTACCGGCCCAGGACCTCGCGGTCGGGGGTGATGTCGAGGAAGTAGCCGCCCTGCACCCGTTCGGCATAGGCGCTCGACGTGCCCGGCACCGCCTTCACCACGGCCTCGACCTCCCGGGCGACCTTCTCCATCACCGTCAGGTCGGTGCCCAGCACCTTGATCCCGACCGGCGTTCGGATACCGGTCGCGAGCATGTCGATGCGGGCGCGGATCGGCTGCGTCCAGGCATTCGAGACGCCGGGGAACTGCAGCGCCGCGTCCAGCTCCGCCTTGAGGCTCGCAGCCGTCACGCCGGACCGCCACTCCGCCTTCGGCTTGAGGTTGACGATGGTCTCGAACATCTCGCTCGGAGCCGGGTCGGTGGCGGTGCTGGCGCGGCCGGCCTTGCCGTAGACCGAGGCGACCTCGGGGAAGGACTTGATGATCCGGTCCTGGGTCGCGAGCAGGTCCCCGGCCTTGGTCACCGAGATGCCGGGCAACGTGGTCGGCATGTACATCAGCGTGCCCTCGTCGAGGTCGGGCATGAACTCCGACCCCAGCCGGCTCGCCGGCCACGCCGTGGCCGCGAGGACGCCCAGGGCGAGGAGGATCGTGATCACGCGCGCCCTGAGGACGCCGGCGATCAGCGGCCGGTAGAGCCAGATCAGGAATCTGTTCACCGGGTTGCGGTGCTCGGGGATGATCCGTCCGCGGACGAACAGGACCATCAGGGCGGGGACGAGGGTCAAGGACAGCACCGCCGCCGCCGCCATCGCGAACGTCTTGGTGAAGGCGAGCGGCCCGAACAGGCGCCCCTCCTGGCTCTCCAGGGTGAAGATCGGCAGGAAGCTCACGGTGATGATCAGGAGCGAGAAGAACAGCGACGGTCCAACCTCGCTCGCGGCCTCGATCAGGATGTCGACCCGGGGCTTGTCCGGCGGCGCCCGCTCCAGGTGCTTGTGCGCGTTCTCGATCATCACGATGGCCGCGTCGATCATTGCGCCGACCGCGATGGCGATGCCGCCGAGGCTCATGATGTTGGCACCCAGCCCCAGCGCCTTCATGCCCGCGAACGCCATCAGGATGCCGACCGGCAGCATCAGGATCGCGACCAGTGCGCTTCGAACGTGGAGCAGGAACGCGATGCAGACGAGGGCGACGATGACGCTCTCCTCGATCAGCGTGCCCTTGAGCGTCTCGATGGCCGCCTCGATCAAATGCGAGCGGTCGTAGACCGGCAGGATCTCGGTTCCCGACGGTAGGCTTTTCGCGACCTCGGCGAGCCGGGCCTTGGCACCCTCGATGACGTCGAGGGCGTTGGCCCCGAACCGCTGGAGGACGATCCCTCCGGCGACCTCGCCGTCTCCGTTCATCTCGGTGATGCCCCGGCGCTCGTCGGGGCCGAGTTCCACGCGGGCGACGTCCTTGACCCGAAGCGGCGTGCCGGCCTCGGTCTTGAGGACGATGCTCTCGATGTCCGCGACGCTCTTGAGGTAGCCCCGTCCCCGGACCACGAACTCGAACTCCGACAGCTCGACGGTCCGGCCGCCGACGTCGGCGTTGCTCGACCGGACCGCATCCCGGAGCTTGGAGAGGGTGATCCCCTGCGCCCGCAGGCGGTTCGGGTCGACCACGACGTTGTACTGCTTGACGAAGCCGCCGACGCCCGCGACCTCGGCCACGCCCTCGGCGCGGGACGCCCCGAAGCGCACGACCCAGTCCTGGAGCGAGCGGAGCTCGGCGAGGGTCCGCTCCTTCGCGACGATCACGTACTGGTAGACCCAGCCCACGCCCGTCGCGTCTGGTCCCAGGGTCGGGGTCACGCCCGCCGGCAGGCGCTTGGCCACCGTGTTCAGATATTCGAGCACCCGCGAGCGCGCCCAGTACGGGTCGGTGCCGTCCTCGAAGATGACGTAGACGAACGATACGCCGAAGAACGAGAAGCCGCGCACCACCTTCGACTTCGGCACCGTCAGCATCGCTGTGGTCAGCGGGTAGGTGACCTGGTCCTCGATCACCTGGGGCGCCTGTCCCGGGTATTCGGTGTAGACGATGGTTTGGACGTCCGAGAGGTCGGGGATGGCATCGAGCGGCAGGGTCCGCAGCGCGTAGACACCCGCCCCGACGGCGAACACGGTCGCGATCAGGATCAGCACCAGATTCCGGGCCGACCAGGCGATCAGGCGGGCGATCATGGCGCCTTCCCCTCAGCCGCGGCCTGCGGACCGGGATCGGGCTTCGGCTCCGACAGCCCCTGCAGGGCGGCCTTGAGGTTGCTCTCGGCGTCGATCAGGAAGTTGGCCGCGGTCACGACGCGGTCGCCGGCGGCGATGCCGTCCCGGATTTCGACGTAGCCATCACCGCGGGTGCCGAGCCGGACCGGACGCGGTTCGAAGCGACCGTCTCCCTTGTCGACGAGGACGACCTGTTTCGTGCCGGTGTCGATGACGGCGTCGTCCGGCACGGCGACCACCGACCTGTCGCTGCCGGTAGCGATGTCGACGTCGGCGAACATCCCCGGGCGCAGGTCTCCGTTCGGGTTGGGCAGCTCGATCCGCAGGCGGGCCGTACGCGTGCCCATGGCGAGGTGCGGGTAGATCCGCGTCACGGTTCCGGTGAACGCGCGATCCGGGAACGTCCTGGCGCGCACGGTCGCCCTCTGACCCTCGGCGACGGCCGCGAGGTCACGCTCCGTCACGTCGACCAGCACCCAGACCCGGGAGTGGTCCACGAGCTTGAACAGGGTATCGCCGGACTTGGCACGCATGCCGTCGGAGACGTTGCGCTCGACGACGACGCCGTCGCGGGGCGCCGACCAGGTGATGGTCGCCGGCACCTTCCGGGTTCGCTCGATTTCGTCGATGACCTCGGGCGGGATGCCGAGGTTCTCCAGGCGACGCCGGGCACCCTCGTAGCCGATGCCCGTCAGGTACTGCGCGGCCGCCGCGTTCATCTCGGGCGAGAACAGGCGCATGAGCGGCTGTCCCTTGTGGACGTGATCGCCGGTGGTGACGCCCTCGACCTTCTCGACGAAGGCGTCGGTGCGCATCGCGATCACGGATATCCGCCGCTCGTCCTCCTCGATGGCGCCCGGCGCGCGTATCGGCATCGACAGCACGCGCTTCGCGGCGACCTCCGTCCGCACCCCGGTGCGCTGAAGTTTTCCGGGGGAGATCCTGACCGTGCCGTCGTCGCTGTCCTCGCCCTCGTAGACGGGGAGGTAGTCCATCCCCATCGAGTCCTTCTTCGGTGTCGGCGAGGTGTCCGGCAGACCCATCGGGTTGCGGTAGAAGCGGATTCGCTTGGCCCCGGTGGCGGCGGACGCCTCCGTGCCCGCCTCTGGTTCCGGCTCGTCGGCGTCGAAGCGCACATCCTCGCTCGCGTGCACGGCGCGGAACGCGCGTCCGTCCGCGGTCGACGTAGGGTTGGCCGCGTAGGCCGGCTTGCCGTCCGGGTCCTGGTAGTAGACCACCGGGCCGGACGCCTTCGCGGGCGGCGGGACCACAACGTTTGCGTTGCCGGGGAGCCAGTGCGCGAACTGGCCCCGCGCCTGCCCGACGAGCGCCGGAACGGGACTGCCTTCCCGTCCCGCGCCATACCCGAAAACCCCCGTCGCGAGCGCGACGAGGGTCCCGACGGCCCAGGCCGCCCGGCTCACTTGACGGCCTTGAGGACCAGCTTGCCCTCGACGGTGCCGGTCTCGCCTTGGACCTTGGCACCGAGGGAGAGCCGCCAGCCGCCGGCCATGGTGAGCTTCGCCTTGAAGCGGTAGACGCCGGGCTCGACCGTAGAGACCTGCTCGATCTTCGAGGTCATCTCCTCCATGCTGTCTGGCGCCATGTCGATCCGCTTGGCGAAGATCACGGCGTCGGGCACTGGCTTCGAAGTCCGCTTGTCGACCAAGCGGACTTCGAGCATGGCCTCTCCGACCTTGGCCTCCTGTCGGATGAGCTGGAACTCGTAATCCTTGGTGTCGGCCGAGGCCGGCCCGGCGAGGACGGCGCCGAGCAGCGCGGCCGCGATGGCGCGCGCGAATATGTTCTTCGTCACGGATCTTGTCTCCTGAACGCGATGGATGGCCACGCGCGGACGCGCGTCACCGTGCCGGCGAAGTCGCCGGCGGCATCGGGTTCAGGATCGAGGAGGCTCGGGCGACGGGGCCTGAGCGAGACTGTCGAAGTCGGCTGCCACGCTCCAGGTGGGTCCGGTCACGACGCCGATCCGCGCTGGAAGGCCGAAGCCGGTCGGAAGGCCTGTCGCAACCTTCGCGAAGCAGAGAGCCAAGAGAGGGCAGTTCTTGGAGCAGTCCGGCGCAGCAGGATCGTCCGGCGGGCAGCAGGGCATCTCGTCCATGGCCGCCGCTGCGCCGCTCGCTTCACCGTCCGGCATCGCCATCATGTGACCCGGCATACTGACGAGCGTGCGCATTCCCGGCGCGGCCGCGGATGCGGCCACCGGCGAGAGGGCGAGGCTGACGACCGCCAGAAGCGGGAGCAGCCGCCGCAAGGCGAGCCAGAACGTCACGAAACCATGATGCCAGTGATCGAGATCGGGATGAAGCGTGCTGCTTCAATCGCAGTCCGACAGGTGCCGGAGCGGCCTAGGTAGCGCTTACCATCGTTGGAAGGTCAAGAGGCAATATGGGCCGCGTATCGGACGCTCTAGCGGGTGCCCCACAAGGCAATTGCCATCCCGACATTCGCTATCGCTAGGGCCGCGAGCAACACATACGCGGAGTCGGGCCCTCCGTACGCCAGCGCCAGTGCGCCAAGCGACGGAGCGAGCGCTTGGGCGATCAAGCCCGGACGCGCCAGCCGGCCGACCAGCTCAGGGTAGCGGGCCGGGCCGAACAGGGCGAGCGGCACGGTGCCCCTGGCGATGGAATAGATGCCATTGCCTGCTCCGTAGAGCACGAGAGCGACCCCGACCGGCGGCACGCCGGCCGCGAGGATGCCCAGCCCGAATGCAACCAGCGTCATGGCCACGGTCAGAGTCCAAAGCGGGTGATGGCGGCCCTTGTTCGCCATCTCCAGAACGCGGGCCCCGACTTGCGACGGTCCGATGAGCGCCCCGTAGGAGACCGCCGCAGATAGAGCGACGCCGCGGGCCTGAAGCAGGGTGATCAGGTGCACGGAGACCAGCGCCATCACGGTGCCGCCCAGGATCAGGACGCCGGCCATCAGGAGGAACGCCCGGCGCTCGCGGGAGGTCAGAGATTCGATCTCCTGGCTCGTCTTGCGCTTGGCATCGTCCGGCGCCGGCGCCTTCGGGACGAGGCCGAGAACGAGCGGGAGCGTCACGAGAAGGTGAAGCCCGGCATAGGCGAAGCTGGTGGAGCGCCACCCGACATGCTCGACGAGGAAGGCCGAGACCGGCCAGCAGACGGTGCTGGCGAATCCGCCCCAGAGCGTCAGGGTCGTGATGGCCGGGCGCGCCTCCGCGCCGTAGAGGCGACCGAGGGTGGCGAAGGCGGGATCGTAGAGGCCGCACCCCATGCCGAGACCGAGCAGGAGCCAGCCGGCGAGGTAGATCGGCAGGGCCGGCGCCAGGCCGAGCACGACATGACCTGCAGCCAGCAGGATGGCAGCGCAGGCAAGCACTGGCCGGCCGCCGCGCTGCTGGATGACGACCCCGACCCGCGGCGATGCGAAGGCCGCTACGAGGAGTCCGATGGACAGCCCGCCGACCACCCAGGCCAGGGGCCAGCCGGTATCGGCCGCAACGGGTCCGGCGACGACCGCCGGCAGGTAGAAGGACGAGCCCCAGGCGAGGATCTCGACGACGCCGAGAGCCGAGATGACGGTCAGGCGCGCCCGACCGCCGGCGGCGTCAGGCGTCACGGGCGACGGTCTTCAGCGCGGCATTGCGGGTGGCGCCCCGCTCGTACCAGCCCTTGCTGCGGTTCACGATCCAGACGACCGACAGCATGACCGGCACCTCGACGAGGACGCCGACGACCGTGGCGAGCGCCGCCCCGGAATGGAAGCCGAACAGGCTGATGGCGGCGGCGACCGCGAGTTCGAAGAAGTTCGAAGCGCCGATCAACGCAGACGGACCCGCGACGCAGTGCTCCTCGCCGGCAATCCGGTTCAGGAGGTAGGCCAGTCCCGAGTTCAGGTAGACCTGGATCAGGATCGGGACCGCCAGGAGCCCGATCACCGCCGGCTGGGCCAGGATCTGCTCGCCCTGAAAGCCGAAGAGCAGCACCAGGGTGGTCAGCAGCGCGACGAGCGAGACCGGGCCGAGCGTTCCGAGCAGCCGGTCGAGGGCGGCCTGTCCGCCGGCCGCGAGGAGACCGCGGCGCGCGAGCTGCGCGATGATAACCGGGATGACGATGTAGAGGACGACCGAGAGAACCAGGGTGCTCCAAGGGACGGTGATGGCCGAAAGCCCCAGCAGAAGGCCGACGATCGGCGCGAAGGCCACCACCATGATCGCGTCGTTGAGCGCGACCTGCGAGAGCGTGAAGTGGGGCTCGCCCTTGGAAAGGTTCGACCAGACGAACACCATGGCCGTGCAGGGCGCGGCCGCCAGGATGATCAGGCCGGCGATGTAGCTGTCGATCTGGTCGGCCGGCAGATAGGGCCGGAAGAGCCAGCCGATGAACAGCCAGCCTAGCAGGGCCATGGAGAAGGGTTTGACGGCCCAATTGATGAACAGCGTCACACCGATGCCGCGCCAGTGCCGGCCGACCTGTCCGAGCGCGGCGAAGTCGATCTTGAGCAGCATGGGGATGACCATGAGCCAGATCAGGAGCGCGACCGGCAGGTTCACCTTCGCGATCTCGGCCGAGCCGACGGCCTGAAAGAAGCCGGGCATCACGTGGCCGAGGGCGACGCCGGCCACGATGCAGAGCCCGACCCAGACGGTCAGGTAGCGTTCGAATAGGGACATGGCGATGCCTTAGGCGGTGGCGACGCGGTGGCCGTGCTCGTCGACGACGCGCTCGCCGTCCTCCTTCACGAACTCGCCCTGCTGGACGGGCAGGAGATCGAGCACGGCTTCCGAAGGCCGGCACAGGCGCACGCCCTTGGGCGAGACGACGATGGGGCGGTTGAGTAGGATCGGGTGGGCCTCGATGGCGTCGAGCAGCTGCTCGTCGGTCAGTTCGGGATCCGCGAGGCCGAGCTCGGCAAAGGGCGTGCCCTTCTGCCGGAGTACATCGCGCACCGTCAGGCCTCCCCGGGCGAGAAGCTGCTTCACGAGCGCGCGCGCCGGCGGGGTCTTCAGGTACTCGATCACATGCGGCTCGAGGCCGGCATTGCGGATCATCGCCAGCGTGTTGCGCGACGTTCCGCAGGCCGGGTTGTGGTAGATCACGACGTCCATCACGCGACCTCCGGGCGGCGCGACGCGGCGCCTTCCTGCTGGCCGATCTCGCGGACCTTCGACGACAGAGCGACCATGTCGAGGCTGCCGAGGGGTAGCGCCACGAAGGCGGCGATACGGTTGCGGAGGAACCGCTGGGCGGTGACGAAGGCGGTCTTCCTCTCGATCTCCGAGCCCTCGACGGCGGCGGGATCCTCGATGCCCCAGTGCGCGGTCACCGGTTGGCCGGGCCAGTAGGGGCAGGCCTCGCCGGCCGCGTTGTCGCATACGGTAAAGACGAAATCCATGACCGGGGCATCCGGCGTAGCGAACTCGTCCCAGGACTTCGAACGCAGGCCCTCGGTCGGATAGTCGGTCTCGGCGAGCATCTGCAGGGCGAGCGGATGAGGTTGCCCCTTGGGCTGGCTACCGGCCGAGAAGGCCCGGAAGCGCCCATGCCCCTCCTTGTTCAACATGGCCTCGGCGAGGATCGAGCGGGCCGAGTTGCCGGTACAGAGGAACAGGACGTTGTAGACGCGATCAGACATGGGCGAGGTCTCCGGGAGGGCAATCGCAGGCGGCCAGGGCGGCGACCGCCGGGGCGCAGACCTCGGGCCGGCCCTGGCAGCAATCGCGCATCAGGAAGGCGATGAGGTCGGACAGGCCTTCGTAGGCGGCGCTGTAGATGATCGACTTGCCCTCGCGCCGGGACTGGATGAGCCCAGCGTGGGAGAGCTCCTTCAGGTGGAAGGTCAGGTTCGTGGCCGAGACGCCGATCTCGGTCGCCAGCACGCCGGCCGCCAGCCCGTCCGGCCCGGCGGTGACCAGCGCGCGCACGACCCGGAACCGGTTCTCCTGTCCCAGGGCCGCGAAGGCAGCGACGGCTTGCCGTTCGTCCATGATTGATCCATTGTTTCAATGTTTGTTGAAACGTAGAGGATGGCGACGCCTTGGACAAGCCCCAACAGCCCTTCGTCGACGGGATGCCGAACCTCTCCGAGGCCCACTTCGAAATCCCGACCGCCGAGCGCGTCCACGCATCGACGCCCTTCACCCATGCCCCGCGCTTCCTGATCCTCTACGGCTCGCTGCGGGAGCGGTCGTTCAGCCGCTTACTGGCCTACGAGGCGGCGCGTCTGCTGGAGGCGATGGGCGGCGAGGTCCGCATCTACGATGCGCACGGGCTGCCGCTGCCGGACGACGCTACGGCCGACCATCCGAAGGTCCAGCAGCTCCGGCAGCTCTCGATCTGGTCCGAGGGGCAGATCTGGGTCAGCCCCGAGCGGCACGGCAGCCTAACCGGTGTCATGAAGAGCCAAGTCGACTGGCTGCCCTTGAGCGAGGGCTCGGTGCGCCCGACGCAGGGACGCACCCTCGCAGTGATGCAGGTGTCAGGCGGATCCCAGAGCTTCAACGCCGTGAACGCGCTCCGCGTCCTCGGGCGCTGGATGCGGATGATCACGATCCCGAACCAGTCCTCGGTGCCGATGGCCTACAAGGAGTTCGACGAGGCCGGCCGCATGAAGCCGGGGCCGCTCAGGGATCCGCTGATGCCGGACCCTCCTCCGATGATGAGGGCGCTCCGATAGGGGATGTCCGTCATGCCTTCACCGTTCGATCGTGGAAGTGAACCCCGTGTGTTCGGCCTAGCATGTGGTGCTCGGCGGCGATCCTGCGAGGCGCGGAATGCCGAGTCGATAGAGCCGCGACGTCGTGCGCGCCCATGTGAGATCGAGGGCGATGGCTCGGAGGGCGCTCGTGTGGATGTTGGCGTTGCCGAGCAACGGATGGCCCGTCACTCGGCCAAGCAGCACGACGTACCCCCAGAGCGGATGCGCGACCTGCCACCAGTCGTCGAGGATCGGCGCGCCGGCGAGGCCGTCCTGTGTGGGTTCGCGGCCCTCGGCGATCGCCAGCATCTCCGACGCGAGCGGCTCCTTCTCCATGGGAGACCCGGGATCGAAGAACCCTGGCCGCAGGTATTCGTCATCGATGAGCAGTTTGGAGCCGATCTCCGAGGCGAGAAGTAGGATGGGGTCAGGCATCGCGACCGCCTCCCATCTCGACCTGCCGCCGTGCGACTTCGAAAGCGGCACGGCGACGGATGATCTCCGCCAAGCCCTCGATGACGAGCTCCCGCTCGCCGCCGAGGATCTCGCAGAGTTCGTCGATCGCTTCGGCGAGCGGCTGCAGCTCGCCGAGTTCGGGGCCCTCCGGAGGGATTGCGAACATCACCGCCTCCCTTCCGAATTGGGAGTGCTCGGCGAAGCGGCAGTAGCCAGAAGCCGTTCGATCTCGGCACCGGCCAGATAGCCCTCGGCTTCGAGAGCTGCTGCGATTGCCTCCACCTGCTTCCGATGGTCCTCGAGGAGCACGCGGGCGCGCTCCTCGGCCGCCCGCAGTCGCTTCGCCACCTGCTCGAGTAGCCCGTTGGGAATGAGCAGGTCGGTGGCGGAGACGTCGACAAGGACCGGACCCAAGGCGCCGAGCCCATACCTTGCCTCGATATCCCGGGCGATCGTCGTCGCACGCTCCAGGTCGGAGTTCGCGCGTCCTCCGGCGCCGATCGAAGCCTCGCCGAGGCAGATCCGTTCGGCCGCGCGACCGGACAGAATCACCGTGAGCATCGCTTCGAGCTGGGGTAGCGTCGAACAGCCGGTGATCTGCTGCGTCATGACGAGCAGGCCGCCTGCATCGCTCAACGACACGTCGACGATCGCGTCATGGAAGCCGAGCGCCCGGCATGCGACCGCGTGGCCCGCCTCGTGGATGGCGATCCGGCGACGGTCGTCGGAAGACAGTTGCGGAGCGTCGTCCCGGACCTCGGCCATTAGGTCGGCCAGGAGGAGTTCGCGGCCGCCGCGGCGAGCCCGGCCGCGTGCACGGCGGACGAAGCTTTCGACATCGGCCCCAGTGCGGCCGCGGGCGGCGAGCGCGACTGGAGCCAGCGAGATGTCCGGCAACGTCTCCGCCCCAAGGTGATGGCGGAAGATCCGATCGAGCGTGGCGACGTCGGGCTTCTCGATCGCGATCTCGCGGTCGAGGCGACCGGCCCTTTTGACGGCGGCATCGATCCGATCGGGATGGTTCGTCGCGGCGACGACCACGACCCCGGGACGTTCCTCGACGCCGGCGAGCAATTCGAGGAAGAGGTTCACGATCTGCGTCCAGTACTGGACGTATTCCCCCCGGATCTGCGTTCTGTCCGAGATCCCATCGAGCTCGTCGATGAAGAGCAGGCAGGGCGCCTGCGCCCGCGCGCGAGAAAAGGCCTCCCGGATCGCCTGAAGGGTTCCGCTCATGTAGTTGGCGCTATTCCACTCCGCGACGCTGGTCGCGACGAGCGGGACGCGGGCGCTTTTCGCCAGCGCCTTGGCGAAGCTCGTCTTCCCAACACCGGGCGGACCCGACAGGAGAAGTCCGCGGTTGTCGATATCGGACCAATCGATGCGGCCGGCGCGATAGTCGTTTAGGTCTTGTGCGAGAGCCAGGCCCCAATCCCGGGCTGCCCCGTAGCCATGCAGTTCGTCGAGCGAGGGGCCGGACTCGAGGTAGTCGGCCTTCTGCGACAGGACGCGCGCGATCGCGTCGATGCCATCGTCTGCGGAACGCACATTGCGGAGCGCGACCGGAAGATCGCCGATGTCCAGGGTCCGGAGCAGCGCGTCATCGAGCCGACGCGTCGGGACGCCGCCCGTGACGGCCTCGACCATCAGCGCGATCGCGCCATGATCGATAGGCGGCAGAACGAGGCGATGTTCCGCCGAGCGCAGGAGGTCCCTCGGCAATTGACGCTTCGGATCTGGAGCGATCCCGATGAGCGCGGCTCCGGCGTGAAGCGCGGCGCCGATGGCAGCGTTGCCGGTGTCGGGATTATGCTCCCTGCCGGACCCGTCCCGGACGACGAGACCGACCTCACTGCGTCTGAGGTCATGGTACTTCGAACCGTTCAAGTCCTTGACGAAGGTGTCGGTCGGAAGAGCGCATTTCTCGACCACGTAGCGCGTCGCATCGA
Source organism: Methylobacterium haplocladii (assembly GCF_007992175.1). Lineage (GTDB taxonomy): Bacteria > Pseudomonadota > Alphaproteobacteria > Rhizobiales > Beijerinckiaceae > Methylobacterium > Methylobacterium haplocladii. The sequence goes on along the minus strand of NZ_BJZT01000044.1, from coordinate 28,803 downwards.
TCAGTTCCGGCATGTGGGTGGCGATGACGACGACCGGGTTTTCGCGGCGCAGCCGGCGAAGAACATCCGAATCCGCTTCGATGGCGCGAGCGACCAGGACGGCGGTCAGCGCACGGCCCGGAGGGACCGGAACGTGCTGCGCCTGCCTGTCGGGCTCGTCCTGAGCGATGATCTTCTCGACCGGGTCATCGTCGTCGACGAATGAGGCGTTGGAGGCTTCCTTGGCCCCGTGCTTCCAACGCTCGCGCTCCTTCTGGGCAAGCGCCTTGAGAAAAGCGCGCGCGAGTTGATCGGTCGAGGCAGCTGCCGGCGCTTCTCCAGCAGGAACGTCGATCGTCTTGGAGATTGGGCTGTCGAACATAAAGCGTCTCCCCCGGCCGGACTGGGCACGGCCGTCAGCGGAATGGCTGGATCGGATGATCGACGTGGCCGGCTCGATCGGATCGAGCACTCCGCGGACGCCGCCTTCGGGAGATCGCCTGCTTCATAGGCGATGTATGCGAAATAGAACAAAGCAGGAACTTATGCTAGTTGGATCGATGCTCGTCCACAGACGTCCCACACGGTCGTCTTCAGCACTGGTTGCTCGAAAGGCGCCTCCATCACGCCGCTGCAAACGGGCGGCCCATCATGCCGGAACCATTGAGATGGTGCTTGGACGTTCAAGCTCGTGATCGGAGACCAGATAGGAATCCGCGTCCTCCCTCGTCACGCGAGCGATATCCCTGGCGATGCGGCGCTCGCTCGCTTGGAGTACGAGGCTTTCGACCGTCTGGAGCGATGCCGCCGGCATGCGCATCCGCAAGCCTTGGCGCGTGGGAACGACGACCTGTCCGAGCGGGACGCCTTGCATGACGAGGCGACCGGTCAGCTCGCAGTGGCGCTTGACGCTCGGCATGAGCCAGTCCGCGACGATCCCCAGCCAGAGATCGCGCTCCCGGAAGTGGTCCACGACCTGGCGGGGCGACATGAAGCGACGGTCGCCCACATAGTTTCGCCAGTCGAGCTTTCCGAGATCGTTCCGATGGACGAAGACCCTGGTGCGATCGCCATGATGCACGAGGAGCTTCGTGCGGATTGCCGCGACGCCGATCCGGCTTCGCCGTCCATTCCGTATGTCGTCGCCGAGCTTGAACCAGACATCGGCCAATAGTTCGTCCGTCATCCCGTCGCCGAGCGCGTCGGCCACCGCACGGCGCCCGAGCCAGTCACCATGGGTTTCGGAGTCGAAGCGCTCGTATTCCCGAGCTGAACGCTTCTCGACCTGCCGCACAAGCGAACCGAAGGGCTCGACGACCTTGAAGGCGTCCTCGCCATGGATCCGGAAGCGGTCGCCGTCGCTGGCGTAGGCGATCATCCGGACCGGAACGCTGCTCAAGCTGGGGACTTCGCCTCTGACCGCCGCGGCGCAGAGCGCATTCCAGACCTGCCGCGAAGCGAGCGAACTCCGGACGCCGGCCAGAATGCACATCTCGGTGAAGGTGACCGGCCGATCGAATGCGCCGGCTGACGCATTCGCGCTCGCGCGAGCGCCCGGCTTCGCGGCGAAAACGTCGTCCGGATATCCTGCATCCCCGTCCAGCATGATCCTGGCCTCCGATAGGTCGAATCATCATGCTTGCGGAAAGCGACGAAAATCGCAAAAGCGTTTCTTCTCAGAAGTTTATGGCTTCCTCCGTGGTGGTTCTTCGGACAATTTCCATAATCCTGGTTCTGCCTCGCGGGGGTTGCGAAGGAACGACGGAGATCGCCGACCGCGACACCGAAGGAACGGATCACTGGAAGAAGCGGGGCTGCAATGCCATGCTATGGGCAACGAACTCGTTGGCCTGACATCCGACTGCCAATCATGGACGGGCCGAGCTTCAAGGCCAGACTGAAACTGCTCGGCCGAACCCAGATCGGCTTTGCGGAGGAGCACGGCTTCGCTCTCCGCACGATCCATAACTGGGCGGCCTCGGGACCTCCGCCGGAGATCGAACGCCTGCTCGATCTGATGATGCTGGTGGAAAGGCCGTTCGATGCCCCGCATCGAGATCCCGGGCCGGATGCGTTCCGTCGCGCCGTGCTCGGCGAGCTCGATCGACTGGCTGGGGCCGCCGGCCCCGAGCGTCGGGAAGCGTTCGTGCGGAGCATCCAGGCCTGGCTGGCGACCGCTGCCAGTCGCAGCACGTCGTCCTGAGTTTCCCAGAAGTCTGTCGGCGCGCGCGGAGTCATATCAAGAATAATCTCAGGTCAAGAATTTTCGATTATCTGCAAGATATCATCGTAATCCTTGCTTTCCGCAGTTTGGCTAACAAAAGAAGACAAGAAGGCCGTTTTGGCCTTTTCTGCGGATGCTCATCTGCTATCGATCGGTAGCGCCGACGTCGGAACGAGGTCCACGACTACGACCTGCCGGAAATCCCGAACATGCCGCAAACCGCATCCTGCTAGCCGACTTCCGAGCCGCCACCTTCCGGTTCGAGGTTTCGATCGCCCTGTGAAGGTGGAGTCGAGACCATGTCACCACAGAGCGTATCTGCGGCCGAAAACGATGCCCACGCGTCGCGGCCGACCGAACGTCCTGGATTTCGATCCGGCAAGACCATCGGGGCCATATCCTATCCCCAAAGGTGGCATCGGGACCTGCTGATCCAGGCCACGCTGGACCCGGCCGTTGCCGCCATCGAGCAAGCTACCTCGAGCCAACGCGGTCAGGATCCGTTCGAAGTGTTCGTCTGGTTCGGCGGCCAGCGCCGCCGATTGATCGCAGTCCGGGAGGCGTCGGATTTCACGATGCCCTGTGCGACGGACACCATGGTGCTCGCACGATCCTTTGTCCTGTCCGAGCCCAGATGCTCGACGGCACGCGGCATCTGGGCCTGCCGCAACACTCCGGTCTCACACGGAGACCGCTTCCGCATCCTTGGATTGCTCGACCAGCATTCCTCAGGCCTTCCGCTGCGTCGGCTCATGGAATGCGTTCGTTCCGAGACCGCCGAAAGCGTCGATATCGTTCTCGCCGTGATCTGCGCCGGGCAGGCCGAAGTCGAAATTCGTTCGCCATTGTCGCCGGACATCACCGTACGCCTCCGTCGCGGACAAAGCCGCCCGCTCCCGGCGAGCGCAGCGGCAGCAAATCCGCAGAACAGTATAAGTATCTCTGTGTGACCAAGAATTTCAAAATCTGTTCAGATGTAGTAGTTCTTTATAAACCATAGTAAATCGAAGGCATCGATCGAAGCTTGCGTTCAAGCTCAGCTTCCGGCAAAGACGGTTCAGCTTGACCAAGACGGTTGTCATGACCCGGTTCGAATTGCCACCAGTGTCCCTTCGGGACAGCGCCCGCGCCGCCTCCTAAGGCCTGCCGTCGAACCAGTTTCGGCGAGCCTTAGAGCCGCCGCCCAAGCTTTTCCGAAGGGACGCCCCCACCGCGCTTCCGACCGAGACAGGTCCCGAAGCGTAGAGTGACCTCGCCGCGAGCAGGCGAATTCACTCGCTGGGCAGCCAGACGACCGTTTTCGCGAAACAGGTCCAGGCCCCTGGAAGCCACCCACCGGACGCCTCCGTCGTCCGGTCCCATTGGTCTCCCCTTCGGCTCCACGACATTTCGGCCTTCGGCATTTCGGTTTCGACGTTCTTTCATCCCCGACGTCCACCCGGAAAACCCCGAGTAATTTCAAATCACGATCGAATTGTGTCTTGTCTTCTTAGCGAAGACTACACTCTCCGAGCGGTCTGAAATTTCCGATAAGTCTACGATCCGATCCGGGCTACGGAGTCGGGCAATACAGTCGATAGATATCGGCTTCTTGCTCATCGAAATCAGATTGAGAGGCTTTCCATGTCGTTCGATTTTCGTTTCCGCCACATGAAGCATTCCGACAGCTGGGAACTCGCAGAATTTCTGCGTCGCGAGGCCGAGCTCATGCGACGTCCGGACATCGATCCTTTGATCGAACGCTGGTCGCCCGCACGCCCCATGCCCTGGTCCGACGGCGACCAAGATTAGTCCTGCGGACCCGATCGCCGCTCCTGCCGAACATGGCGGAGCGGCTGCCTTCAGCAGAAACGACACCGGAGACTTCGCCATGGGCCAGCATTCCTTCGAATTCGATGCAGCCGCGACGACCGTTCCCTCCGTCGCCGACGACCGCGCACGACACCGTGCCTATGCCGAGGCCGTCCATTTCATGCGGCGTTCGGGACGCGAGCACGTCGAGATCGAGGCGATCGTGGCCCTGGTCGCGTACCTTCGCAAGGACTTCGAGGTCCCGTCGGAGCAGCTGATCGAGGACGGATACTGGGAGCTTGTAGCCCGGAGCCGCAAGGGAAACGATCAGGTCGACGACTGGCTTCTGCCGTCCGAGGGCGGGCGGGAAGTGGATTACGACCTCATCGCGACCTTGCATCCTGCCGAGCCGCCGGAGGGTGAGGACGCGACCGGGAAGCCGCCTCACCGCAAGCGGGATGACCGCACCCTCGGTCAAGTCCTGGCCGAAGCATTCAACCGCAAGAAGCCCTCCGAAGAACGGGACTGCGAGGTTCCGTTCAAGCCGCCCGCACCCTGCAAGGCCGGCGGACAGCGTTTCGGCGGTTCGGAGCTTCACGAACGGGATCCGCGAACGCGGGTCGCGGCGGATCGGCAGGATGTCCAGGCTCGGGTCGTGAGTCTTCGCCAGCCGACCATGGCTTCGAGGCAGCCGAGCGCTTCCGACCTCTCGGATCGGCCGAGCTATCGAGATGTCGAGGTTTGGCCTCCCGGTCCCCGAACGAGCGCGCAATGCAGGATCGATCCTTCGATCCGGCCGGCCTTCGAGGAGCTCGAAAACGAGATCCGCCGAAACCTTCAGGAGATATCCAATGCAGCGCGCTGACCGCTCCATCCCGACAGGCTCCTCGGCCATGCGGTCGAGGTCGTCCGAGACCACGCGAAGCGTGGCGGCAGGGAAGATCGAACGACCAGACCCGCGAGCGGTCCCAACCGGCCGTGCCCGAAGGACCGGTCGCCCACCATGGAGTGCGGGACGCCTGTCGTCCCGCCTCCGGAGCCGAGCCCCGCCCTCGACAACGTGGAGATGCGTCGATGAACATCGCCTTCACCCCGAAGAACCTGGCCCGCGTCCGCGGCGTCCGCAAAGCCGATAAGGCCACCAACCGCAGGAGCTTCTGCGGTGTCGTTCCCTGGTTCGATCTCGACAACCTCATGGCACCGACCGGGAAGCGGCGGTCCTCCAAGGAAGGTCTAATCGAGTTCGAGTCCTTGCTCGAGCACGACTTTCTCGTACTGACCCGGTCCGACGGCATCACGACGAGCGTCCGTCCGCAGCCGATCAGGTTCCACTGGTGGGATCCTCGCACTTCGCAGTGGCGTGTGCACATCCCGGATTTTGCGGTGATGCGCAGGTTCGTTCCGAAGCCCGTCTACATCCAGGTCAAGCCGAAGGCCGTGGCCGATGCGCTGTCCGAAGAGCTTGGTTTGATCAAGGCCGCCTTCCGGCAGCGCGGCCTGAGCTACGAAGTCTGGACCGACGAGGACATCCGTCGCCAGCCGCGGTTCTCCAACGCGGAGCTTCTTTTCGACCAGTCCGGTCCCCTCGAGGACGTCGAGGCGCTCGACCGGGTCCGCAAAGTCCTGAAGGAGGCCGCTCCTTCGGTCCTGTCCGTCGCCGAGGTGAGGGAGGCGGCTGGGATCGGACCCAGGGCCTTCCAGGCCATCCTGCGGCTCCACATGCGCAACGAGGTCGACCTGAACCTCGAGCGCCCGCTCGACGCCAAGGCGCTCGTCCAGCCGACCTTCGTCGACTGACCGGTGACGCTACGACGATCGCGGAATGCCCTGCGATCGCCGGCGCCCCGTCCCCATCCATCGAGCGCCCAGTATTCTCGAATACAAACCGAAAGGTCGGACTATGAAATCCCTTTTTGACTATGAATTTTCGGCCATAGCGATCGAGTTGCGCGAGATGCTGACGGGTATGCGCTCCGTCGCCAGTCTCCGCGAAAGCGATCGCGTGATGATCGATGGCGACTTCTGGACGGTCACGTGTACCGGGTTCGACTTCGTCCTGCTCGAATCGATGCGGGACAATACCGCGAGGGTGTTCACCCGGACCGATCTGGCCGAACTCTGGCTGACTAGCCGAGCTCACTTCGAATGCTTCCGCTCTGTGAAGGAGCTGCTGGAGGAACCCGGATCTTGGGCTTGGAGGCGCCCGAACCACGCCCAGCGCCGGCGGCCGAATTGGATGAGGGGAGATTCTGAATACGATCTGGTCTCCGGCATGAACGACGAGCTGGACGTCGAGAACGCACTCGACGGGCTCTTCGAACCGGCACGGCATGCGACGGCAGCGAGCAAGCCCGATGTTTCCGCTCGTGCCATGTCGCTTGCGCAGTCCGCCTTTCGGCACGGCACCGATTCCGACGACATCCTGTTCGACGGGATCAGGATCGGCGAGGTCCCGCACCGCGATATCCCCGTCGTAGATCGGTTCCGTTGCCTCGTAACGGGTCGGGGGCGTTGGAACGGCGAGGAAGTGATCTTCGTCCGCTTGCAGGACGAGAGTTACCGGACGGCGTACCGGAAGGCCGATCTGATCAAGGCTTGGCACGAGGGCAAGGCGCGTTTCGAACGCTGTTTCGGGCCGTTCATCGCCGACTATCTCGAGCAGACCTTGCTGGGAAAGTGCCGCTGGCACGTCCGCAACGCTTTGATCCCCGAAGAGCTGTGCCTGCCGATCGGGCGATAGCCTTGGTCGGCAATAGGGGCGGCGGTCTGCCTTGCAGCGAACCGATTCCGTCCATCGTCACCGTCTTCGCTCGCTCGGTTTCGATGCGCAGCGCTCGCCCGACAAGAGGCATCGAAGGAATTGCAATGAACGCGTCCATTGAAACCGGCTTGCACGACGACGTCCGCAACGACGGCACGACCGAACCGGTCAGTCTCACCTCCGAAGGTGGCGCAGCCGCTCTCGATCACTGGGACGAACTGATGATCTCGTGGCTCGAAAAGCGGACGCGGATCGAATTCGGATCCTGGGCCTGCTGAGGGTCCGCCCGAGGCCGCCGATCGCAACGCGATTGCGAGCCGCTCTCGTCCCGCCGCCCCTCGGCTGACCGAGGGAGCGCTGGCGGCGCGGATGCTCTCCGCGTCTCCGCGTCGGATCGTTCTCCATCCCTCTCGAATCCTCGTTTTCGAACCGAAAGGCGAAACCATGCACTCCGATCTGCCGAACGAGTTCGACGCCGCATCGATCGGCACGCGTCGGATGATGGCCGGCCTCGAAGCTGTCGGCACCCTCGAAAAGCACAAGCTCGTCCTGATCGACGGCCGCTTTTGGAAGGTACGCTCGAAGGGGCTCAGCATCATTCTGCGTGCCCTCGACTTCACCAGGACGCAGGTCCTCTGGTGTGTGGACCTTGCCGAGCTCTGGCTTTCGAAGCGTGCGCATTTCGGCAGCTGCCGGTCTGTCGAGGCGTTGCTGGACGAAGCCGGATCCTGGGCTTGGCGTCGCTTACCGTGTGCTCTTCGCGGCAAGCTCTCGTCCGACGGAAGGATGCTGACGTTCGAACGCGCTCTCGATCGGTACGAGGGCAGCGATCACATCGTCGGGAACGCCAGCCGTCTGTCCGATCCGGTCCGCTGGGGAATATCCCGCAAGGTCACGTCCTGCGCATACAAATATCGGGCAACCAGCCCGGCGGACAGGTTACGCAAAAGCATTCGCCACGTTCTTCGCCTCGCCGACTGCGAGGCCCGTGAATTCTTCCAGTATAGGGAGCATCTGCGCACGTACGGCGACCGGCCGTTTGTTGCCGACCTTCTCGATAGCTTCGCTCGGAGGGGATGGCGCCCTTTGGCCTACCCCTGGAAGACCCATCGCTTCACGCACGAAAACAGCTTCGCCTGACGGCGGTCTGCATCCATCCGGCCACTCGGCGCGATCTGCGCCGAGCGCCATCGTCCCAATCGCCTCGGCCTGCGCCGATCGATCGAACAGAACCCGGAAGGACCCATCGGATGCATGCCTTCAGCTTTCCGACCGCCCTGAGCTCCCTCCTCTCGGTGAACCTGACCGAACGAGACAGCCTCGTCGTAGACGGCTTCAGCTTCATTTCTATCCGTACCCTTCAGGACGGGGTCGAAGTCCGGTCCGAAGGCTGCGGCCTGGTCCGGTTCCTGTCCTGGGACGCTCTTGGAAGTTTGTGCTCGGAAGAACGCCTGCACATCGAGCATGGGCGCGCCGGAATGGCATCGGCCGTCGTCGAGTTGGCCGACGAGGATGCCGGTACGAGCGCCTCGGTCCTCCTTCTCGAATTCGGTCCTCCGTCCGATCGCTCGCGGCGCCTGAACTGAACGACGGCGCCGCCGGCGGTCGAACCGATCGATAGGACCAGCGACGCCGCCCGGCGAAGCACCCGGTCCGGTCGTATCGCGTAGGCGCCGTTGACCCATCACCCCACCAACAACGCGCTCCGACGACGAGTGCGAACAGAGAGGCTTTGCATGAACCCGTTCCGCCTGACCGACGCCGACGTCGTCGTGATCGATGGCATCCGCCTCAAGCCGACCGCCCTTCTGGAGGACGGCATCCTGCTGCGCTCCGACATCGTAAGCTCGCCCAATCCTTTCGGCTGGGACGAGCTCATGTCCCTGTGGCTCGAGAAGCGGATGCGGATCGTCCCCGCCTCCTGCTGAAGCCTTCTGCCCGCCCGGCACTGCTCCGTCCGATCGGACGCCGCCGCGGTGCCTGCGAAACATGCCGAACCGCATTCCCGTCGCAGCATGCTCCCACCGAGGAGCGTGAACAGAGAGGTCTTGCATGAACCCGCGCCGCCATCCCCGCGCACCCGGTATCGACCATTCCGCGATGGCGGTGTGCTGGCCGTCCAAGATCGTGACGGATATGGGCGCCGACTACCGCTCGGACAGCCTTGCAGCGACCTGCGCGCAGCTCGGCATTCGGTTCGTGTCCGACGAGTGCTCCGGCCGATGGAATGCCGTTTCGGCGACGGCGTCGGCCGTCGCGTCGCCTTCCGGCACGTGCGCCGGTCCCGAGGTCGGACACCGTCCGAAGGCTGAATACCCGCCGGACTAGCTCGCCGAGACCGTCGTTCGCGACCGCCGAGCCCTTCGCCGTCGATCGACTGCATCGGTCTCCCGGTCGGACGCCGACCGATCGCTCCTTCCTTCCAATCCACCGCAACGCGCTCCGAGGAGGAGCGTGAACAGAGAGGTTTTGCATGAACCCGTTTCGCCTGACCCAGGACGATGTCGTCATCATCGACGGCGTTCGCTTCTCTCCCACCACCCTTCTCGAAAACGGCATCGCGTTGAAGCCCGAAGGCGGCGGCGCGTCCAAACCCTACAGGTGGGACGAGTTGACGAAGCTCTGGCTCGACCAGCGTCTTCGCATCGAACCGCAGGCCGGCAAGGGCCTTCCGGCCAAGCTCATCGAGGACATGCGCCGCGACATCACGAGCTTCACGGAAGAGCAGCAGGCCATCGCCAAGCGTCGCCATCGCTACGTCCGCGCGCTCGAGTTCGGGCTGTCGCTGCGGAACATGAGCCGTCTCAAGCAGTATCGCCCCTCCCAGACGAAGAAGCGTTCGCGCATCGTCCTCCAGGCGAAGCCGCTGGACCTGCTGTGCCGCCGCGTGGCGAAGGTCATCGAGCCGAACGGCGTGGACGACGCGCCGAGCGGAGCCGCTCTCCTGAATTGGTATCGCCGGTACCAGCTGTCGGGTGGCTGCCTGTCGGCCCTCGTCCCGCAGCGCCAACACCAGGGCAACCGCAAGCCGCGCCTGTGGGCGCCGGCGTACGAGATCATGAACCGCTTCGCGGTCGCTCAGTATCTGCAGTCCGAACGCCCCAGGGCGACCGACATCTTCTGCATGGTCCGCGACGAGATCCGCAGGGTCGCGCGCCAGCATGGGAAGGATGAGGCCGAGGTCGAGTCCGCCGTGCCCGACATCCAGGCCTTCTACCGGACGATCGCCGACATCCAGTCGCGCGAGAAGACCTACTATCGCGACGGGCCGCAGGACGCCGACCGCAAGTATCGCATCAAGGGGCGCGGGCCGCGCTACCAGCGCCCGGGCGAGGCTGTCCAGATCGACTCCACGAAGCTGCCGATCGTGGTGCGCTGCCCGCTGACGGGGCTGCGCTTCAAGCAGGTCACCCTGACCATCGTCGTCGATCTGGCGACCCGCGCCATCATCGGCTTCTACGTCGGTCTGGAGGAGGGCTACCCGACCATCCAGGAGGCTCTCCGGATGTCGATGATGCCGAAGACCTGGCTCGCGAACCTGGAAGGGATCGACCATCCGTTCCTGGGGACGTGCAAGCCCGGCAAGGTCTTCACCGACCAGGGCGCCGACTACCGCTCCGCAGACCTCATCATGGCGACGGGCCAGCTCGGCATCCGCCTGCTGCACACGCCGGCCGGCCGTCCCGACCTCAAGGGGATCGTCGAACGCCAGATCCGCGAATTCAAGGAGACCTTGTTCAGCGGCATGCCGGGGAGCCTGTTCAAGAATGGCGGGCGCAGGCCCGAGTACGACGCAGCCGGCAACGCCAAGCTCACGCTCGAGCAGGCGAATTGGGCCGCCTGCAAGTATCTCTGCGACGTCTTCATGCGGAAGTGGCACGAGGGTATCGACGACACTCCCGCCGAGAAGTGGAGGAAGCTCGCCGACGTTCATCACGTCGACATGGCACCTTCGGTCGACCAGCTGATCCCCCTCATCTCGTCGACCAAGGTCGTCTCGGTCCAGCACACCGGCATCGAGTGGATGGGTCTGTTCTACGGCCACGGCTCGGAACAGCTTCAGGCGCTGCTGGACCGACATGGTCCCGGCAAGGTCAAGTACCAGTTCAAGATCGACGCGATGGATGTCGGTCGCGGATACCTGCTCGGTCCGGACGGCCGTTGGATCACGCTTGCCGCGTCGGATCCGGACGCTCGCGGCCGTACCCGTCACGACCATCTCGTCATCCGGGCCGAGGCCCGCTCGCGCCGGAAGGCCAACGAGCGCGTGACCCAGGCGGACATGGACGCGGCGAAGCGGCTGCTGCGCGCGCCCCAGGAGGAGATGAACAACCGTAGGGCGTCGAAGCGGGTCACGAACCGTGCCGCCCGCTTCCTGGCCGCCAAGGTCGATCCCCTGGCCGAGATCAAGCACGACTTCCACGCCTTCATCGGCATGGAGGACGCGAGGGACGAGTTCGAGGACGGCGTGGTGACCGCCGAGTACGAGCTCGTGCCGGCCGAAAGGCCTCGCCTTCCCGCTCCGCCGACGCCGTCGTTGCAGGAAGCCGAGGCCGACCCCGACGCCGGCGTACCGCCGGAGGAGGTCGTCGAGACGGAAGTCGACGACGACGTGAACCCCATTTCGACGACCGACGACGCGGCGCCGCCTGCTTCCGGCGCGCCCGCGGTCGCCGACACCGAGATGCCGACTGCTGCCGTCGTGGACGCTGCCGTCGTCATGCCCCGCCGCAACAGGAGCGCCACCTTTGTCGACTTTGCCTGAGTTCCGCCCCCTGTCCCCCGAAGCCGAGGTCGTGCTGACGCGCATGAAGCGGCAGCTCGTCGAGAGCCATCCTGATCTGGTGGAGGGCGTCAAAGCCATTCACCGGCTCGGCCGTGCCTACGACCGCAACGAGCCCGGCTCGTTCGTCCTGCTCACCGGTGCCGCCGGTACCGGCAAGACGACGATCATGCGCCAGTTCATCCGCGAGGAATACGCGCGGATCGAAGAGGATACCGGTCGCCCGCCGCGGATCACGCCCAACGGCCTCCATATCCCGGACGGCCCCGAGGGCGACGAGCGGTCGGCGATCTTCGTCAACGCCCCGAGCTCCCGGTCCACCACTGCGCTCGCCACGCAGATCCTGCGGGCCTTGGGTGCCGAGGTACCCAGGAACCTCCATCGCCATCAGGTCCTGGATCGCCTGAGGGTCCAGCTCGTCGGGCAGAAGACGCGCGTCTTGTTCATCGACGAGTTCCATCACCTCGTCTCGCAGAACGAGACCGTGGTCTGGGAGCTGTCGGAGCTCGTCAAGGACATCCTGGTCGAGACCAAGGTCCAGATGGTCCTCAGCGGGATGCCGGTGGCGGCTAGGCCCGTCGATGCGAACCCGCAGCTCGACCGCCGGTGCCGTCACCGCTTTCCTCTGGTCCCGTTCGGCTGGGGTGCGGACGAGGCCGACCAGAAGCCGCTCCGCGAGTTTCTCGTCGACCTGGAAGCCGGCATGGACCTGTCGGAGCCCTGGAATCTGGCCGATCCGAAGCTGGCAGGCGCGATTCATGCCTCGACGGGCGGCATCGTCGGTCGCGTGACCCGGCTGCTCTCGATCGCGCTGGAGCACTCGCTCGAAGCGGGGGTCGGGCGCATCGACGGGCAGTGGCTCGGCTACGCACACGACGTCCTGAAGCCCACCGGCGACAGGACGAACCCCTTCGACCAGCCGAAGGGGCCGCAGCAGGCGACCCGGCGCCACAGCCGGCCGAACCTCCCCATGCGCACGCGCGGTTCCCTCACCGGCAAGCCGTCCGACCCGACCTACGAAAAGAAGGCGCGTACGGCGTGAGCCCTTACCCAGAGCAGGGGGCCGTGATCTTTCCGATCCGGCCCCCTTACATCCTCGGCGAAACGGCGTGCGGCTACACGCTCAGGCTCGTCGAGGCGAACGGCTACGACTGGCGGAGATCGACCTTCGCCAGTCGCGGCATCCGGATGAAGGATCTCACGCACGGCACGACGTCGGCGTTGGCACGGATCCTCGACCCGGCGATCGTCGAACGCATCGATTGGTTCACACCCAGGGCCAGCGAGACCGGGGGTGTGATCCTATGCGGCGAGGCCTTTCAACCGTCGCAGATCCTCTATGACCGACAGCGCTTCTGCGTGGGGTGCTGGGCGGATGATTCAGGTCGGAGCTACGGCTCTTCGAGGAGACCTCTTCATCTTCGTGGTTGGTGGTCGGTCGCGGCCCTCATCTCGTGCCCGCTTCATGCGATCCGGCTTCTCGATCGTTGTGCGGAATGCTCGCGGACGAACAGGATCGGGCAGGCCAGCTGCACTTCCTGCATGTGCGGAGCCGATCTGGCCCGGGTTGCGCGTATCGAGGTGCCATCCAGTACCCTGGCGGCGGAACGGTACGTCGTCGGAAGACTCGGGGGCCTGCCTCGGATCTTCGATCCGGTTCTGGACGGTCTGCCGCTCGGGGATGCCGTAAACCTGATGCAGAGGCTCGGTTGCTGTCTCACGGCGGGTCGCGACGTCCGCTTCGGTAGACTTCCAACCGAGCGCCGGTCGGAAATGATGCTTGCAGGCTACCACGCGATCCAGCGCGGGCCCGAAGGCGTCGAGGAAGCGCTCGAACTTCTGTTGGCGGCGCCGGGGCGTCTAGACCAGCTACGCGTGCAGATCGGGCAGCTCTACTGCTGGTTCTCCCGCCTCCCCAAGGGTCGTCTCCAATCATGGATGGCCGAGAGGATCGCGAACGTCGTCCGGCGTCATCGGATCTCCTGGCAGGGCTGGGATCGACATGTCGGATCGTCCCCTGTCCCGGATCGGATCTCGGCGAGCCAAGCCAAGCTCCTATTCGGCTCCGGATGGGAGCGAACTGTCGCGGTCTTGGAAGCGGCGGGTCTTAGATGCGAACTTCAGGATCGATGCCGTCCCACCGTCGACCGCCGCCAGGTCCAGATGCTGGCGAAGCGGCTTGAGACCCTCGTCGACGTGAACGCGCTCGCGAAACGTGTCGGCATCACACCGGCCTCGGTCCGCAAGCTTGTCGAAGCGGAGATCCTTCCTCTCGATCCTCTAGGCCAGACCGCTTCTGCATTTCCGAGATTCGATCCCGCTGCAGTCGAGGCCATTCTCGGGAAAATGGCCGGACGTGCTCCGTTCGTCGCTTCGCCTCCGAAAGGGTCCGCCTGTCTGGCCGCGGCCGCGCGCAGTGTCGGCATCGTACCTCTCTGCCGAGCTTTGCTGGAGGGACGCCTCGCTCCGATCGGACAGCTGGAGGCCGGCCCGGGATTCAAACGGATCTTCGTTCCAACGACAGGGATCGTCGAGGCATGTCGCGTGCGGGAGCTTCCCCAGGTCACACTTTCCGAAGCGGGCCGTATCCTTCGCATGCGCCAATACGGACTGGCATTGATTGCCGGCACCGGCCTCATTCCGGTCGGCGAGAATAGCCGGGGTCGACGCGTACTGGATAGAAGAGATGTCGAACAGTTCGGAAGCCGCTTCGTTTCGACCACGGAGCTCGCCCGATCTCGGTCGACGAGCGCCAGGGCGATTCTTTCCCGACTGACGGCAGCAGGTTGCAGACCCGCGATCGAATTGGCTGTTCGCGGGCAAATCGAAATCCGTCTATTCGACCGCTCCTGTGAGATTTATCTTAAGACCCCTCAAATGAAGGCGCGGGAGCGTTCCGCACCATCGGATATTCAAGGCCGTTATCCGGTGTAGACGCTCGGCATCGGCAGGCCAGCCTTCAAAAGATCTGCCCTTCGATAGAGTGTTGTTACATTGTTATCGGGCAGCATGACGGCAATGATTCCATGCTCTTTCTTGAGTGCAGCTCCCAGCATTTTGTTGGATATGCCCATAAATTTACCAAGTTTTGATCCAAGCACAAAATTGGCATCAAATTTTCGGAATTCTTCTTCGGTAATCCAGATTTTCTTGCTTTGCTCCTTCACGTGAGGCTTGATGATGCCTCGATTTATAAAACTTCCTACCGTATGGGGATGCAGATCGATCCGCGCACCGAATTCGTCTTTGGTTATACAATCATAGACCCTGCCAAGGCTTAGGCGGAGGGCCTGGACATCTGCTCGCGAGATAAGGATCGCAGGTATGCCTGAAACATCTTTCAGGCGACACTTCGCTCGCAGAGTTCCATCCTGCAGCGCTTTTAGGAGTGCTGTCAGGCAGGTGCCGCGCGTGCTGGCGGCGAAAATTGTCTGCCAATCGTCTTGCGCTCGTTTGAGTATCGGCGCGTCGCCCATCAGACTTTCCAGAAACCGGTTAGGCAAATTCTTCGAGAACAAGTGCTTGTTGCTCTGAGCGCCTTGAAAGACATGGATCGGCTCGATCAGTCCGGCGCGCATGATCAGACGCAATTGTTTTTCCGACACCTGAAGCGACTTTTTTAGTTCTTTGGCGTCGATCGTCGATTTGAGCATTCCGACGATCTTCGTGGCCACCTCTTCGGGGACGCCGTCCGCCTTCATATCGTGTTCGGGACCGAGGAGTCCGAGTGAACGGCCGACCCTCGACATCCGCCGAGGATTCACGTCGAGTTCGGCATCCGAGTACCAACCCGGCACGACGGTGGAATCCAATCCCCGCCGGCCGAGCGTCATTCGGATCCTGGCCCTAGGAACGTTCTCGGCAACGAACTGCCGCAGCGTGCATGCGACCGGCTCGAGAGAGTCATCCTTCCTGTAGTCGATCGTGGTGTAGATCGAACCGAACACCTTCGGCAGCGACCACCCCTTCACGGGTTCTTCGGCATTCTTCCAGAGTCGATCGAGCAGCTTGAGAAAATCAGTTCGGGATCGGGCGCTCTGAAAGCCTGTTCGCAGCAGGGGCGCGTTGCCGATGAGGTGTTTGATGCGCGCCCGGTGGCCTGTTCCGTGGGTCGAGACGGCCCCGCATGTCGCTACGATTTCGCAAGCGCTCTCGAAGCTCAAGCAGTCTAGGAGATCCGAATCCACTCGTTCCGCAAACCCGAGGCGGCCGAGGACATATGCCTCCCAGGCGCAATCTTCTTCATCGAGGAGCGGCTCGGGACACTCCTTCTCCAGACCGCCGTCGAAGCGGGGCTTGTGAAGTCGGATTCGGTGGAGCGGGCAACGATGGAGTGCAAGCAGGTCCCACCATACCCTCCTGCGCACTCCGGAATCCTTTCCGGCGGCATCGGCGATCCGGTCGTTTCGGATGCAATGCCAGCACACCACCGGGCGGGCGCGTTCGAGGAACTGCTTCCCGAACGTCTCGGCTCCTAGCGTCCAATCGAAGGTGCGGTCGTAGCTCGGCGTCCCCTTGCAGAGCGCGCTCTCATCGACGCACGCTACGGCCGCCAGACGACCGACCTCCGTTCGGTCGCCGATACCGATCGCGCGCGCCGAAAGCCCGTAGTCGCGCGCCAGGCATTCGACGGACGAGCCGTTTCCAGCGGCCAACCTTTCGAGGAAGGAGTAGGCAGGCTCGCATCCCGCAGGAGCACCGACCCGCAAAGGCGTCCTGCGAAGTTTCCACGGCTTCGGAACGGCTGCAGCATCGGCGGACTTCGGGGAACGACCCGCAGACGAGGATGCCCGTCCGACGGATGTCGACCGGATCGTCGCCGTACGCTTCGCGGTAGATTTCGCTCCCGGTCCACCTCGGATTGCGACGTCCGGAAGCTCGCCGGTGATCGCGGCAAACGGGTCCGGATCATCGCAGACCAATCGTTGGGCCACCACGGGGATGGCTAAGGCTCGAGGTTCCCGACTATTCGGCTGGCCTCGTCCGACCATTTTGCGTGCGGGCTCGAGAGCGGTTGCGTGTTCGGTCGAGCCGATGATGGCGAAGGGATCGCCGGCATCGATGGGCATGGGGCCTCCGGGACGCGTGGATGCGAAGCTGTCGATGGGACGGGCTCCGCTTGGGCCTCCCCCCGACGACGGCTTCGAATCCAGGCGTCCCGGAGGCTGAACCAAGCCGTACGAAGGAGCGGACCGAACCTCGCCGTGCGGGAGAGGTTGCGGGCCGCACACGTTCGCCGGCAGCGGGGCGTCCGACGCCAATTCGGCGCTCACGACGGGAGTCCCCTGGACGGTTGCCCGTAGCGATCGATCGACCCGGCAGTTGTCGAGAACGGGCAGTCCTCGGTGATGGGCCGGTTGATCTCCGCCGGGGCGGAGGTACGTCGGTAGTCGAACATGGCCTTCTCCCTTTCCCTTCTCTCGTCTGATCGTCCGGTTGATACCGAGCGCAGCTCGAGCTGCGCTCGGTCGTTGGTGGGCCCCTGGCTTGGGGCCAACGGCCTGGCTTTCGCCTGCCGATCGTGGTCGCTTTCACTCCGCCCTCCTCGAAAGCCCGTCGGTCTTTCGTCCGGCCTATGAGGACCCCCTCGCGGGCGTCCCCTGGATGGCGTGGTGGCCCTTGCGCCCAGGGCCACCGTTCTTGCCGTCTGTCGCCGAAGTTGAGCGGCTTCGTCGGTCCCTCCTTTCGCTCGTCTGATCGTCTGGCCGAGACCGAGGGCAGCTCGAACCGCCCTCGGTCGTTGGTGGGCCCCTGGCTCGGGGCCAACGGCCTGGCTTCCGCCTGCCGGTCGTGGCCGCTTTCACTCCGCCCTCCTCGAAAGCCCGTCGGTCTTTCGTCCGGCCGATGAGGACCCCTCGCGGCTGTCCCCTGGATGGCGTGGTGGCCCTCGCGCCCAGGGCCACCGTTCTTGCCGTCTGTCGTCGAAGTTGAGCGGCTTCGTCGGTCCCTCCTTTCGCTCGTCGTCCGTGTCGGGTCGCCGGCTCCCGCTCCGACACGCTTGGTGGCCCTCGCGCATTCGGAGCGGTGCTTGGCTTGCGGTCTTCCGGACCCATTCGACCTCCTTCCGATCCGGGCCATTTCCCGAGGTCGGCGGCCTCGCCGCCCTCGGTCGTGGTGGCCCGGTGGGCTGGTTTGCCCGTCTTCTCCGTCGTCGATGGTCCGATTGGGCGCTCATGGCGGCCTCCTGAGATTTCCGGGGGGGATTCCGAGCGCAATCCGGGCATGGCTTCGCCGTGGTGGCGAAAAGGCCCGGAATGGCCGGCTAGAGAGCAGGGCCGGACACGGAGGTCCGGTAGTGGCTCCGCGGCGCCTGGACCGATCGCTGCAAGCTCGATCGAATGGCGAAGCGGAGACCGATATCACCCGTGTCCGGGATCAATCGGGGTGCGCCGCTCGCGCGGCGCGGGAGAACGTTTCTGCTGGGAAGTGTCGTAGGGGCCTTGAGGCGCGCCTACGAACGGGGGGTTCGACGGCGTGCCTTAGGCGTTACGCACTGGTTCCAGCAGAAGCGCTGGTATGAGGTCGAACCGGGTCATTTCAGCCATCTCTACCGGAACAGTTTGTCCGGAGTTGCTGTCGGGGACACTATCGATGCTCGGAATCGCAGCAGGCGACAAGGTGCTTTCCAAAACAATGGCTCAGCTTCATCGCAGTTAGTTAATCAAGGACTAGAGCATTCGCGATCATTCGTCGGATTTAGCACATAAGGTCTTGATTTTGCTATCGTGAGCGCGCCCTCGGCACCGATCACGTCACGGTCTTCTTCCATACCTCCGAGCACGATCGCGATCGGCCGCAACGATCGGTCTCGACCGTCGTCACGTTGCCTGAAGCAAGCAACGACACCCTGGTCCTGGCGAAGGCCTGCATCCATGGCGTTCGAATGACTTGGCGAGACGGCTATCGCTTTTCGAAAGCCGGCATCGTCACGACCGATCTAGTGCCGCTGGCGGCGTCTCAGCGCGCGCTTCCTGGCCTGGGTCAGCTCGACCGCAATCACGGTGGGGCATTGATGGCTGCCCTCGACGCTTCGGTCGCAGCTCCGTCGTTCCGGCAGCCGCCGGGTTCCCGCCGAAGCGGGGCTGGTCGACGAAGTTCGAAATGCGCTCGCTGCGATACACGACACGGTTCGACGATCTACCGATCGTGATGGCGGCATGATCCCGATGAAGCGAGCGCCCACCTGCGGCATCATGAGCGGTCGCGCCGTTCAGCAGATCGTCCGTCAAACGCAATAGTTTTCGTTTTTAAGTCGTGTTATTGCGGTTTTATGCCGAGGCTTCCCTACGACGTGGACCTTCATGCACAGATTCGAACACTCGTCGCCGAGCACGACGGGAACGTCTCTGCCGCGGCGGAGGCTCTGGGGGTCTCCTACATGCTGTTATGGAGATTCGAGAAATCGGGGAGCGCTCTAGCGCGAAATCTTGCGGCCATCCGCGTCGGCTTGGTCGGGCTGGAACGCGCCGAGGATGCTCAAGAAGACGCAGCACCTCGCAGAAAAACGAAACACAAAAGCGAAAAAATTGCGCTATTATCTCAATCGGACGTTGCGCGGCTGAAGGGCATGCTGCATCATCTGGTACGGGCCTTGGATGCCTACGAGGCGGAAAGCTCCGATCCTGCCCGTACCGGCAGTGGCCGGACGCCGTCTTGATCACGACTATTCGACCTGCGAGACGACCGCGATGAGCAGGAGCGAGTTGGTGCACAAGCTGGTTGACGCGGGCGCGAGAGGGGATCGCGATGCGCTTCATCGGACGATGGATTTGCTCGTTGCCGAAGCCGCGAGCGAAGGACGTCACTCGGAAGCGCGGAGATTGAGCACCGCAGCGCGCTCGGCCAAGACCTCCTCGGTGGCGCCGCTTTCCAGCGCCCGTAGCCTACCCGACTCGGTTCGCGACCTACTCGTAAAGCGGGCTCCGCGGCGGCGCCTGACGGACTTGATCCTGCCCGAAACCATCGTGGAAGACGTCCAGGAGTTCGTGGCGGAACAAGCCGAGGTCAGCCTGCTCCGATCGCAGTCGCTCGAGCCTCGACACGCCGTACTTCTCGTCGGCCCTCCGGGCAACGGCAAGACCAGTCTCGCGGAGGCGATCGCCACGGAGATGGGACTGCCTTTTCTGACGGTCCGCTACGACGGAGTCGTCGACAGCTTCCTCGGCGAGACGGCGTCCCGGATTCGCCGTGTCATCGAGTACGCCGCCGCTTCCCCCTGCGTGCTTTTCTTCGACGAGTTCGACGCGATCGGGAAGGAGCGCGGGGACATCCACGAAACCGGCGAGATCAAGCGGGTCGTCAACTCGCTCCTCGTTCAGCTGGACGAATTGCCCAGCCATTGCGTGATCGTCTGCGCGACCAACCACCCTGAACTTCTCGACAGGGCGGTATGGCGCCGCTTCGAGCTCAAGATCGAGCTGCCGCCCCCAGGCGGCAATGCGATCGCGCGCCTCTTCCAGCGCCTCGTGAAAGCGATCGGCGACACGGGACTGAGCGAGGCGCAGTACGTGGAGGCGATGCAAGGACGAAACATATCCGAAATCGAGCAGTTCAACCTTGACGTGAAGCGGCGTCTAGTGCTGTCCAAGGGCTCGCTGAACTCGAGCCAAGCTGTTCGTTCCGTTCTGAATCGCTGGTCACGCCAGTTCAGCCTCGCACAGATGCCATCGAGGCCGAACGAAGAAAATGGCAAAACGCCCGATCGTAAGAATTCAACGCCAGCCAGACGTCGGAAACCGAAAGCCGGGAAGAAGAGCTCGCTTTCCTCGCAAGATTCCCTACCGGGTACAGTCTGAGCGGCGCGGAGAAGAATTCAGAAAGATCGAGAGAGATCTAGTTCGAGTCGAACAAGGGCTCGACGTATCCTTGGACCCGGCCGCAGTTGCGCCGGAGCGCGCGCTGGTTTTCGAAGTCCTCGGACCTGTCAAAGCGTTCGCCGATGCGGCCGCCCAGAGCGGCTTCGACTGGCTTGCGGAAGACTACCTCTCCGAGATCCAGGCCAGCGGTCTGGAGGCCGAAGAGGAGGCCGAAGACGCCGGCGGGGACAGCGAGGACGACGACAAATCGACGTCGCTCCTCTACCTCACCATGCCGACCATCGAAGGGCTCAAGCGTCTGCTCGCCTGGTGGAAGCGCTACACCGCCGGCGAGGATGCGCCTTCGGATGTCGCGAAGCGCTGGTGGAACCTGTTCGGCTACCTCTCGGAGGTCAGGGTCTGGGGGCCGCAGGACAGGGTCGATCCTTCTCTCGCTCCATACGTGCAAAACCTCCTCGAGAACGACCCCAAAGGTCCGATCAAGGTTGAATTCGACCTGTGGTTCGTAGGTCCGAAGGAGCGGCAGGAGACTGCGCTTGAAAATCTGGCGAAGCTCCTTGCTTCGGAAAATGCGGAAATCCTCGACCACGAGAGCATCCCGGAAATCCGGTACCACGGGGTGCTGGTGAAGCTCCCGGCAGAGGTAGCGCGTGAAGTTGCCGAGCGTAACGGTGCCTTGGCCGCGGCGCCGATGGTCATGACCATCCGCCCACAGTCCTTGAGCGCGTTCATCACACCTTCGACCGCTCCTTCGGCAAAGCAGACTCGACCCGTCCCGGCCGCACCAGACCCGCGACCCGCGCTGGCAGTGCTGCTCGACGGCTACCCTGTTCAAGGGCACGATCTGCTACGCAACCGCATCGACATCGAAGAGGTCGATGTGACCGGTGCGCAAGCGCCCGTGGCCTCGCGCTTCCATGGCACCGCCATGGCATCGCTGATTCTTCACGGGGATCTGGCCGACCAGCAGGCTTCGTTCGATCGCGTTCTGAAGGTCGTACCGATTCTCGCGGCACCACAGGGCGCCCATTTGGAGTCGACGCCGAGCGACAAGCTACCGCTGGCCATGGTCTACAGGGCCGTGAAGGCACTCGTCGGCCAGAATGGCTTGGCTCCCGAAGCCATCCTGTTCAACCATTCGATCTGCGACGTGAGCGCGCCCTTCGTTCGGCGACCCTCCGCCTGGGCGAAGCTTCTCGACCACCTCAGCCACCAGCATCGGATCCTGTTCGTCGTCAGTGCCGGCAACGTCCATGCGTCCATTCCTTTGGGGGCCTACGACGACCACGCGGCATTCCAGAGCGCGGATCCGATCGCGCGCGCAGTCGAAATTCTTCGAGGCATCGAGGCCGCAAAAGGGACGAGGGGCATCCTCAGCCCTGCCGAAGCCGTCAATGTCGTCACCGTAGGGGCGCTCCACTCCGACGGTTCGGGCAATTGCCCAGCGCCCCACGTCGATCCCTTCGGGTATCCCGCGGCCAATATCTGTTCGGCTGTCGGTCTCGGCGTGAACCGGTCGGTGAAGCCCGACGTCGTCCTGCCGGGAGGTCGGCAGATCGCGAGACCGGTTCCTCACGGAAGCGGGTTCGCTTTCGCCGGGGACGAAATCGAGGAGATGGGTACGCAGACGGCCGCGCCGGACATCTACGGGGCGACACTGGACTACGTGCGCAGGTCGACCGGGACGAGCAACGCTGCCGCTCTGGCGACGCGTTCGGGCATCCTCGTCGCAGAGACTCTCGAGGATCTCGTCGCGCAGTCCGGTCAGAACCTACATGGTCTGCGCACGCGTGCGGTCATGCTGAAGACGCTTCTCATGCATGGCTGCGGGTGGGGCGACGTCGGGAGGCTTCTCGATCAAGCCTATCCGCCTCCGGAAGCAAAGCGCGGCAGGAGACGCCGGGAGACCATCACGCGGTTTCTCGGCTTCGGGCAGCCCGACGTCTCGAAGGTCCTCGAGGGCGACGCCAACCGGATCACGCTGCTTGCCGACGACATGATCGCAGCGGAGCAATTGCACGAATACCGGCTCCCGGTGCCCCAGGATCTTCTCAACAGCCGCGAATTGCGGAGGATCACCATGACCCTCACGTGGTGCACGCCGATCCATCCCGCCACGACGACCTACCGGGGCGTCACCCTCGATCTCGTCGACGAGAACGGGAAGCGCAAGTTCTGGGATGCCGTCTCGCCGAAGATCCAGCCGCACCCCGACGACTGCCGACGGGGCACGACCTTCCACCGGGTCTACGAAGGAACGAAGAAGATCAAAGCCATTCCTTCGGGAGGCCTTTTCCTGGGTGTCCAGGCGCGTGGGCTGCACGATGATTTCGCGACCACGCCGATCCCGTATGCCTTGGCAGTATCGATCGAGGTTGGACAGAACGTGAGAGCCGACATCTATGCCGACGTCCGATCGCGCGCGCGCGTCCAGGTGCGGCAGCGTGAACGCGTCTAAGAGCCGGGGACATTCAGAGCATGGCCAACGACGACCTGATCCTCGGCAAGCGAACCGCCAGGGAGATCGCGGAGTATCTGACGCTCATCGGCGACGAAGAGTCGGCCGAGCGCTTCAGGGCGGCGGAAGCCGCCGTGAAGGGTATGGGGGCGGGTTGGGATGCGTTTCTCGGTAAGGACCAATGGGCCTACGGAAGTATGGTCGTCGGTTTCGTCGACGCCGACGATGAGCACCGTGTCGGGATCTCTAATGCGAACGCGATCGAGGCCGATCAGGGTCTCAGGGGGAAACGCGTCAAGATCTCCCTCGAGGGGTTCTACGTCCAGAGCTATCCAGGTAGCGGGAAGCATCGCATCCTCTGCGAGTTCTCGGGCCGCAATCAGGTCGCGGGGGAGAGCGAGGAACTGAAATTCGCTCTGACGGTCGAAGCGAGAGACGGCGAAGGAGCGGCGATCCAGGGGAAGCCCATCTTCATGGGCGTCACCATCGGTGACGATGGCTTGAACTTCATGGGTGAGACCGTGAACGTATCGAGCTCCGAGGACGACGTGATCCTGGATGCCCTGAACAGCGATGCCTTCAAGCAGGGCTTGGCGCTCGCGACGATGGTCCAGCCGGCCCTGAAGCCCTTCACCGGTCTCGCGACCGGCGTGGTGAAGGCGGTGCTCGGCCGCAGCAAGAACAAGAAGGTCTTCAAGTTCGATCTGGGCCTCGACTTCAACAAAAGCCATCTGTCGGTCCGATTGCGGCGCGGCTCCTACGTGATCGTCCAGAAGGGCGCCGGGGACTGGAAATGGGAGAATTTCGAGTTCGAGCGCGCGACCCGACAGATCTATCGGAAAGCCGATGGCGAGCCACTCGAGCTGAACTATCTCGTCGTGGGCGTTGACGATTTCCTCGGCGAGCCCGCTCCGCCGAAGGCTCCACCCAAGGCCCGGGCCCCAAGGCCATGATCTAAGCTCTCTGAATTCGCTGCGGGATGATGTCCGGCGCCGCAACGCGCGAGATGCCGACCGGCTGCTACTGGCCGAAGTCGGATTCGCGAACGGGCGTCGCCAGGAGGCGTCTCCCTTCCGCTTCCGCCATCGAGCTCCCGACAAGCACCTCGCTCGCGCTCAGAGAGCGTGGAGTCCGGTGAGGGGCATGTCGACGTACATTCCATCACCGTTGATGCGGGTGAACATCCCGTATCCGTTGAGAAGCTTTTCGAGGATGGCGATCAGCGGATCGTAGACGCTCAGATCCTCCCAGGCCTTGAGCTTCATGTACGGCTGAACCCCCTCGCGGCAGACTTCGATCAACCAGCCGGTCGGTAGCCGTTCGAGCTCTTCCAGCTTGTCCGAGTATCGCTTCGCGAGTTCGGGATGCTCCTCGGCTTCATGCGCAACCCAATCGGCGTGCCCAAGACCATAGCCGAGCGCCTGGAAAAGGAACGTGAGGCGCCTCACCACGACCGGCCAGAACGTCTGCATGTCGCCGTGCAGGCGGTATCGCCGTCGCTCCGAACGAATCTGATCGTCCACCTCCACCATGGCCTCGCCGAGCATCTCAAGGAGCTGGAGGCCGTGTTCCGGCACCAGCCACGCGGATCTGCGCTGCGCGCTGTACTCGGATGCGCATGGATGAACCAACGGGAGAAGCTCCTGCTCTCGGCCGTCACGCGCTCTGGCTGCGCGCCATCCGCCCGGGAACGTGCCGCCTAGGAGCCGCAGGTCGTCGACGTGGACCAATTCGTGGACGAGCAGCATGAGGGCGAAGCCATGATCGGGATGCTCCGGGTCGAGGATCTGCCGTAGCAAAGGCGCCCAGATCACCACGACGCTCCAAGGCTCGTCGTCGCGAACGACAAGGCACGACATGGCACCGCCTTGCCCGTACTCGTTGGATGTCGGTACGGTCGGCGCGATACCTTCGCCCCGTTCGAGGCTTGCAAGCGCCTCTTCGTAGTTCATCGCGATGACGATTGCCTCGAGCCGGCTGAGATCGAGCCGACGGGAAATGGATTTCGCCAAAGCCAAAACCCCACCACCCAGTTCGCGGGCATCGGCCTCTTCCTCCGATGGCCATCCCCTCAAGGAGACGTTGAAGACCGAAGGTAGGGTTTCCGGCGGCAACCGGTCGGTGAGGGTTGAGGAAGTGTCGGCACTGTCCAAGGATCTGTCCTTCGAACCGGCAATGAAGTCGAGAAAGGGGGTGGGCGCCGACCGGCGTGTCACATGAGCTGCTTGGGGGCCAGGATCTCGCGCAGTTCCCGTTCCTTGGGCACGATCGTCAGATACCCGATGGTGATGGGCATCGGTGACTTGTCCGGCCAGTTGGCGCCGACCATCTTCGTCGATCGAAGGGCCCAGAAGAGTCGAAGGTCGAAGCTTTCGAGCTCGTTCTTCAGCCGCTCCAACTCCTCGCGGTAGCGGCGCCTCTCCGTGAACGAGATGTCGTCCCACACGTCGACGAGATCCCGCATCAGGTCGAACATGCCGGCGGCGAGCTCCTGAGCCTCCTGAGGGGCCTCGTCGTCGCAATGGAGCAGGGTTGCACCCGCCTCGTCGACCATGCGGGCAAGCTCGGACCCGCTCTCCACGATCGAGACGGGCACCGGGACGTGGTCCGGAAACTGTTCCGCCAGCGTCTCCTTGTCAGCCTTCCGCGCGTCGGCAATCATCCCCTGAACGGTCTGGATGAAGGTAGGATCGTCGAAGATATCGACATTGTCGTAGCCGAAGCCTCTCGCCAGAGCGCGGCGGGTCGTGACGGTCGTCGGTTGTCCCGTCTCGACGCGCTGCACGGTGCGGACGTTGACGTTGGCCGAAGCGGCAAGCGCCTCCTGCGACCAGTTGGAAGCCGTTCGAAGGGCCTTCACCCAGAAAGCCAGTAGATTGGGAGAGAGCATCAGAGTGGCCGTCGCCATGTTCCGCCTCCGTCGGCATCTGCGTTGCCGTGGAAGCTATGCTCGCGGAGAAAGTCGGACCACGACACCATCCCGACATTAGACCGAAACGTGATCTCGTGTCGGTTACGGATCGAATGCCGCCCGTCACTTCGTCGGCTCGACTCGCGTCCGTCGATCCTGATGTCGGCAGCTTGGTATTTCGGTGGTCGCATCGCACATGTTGGTCAAAAGCGACATAAAGCTCGCTAATGTCGATTGCAGCCGACATCCGCGATCTGAGGCTTGAATTTGCGCCTCATGTCAGTTAAAAACGACATCAGACGGGTTACCGTCGTTTATAAGCGACATTTGCGATGCGTAAGAGCTCCCACAGCAACCCACTCCCCTATGAGGCCAGCCAAGCCTTGCGTCGGCTCGGCGCCAACCTAAAAACCGCACGGTTGCGCCGCAACGAAACGCTCGAGGCTATCGCCAGCAGAATCGGCGTACATCGAACAACCTTGTCCCAAGTCGAGCGGGGCGATCCGACTGTTACTGCGAGTACCTATGCGGCTGCTCTTTGGGCATATGGGCTCACGGATCAGATCGCCGAGGTTGGAGCTCCTGATAAAGACGCCGTCGGTAAAGCTTTCGAAGCATCGGGAGCGAGGACACGTGCGCGCACCTCGACAGAGGGGCTAAGCAGTGACTTCTGAATGCTACGTTTATGTCACTCTGCCTGAGACAACCGAACCGGTTGTGGCCGCCCGGCTGAAGGTCTCCAGCGACCACCAGGGAAACCAAGTCGGCCAGTTCGTCTACGGAAACAGCTATCTCGCTCGACCCAACTGCGTGCCGCTGGATCCGGGGCGCCTGGCAGTGCTCGACAACAAGGTGAAGCAGTACGCCGGCACGAGTGCCATCTTCCCATCTCTACGGGATGCCGCCCCCGATCGTTGGGGGCGGCTGATCATAGAACGCGAATTCGGCGGCGAACTGAATGAACTCGAATACCTCCTGTATTCGCCGGACGATCGGGCAGGAGCACTGGCATTCGGTCTGAACTCGGTGCCACCAGCCCCGCTTTGGCAGTTCAATCGGACACTGCAGCTTCCTGAATTGCTTGAGACATCCGATGCGCTTTTGAAAAAGGAGCCGGTTCCCGACCCGATCGTCGCACAGCAAGTCCAGAAGCTTCATCTTCTGGGAACGTCGATGGGTGGCGCTCGACCCAAAACCGTCGTCGAAGATGAAGAAGGCCTCTGGCTCGCCAAATTCACGCGTCCAGACGATGCATGGGACAACCCGCGCGTCGAACACGCCATGTTGGAATTGGCGCTAAGCTGCGGTCTTTCCGCCTCGAGATCAAAGATCGTCGATGTGGGGGGGCGTCCCGTGCTCTTCGTGAAGCGCTTCGATCGCGAGAGGGTCGATGATGGCTATCTGCGGCACCGTATGATCAGCGCCGTCACGTTCCTCGACGCTAGCGAGAGTTCCGCGGACCGTACGCGCTGGTCCTACCCTCTTCTGGCCGACGAACTTCGAAGGACGGATATCGACCAGGCCAACTCGCGCCGCGAACTGTTCCGACGCGTGGTCTTCAACGCACTGATCTCGAACGTTGACGACCATCCTCGCAACCATGCTTTGATCGCGGATGCCGGTGGATGGCGTCTCGCGCCCGCCTACGACCTCGTGCCAACTCCGATGATTGCGCAGGATGGAAGAACGCTGGCCATGGTCGTGGGCGATCAAGGTCGCGTTGCCACTAGGGACAATCTGCTGACGGAGTGTGCTCGATTCGGCTACGAGTGGGACGAGGCCTCGTCCCTCATCGATGAGATGCGATCGATCGTCGAGAATACTTGGTACAACACCTGCCGTTCGCTCGGAGTGATACCGGCCGACTGCGAGCAGATAGCGAATGCCTTCGTCTATCCGGGCTTCCAGTGGCGTGACGATATCGATGCGGATGAAGCGCCAGTCCCAGTCCCAAACTTCTGAAGCCGCACGGACATGCCGCATAGCTACGAAGAGGTCCGCGAAGCTGTCGTGGACTCGCTGCTGCAACCGTCGAAAGGCTTTGGCCAGGGCCCACCTGACCAATGGATGTCGCTCGTCTCTGCGGTGGCCGAGCGACTCGCACCTGCAGCACGGGAACGCGGATCCAGCGGCTCGATCTTCGGGGATGCTCCTCGTGCGGACCCGCATGATGCCGAACTCCTGCGAGACGTCTTCTGGGACCTGTTCCGGCAAGGCTACATCACGCTCGGCATCAACTCCTCGAACCCTGGTTGGCCGTTCTTCAGACTGAGCCACTTCGGCCGCAATACGCTCGCGATTGGCACGCCGCACCGCTTTCACGACATCGCCGGGTACGTCCGCATGCTTCGCGAGGCCGCTCCGGAAATCAGCGACGTAGCCGTTACGTACGTCGAAGAAGCTGTCGCTAGCTTCTACGCGGGCTGCATGTTGGCAACGGCCGTGATGCTGGGCGCTGCTGCCGAAGCCGAGTTCATCCGGCTCACGGAAGTGGCCGAGAGCAGCGTGGCGCACGGCTCGACCTTCAAGGGCGTATCGAACGAACGCTTCATCAAAACGAGGATCACGAAGTTCAACCAAGCGCTGGCTCCTCTTCGATCGTCGCTGAAGCCCAAGCGGGATTTCGAAGACCTCGACACCAACCTCACGCAGATCCAGGCCGTGATCCGTGCCGCTCGGAACGACGCGGGTCACCCGAGTGCGTCGCCTCCCCCCAGCCGTGAGCAGGCCTACGTCAACCTGCAGCTTTTCGTTCCGCTAGCACGACAGATGACAGCACTAGGTCGCGCGCTGACATGATCCAAGGTTCGTCTCCACCTGCAGCGTCCGTTCGATACAAGGCATTCTCGCCGACACACCGCTTCACCACACCAAGCGGCCGGCGCCGATCATCACCCGCAGCGGCATCGGGGGATGCCAGTGATCCAAGATATTGTGAAAATGCGAAATAATTGAAATATGAGTGACTACGCTTAAAAGAGCGAGCCAATCAAAATATAGACGTTAGAAATACGAGAAATGCTTCTAAGTTTTATCAATGACTTAGTAGATTGCCGCGTCAATAATTTGGGTCGTGCTAC
>NZ_BJZT01000043.1 GCF_007992175.1 Methylobacterium haplocladii | reverse complement strand
GGTAAGATCAAGTGGTCGAACCCCGAGCAGTTCTCCGCCTGGGGCGGCGCTCTCGCAACGGCCGGCGACGTGGTCTTCTACGGCACGCTCGAAGGTTACCTGAAGGCTGTCGACGCCAAGACGGGTAAGGAACTCTACAAGTTCAAGACCCCGTCGGGCATCATCGGCAACGTGATGACCTACGAGAACAAGGGCAAGCAGTACATCGGCGTCCTGTCGGGCGTCGGCGGCTGGGCCGGCATCGGCCTCGCGGCCGGCCTGACCGACCCGAACGCCGGTCTCGGCGCGGTGGGTGGCTATGCCGCTCTCTCGAGCTACACCAACCTCGGTGGTCAGCTCACCGTGTTTGGCCTGCCGAACAACTAAGTCGCACTTCGTGCATGACTAACCGGTGCCGGCGCGGGTTTCCGCGCCGGCATCTTTATGATTAGGTCCTTGGGTCTAGGGTTGGCGCGGCCGCTTATGTTGCAGCGCAACAAATAAACTGGGAGAAACTCGTTGCGTTATTCGAACAAGTCCGCGCTCCGGATGGCCGCAGCCGTCCTTGCTCTCGGAATGGTCTCGTCCGTTACCGTTCGCGCGGAAGATGCCAAGCCCGCCAACGCGGAGCTGGCCAACAAACTCGATCCGAACGCCAAGGAAATCGACGACAAGGTTCTTGCTGCTGCGGCGGCCGTGAAGGACGACGACGGCAAGTACAAGGACAAGGCGGGCGACCCGACCTTCCACATCACCAACGACGGCAAGAAAGTCGACTGGTTCACCTATTCCGGTTACCGCCGCTATCATGCCGAGTGCCACGTCTGCCACGGCCCGGATGCCATGGGCTCGACCTACGCGCCGGCGCTCAAAGACAGCCTGAAGCATCTGAGCTACAGCGAGTTCATGGGCATCCTCGCCGGCGGCAAGCAGGACGTCAGCTCGTCGGACCAGAAGGTCATGCCGGCGTTCGCCGACAACAAGAACGTGATGTGCTACGCGGACGACCTGTACGTGTACCTGCGCGCTCGCGCCTCGGGCGCTCTGCCGCGGGTGCGTCCGGGCGAGAAGGAAGACAAGCCCGATTCCGCCAAGCAGGTCGAGAAGGACTGCCTGGGCGGTTGATGATCATTCGCGCATCGTTGAACGCTGCGCTCGGCGCGCTCCTACTGGTTTCAGTGGGGGCGCGTTCCGCGTTGGCGCAGCATCTTCCCGATCTCGTGACGACCGACGTGCTGCGCGTGTGTTCGGACCCCGGCAACATGCCGTTCTCCGAGCGCAAGGGTGGCGGCTTCGAGAACAAGATCGCCGAAATCATCGCCGACGAGTTGAAGGTCAAGCTCCGCTACTATTGGCTGACGCAGGGGCCTGGCTTCGTCCGGAACACCCTGGGCACAGGTCTCTGCGACCTCATCATCGGCACGTCCGGCGGCGACATTATCCAGCCGACGAACCCTTATTACCGCTCCGCCTATACGCTGGTGACGCGCAGGGGCGAGTTTGCGGGGGTAACAACGCTCGACGATCCCAAGCTCAAGGGCAAGCAGATCGGCCTCATCGCCGGGACGCCGCCGGCCAACCGGCTCGGCGAACTCGGGATGATCAACGATACCCATTCCTATACGGCCTATGCGTTCGGACCGGACCGCAAGTTTCAGACGGTAGCGGCCGAAATCATCGCGGATCTCGCCGCCAAGAAGCTCGACGTGGCTATCTTATGGGGGCCGTCCGCTGGCTGGCTAGCGAAGCAGAGCGGTGTCGAGATGGACGTGACCCCGCTTCTCAAGGAGCCGGATCGTCCGCCAATGGCGTTCCGCGTCTCGATGGGCGTGCGTCTGAACGAGAACGACTGGAAGCGCAGCCTCAACACCGCTTTGCGCAAGCGCAAGACCGACATCGAGAAGGTTCTGCGCGACTTCCAAGTCCCGCTTCTCGAGGAGGAAGAGAACAAGCCTCTGCAATCCTCGAACGAGTAATCGCAAAGTCCGCCGTCATTCCGCGCGCAGCGAAACGACCCAGGGCGATAAACTCGACGCCGAGTTTGTCGCCCTGGGTTGCTGCGCCTCCCGCTCACAGTGATGAAGGGGAATGAACCGCGCGCTCACCCGCGAAAAGCTTCGCGTGCAAATCGACCGCACCCTCACTCCAGCGGTTCGATACCCGTCCGGTCGAGCTTGGCCAGCGCCTCGCTCACCGTTTCGCCGCCGATGACGAGATCCGGCGCGATCTCTTCGAGCGGCACCAGCACGAAGGCGCGCTCCCGCACGAAGCGGTGGGGAAGGATCAAGCGCTCGTCGCTGATCTTTGCGCCCTCGTAGGACAGCACGTCGATATCGATCCGACGCGGACCCCAGCGTCGCTCACGCACGCGGCCGAGGGCCGTCTCGATGGCGAGCCCAGCCTCCAATAGAGCGTGCGGCGTCAGGTCGGTGTCGACGGCGACGGCGGCGTTGAGGAACCAGTCCTGATCGGTGTCGCCCCAGGGCGGTGTCCGGTAGTCGCGTGAGCGTGCAGCGATGCGGATTTCCGGCACTGCGCCGAGCCGCGTCACCGCTTCGGCGAGCATCGCAGCCTTGTCGCCGACGTTGCTGCCGAGGCCGAGATAGGCGCGGGTCATCGTTCGGCTGCCGCGCGGAAACGGGTGATCTCGACACTGACGCCGTCGATCACGGCCGCCACCGGCGCGCTGGGCTTGTCGACGCGCACGCTTGCCCGCTCGACCGTCGGGAACCGCGCGAGAATTTCGGCAGCGATCGACTCGGCCAGCGCTTCGATGAGCGCGAAGCGTCGCTTCGAAGCGATCTCGATGGCGATCTCGGTGAGGTCGGCGTAGCTCACGGTCTGGACGACATCATCCGAGGCGCCGGCCTGCGCGAGGTCGACCCCACAATCGAGCGAGACGAAGAAGCGCTGCCCGAGCCGCGCCTCCTCCGGCAAGACGCCGTGATAGGCGAAGACTGCGATGCGGTGGACGAGGATACGGTCAGCCACCGATGGATTCCGGACGCATCACAGCGTCAACGACGCGCAGGGCCTCGACATGCGGACGCACATCGTGGACGCGCAGGATGTCGGCCCCCAGGGTTCCCGCCAGCACATGAGCGGCGATGGAGCCGAACAGGCGCTCGCTCGGATCGGTCTGGGTGTCGTGCAGCCGGCCGAGCAGCGATTTTCGGGATACGCCGACGAGCAGCGGGAAGCCGAGCGCCTTGATCTCCGGCAGGCGACGCAGCGCTGCGAGATGCTGCTCCCAAGACTTTCCGAAGCCGATTCCCGGATCAAGGGCAATCGCCGAGTTGGGGATCCCGGCGCGGCGGGCGATCGATAGCGATCGCTCGAAGAAGGCCAGCATGTCGGCAACGATATCGATCGCGGGATCCACCGTCTCGCGGTTGTGCATCGCGATGACCGGTGCACCGTGGTCGGCGGCGACTCGGGCGATGTCGGGATCGCGCTGCAGGCCCCAGACGTCGTTGACGATGGCTGCGCCGGCCTTCAGTGCGGCAGCCGCCGTCGAAGCCTTATAGGTGTCGATGGAGATCGGGACCGAAAGCCGGCCGGCCAGTGCCGCGATGACAGGGACGACGCGGGCCTGCTCGTCCTCGGCCGAGACCGGGACGTGGCCGGGGCGGGTCGATTCGCCGCCAATATCGACGAGTGCCGCACCGTCGGCAGCGAGAGCGTCGGCTTGAGCCAAGGCCGCCTCGGGCTTTTCGAATTTTCCGCCGTCCGAGAACGAATCGGGTGTAACGTTGAGGATGCCCATCACGAGGCAGCGCTGCCCGAGACCGGGCAACAGGTCCGACAGGCTTCGTCGTTCAGCGAGCGGGATCGGGGATGGCGACACGACGGCTCCGGCAGGACACTCCAACGCGGTCATGCCCCGCGCGAGCCGATCCGGCAATCTCTCGCCCGCGCCACCCCAAAGCCGCGAATCCGGGTCGCCGGATCGGCGATCACTGTGCTGGTTGCGGTCGCGGATGCCATAGGCTTTGTCATCACGGGACCGCGCGTCGTATCCCAGGATACCGAACTGCCACCGAGCCACGACATCGGCGGGGAGCGGTCCCGGATTCCGAGGTCGCATACGACGCCCCGGAACGACGAGGGTAATCCGCTCAGGCCCCGCCGCGATAGCAGCGAATCTCGGCTTCCGCCTGGGCCCGGCGGAGATCCGCAACCTTGTCCTCGTACATCTTGGTCGCTCGGAACGCATTCTGGCGCTGGCCGCCAGCACCCTGGCGCATGGACAGGATCGTGCTCGCCTGGACGTACTTGTCAT
Organism: Methylobacterium haplocladii; assembly: GCF_007992175.1. GTDB lineage: Bacteria > Pseudomonadota > Alphaproteobacteria > Rhizobiales > Beijerinckiaceae > Methylobacterium > Methylobacterium haplocladii. Next base: position 63,021 of record NZ_BJZT01000043.1, on the reverse strand, counting down.
AAGGCAGAATGGCGGCGAGCTGGTCCACCGAGCACGAGCATTTCTCCATCGACTCGCGGGTCTGGCCGTTCGCAGCCATGCAGCCGAAGACGTAATCGACCCGTGCGTCGGTCGGATAGTCGTTCTCGACGCCCTCGGCCCCAACCGGTCCAGCCAAGACGGCAAGACAGAGTGAAGCGGCGACGCCTTTAGCCAGCGTTCTGATCATAGTTCAGCGTCTCCTCCAGCAATTCGCCACCGTCCGGCTTCTTGGCCTGCGCCTCGATCGAGACGATCTCGCCCGGAACTTCCGGCGAGGTGACGAAGGTGTAGGTGATCTTGTCGAAACCGCGCATCCGCTCGGTCAGCGGATCGCCGACGAAGGGGCTCGTCACGATCTTCCAGCCGTCGATCTGCCGGCCCTTGAAGTCGATCTTCGTAGGCGTGATCGTCGCCTTGTCGCGCAGACCCTTGCGGATCGCGTTCTTGATGTAGCGCGGGTTGGCTTCGAGCAGGGCCGCCAAGCCCTTGAGGTGGTTTTCGAGGAACAGCGGCAAGATCGGATTGCCCGGCATGTCGTCGAAGGGACCGGCCGGTGCGCGGTTGGCGCCCGAGAACATTTGCACCTGGATGTCGCGGTTCTCGGCAGTCTTGCCCGGCTCGATCTTGAGCTTGATCTCGTCGTCGAGCGGCGGCCCATAGGGGCCGCGCGTGATGCCACTGCGCCGCACATAGGTATAGCGAAGCGTGCTGCCCGGCTGCGTGTTCTTCATCTGCGGCTGGTCGAACAGCACGTCGGACGGATTCGGTGCGGCGGAGACGGCAGCCTGCGTCGGAACCGGGGTGTCGGCCGGTGCGGCGTTCACAACGGCCGGAACGAGGGCGAGGGCGAGGGCCGAGGCGAAGACGGTCGTTTTCAAAGGGGTGCCTTTTCCTTGAGGGGAGACTGCACGTTACTCCCGATCGTCCGGTAGATGTAGTCCGGCGGGTTGTCCGCCGCTTCTTCCGTGGCCAATTCACGCATCTTGCCGTGAAGCGGTGAAAGCGAGCAGGCCGGATCGGTGGCAGCGGCGTCGCCGGCCAGTGCCAGGGCCTGGCAACGGCAGCCCCCCCAATCCTTCTCCCGCCGGTCGCAGGAGCGGCAGGGCTCCTTCATCCAGGAGGTGCCCCGATAGGCGTTGAAGGCCGGCGACTGCGTCCAGATCTCGCTCAACGAGTGATCGTTCACATACCAGAACTCGAGGCCCGGGATCGTCTCGGCCGCGTGGCAGGGCAGCACCTTGCCCTGCGGCGTGACGTTCATGAGCTTGCGGCCCCAGCCGCCCGCGCAGGCCTTCGGATATTTCGCGTAATAGTCCGGCACCACGAGATCGATGACCAACTCGCCCTTGAGCCGCTCGCGGGCCGCCTCGACGATGCGGATCGACTCGTCGACCTGCGCCTTGTTCGGCATCAGCGAAGCGCGGTTCACGTAGGCCCAGCCATAATACTGCGTGTGCGCCACTTCGAGCCGCTTGGCCCCGAGCTTGACCGCGAGATCGATGAAGCCCGGCACCTCGTGGATGTTGCCGCGATGGATCACCGAATTCAGCGTCAGCGGCAGACCGAGTTCGGTCACGCGGGCGGCGAAGGTCATCTTCTGCGGCTGCGCGTTCTTCAGCCCGCCGATCTTCTCGGCATTGGCCGCGTCGACGCCCTGCACCGAGAGCTGCACGTGGTCGAGCCCGGCATCGTAGAGCGCATCGAGCTTCTGCAGCGCGCCGCCGACGCCGGAGGTGATCAGGTTCGAGTACAGGCCGAGTTCGGCGCACTTCGCCGTGATCTCGACGATGTCGTTGCGTGCCGTCGGCTCGCCGCCGGAGAGGTGGACGTGGAGGACGCCGAGCTTCGAGGCTTCCGTCAGCACCCGCAGCCACGTCGCCGTGTCGAGCTCCGCCGAGCGCCGGTCGAGCTCCATCGGATTGGAGCAATAGGGGCAGCGAAGCGGGCAGCGGTGCGTCAGCTCGGCGAGCAGACCGACCGGTGCCGGGATCACCTCGGCGGCGACGGGTGCGGGTGTCGGTGCGTTCATCGCTCCAGGACCCTTTTCTGTGCGAGTTCGGCCAGCATCACGCCGATGTCGGCCTCGATGAGGGAACGGTCGGCGGCGTAGATGGCTGCAAGCTCGCCCGCGATGTCGCCGACGCTGCGCTTGCCGTCGACCAGCTTGAGAACCGCCACGGCGTTGTCGTCGAGATCGAAGGTGCGCTCGGGGGCGAGCAGTACGTGGTTCGATCGGACTTCGTCGAAGCGCAGACGCACGCCGCGGGGCAGGCGAGGTACGTCCGCCGGCTCAAAAGGGCCGTTCTTGCCTCCCGCTGCCGCGGCTTTCTCTGCGACGAGCCCCTCTCCGGGCTGCCAGGCATCGGGGGGCATCATACCGGGGGCGACGTAGGCGAAGTACAGCGCATCGAGCTGCGTCCAGAGCACGTTGCACTTGAAGGTCAGCGCCGCCATCGCCTTGCGCTGAAGTTCCGGCGTGGTGGCGTGCTGCTTGACGTAGTCGAGGGCGAAATCGGCGTCGCGGGGTGCCTGGGTCAGACGCTTCTCGAAATAGGCGAGGGTGTCCTTCGTGATGAAGTCGTAGTTCTTCAACATCCCGGCAACGCGCTCGGAGATGATCGTCGGCGAAAACATCTCGGTCAGCGAGGAGGCGATCGCCTCCAGCAGCGGCTTCTCCGAGACGAAATGCACGTAGGCGTCGACGGAGAACTTCGTCGCCGAGAGGATACCCTTGGTCGAGAGAACGTAGTCGCGCGAAAAACCGACGCCCTCGGCGAGCTTCAGCCAGCGCTCGATGCCACCGTCGCCCGGCGCGTCTCCGTCGTGATCGACGATGCGCTGACGCCAGATCCGGCGAAGCTGCGCATCCTGCATCCGGGCAAGGACGGCGGCGTCCTTCACTGGGATCATCGCCTGGTAATAGTAGCGGTTGAGCGCCCAGGCCCGCACCTGATCCTTGTCCAGCTTGCCGTCGTGCAGCAGGCGGTGAAACGGGTGCAGGTTGTGGTAGCGGCGCGCACCGATGTCGCGAAGCGCCGCCTCGAGCTCGTCGGGACTGAGGAGGCGCTGCTCTTCGTCGGCTACCGGGGTCGGGAATGGGGCGGTCATGCGTGGGCGCGTCCGTTCTCGTGCGTTTCCTGAAGCGTTTCTTAGATGGGCCCACCTCGGCGCCAAGGCATCGATGCGACGGACCCAATTGTATCGTGCAAAATATATCCGCTTCGTGCGGAATTTCCAGATGGTCTCACCGACAACGAAAATGACTATGAAGGGCAGTAAGTCATTGATGGGTCTCGCGTTCAACTTCGCGAGGCCCTAACCGGCATCTTGATAAACTTCTTATGGATTTCAGTGGCTGTACTTTGGACCGCCCCTCAAACGTCATACTGGGGTTCGCCAAAGGCGAGATCCCGGGATCCAGAACCGCTGACGGCGCAAGACACAACGAAACAGTTTCGTCTCATGGCCGAACGTCGGCGGCTCTGGATTCCGGGTTCGCCTCGGCGCCCCGGAATGACTGTTGGGACGCTGATTTTCGTCAGCGCGCTACAGCGCCAAGCGCAACCCATCGTGCGCCACCGTCCAACCTCTCTCTTCGACGCTCGCACGCTCCGCCGAGCCCTCGACCAGCACTGGATTGGTGTTGTTGATGTGGACGAAGACCCGCCGGCCAATGCCAGCGTCGCGGAGCGAGGCGATCGAACCGGTGTCGCCGTTCATCTGGATATGGCCCATGCGCCAGCCGGTCTTGGTGCCGACCCCGGCGCGGATCATGTCGTCGTCCTCCAGCACCGTGCCGTCGAAGAGCAGAGCGTCGACGCCTTCGATCCGCTGCTTGAGGCCATCGGTGACGCGAGCACAGCCGGGAATGTAGGCGAGGCGCTTGCCGCCGGCCTCGATCATCGCGCCGACCGTGGTCTCGGTCTCGGCGCCGATTTCCATGCCGGCATCCTCCAGCCAGAGCGGCACTTTGCCGGGTACGGAGAATAGTGTGACGCTGAGACCCGGCACCGGCTCGAAGGTCTCGTTCAGGGCGATCGGCTGCCGCGTCACCACATTGGCCGCCATCACGTCGAAGACGCGGTTCTCCGTCACCGAGCCGAGAATGCCGGGCGTTGCGTAAAGCGTGTAGGGCTGCCCCTCGCGCAGGGTCAGCAAGCCGGCGACGTGGTCGACGTCGCCGTTGGTCAGCAGAACCGCATGGATCGGCGAATGCCGCAGGCCCTCGCGCGGGAACATCGCGGGGTTGGCCTGGATCTGTTGGCGGATGTCGGGTGAGGCGTTCACGAGGAGCCAGCGTTCTCCGTCTGGAGAAACCGCGATGCTCGACTGCGTGCGGGGTTTGACGCGGGGATCGCCGTCCCACGCGAGAGAGCAGATAGCGCAGCGGCAGTTCCATTGCGGAACGCCGCCGCCTGCAGCCGAGCCGAGGATCACGACATGCATGGATGGACCCGCTGCCTGCAATCCTCGGCCGGCGCTACACCTCAGTTGAAGGTGTCGATCTCAGCCGACTCGTAGCTCGTGACTTCCATGCCGACGCAGATCTCGGAAACGACGGGGGCGGCCCACTTCATGGCATCTCTCCAGTATTTTCTGAAACGTCAGCAGCATCCGGATCCATAAGAAGATCCTAAGATACTGACGGCGCTAGGGTTTCTTTGCGCGAGAGCTATATCGCCAATTCCATCGGGTGCTGCAAGAGCCAAATTGCCGGATCTTCCCAGAATCCCGTGTGTTGGTCTGCGGATCCTTAGTGGCGGAAGTCCTGACCGCGCAGGTCGAGCATGAAGCCCTTGCCGCGCACCGTGACGATCACGGGGCCGCCGAAACGGACGAAATCCGAGAGCTTGCTGCGCAGGTAACCCACGTAGACATCAACGACATTCAGCGAGAGGCCACCCTGCGTGGCCCACAGCTTGTCGAAGATCGTGCCGCGGGCAATCGGCTTGTTGACCTCCTCCATCAGCAGCGCGAGCAACTCGGCCTCGCGGGGGGTGAGGCGTGCCGACGCATCCCCGAAGCTGACCTGACGGACATTGAGATCGAGCACGAGCCGGCCGGCGGTGACGATCGTGCGGGGCGAATCGGCCTCGCGGCGCCGCAGCAGATGCGTCTGCAGCCGCGCGAGCAATTCGTCGAAGACGAAGGGCTTGACGATGTAGTCGTCCGCTCCGAGGGCGAGTCCTTCGGCGCGGTCGCGGATCTCGTCGCGCGCGCTGAGAAACAGGATCGCGCCGGGATAGCCGCCTTCGCGCAAAGACCGGCAAACTTCGTGGCCCGAGCCGTCGGGCAGGGTGATGTCGAGCACCACGGCTTCGGGGGAATCGTCGCGGGCCGCGCTCAAGGCGTCGTCGACCCGTTCGGCAACGCCGACGGAAAAGCCCTCGGCCTCCAGGCCCCGGGCCAGCATCCCGCGGATGTCGCTGTCATCTTCGACGATCAAAACGCGCGTCATGCGACCCCGACCTTCACTCGTTCCCGATCGTCCCGCTGCTCCAGCACCATGTCGGCGGCGGGCAGGTCGATGGTGACCCGCGCGCCGCGACCCCCGTCGCCGGCACCCAGGCTTATCGAGCCATCATGCCGCTCTACGACCCAGCGCGCTAGAGCCAAGCCTATGCCGAAGCCCGGCTCTCCCGAATGCGAGTCGCGCCGGAAGCGCTCGAACAGATCCTCGCCGCGCCCGGGAAAGCCCGGGCCGTCATCCGTGACGGTCACCCGCGCCCAGCTTTCACCGGCCCGTTCGTGTTCGGCGAGCGCGATCACGATCCGGGTCAGCCCGGTGGCATGGCGAAGGGCGTTGTCGGTCAGGCTCTCGACGACCTGCCGCAACCATTCGGGATCGGCCCTGAGTTCGACATCGCGGTCACCCGGCTCCAGGGTCAGCACGACACGACGCTTCGAGGCCTCGGACGCCGCCCCCTCGACGGCTGCCGTCAAAACCGCGAGCGCGCTCACTGGCCGCCGGTCGAGTTCGATCTGACCGGATTCCGAGCGGGCGACGCGCAGCAGATCCTCGACCCGTCGCTTCAATCCCTGCGCGCGCTTGCGGATGGTGGCGAAGACCGGCCCGTAATCGACGACACGCCCCTGCGCGCGACTGGCGAGATCGCACTCGCCGAGGATGACGGTCAGCGGCGTGCGCAACTCGTGGCTGACATCGGCGAAGAAGCGGCGGCGGGAGCGATCGACCATTTCCAGCCGCTCGTTGACGGAGCGCAGATCCGCGGTGCGGGCCTCGACGGTTTCCTCCAGAGCGGCCCGGTCGGCGGCGAGGCGGCCTTCGCGCCGGGCAAGGCGCGCGGCCATGCGGTTGAAATTCGCCACCAGCAGGCCGAGTTCGTCGCGCGTCGCCACCGAGAGCCGTGTGTCGAGGGCGCCCGAGCCGACGGCGCCGGCGGCATCGCGGATCGCTTCGATGCGCCTCAAGGTCGGCCGCGTGACGCTGCGGTAGAGGATCGCCACGAGAGCCAGGGCGAGAACCAGGCCGAGGATCGAGAGGGTGCGCATCCGTTCCGAGGTGCTGCGCGCCTCCTCCGATCCGGCCGTCATCGAGCGCCGCTCGGATTCGATCAGCAGCGATAGCGGCTGCCCGGTCATTGCACCGAAGGCGTTCAGCGCACCCTGGATCGAGTTCTTGCGCCGGTCCGGATCGAGCTCGCGCTGGATCTGGTAGACCTGACGATCGAGAATGACGCGCGCCGCGCGGAGCTTCGCCAGCGGCCGCGTGCGGGCAACGTACTGGATCCGCTCCGTCGGGCCTTCGCTCGCGATCATGCCGCGCCCGATCGCCTCGTCGACGGTGTTGAGCGCCCGGTCGACCGCATCGCGGGTCACCGACAGGGCTTCGGGCGGCGTGTCCGGATTGCCCAAGGTCTCGACGGCAGCGAGCCCGTACTGTGTCAGCCTTCCGGAGAGTTCGGCGAGCAATTCGAGACGATGCTGGGCGGCGAGCACGCGTTCGATCGTTCGCTCGGACAGGCTCGTCGACCAGAACACACCGGCCGCGGCGAGAACCACGAGCAAGGCCGTGCCGCCGAGCAGCAGCGCGAAGCGAACCTTCAGCGAACGCATGGTCTCCGACCCCTACGGCCTCCGGGAACCGCGGGACAGTGTCACCGCAGGCCGTTCCGGCCAAGCGCCGGCGACCGACGGTCCGCCGGACTCACAAGTCTTTGGACGGGCTCGCCTTGGCGGCGCAGCGCCAGGCCTTGATCGTGAGATCGGGATGGCTGCCCTGCCACTCTGCCAGCGCGCTTTGCGAATTGCGCATGCAGATGAAGGGGTTGGGCGCTCCGCGGGTCATGTCGATCCGCTCCTCGTGGCAGGTGGCCGGCGTCGCGAGCAGACAGACGGACATCACGAGAAACATCGGCAAGAACCCTGCGTCCAGTTCGCGGGCCGATAGCGCCCGCAGCCCCTTCAACTGGGACGATCCGCCAAGCCGGCAAGAGATATCTTGCAGGCCGGCTCAGCCGGCGGGCGTGAAGAACTCGCCCTTGCCGAGCGTAGCGAGGTCGCCCGAGTAGCGCCGCATGCTGCCCTTCAGGAGATCGGCATGCTTCGCACCGAGCGCGGTGAGCGAGCGGGCGAGGAGGCGCAGGAAGACGAGGTCCGGCGTACCGGTCTCGGCGAAGGTCGGCAGCAGGGAACCGTGGCTTCCGGCGACGATGGTGCCGCGGCGCATGCCGTAGCCCGGCTCAACGCCAATGGCGCCGGCCACGATGGTGCCGGCAATCATGCGCGTGCCGACGCGGGCGCCGGCCTTCTCGACGAGGATGATGCCGCGCCGCATGCGGTCGCCGAGTCTGTCGCCGGCCGTTCCGCGGATGATCAGGGTCGCACCGTCGAGCCCGGCCTTGGCGGCATAGACCGCGCCGCCGGCGTGATCGCCGGCATCGCCCTCGATGGTGATGGTACCGCCGGTGGCGCCAGAGGCCGCGAACGGCCCCGCCGAACCCGTCACCGTGAGTTTGCCGCCGGCCATGCCGGCGCCAAGCCGTTGGCCGACATCGCCCTCGACGCAGATCGAGCCTTGCGAGAGCGATGCGCCGACGCGGTCGAGTCGGGAAGATCCGCCCTCGATCACGAGGCTGTCCGAGCCATCGAGCGTGACCGAAAAAACGTCGCCGAGGGTGAGCCCGCGCCGGCTCGTGCCGACGGGAATCCTGGCGGCATCCACCTCGGACAGCTTGCTCAGGGCGAGCGGGTCGATGCCGAGCAGGTCGATCCGCTCCGGCGGCTCGGAGCGCAGCTTGAGCGTGCTCATACGATCGGCCCCTCTCCGAGGAGATCCCTGAGGTGGTAATGGTGGCGGCCGAGATTGCCGCCGTAATTGCCGGCCGTCACCGCGATCAGTCCATGCGCTGCGCCGGCCTTGGTCGAGGCATGGAGCGCCACCCGCATGGACTCGGCCACCGCCTTCGAGGTGAGGGCGTCGATGACGATCTCCAGCACCACGCCGCAATCCGGCGGCAGCGCCGAGCCGGCACGGCCTTTCAACGTCGGGCAGTAGGCGTCGTTGGTGGAAGCCATCATGCCCTTGGTGCGGCCGCCGACCTTCGAACCGGATCGGACGATGCCGCCGGGGAAGGGTAGGATGGCGCCGGGCACCGAGCGAGCCGCATCGACCGCGATCTCGGCAACCTTCAGGGTTTCCGAATGAGTTCGGCCGAGGAACAGCAGGTTGCCGCCGCCGACGGCGCCATCGACCGCGCGCACCGAATCCTCACAGAGGAATTCGCCGTCCATCACGGGGATGCGCCAGTATCGGCGCATCTTGCCGGTCTCGTCGGGCAGACGCTTGGCCACGGCGAAGCCGTCGCCGAAGAAGCGGATCGCGCCGCCGAGCTTGATCTTGGTCGGGCCTTCGACGCCGGCGAAGCAGGCCGTGCCGGGGCAGGTGAGGATGCACTGGCCGACGCGCTTGAGGAGTTGCTCCTTGAGCCCGTTCGGCTCGAAGCCGAACAGCAGGATGCGCACGCCGGGGCGCCCGTCAGGCGTCTCGTCCGGAGCCAACTCGGCATCGATGCCGGCTTCGGCACCACAGCCGATCACCGAGGTCGCGAAGCCCGTCATCGTCGTGGCCGCGATCATCGCCCATTTGGGCGTGTCGTTGGTCACGATGATCGCGGTGCCGGCGACGTCGAAGGCCTCGGCGAAGGTGTCTTCGACCTTGATGCCGTTGAGGATGAGGTCAGCCATGTCAGTCGCCCGCCGCCTGTCGTCCACGCATCACGCCCGGCATGCGACGTCCTCGAAGATCTCGGTCTCGGGGAAGGCCGCGTCCGGCACCGCGAAGCTGTCGAGCCCCTGGCCGAAGCGGTCCTGAAGGTAGGTCTCGCTGCGCTTCACGATCGCCGCATCGGCCTCGACGTCGAGTTCGAGGGTCCGGCCGGAGCGCCAGGACACGACCTCGCCGTCCTCGACGATGGTCTCGCCGTCCTTGAGAACGAGCCGCGCGTGGGAGAACATCGCCGTGCGATCCGCGCTGTCGCGGTAGACCGCGACATCGGCCTTGGCGCCGACCCGCAGATGGCCGCGATCGGTGAGACCCAAAAGCTTCGCCGGCCCCGAGCGGGTCAGCTGAGCGATCTCGCTGAGCGTGTATTCGCGCTCGATCGTGGGCAGGGTCGAGCGCTCGCCGACGATCGCCGGCAGCGTCGCGATCTCCTTCTCGCGCTCCTCCCGGCTCATGAGCAGGTGGATGATGCGCGGGTACTCGGTGAAGACGCCGCCATTCGGGTGGTCGGTGGTGAGGATGGTCCGCTCGGGGTCCTTGGAGAGCAGCATCAGCTCGAGACCGATCGCCCATTGCAGCGAGGACACGCTGCCGCGCGGCTTGTAGAGGAACGGCACCACGCCGCCGCCCTCGGCATCGCCCGCCGTCAGCACCCACTTCTTCGGCTTGGCACCCTTGCGGCCGCCGAACTGCCGAAGGATGTCGAGGGAGATCGTCACCGTCTGACCGAATACGACCTGACCGACGTCGTAGGTGGCGTTGGGGTGCGCCTCCATCGCCTCGGTGATCCGCTCGGCCGCCGAACGGAAGCCGCCCTTGCTCGGATCGTTCGGGTCGACCACCCCGTAGGCGTAGAACTGGGCGTGCGCGAAGTGGATGCGCCGGCCTTCCGCGGCTTCCAAGGTCGAGACGAACGAGTCGTCGGCGCCGGGCAGGCCGAGGTTGTTGCAGTGGACGTGCAGCGGGTGCGGCACGCCGATCTCTTCGACGGCATCGAGCAGAGCCGTCATGATCTTGCGCGTCGAGAGGCCGTAGACCGGGATCTCGTCGTCAAGGCTGAGCTTCAGCACGCCGTCCTTGAAGGCGGAGGCGCCCCCGGCGTTGATGCACTTCACGCCGAGACCGCGGGCATGGGCCAGGGTGTGAGTGACGAGATCGCGCACCGCATCCTTGCTCTCGCCGTCGCGGAGCAGCTGCAACAGGTGGTCGTCGTTGCCCATCACCGCGAGGGCGCCGCGGTCGAGCAGGGGGATGTCGGCGAGTTCGAGATGGGTGGCGAGGGCGTTCGAGGGGGGCAGGGCCGGCTCGACGGCCGTGGTGTAGCCCATACGCGCATAGTTCGCGCCGACCCACGAACCCGAGCCGCCGGCATGGGCGAAGGGGTGGCCGTTCGGGGCGGATTCACTGACGTAGAGCTCGGGCAGCAGCAGGCGGCTCATCACGACGTTGCCGCCGGCGATGTGCGAGTGAACCTCGACGCCGCCCGCCATCACGACGCAGCCCGCTGCGTCGATGGTGCGGTCGGGCTTGCGCTCGGAGGGGGCGACGACCCGGCCGTTCTCGATCCAGACGTCGCCGACGGCGTCGCGCCCGTCGGTCGGATCGACGACCCGGCCGCCGTGGATACGGGTCAGCATGAGGCGCCCTTCTCTGCGATTTTTTGGGAGATCCCGGCGATCACGCCGGCCGCCGTCGCGGCGACGGCGTTGCCGCTCGCCGGCACATAGCCGATGACGCCGCGGCGCTCGTTCCAGACGGCACCCCCGGCCGACGAGCCCGGCACGCCGACGGTGATGACGATCTCGGCGGTATCCGGCCGCGCGTCGGCGCTGTCCTCGCCGACGATGGCGATCGCGGGGAACTGCACGAGCCAGTCGGGGCGCGGCGCGGGGAGGGCGGCGAGCCAGAGGGCGGCATCGGCCTCGCCGTCGGCGACCTGGCGTGCGCTGTCGAAGCGCCAGGGATCGTGCTCGGGCAGGTGGCGGCCAAAACCGACGCGGGGCGCCTGCCCGGTGGTCCAGGCCGCGAGTTGCAGCACCGATCGGCCCTGGAAGGGATCGGCCAGTCCCAATGCGAAGAAGCGAGTCTTTTCGTTCAGGTCCTTGAGCAGGCCCTGCAGCATGTCCACGCCGGCTTCGCCGATCTCGCCCGCGTCGTAGATCACGACGCCGAACTTCGCGCTCGCGAGCTTCTGCGCAAGGTCTCCGAACGCTGCCTCGCCGGCGAGATGGCCGCGCACGAAGGCGCGGAGATGGCCGATGGCGACATCGAGCCCGACATTGCCGATGCCGTAGGCGACGTGCCGGCTGGTTCCATTCCGCGGCCCGCCCAGAGCAAGAACCGTACGCTCGTCACCCGCGGAGAGACCGCGCACGGGCTTCGTATCCGCGATTTCGGACACGAGGTCGCCGTCCCAGGGTCGGCTGCCGACGACGAGGACGGTGTCGGCACGTCCGAGCGTCTCGGGCGCCGTCGTGGTCAATGCTCCACCGGCACTCAGCGAACCGAGCTCGGCATAGAGGCCGGGACCGGCGACGGGGTCGAGCGAGGCGCCGATGCGGTCGGCGAGGCGGTAGGCGGCGCGAACCGCGGCGACGTCGGCGCAGAGCCCCGCGAAGACCGGCATGCGCGCAGCGGCGAGCAGAGCGGCGGCGGCCTCGACGGCGGCGTCCGTGTCGGCCGCGTCTCCCTTGACCCAGGCTGCCATGGTCCTCCCCGTCAAAACGTCGTCACCGACCATCTGGACGGGCCGGCCGAGCCAAGCCCGCCGCGAGAGGCACGCTGCGAAAAAGTCATTCCGCGACCGGCGGTCGGCAGAGCGGGCTTTTGCATCCGCGGATGACGTCCGGCAAGCCCCGCCGGGGAGATTTCGCAAGCGCGCGCCGTATGATCGGCGCGGGTCCGAGGCTCGAAGAGATCGGCCGGACGCAAGGATCTGCATCCGCTCCACAGGTGCGATCTTGGCCCATCGGACCGGTTGTTCCTGCGGCTCCCGCGTGGGACAAGCCCCGCGATATCGGCCGCTGCGACACCCTCGCCCGGCTGCGCTGGATAGTGAAGGGAATCGTCGTGGCCGAGTCCGCGGAGAGGATGGGCGCGAGCACGACGGGTTCGGTACGGACGCCGCAGGGCGGCGACGCGCGCCCCGGCGCTCCAGCCGTCGTTCGGGTACGCGCCCCGGCCCGTCTGCATTTCGGCTTCCTCGATATGCACGGTGGCCTCGGCCGCCGCTTCGGAAGCATCGGCCTCGCGGTCGATACGCCGGCCCTCCAGATCAAGGCGACCGCCGCCCCGCGGGCCTCCGCGAAGGGTCCGGAAGCCGAGCGCATCCGCTCGTACCTGCTCGCCGCGGCCGCCCACCTCGACGTCTCGGAGGCCGTGGCCATCGAGGTCGAGGAAGCAATTCCGGCTCATGCCGGCTTCGGCTCGGGCACCCAGCTCGCACTCGCCGTCGCCGCCGCCTTGGCCCGGCTCAACGGCCGCACCGTCGATCTTCTCGACTTCGCCGACGTGCTCGACCGCGGCAACCGCTCCGGCGTAGGCCTCGCGGCCTTCACCGAGGGCGGCCTCATCGTCGACGGCGGCCGCGACGGAACGGGCGCACCGCCCCCCGTCATTTCGCGCATATCCTGGCCCGAGGCGTGGCGGGTCGTCCTGATCCTCGACGAGGGTGCCACCGGCGTCCACGGCGGGCGCGAGTCCGAGGCATTCCGCGATCTCCCGCCCTTCGAGGAGGCCCGCGCCGCCGAGATCTGCCGGATCGCGCTGATGCAGGTTCTTCCGTCCGTGGCGACGGGAAATCTCGACGGCTTCGGCCGGGGGATCACGACGATCCAGGAGCGGATCGGAGACTATTTCGCCCCGCACCAAGGCGGCCGTTACGCCAGCGCCGACGTCGCACAGGTGCTGCAGGCGGTCGCTGCGCGCGGCGTCTCCGGCTACGGCCAGAGTTCCTGGGGGCCGACGGGCTTCGCGCTCATGCCCACCGAGCATGATGCTCAGGAGCTCGTCGCATCCCTGGATCGGCCCGGCCGCCTGCGCTTCGTCATCGCGAAGGGGCGCAACGAAGGCGCAACCGTTTCGGCGCTTTAGAAATTTTGTCTAGGGCGCTCAAGAATCCTGCGCTTGACCGGCGCCGGTCTCATCGGCTTTGCACGGCGCGCGGTTCGCGAGAGACGCGCCCGGGACAAGAGGACACTCGACCATGGCCCGCTCGATCCTGCACATGCTGACGCCGCTCAAGCACATGAGCCCGTTCGACGTGAACATGGCGATCGACGCCGGCTTCGAGACCATCGTCACCTACACCGAGGTGAACCTCGCCGACGTCGTCTCGCTGACCCAGGATTCGATCTTCTCGCGCGCGCCCGGCGACGGCGTGCGCACCGGCATCTTCATCGGCGGCAAGAACGCCGAGGACGCCCTCGACATGGTCGACCGGGCCAAGAAGGCCTTCGTGCCGCCCTTCGCCAACCACCTCTTCGCCGACCCGGCCGGCTCCTTCACCACCGGCGCCGCCATGGTCGCCGAGGTCTCCCGCGCCCTGAAGTCCAAGTTCGGCACCGACCTCAAGGGCAAGCGCATCGTCATCTTCGGGGGCGCCGGCGTCGTCGCCTACGTTGCCGCGGTGATCGGCGCGCTCGAAGGCGCGAAGTCCGTCCTCGTCGGCCATGACGGCGAGGAGCGCGTCTCCAAGATCGCCTTCACCATGAAATGGCGCTTCGGCATCGACGTCGACGCGGTCGACGGCACCACGCCAGAGGATCGCCGCAAGGCGATCGAGAACGCCGACGTGATCCTCTCGGCGGGCCCCGCCGGCATCCCGATCCTGTCGGCGACGGATCTCGAATCCGCGCCGAAGCTGCTCGTCGCCTCCGACGTCAACGCCGTGCCGCCGGCCGGCATCGCCGGCATCGACGTCAACGCCAAGGACGTGGCGCTCCCCACCGGCAAGGGGGTCGGCATCGGCGCACTCGCCGTCGGCAACGTGAAGTACCAGACCCAGTGCCGGCTCTTCCGGCGCATGCTGGAGGCGGACCAGCCGCTCTGCCTGGATTTCCGCGATGCGTACACGCTCGCGGTGGAGATCGCGGGCTGAGGGATACCGCTGCCATGCGGGAGGGCGACGCGGTCCTGATCGCGGCCCAGTCCGGGCGCGCGCTGGCGCAGTCCGCGCGCCGGGCGGGCTTGCGTCCCTACGTGCTCGACCTGTTCGGGGATGCGGACACGCTCGATCTGGCCGAGGCGCATCGGACCCTGCCCGGCCGCTTCGGCACGGGCCGGCATGGCACCGACGCCGTGTTGGCCGGGCTCAACGCGCTGGCGGGTCTTGTGGGCAAGCGCGTTTTCGGTGTGATCCTCGGCAGCGGCTTCGAGGGGTCGCCCGCGTTGATGGCGCGCATCGCCGCCCATTATCGGCTCGTCGGCGCAGGCCCTGGCACGGTGGCGGCGCTGAAGGATCCGATGCTGTTCGCAGCCCTCTGTGAGCGCCTCGCGATCCCGCATCCGCGGGTGACGACGGCGCCCGTCTCCAACCGCTATGCGTGGCTGACGAAACGCTCCGGCGGCTCCGGCGGCTCTCACATCCGCGCTGCCACGGCGGGCGCTGCTCCGCCCGGCCACTACTATCAGGCTCGCATGCGCGGCCGCGCTTGCGCCTTGAATTTTCTGGCCGACGGCCGCGACGTCGCCGTGCTGGCGCTCACCCAGCAGTGGAGCCGTCCGAGCGCGCTGCGCCCGTTCCGCTTCGCCGGAGCGGTCGCGCCGGGACGCGACGAGCCTTCGCACGTCTCACCAAACATGCTTGCCGCCATCACCGGCGCGGTTGCCGGCCTCGTCAAAGCGACGGCCCTGCGCGGCCTCGCCAGCGCCGACCTCCTCGTCGACGGCGACGCGTGGTGGCTGCTGGAGATCAACCCGCGTCCCGGCGCGACGCTCGACGCCTTCGATCGCCGGCCGACGCCGCTGCTCGCCGCGCATATCGAGGCAAGCCTCGGGCGCATGCCTCGGCTCGATGCGCCGCCGGTGGATGCGGCGGGCTCCGAAATCTGTTACGCGGCGCGGCGTTACACCTCCGTACCGCCGCTCGACTGGCCTGATTTCGCGCGGGACCGTCCCCGCGACGGCTCGTCCGTCGCGGGCGACGCACCGTTCTGCACGGTGACCGCGCAGGGGCCGGATACGGCAGCGGTCAGACACACGTTGCGAGAGAGGGCCGGCACGATCGCCGCCCTCCTCGATGGGAGAACCGAGAGTCATGGGTACCGATATCAAGCCGCCGAGCATCAACAGGCTGACGGCCCCGCTGATCGACCGGCTGGTCGCTGACGCCGACGTCCTGCGCCTCGCCGTCGCCCACGAGAGCGGCGCCCGCATGGTCGATGCCGGCTCGCAGGTGCGCGGCTCGCTCGAAGCCGGCCGCCGGATCGCCGAGATCTGCCTCGGCGGCCTCGGCACCGTCTCGATCGTGCCGACCGGCCCTGTCGCCTCCTGGCCCTACTCCGTCGTCGTCCACTCGGCCGATCCGGTGCTCGCCTGCCTCGGCAGCCAGTATGCCGGCTGGAGCCTCGCCGACGAGACCGGCGATTCCGGCTTCTTCGCCCTCGGCTCCGGCCCCGGCCGCGCGGTCGCGGTGGTCGAGGAGCTCTACAAGGAGCTCGGCTATCACGACTCCGCCGAGAAGACGGTGCTCGTCCTCGAATCCGCCAGCGCCCCGCCGGCCTCCGTCGTCGCCAAGGTCGCGGAAGCCACCAAGCTGCGGCCCGAGGACCTGACCTTCGTCTACGCCCCGACGCAGAGCCTCGCCGGCTCCACACAGGTCGTCGCCCGCGTCCTCGAAGTCGCGCTGCACAAGGCCCACACGGTCGGCTTCGACCTGCATGCCATCCTCGACGGCATCGGCTCGGCCCCGCTCTCGCCGCCGCACCCGGACTTCATCAAGGCGATGGGCCGCACCAACGACGCCATCATCTATGGCGGCCGCGTGCAGCTCTTCGTCGATGCCGACGACGCCGATGCCAAGCAGCTCGCTGAGCAGCTGCCCTCGACCTCGTCGAGCGATCACGGCTCGCCCTTCGCCGATATCTTCTCGAAGGTGAACGGCGACTTCTACAAGATCGACGGCGCGCTGTTCTCGCCGGCCGAAGCCATCGTCACGTCGGTCCGCACGGGCAGCACGTTCCGCGGCGGCCGGCTCGAGCCGAGCCTCGTGGACGCGTCGTTCTCGTAGGCGCGACGCGCTTCAACCCTTCCCCCCAACAGATCTCGGGCTTGCCCGATATCTGCACTTTGGAAGGATAAGTCGGGCAAGCCCGACTTGTACGGGGGGGTGCCCGCGGAGCGGGCAGGAGCGGGGTTGGCTCCGAACTTTCCGGATAGCGCGCTCCCCTCTCCCGACCTTCGCTGACGCGAAGGCCACCCTCTCCCGCAGAGGGGAGAGGGTTTGCGTTGAGGCTTGAAAACGAATGCGCATCGGGCTCGCCGCCGATAACGGCAACTGGCACAAGGGGCGGCTGCGCGGAGCCTTCGAATCCCTCGGGATCGAGCCCGTGCTGTTCTCCCTCGACGATGTCGCCATCGTCACTGGCGGCGGTGAGCCCCTGCGCGTCCCGGGCTTCGACGACGGACGGCTGCCCGACGGCGTGCTGCTGCGGACCATCGCCGGCGGGACCTTCGAGGCGACCACCATGCGGCTCGGCGTGCTGCACGCCCTGGTCTCGGCCGGCGTCACCGTCTGGAATTCGCCGACCGCGATCGAACGCTCCGTGGACAAGGCGGCCACCAGCCTCGCCATCGCCCGCGCCGGCCTGCCGACGCCGGACACTTTCGTATTCTCGAAGCGCGAGGCCGCCGGCGCCCTGATCGAGCGGGAAGCGCGACCCGGCAGGCCGATCGTCCTGAAGCCGCTGTTCGGCTCGCAAGGCGAGGGCCTGATGCTGATCGAGCGGCCGGAGGACCTGCCGAGCGAGGAGGCGGTCAACCGCGTCTATTATTTGCAGCGTTACGTCGCCCGCCGCGACGGCCTCTGGCGCGACTACCGTGTCTTCGTCTGCGAGGGCCGGGCCATCGCCGGCATGATCCGCGAGGGTGACGGCTGGATCACCAACGTGCATCTCGGGGGCCGACCCTTCGCCTGGGAGCTGCCGGCCAAGGCCGCGGAGCTCGCCGAAGCGGCCGCCGCCGCCATCGGCGTCGACTACACCGGCGTCGATCTCGTCGAAGACGGGGAGGGCGGCTTTCTGGTCCTGGAGGTGAACTCGATGCCGGCCTGGTCAGGCCTGCAGAAGGTCACCGAGGTCGACATCGCCGGCAGCGTCGTGCGCGGATTCCTCAACGCGCTCCACGCTGCCCGACCCCCGCGTCTGGTGGCGGCGCAGGAGTGATGGCCACACAACCAGACGCGCTCTCGGCGGAAGTGATCGCCGACCTCTACCGCGACGCCTGCCTCGCCGAGCTCGATGCTCTGAAGGTCGGGAACGTCCACGCCTATGCCGCCGGACACCGCATGGAAGTGGCGGATTTCGTCACCAGCGCCGAGGTCTCGGCTCCGCATCTGGCGAAGCATGGCGCGTCCGTCGGCGAGCGGGTACGCGGTGGCGTCGAGGCGACCATCGCTGCCGTCGGCCAGAACACCAACCTCGGCATTCTACTGCTCTGCGCTCCGCTGGCACGTGCAGCCGAGGCTCCGAACGGGCTCCGAAGAAGCCTGAGCCAGGTGCTCGACGCCCTCGATGAAAGCGACGGTACCGACGTCTTCGAGGCGATCCGCCGCGCCAATCCCGGCGGCCTCGGCAAGGCGGAGCGCCACGACGTCACCGCCGACGCCCCCCCGGTCACCCTACGCGCAGCGATGGCGGAGGCTGCCTCGCGCGATCGCATCGCCCGCGCCTACGTCACTGGTTTCGCCGATCTGTTCGAGGTTGGCCTGACCGCACTGATGGCAGCCCGCGCGCAGGGCCTCGACGCACCCTGGACCGCGACGGCGGTGCATCTCGCCTTCCTTCGCGAGATCCCCGACAGCCACATCGCCCGCAAGCACGGCCTCGAGACGGCCGAAGCGATCCGGCAGGAGACGGCCGCTACCCTCGGTACCCTCGACCTCCGCACGCAGCCTGTCGAAGCGCTCCTCGCCTACGACCGCAGTCTCAAGGCGGCCGGCATCAATCCCGGCACCAGCGCCGATTTCACGGTCGCCACATTGTTTGCCGACGCGCTTATCACGGCGCGGGGAGAGTGGCTCGGCTAGCGAAACGGCAAGGCACAAAAGGTTCCGGCTGCCATGCGCCGGAAGGGCAAAAAATTACCGATTTCAGAGCCTTGCGCGGGTTGTTCGGTGCGGAGGCTCGCTGTACGGTCCGCGCCGCTGTCCGGGATAACCGGCTCGGCTCCTGCGTCGAGCGCCGAGAACAAGGACGGCCTTAGGCTGCGCCCACGAGGGAGCGCGGCCTTTTTCCGAAGAATCCAGGGAGATCCCCCGAATGGCAACGATCAACAAGGTTCAGGTCGGCGAAGCGCTCGTCGGCGACGGCAACGAGGTCGCTCACATCGACCTGATCATCGGACCGCGTGGTTCGCCGGCCGAGACCGCTTTCTGCAACGGCCTCGTGAACAACAAGCACGGCTTCACCAGCCTGCTCGCGGTCATCGCGCCGAACCTGCCGTGCAAGCCCAACACGCTGATGTTCAACAAGGTCACCATCAACGACGCCCGTCAGGCCGTCCAGATGTTCGGCCCCGCCCAGCACGGCGTCGCCAAGGCTGTTCAGGACGCGGTTGCCGAAGGCACCATCCCGGCTGCCGAAGCCGACGACCTGTTCATCCTGGTCGGCGTGTTCATCCACTGGGAAGCGGCCGACGACGCCAAGATCCAGAAGTACAACTACGAGGCCACCAAGCTCTCGATCGAGCGCGCCGTGCGCGGCGAGCCGAAGGCTTCGGTTGTCACCGAGCAGCGCAACTCCGCGACCCACCCCTTCGCAGCGAACGCTTAGATCGGGGACAGTCCTGGGCAGAGTTCGCCTCCGCCCGCACCGCGGGGCCTGCTCCAGCGACTGGCCTCCATCTTCCTTGGACGCTAACGAGATCGGGACGGCGCAAGCCGTCCCTTTCTTTTTGCGCGGACGGCTGTTTCGGCCGGCGCGAGACATATAGCGGAACCGATGCAGAACGGGGGCGGCAAGAGAATTCTGATCACGGGCGGTGCCGGCTTCCTCGGCTCGCATCTCTGCGAACGGCTGCTCGCGGACGGCCACGACGTTCTCTGCGTCGACAATTTCTTCACGGGCGCCCGCCGCAACGTCGCTCATCTGCTGCCGAACGCGCGCTTCGAACTGTTGCGCCACGACGTGACCTTTCCGCTCTACGTAGAGGTCGACGAGATCTACAATCTCGCCTGCCCGGCCTCGCCGGTGCACTACCAGCACGATCCGGTCCAGACGACGAAGACGAGCGTCATCGGCGCGATCAACATGCTCGGTCTCGCCAAGCGGCTGAAGGTCAAGATACTTCAGGCTTCGACATCGGAAGTCTACGGCGATCCCGAGATCCATCCGCAGACCGAGGAATACTGGGGCAACGTCAATCCGATCGGCTTCCGCTCGTGCTACGACGAGGGCAAGCGCTGCGCCGAGACGCTGTTTTTCGACTATCGCAGGCAGCATCGGCTCGAAACGAAGGTCGTGCGGATCTTCAACACCTACGGGCCGCGCATGCATCCGAACGACGGCCGCGTGGTCTCGAACCTCATCATGCAGGCGCTGCGCGCCGAGGACATCACCCTCTACGGCGACGGTCAGCAGACGCGATCCTTCTGCTACGTCGACGATCTCATCGAGGGGTTCGTGCGGATGATGGGCACCGTGCCGAACGTCACCGGGCCGATCAACATCGGCAATCCGGTGGAGAGCACGATCCGCGAACTCGCCGAGACGGTGATCGATCTGACCGGATCCTCGTCGAAACTCGTCTACCGGCCGCTCCCCCCGGACGATCCGCGCCAGCGCCGGCCGGATATTTCCAAGGCGCGGGACGTGCTCGGCTGGGAGCCGAAAGTCGCGTTGCGAGAAGGGCTCGCCCGCACGATCGCCTACTTCGAGAGCCATTCCGCCGAAGCCCGGTCCTAAGCGTGGCCGCTTAGCCGCGGAGCGCCCCGTCATGGATGGCCGAAGCGACGAGCGCCCCAGCGGCGCCGAGCGCCTGCAAGGCCACGATGTCGTCCGGCCCGCGCACGCCGCCTGCGGCGTGGATGGACACGGCGGGGGCCAGGATGATCGCCCGGGTCAGCGCCGCGTGATCCGGTCCCCCCTTGGCCCCAACGCTCGCAAGGGTCATCACGATGACATCGCGGGGCCAGCACGATGGATCGGCGTGCAGTTCCTGCGGTCCGAGCAACGCGCCGGCCCGACTGTCGAGAGAGAGCACGGACCGGTCACCGAGCGCCCGAACCAGAAGAAGATCGGTCTGGCTCTCGCTGCCGATCACCGGCCGCCCGAGGTCCTCTTCGAGGAACGACCCGACGCCCGCCAGATTCGAAAATCCGGCATCGACCCACAGCGCGACGTCGGGACAGGCCAAGCGAATCGCCCGGAGGCTTGCGAGGTCCGGCGCGCGGCCCTCCACGATGGCGTCGAGGTCGGCGACGTAGAGGATCCCGGCCGGGTATGCGGCGAGCAACCCGCAGGCGATATCGGCGGGCGCCGATCCGCTGGCCAAAGGGGTACGGATCGGGGCATAGGCGTCGCGGTCGCCCGCGCGGGCACGCACCACGCAGCCGCCGCGCAGATCGATCACCGGGATCACCCGGAACGTCATGTTGCCCCGCTTCCCTGGCGAGACCCCCGTGAGCCACGCCCCAGACGCCTCGAACCCCAAGAAAATCGGGTGGGATCTCGGGGGGGTGCATGTCAAGGCGGCGCTTGTCGAGGGCGGACGCGTCCGTGAGGCCGTGCAGGCACCGTGCAAGCTCTGGCGCGGCATTCCTGCTCTCGACGAGACCTTTTCGGGCTTGCCCGTATGGGCGCGGGGCGAGGCCGACCACGCCGTCACCATGACGGGCGAGCTGACCGACTGCTTCAAGGACCGCGCCGACGGTGTGGCCCAACTCGCCGCCTGGGCCGCCGCGAACCTGAAGGGCCGCGTGCGGATCTATGCCGGCCGCTCCGGATTCGTTGCGCCGGAGGCCGCCGAGGTCCACGGCGCCGACATCGCCTCGGCGAACTGGCACGCCACCGCCGCGCTGGTCGGTCGCCACGTCCCCAACGCGCTGCTGGTCGATATCGGCTCGACCACGTCGGACCTCATCCCGATCGTCGACGGCCGGCCCGCCTCGACCGGCTACAGCGACGCCGAGCGCCTGGAGACGGGCGAGCTCGTTTATTCCGGTGTCGTCCGCACCGCCCTGCCGGCGCTGGCGACGCACGCGCCCTGGGCAGGCCGGCGCACCGCCCTCATGGCCGAGTCCTTCGCAACCACCGCCGACATCCACCGCCTCCTCGGCGATCTCCCCGAGGGCGCCGACCAGCAGCACAGCGCCGATCTCAAGGGCAAATCGATCGCCGAATCAGAGACGCGCCTCTCCCGCATCATCGGCCGTGACCATGCCGAAGGTACGTCCAAGGAATGGCGCGCGCTCGCGGCATGGTTCGCCGAAGCCCAGCTCCGCCCCCTCCACGACGCTGCCGCGACGCTGCTCTCACGAAGCGATGTTTTCGCGGAATCGCCACTGGTGATCTGCGGCGCAGGCGCCTTCTTGGCGGAGCGTCTCGCTCAGCGCATCGGCCGCACATGTCGCGCTTTCACCGACGTGATTGCCGATGGTCTCACTGACCGCGGGGCCGATTGGGTCTCGACTTGTGGGCCGGCGGTGGCTGTCGGGCTGTTGACCGGGACCTGAGCGGGTCTCCAAGATAGCCACTGGTCCCGGTCTTGTCATCGCGAGCGTTGCGAAGCGACCCTCGGCCGCCTCGCTGCACTACGGCCCCCGGCACGCCATCACGCCCGCGGCCTCCACGACGCTGAGTGCCTTGCGCCGGACGTCGAGCGCGATGCCCGGCCGGTCCGCAACCAACGACGCCTCGCGCCCCAGAACCCGATCGCAGGCGCAGGAGGCGTACCCGGCCGCATCGTAGCAGGCGTCGTGGCTCATGCAGGCCGCATCGAGGTCGTCGGTGGGCGGCAGGCCTTCGCCGCGCTGGCCGGCGCCGCAATAGTTGCCGTGGAACAGCTCGGTGCCGGCCAGCACGTTGGCGAGGTTGCTGCTCGGCTCGCGCGGCGGTGCATCGGCTCCGCCGGAATTAAGGTCGTTGGCCGGACCGCCGGCCTTCGCGCCGGAGCCGCGCAAGGCCTTCGGGATCACCGAGCTCGATCCCGGCTCGGCTAGGCTCTCGGCATTGCGCGAATTCGGTTCGGACAGGTCCGGCAGCGGCGGCGGAGGTCCGGTGATCGCAGTCTCCTCGGTGGCCGATGGCGCCTCGGTCTGAGCCAGTGCACCGGAGGCGACGGTCAACAAGGCTAAGGCGAGCAGGGACTTGAACAGCATCACGGTGGTTGCACTCGCTTCGACCGGACCAGTAAGCCCCAGCTCGACAATCCGGTTCCGCCCATGCTTTGCGAAAGCCGTCACGGCGCGAGCTCGCACCGTTCCCACCCTCCACGCACGAGGCCCCCGCGCATGAGCGCTGCCAAGAAACTCGTCCGCATCCTGGCCACCCGCAGCGGCGAGGCCATCGAGCTCGCCTTCGCCACGGAAGGTGGTGGTACCGTCAAGGTGCTGGCCAGCGAGGAGCAGATCGATCAACTGGTCGACGAGCTGGAGGATATCCTGAACTCGCCGTCGGATAGCGATGACGCGTGAGACCGTGGCTTGAGCAGGCGAACGCCTTCGCTCATGCAAGGCTATGACCGGTTGGCGGAAGCGGATGGGAATCGAACCCACCGTACGCTGTTGGCGTACCACTGGTTTTGAAGACCAGGAGGGCCACCAGACCCCGTTCGCCTCCACCGACGGTGATAGCAGCCCTGCCCGGTGGCCGGCAATCGCTTTGGCTTGCGCGCAACCTAAATTTGGCCAGCCCTATGGTGGCGGGTTGCCGCAGGATGGCGTCCCGCGCCGCGTACTGCCTCGCTTTTTCGAATCGCCGAAAGGCGGCACGCTACGGCAAGTCCGAAAATCCGAATCGGCTGGAAGGGAGATGCCGCGATGTCGAAGGTCAGGACCTGCCTTTGGTTCGACAAGGATGGTGAAGCGGCCGTTCGCTTCTACGTTTCGATCGTCCCGGATTCTTCCGTCGAACATGTCCAGCGCTCGCCGGGGCCGTGGCCGGGCGGGCAGGCCGGCGATGCCATCGTGGTGAATTTTACGCTCGGCGGCCAGAGCTTCCAGGCACTCAACGGCGGCCGCGCAGCCGATTACGGAACGGCCGCTTCCCTCTCCGTCTCCTGCGCCGACCAGGCCGAGGTCGACCGGCTCTGGACCGCGCTCACCTCCGATGGCGGCTCGGAGATCATGTGCGGCTGGCTGCGCGACCGCTGGAGCGTTCCCTGGCAGATCGTCCCCGACATGCTCCCGCGCCTCCTGGGCGATCCGGACCCCGCCGTGGCAGCCCGCGTCTTCACCGCGATGCAGGGCATGATCAAGCTCGACGTCGCGGGGCTGGAGCGGGCAGCGGCTGGATGACCGGCCGAACGCCGGAAATCGAAAGAACCGGAGGACTCAAGCTGGACCACGGCGCAAATTCCGTGAGACAGCACCGCGAACCAGAGATAGGTTTGAGGACTTCACATGGGTTCGGAGCAGGACGGGGCGGACCGCCTGCCGGTCCTCATCCTGGGGGGGACGACGGAAGCCTCGGCGCTGGCGCGCGCTTTGGCCACCGCGCCGCGACTGGCGCTGACCCTGTCGCTCGCGGGACGCACGCTCAATCCGACACTGCCTAGGGTCCCGACACGGCTCGGCGGGTTCGGCGGGGCTGAAGGTCTGGCGGCCTGGATCGCCGGGCATCGCATCGCTCGTGTCGTGGACGCCACCCACCCCTTCGCCGCACGAATTTCGCGAAACGCCGCGACGGCCTGCGCCCAGACCGGCGTCATGCTGCTCGCCATACGTCGTCCGCCCTGGGACCGCATGGAGGGAGATCGCTGGATCGAGGTCGACGACATGGCGGCGGCGGCCGCCGCGGTCGGATCCGCACCGCGGCGCGTCTTCCTCACCATCGGCCGCCAGGAACTCGGCGCGTTCGCCGCCGCGCCGCAGCACGATTACGTCGCGCGAACCATCGAGCCCATCGGCGATGCTTTGTCGGTTCCAAGGCTCACGGAGATCACGGCGCGTGGGCCATTCACCCTGGCGGACGAGATCGCGTTTCTGCGCGAGGCCGGCATCGAAGTGCTCGTGACCAAGAATTCGGGGGGGACGGCGACCTCGGCAAAGATCGCAGCGGCCCGCGAGCTCGGGCTTTCCGTCATCATCCTTCGGCAGCCGAACATGCCGGACGTGCCGTCCGTGCCCGCCGTCGAGGGTGCGATTGCGTGGCTGAGCGGCTGCGTCTGAGGGTCGGAGCGTTCGGATCCGCTTCGCCTTCGCAGGTCCGGCTACGCCACCCCGGGCGAGGTGAGCTTCACCCAACGCCGAATGGCGGAGTCTCCCTGGTTCCGGTGGCGCAGCCGACGTCTTGTGAGAGATACTCGCTCACGATGTGGCTCCGGATTGGTTCGGCCTCCCCTCGGAAGCACCGAGGTGGGTCTCAGCCCTGTCCCGGCCACGCCGCGACGCCGATCAGGATCGGGTGGAGGAAGCGCGCGAAGAGGAACCACACGGCCGTTCCGGCGACCACGGCGACGATGTCCCGGGTCCAGCCCGCCGGTGCGGGTTTCGGCAACTTGCGCGCCGGCTCGTCGGCGCGGCGCTTCAGGCTGATGCGGGCCGCCACCGCCCATGCCAGAAAGCCACCGAACAGCAGGATCGAGCCGAGATCGCCGTTGGCCAGCAGATGCGCCGTCGCCCAGATCTTGATCGCGAGCAGCATCGGGTGCTTCACAGCCGCTTGGATGTGGCTCGGCCGCGGCCCCATCGCGGCGAGGCTGATGAAGGCGAACAGCGTCAGCGTGAGCGCGAGATGGCGCGTCCAGACCGGCGGATCCCAGACCGGGATCATCCCCTCCGCCCGGTAGAGGCCGAATCCGTAGATCATCAGCGCGAAGCCGAGGAGCGACAGGATGGTATAGGCCCCCTTGTAGCGGTTCTCGCCGAGGCGGCCGATCAGGTCGGCGCGGGGTCGGCGGAGCATGGTGAAGGCGTGCGTGCCGAGAAACAGCACGAGGCCGAGGATCAGGATCGCCATGGTTGTCCTAAGGGAGCCGTCGAATCCGTGGATGTCGGCCAACGCTGGGACCGTACCGAACCACTCTGTAATGATTCAAGACTGCTTTTTGGGGACGAAGTCCAGGCCGCTCCGATGATCCCACGCGTCTGTCTCACCCTCCTGGCGCTCGCCGGCCCCGTGCACGCGGCCGGCGATCCGCCGCTCTCGGCGCTGACGCTGGTCGGGCCGCCGATTCCGGTCTTCGTCGCCTCCCGCGATGCCTGCGACGGGGCCGACGTACCCGACGCACCCGCCCGCGCGTTTCGCGATGCGACGGGAGCGGTCGCTCTCTACGGGATGCACTACCGGAACCGGGCCCTGCGCGGCCCGGACCTCGACCACCTCAAGATCGACTGCCGCATCGTCCTCGATTCCGGCGAGCGGCCCGATCCGGCCGCCTACGACGACCGTTCCTGGATCACCGCGACCTGGACCGAGGACGGCAAGACCGTCGCCGCGCTGCTGCACCACGAATACCAGGCCAACGAACACCCGGGCCGCTGCCGCTCCAAGGTCTACATGGAGTGCTGGTACAATACCGTCCTCGGCGCCAGCTCGACGGATGGCGGCCTGACCTTCACCCGAAAAGCTCCGCCCGTGGTGGTGGCCGGCGCGCCCTTCCGCCAGGAAATCGACCAGGGGCGGCACCGGGGCTTCTTCAACCCCTCCAACATCTTTGCCGACGGCCGCTACCGCTACTTTTTTGCGTCGACCACGGGCTGGAACCAGCCCAGCAGCAGCCAGGAGCACGGCGTCTGCCTCTTTCGCACAGAGACGCCCGCCGACCCGTCGGGTTGGCGCGCCTGGACCGGCACCGCCTTCAAAGCCGCTTTCCCGGACCCGTACCGAACGGCACGGACAGGCACCGACACCTGCAAGCCGATCGCTCCGTTCCCCGCCCCAGTCGGCAGTGTCGTCCGTCATCGCACCAGCGGCGCCTTCATCGCCGTGTTCATGGCCAAGGCCGGGGACCGTTTCCCCCAGTCCGGCTTTTACTGGACGACCTCGCGCGACCTGCTGACCTGGGACGAGCCGCGGCTGCTGCTCGCCGGTGCGACGCTCTATGACGACCCCTGCCAGGCGGCCGGTGGGCTGATCGCCTATCCAGCACTGCTCGACCCGGCTGCGCAGGGGCGGAATTTCGACAATATTGGGGATACGGCCGCGTTGTTCTATGCGACGCTCG
Organism: Methylobacterium haplocladii; assembly: GCF_007992175.1. Lineage (GTDB taxonomy): Bacteria > Pseudomonadota > Alphaproteobacteria > Rhizobiales > Beijerinckiaceae > Methylobacterium > Methylobacterium haplocladii. The sequence goes on along the minus strand of NZ_BJZT01000043.1, from coordinate 36,215 downwards.
TGACGAAAGGCTGCGAGATTACCTCGGACCGCGATCTCGTCCGGCGGGCGGCGGCGATCAAAGTTTGGCCGTGACGAGCCCGACCCTACGACCCTAAGACGACAGTGTTTGCTATCGTCTAGGAAGGCTCGGGCCGCCGACGCGCAGGGTTCCTGATCGAGGATCGGTTTCCCACACCTGTTTTTCGGCATCGGGCCGTCGATCCGGTGCCCGACGTCAATACAATCTGGCGACTCTGCCAAGCGCAGACAGGCATCGTAGCGGACCCCAAACGACTAGCCTCCGGGGGGCGGATCCTTCCATGGATACTGCCCTCCCGGAGCGCTTCGGTCGTCTTCGACCACATTTGCCTCTAGCGTCGATTGCCCCGTCGCACGCGAGGGCTTCGCGGCTGCTGGATTCTTGAGGAAGATCCCGCCACCCTCCCAACTCAAAAGCGACGAAGCGAGCGCGCTGCGGTCTGCATTTGTTTCGCTCGCCACATGATACTTGAGAGCGTTCACCAAATCTTCTGGAACATCGAGCGTAAAATCATTCAAATATTTATCTTTGACTTCGTCGAATTTCGTCCTGCGTGCAAGGTAGACCGCAAGCTCTAAAAGATCGGCGGCATTGATGCGAACCGTTTTGTTTATGGCGATGAACTTCACCTGTATTTTCCGTTTACCGATGCGTTTTACCGTCATCATATTGCTCCGCTTGTACGATTGATAGCATTGGCTACGGAGAGATTCGATTAAGCGCACGTGGAATTGCGATGATTGAATTCTGAGTGGAATAGTCGCGTTGCTGATTGAGTTCCTGAGAAGCAAGAATATCTACGTTATTTGAAGCTCGGCCGATCCTTGCGATTTGATTTGCGCGTGCCGTCACAAATCCCCCTTTCGAGGGCTCAAGGCTAAGTAGAATGATGACCTTATGAAGATCCGTGCGATTGTTCTCATTCGTGAATTGGAGGAACGTCGGCGTCAAGCGACTTACGACAGGATTCAAAGCGATTCCGGGATTAATATTTGCCGTGACCTTCGTTGTGAATGTGACGGTGTCCGCAACAGTCGGGATCAGCGGCTTTTCTTTGGAGCCAGTTAAATTACCCGACTTGTTGAGGTCGAGAAACGTCTTTACCAACTCCTGGATTCTCGTCGTGCCGGCAATGGGATAGTGCCAATTGGGCTCGTACGGCTGAAAACTCTCGCAATATTTGTGGAATTTTTCCGACTTTATAAAATCCTCAAAGTTGTCAAAAATTCGAAAATTGCGCTCAACCTCGCGGGTCTTCTCGTCCTTGAACGTCAAAGGAACCTTGTCCTGTTGGCCAAAGCTGTTGCCAACAAAATCAAGACCCGCACCATGATTATTGACCTCGGTGTTATCCAAGGTAAAATCATAACTGAACGAAGTTCTGGAAAAAAAATTTAAAGTTCTTCTAATTCCTGGATTGAGTTTTTTCCAGTCAAGCTCGTAGAGATACATAAAGTATTTGCCTGTAGCCGGATCTTTGGTGTAAAGCCTACGGGTCAGCTCGGCTCCCGTCATCGTCCCATAAGCCGGTACGTCGTCGTAGAGGTCGAACTGCTTGAACACGAACCCCCGTGCCGCATATCGGGTTTCACATCTTATATGCTGGACGATCTCATAAGTATTAAGGCCCGTCGTATCAGTGACCAATGGATATATTGAACACGCGGATACGTTCAATGCTAATACCAACGTCACTACACGGGCTAAATTCAAACAAGTCCACATAAGATAGCCCGAATTGCTAGAGCCGCCACGCGTTGATTTCCGTATCTTAAGATCGTTGAAGCATAAATTTTCGGTTCAGTCTGATGCAGTTTAGCAACATGAGATATGCGTCGATGTGATTTTCATCGAAAATTCTCCAACTTAGAACACCTAGCATAAATCAATATATTTATATAATATTTTGGATACTTGTTGCCAAACTAAGAAGAAATGCCGTCATTTTGCAAATTAAATATCCGTGGATAAATAATAAATAAGCATATATATGCAAAAATACTGACTGCTGCTTTATCAGCCATAGGCCTATTTTGGCGTGCTTTATTTTTTGCATTCAGAGTCAGAAGCCAAGGATTTCCTCTCTGCCTACCTCGTAAGTCAACGCGACGTTCCGACGCCGAACTCGATTGCCGCCCGGCCCCACCGCATCGTCAAGCGCCTGGTCCGCTAAGGCGACACGCGGCAGAGGCTCGGCACCCGGGACCGCGCGGTTGACCGGCGCCGGAAGCGCCGGATTCCGACGGTGGCGATGCGGCACGCCCCGCGCTACAGCGGATGGACGCAGGGTGTCAGGTTCCGATGGTCGTCGTCCGCTCGCTCGCCTTCAACATTCTCTTCTACATCGCGACGGCCGTGATCGCGCTGGTCGGCCTGCCTGTTCTCGTCTCGCAGAAGGCGACCCTGCGATACGCGCAGTTCTGGGGGCACGTGTCGATCTGGCTGCTGCGGGTGGTGGCCGGCACGCGGGTCGATTTTCGCGGGATCGACGCCCTGCCGAAAGGCCCGCTGGTGATCGCGGCCAAGCACCAGTCGACGCTCGAGACGCTGGCGCTGACGATCCCCTTCGAAAAATTCACCTACGTGCTCAAGCGCGAACTGATGTGGATCCCACTGTTCGGCTGGTATCTCGGCCGCTCCGGTATGGTGCCGATCGATCGCGCCAAGGGTGCTCGCACCATGGCGAAGCTCAACGAGGCCGCGGCGCAGGCGATCCGCGAGGGGCGACAGCTCATCATCTTTCCCGAGGGCACGCGCCGCGCCGCCGGGGCGCCCTCCGCCTACAAACAGGGGCTCTCGCATCTCTACGTGGCGCTCGGCGTGCCCTGCGTGCCGGTGGCGCTGAATTCCGGCCTGTACTGGCGCCGCCACAGCTTCTGGCGGCTGCCGGGGACTTGCGTCATCGAGTTTCTGCCCCCGATCCCGCACGGCCTCGGTCGGCCGGAGTTTCTGGCGGAGGTGCAGGCCCGGATCGAGACGGCCTCGAATGCGCTGCTCGTGGAAGGCCGGGCGGATCTGGCGGAGCAGGGGCTGCCGGCGCCGGTGTTCGATGGGACGGGGCAGGGGTCCGGGGCGGTTTGAGCGGTTTTCGGCTTGGCGCCGACGCCGTTCAACCGAGGGCCGCAACAGAATCGGCAACCTCCACGATCCTCATGCTGAGACGCCCGCGCCAGCGGGCCTCGAAGCACAGTCAAGGCTGATCCAAAACGCGGACGCATCGTTTGGCTCGAGCCTTGGTGGTTATCCAGACTGCGTCCGGCAGCACGCACGAGTAACGATTATAGCAGGACCGTCGGCCGTGCTTCGAGGCTCGCTGCGCGAGCACTTCAGCATGAGGGGCGTCGTGGATTGCAGGACCGTATGGATCAGCTCTGCTTTGGCGGCTGTCCCATCTCCGCCCGCAACCCGTCGCGAAACAAGGCGATCGGCCGGCGCAGGCGGCCCGTGGCCGGGCGGTGGACCAGCCAGGAGCGGATCTGCGGGGCGAAGTTCTGCACGGCAACGATCCGGATACGGTCGCGGAACGGGCTCTGCGCGAGTTTGCCCGGCGTGACGATCGCGAGGCCCATGCCGCGGGCTACCAGCGAGAGCCGGAGATCGACGCTCGGCGCCTCGACGCCGACCGTAAGGCTCAGGCCCTCGGCCTCCATGCGCCGGCGCAACGTCGTGCGGAAGCCGCAGCCGTCCTGGCTGGTGACCCAGGGGTGGCGGGCGAGGTCGGCGAGGGTGGCCGCCTCGGGCAGGTCTAGGGCGCGCCCGGCGACGACGACGACCGATTGGGTCAGAAGCGCCTCGGCCACCAGATCCTCGGATGGGCGGCCCGATTCGGGCAGGGTGATCGCGGCCGCGTCGATCTGGTTTCGCGCGACCTGCTCGATCAGCAGCGGCGACCAGCCCGATGTCAGCCGAACGGTGAGGTCGGGGAAGGTCTCGCGCAGGGCATCGATCGGCGCTGCCAGGGCCGCCTCGGACAGGTCGATCGTGACGCCGATTCGCAGCTCGCCGCGAATCGCCCCGTTCGGCGAGGTGCCACTGCGCAGGTCTTCGATCGACTGGATCACCCGGCGGCCGTGCTCGTAGGCCTCCCGGCCCGCCTCCGTCGGGCGCAGCGGCTTGGCCGGTCGCTCGAACAGCTGGATGCCGAGCTGTTCTTCGAGGTTCTGCACCCGCCGCGTCACGCCGGGCTGAGTCAGGTTCAGCCGGGCCGCGGCAGCCATCAGCGAGCCGGTCTCGACGACGGCCAGAAAAGCCTCGAGGTCGTTCGTGTTCATGCGAGAACCGCATGTTGTGGTGAATGATTATTGATTTGTATCATAGATCCCTCTGCCGCACATCCCTCCCATCGAGACATCGACAGGAGGGAGCGATGACAGCGACCGTGCACGGTCTGGCCCGGGGCCGCCCGGCGCCGCCGGCGATGGTGGCCGGCGGGCAAGGCATTCCGCGGGGGACCGTCTGGTTCCTCGCGATCTCGGTCGGCGTGATCATCGTGGACCTCACCGCGCCACAGACGCTGATCGGGGTGATCGCGCCCGACCTCGGCATCGCGGATGGCTGGGCCGGCCTCGTCGGTACGGCCAGCCTGCTCGGCTACGCGGCCGGGCTGTTCTTCCTGGTCCCGCTGTCGGACAAGATCGAGAATCGCGGACTCGTCATCGGGATGCTCTCCGTCGCGGTTCTCTCCGCCGTCGGGGCCGCCCTGGCCCCGACGGCCCTGCCGTTCCTCGCCCTGCTCTTCGTGCTCGGCGCCGCCTGCTCCGCCATCCAGGTTCTCGTGCCGATCGCGGCCGCGATGGCACGGGAATCCGAGCGCGGCGAAGTGGTCGGCGACGTGATGAGCGGGCTGATGGTCGGCATCCTGCTTTCCCGCCCCCTCGCCAGCCTCGTCGCCGACGCCCTCGGCTGGCGCGCTTTCTACGTGCTGTCCGGGGTGAGCATGGCCGTGCTGATCCCGCTGATGCGCACGCGCCTGCCGGTGCGCCGCCCGGAGACGAAGGCAGGTTATCCCGCCCTGGTGGCGTCGCTCTGGTCCCTCGTGCGGGCCGAGCCCGTGCTGCGCCGTCGCTCGCTGACGGCCGCCCTCGGGATGGCCGCCTTCACGGTGTTCTGGACGGCCATCGCCCTGCGGCTGTCGCAGGCGCCGTTCGGGCTCGATCAGCGCCACATCGCGGTGTTCGCCCTCGTCGGCGCCAGCGGTGCGATCGTGGCGCCGCTCGCCGGCCGGGCCGGGGACCGCGGCTGGACGCGTCCGCTCAGCATCGCGGCCCATGCCGTGACGATCCTCGGCTTCGGCTTCGCGATCTGGGCCGACCGTCTCGGCGGCCCGTTCTGGTGGCCGCTGGTGCTGCTCGGGCTGGCGGCGATCGTGCTCGATATCGGCGTCTTCACCGACCAGACCCTCGGGCGCCGGGCCATCAACCTCCTGGCACCGGAAGCGCGGGGACGGCTCAACGCGCTCTTCGTCGGCATCTTCTTCCTCGGCGGTTCGGTCGGTTCGGCGGCGGCGGGATATGCCTGGGCCCAGGGCGGCTGGCCGCTGGTCTGCGCCGCCGGCGCCGGCTTCGGCGCGCTGTCGCTGCTCTCGGACTTCGTGGGCGACCGCGCATCGGGGGGATGACGGCCGCAGGCTTGCGGAGCCGCGGCACGGCTCCGCATAAGCCCGGGCATGATCCAAGCCGCCACGCTGACGCCCCTCACCAATCGGCGCATCCTGGCGCTCGCCATTCCGGCAACGCTGGCAAGCGTGACGACCCCGCTCATCGGCTTCGTCGGGGCGACGGTGATCGGGCGGCTGGGCGATGCGGCTCTGCTCGGTGCCGTGGCGCTCGGCGGGGTGGTGTTCGACGCGATTTTCTGGAGCTTCGGGTGCTTGCGCATGGCCACAGCCGGGCTGACGGCGCAGGCGGTGGGCGCGCGGGACGATACCGAGGTTGCGCGCACGCTGGCGCGCTCGCTCGCGGCCGGTGCCCTCATCGGCCTCGTCCTGGTCCTGGCGCAGATCCCGATCGCGGCACTCGTCGCGCTCGTCAGCGGCGCCAGCCCGGACGTGCTCATGGGGCTAGCGATCTACTTCCACATCCGCATCTTCGCGGCACCGTTCACGCTGGCGAACTACGCCATCCTCGGATCCGTTCTCGGGCGCGGGCGGACGGATCTCGGGCTGCTGATCCAAGTCGCGATCAACCTCACCAACATCGCCCTGACGCTGGCGCTGGTGATCGGCTTCGGGCTCGGCATCACTGGAGCCGCCATCGCCGCCCTGATCTCGGACGTGGCCGGGACGGCGCTCGGCCTCGCCGTCGTCCACCACCTCGGCACCCGGCCCTTCGCGGTGCGCCGGGCCGACGTGCTCGATGCGGCAGCTCTGGCGCGGACGCTCAAGATCAATGCCGACGTGCTGATTCGAACCCTCGCCCTCGTCGCGGCGATCGTGCTGTTCGCCGCAATCGGTGCGCGCTTCGGCGACGTCACCCTCGCGGCGAATGCCGTGCTCTGGAATCTCTTCCTGATCGGCGGCTTCTTCCTCGACGGCTTCACCGTCGCCTCAGAGGCGGCTTGCGGTCAGGCGGTGGGCGCGCGGAACCGCCACGCTTTCGCGGTCGCCGCGCGGCTCAGCCTGCTCTGGAGCCTCGGCTTCGGGGTCGCGGTGAGCGCGTTGTCATACGCCGGCGGCAGCGCCTTCATCGATACGGTGACGACGAATCCGGAGGTGCGCCTCGCGGCCTACGGCTATCTGCCGCTCGCGGCAGCGGCGCCTTTCTTCGCGGCGCTGCCCTTCGCCATGGACGGCATCTTCGTCGGCGCGACCTGGACCCGGGCGATGCGCGACCTGATGATGGCGGCCGTCGTCGCCTATCTGCTGGCGCTGGTCGGCTTCCAGGCGCTTGGCTGGGGCAATGCCGGACTTTGGGGCGCCTTCCTGTTGTTTCTCGCCGCCCGCGGCATCGGGCAGGCGATCGTCTATCCGAGGCTGAGCCGCCGGACGTTTCCCGACGACGCATGAACTCGAGTGCGCATGAAAAAGCCGCCCATCGAAAATGGGCGGCCCATCGTCAGGCGGAACCTCAAACCGGCAAAGGATCAGTTCCGGGCGGCCATCATGTCGTGGGAGAGCACTGCAAGCTTGCCGATGAGGCTGGCGACGTCGCCGTTGGTGCAGGACCACTGCGTGCCGATGGCGGCGCCGTCATTGGAGACGGAGACCACGGCGACCGAGCGGAGCTTGCCTTCGCGGGCGAGCTGGAGCTGGTCCTGCAGGACCTGGATCACGGAGGCGACGTTCTCGTCGGCCACCGCCTCGGCGGCGCTGATCGGGAACCGCAGCACGGCGGCGTCGGAGAGGATGCGATCGGGCTTGGACATTCAGGCGACTCGTCGGGGCTTGAGTTGCGTCTGACCGAGCGGACCTGCCTGCAGGCGCTCGACGAGGGAGGCGAGAGAATCGGGAAGCGCGGCATCGCGCTCCACGGCGAGGGATTTTCCGATGGCCATGGCGACCCCTTTGGTCACCCGGGCGATGGAGAGACCGCCTTGATCGCGGGTCCCTCCGAAAGACTGTGCCGTGTGGAGCGGGCGGGACTGGAGGAAGCTGGCGGCGGGATCGATCATGGCATCGGGGCTCGCTGTCGCTTTCGTTGAGCGATCCTGCGCCGGGCATCGCGTCATGAAAATGGCGGCGCGGTGGTCATGCTTCGTCATTTCGCCGGGTGTGATTTCTATGAGACACGCCATTGGGCAAGCGATACCGCCGGCTCATTTCGGATCCTGCCAGCCGGTAGCGCGCGGACTCTGCGTGCTGCCGGTGGTCTCCGTGCGGGGCTGGAGATCGATCTCGGAGACGGGGCGAGGGCGCGCCACGGCCGGGCCCCGCTCGGCAAGGTGCGCGCGCTGCACCACGGGGCGATCGGCGCGCCGGCGATAGGCGGAACGGGAGCGGCGGGCGTAGCGCGAGCGCGTGCTCGGCGTATTCGAGCCGATGAAGCCGCCGGCCACGGCGCCGACCACCGCGCCGACAGGGCCACCGACGAGGGCGCCGGCCACCGCGCCGGTGCCGACCCCGACCACCGTATTGTCGGCGGCCGTCGCGGCGACCGGGACCGACAATCCCGCCAGCAGGACCAGACCGAAGCAAGTTCTTCTCAAGGCGACCGCCCTCCGACCAAATCGAAGCCGTCGTGTCGCGTGGGATCGTGACGAAACATTGACCGGCAATGCTTGGCCGGACGCAATCAAATCTCGGCCGTGCTGAAAAAGGCACAGCACAATCTTTAATGCTTACGCTTCTTCTCGCGCCCCGATCGCCGACAGGGCCCGTCCGAGGACGAGCACCAGCGGAACGATCGCCAGCGCCGTCAGCGCTGCGGCCAGGACGCCGACGGTCTCGCCGGTGCGGTCGGCCAAGGCTCCGTAGGCGATGGGGGCGAGGCCGCCGGAGCCGATCACCGCCGTGTAGAACAGGGCGAAGGCGCGGCCGACGTCGCCGCTCGGCGCGAGTTCCGGCACCGTCCCGTAGAGCACCGACGAGGTGCCGTTGAGGAACACGCCGATCACCGGCAGCACCGCGAGGGTGGCGGTCAGCGGCAGGGGGATCGTCACGGCGATCAGAAGAGCGGTAGCGAGTTCGGTGGCGACGACGCTACGGACCACGCCGAGACGCGCGCCGAGCCAGCCGCAGGCCGCCTTGCCGAGCGCACCGCCGGCGAAGACGAGAGCGAGACTCAGACCCACCATCGCCTGATCGCCCCCCTTGGCGTGGAGCAGGAACGGCAGGAACAGCAGGTAGCCCATGCGCGTCGCGGTATCGAGCGCGCCGACGGCAAGCAGAAGCCGGAAACCGCGGCGATCTCCTGTACCTGCACGCGCACCGGCTTTGTCCTGGCGGACCGCGATCCGGCGCGGCAGGACCGGCAGCAGGGCGGCGGCGACGGCGACGCCCACCAGCGCCATCAGGCCGCCGACGGTGCGCCAGGCGAGCAGTCCCAGCAGCAGAGCGACGACGACGGGAAACACGGCTTTGCCGAGGTCGCCGGAGAAATTGTAGATCCCGAGCGGCCCGCGCGCGGCGTTGCCATAGGCCTGGGTGACGAGGAGCGAGCCGCGCGGGTGCTGGATGCTCGATCCGATACCCGCCAGCGCCAGCCCGGCACAGAGCCCCCAGAAGCTCCCCGTCAGCGCCATCACGCCGAATCCCGCCGCCGCGACGAGCGTGGAGAGAACGAGCGCCATGCGGATGGGCCAGCGGGCCACGAGGCGGTCGGCCGGTACCTGCAGGCCGCCCATGGTGCCATAATAGAGGCTGCGCATTGCAGCGACGCCGGCATAGGAGAGGCCGAACTCGGACTGCCAGACGGGCAGCAGCACGTAGAGCAGATCGGTGTAGCCGTCGTGCAGGGCGTGAGCGAGACAGGCGCCGGTGAGGCTGCGGCGCTGATAGACCCCGCCGGTCCTCGTGTCGTCGGGCGACGACAGCAGCTGCGATCCGGCCAACGGTAGCGTTCCGCTCACGCTCGCATTCCTTTCCGCGTCCGAGCACCCTGGTCTCGGACCCTACACCCGTGAGTTTCCGGCGATCAGACGCTATCGTCTCGCGATACGTGTGAGCCGTTCTCACGGATCGAGGTCCCGCGATGCGCCGATTACCGCCGCTCCATGCGCTCCGCGTGTTCGAGGTCGCCGCGCGCACCGGCAGCTATGCCGCCGCGGGCACCGAGCTCGGGCTGACGCATGGAGCGGTCAGCCGACAGATCGCGGCGCTGGAAGCCTGGCTCGGGCAGCGGCTGTTCGTGCGCGTCGGCCGGAGCATGGCGGCGACGCCGGCGGCGCGGGCCTTCGCAGAGGAAGTGAGTTTGACCTTCGACCGTCTCACGGAGGCGGCCGAAGCCTGCGGCCGGACGGAGGCGCGGCGCGTGATCCGCGTCAGCGCTCCCTCGACCTTCGCCATGCGTTGGCTGATTCCGCGGCTTGACCGTTTCCGGGCGGCGCGACCGGAAACGGAGGTGACGGTCGCGACCACGACGACGCTGAACGACGCCCTGCGCGGCGGGTTCGATCTCGCGATCCGGCGCGGGGAGGAGCCTTGGCCGCAGTTCCGCGCGGTGCCGTTCCTGACCGAGACCGACACGCTCGTCGTCAGCCCGACGCTGGTGGCGACCGCGCCGCTGGCCTCGCCCATCGACCTGTCGCGGCACGTGCTGCTCGCCACGGAGACCCGCCCGAACGACTGGTCGGAATGGCTTGCCGCTGCCGGGGCGCCGCGCATGGCCGGCGCGCGTCGGCGCGTCTTCGACCACTTCTTCGTGACGCTCCAGGCTGTGGAGGACGGGCTCGGTCTCGGCATCGGGCCGTTCCCGGTGCTCGCGACCGCCGTTGCCGCCGGTCGGCTGGTCGCGCCGTTCCCGGAGATCGGCGTCGCCCGGCCCGGCTACGTCGCCCTGACGCCCTACGATGCCGACAAGACGCCCTCGCACGCCGCCTTCGTCGAATGGCTCGTAGAGGAGGGCAGGGCGGCTACAATTCGCCCGTGAGGAACTGCGCGCGGCCGTGGCCGAAGCTCCAGTCCTCGTCGGTGTTCTCGACGGTGGAGACCATGACGTCGGCCGGGGCGATGCCGCAGGCGGCCTGCAGCTTCTCGGTGAGGAGGCGGTAGAACAGTTCCTTCTTCTCGCGCCCACGCGGCCGGGTGGTCATCTGTACCACGACCACGTCCTTGGTACGGGGGATGCCGAGGCCGGTGTCCTCGACGATCATGCGCGAGGGCTTGTGCTCCGTGACGATCTGGTAGCGGTCGCCCGAGGGCACCTGGAAGGCCTCCAGCATCGCCTCGTGCGCGGCGTCGAGAAGCGTCTTGAGTTCGGCCTTGGAACGGCCCTCGATGAGATCGAAGCGGAGCAGCGGCATCGTCGGACTTTCGGCACGGGATGGATCGGAGCGCGGCCTAGCCCATGCGAGGGCTTTACGGCTAGCCTGAGCCGCGAGAGACGCTTTCGCATCCTGTCGCGTTTTTCGCATTTCATATTCATAAGGGCCGCCAGGGGCGGTGCCGTGCCCGATTTCGCGCACCGCGAGAAGGACTCCGCGATGACCGATATCCGCCTCCGCCGCAGCGTCCTTTACATGCCCGGCTCGAATCCGAGGGCGTTGGAAAAGGCCAAGACGCTCCCGGCCGACGCGCTCATCCTCGACCTCGAAGACGCGGTCTCGATGGAGGAGAAGGATCTCGCCCGCGAGCAGGTCTGCGCCGCGGTGAAGTCCGGCGGTTACGGGCACCGGGAACTCATCATCCGGGTCAACGCGCCCCAGACGCCCTGGGGCGAGAAGGATCTGCGCAAGGCGATCGAGGCGAAGCCCGACGCGATCCTGATGCCGAAGGTGTCCTCGCCCGCCGTGCTGGAGAGCATCGCCGATCATCTCGAAGCGCTGGACGCGCCCGAGTCGATCGCGATCTGGGCGATGATCGAGACGCCGGCGGCGATCCTCAACATTAAGGACATCGCCAAGGCGCGGCGGGACCGGCGCACCCGGCTGACCTGCTTCGTGCTCGGCACCAATGATCTCGCCAAGGACACCTGGGCGCAGCTCGTGAAGGGCCGCGTGCCGATGCTGCCCTGGATGATGTTCACCCTCGCCGCCGCCCGCGCCGAGGGGCTGACCATCCTCGACGGTGTCTGGAACGACATCGGCGACCCGGAGGGCTGCCGCGAGGAGTGCCGTCAGGCGCGCGACCTCGGCTTCGACGGCAAGACCTTGATCCATCCGAACCAGATCGAGCCGGCCAATACGTCGTTCGCACCCACCGAGGAGGAGGTGCGTCGTGCCCGCCTCGTCATCGAGGCGTTCGAAAAAGAAGAGAACGCCAAGCGCGCCGCGATCAAGGTCGAGGGCCGCATGTACGAACGCCAGCACCTCGGCATGGCCACCCGCGCCGTGGTGTGGTCGGAGGCGATCGCGGCGCGGGATGCGGAGTCGCGCGGGTAAAGCCACCGCCGTCGCCGCGGACCGGTTCGCACAAGAACGGCCGCACCTGATGGCGCGGCCGCCGTTCGTCACGATGCCCGAAGCCAGTCGAACTCAATCGTCGTAATCGTAGCCGCCATAGCTCGGGCCGCCCCAGGAATAGCCGCCGGGGGCATAGTCGTAGGTCTCGCGGACCACGCGGCGGGTGCGGTAACGCGGGGCGTAATAGCCGTCGTCGTAGCCGACGCTGCGGTAGCCGCCGGCATACCCGTCGTCGTAGCCGTCATAGCCGTAGGCCGGACGGGCGTAACCGTAACCGCCGTAGCCATAGCCATAGCCGGAGGTGGCTGCGCCGAGCAGCGCACCCGCCGCGAGGCCGCCGACCACGCCGGCCGCGACGGCCCCGCCACCGCCGCGCCAGCGCGCTTCCGCGCCCGTCGACGTCAGGGCGCCGACGCCGAGCACCGCTGCTGCGGAGAGAACCGCGATCGTCTTCATGGAACTGCTCCTCAATCCTTGAGATCGCTGGCACGTGCCGTGCGATCCGATGGCCTCTAACGACGCAATCCCGTCGAGGGTTCACGCGCCGCATGCGTCCTAGGCCGGTCCACATACGAAAACGGCCGCGCCCGGGGGGCACGACCGCTTCCGATGCAAAGTTCGCCAGGGGCTCAGTAGCCGTTGTCGTAGGTGTCGTAGCCATAAGCCGGCCGGCGGTAACGCTGACCCTCGTAACCATAGCCGGCGCCACGATATCCACCACGATAACCGTCGTCGTACCCATAGGCCGACCGGCCGTATCCGTTCCCATAACGGGAATTCGCCGCCCCGGCCGCAAGTGCGCCGACAGCGAGGCCTCCGACGACGCCGGCTGCGATTGCGCCGCCGCGTCCACGCGCTTCGGCGCCCGTGGTGGCAAGCGATCCGGCACCGATCAGGGCCGCGGCGGTCATGACTGCGATTCTCTTCAAAACAGGCTCCATTCGATCGACCCGCAAGGGGTCACATGAGGAGCCAACGAGGTGCGCCGCGATGGGTTCAATCCGAATCGGCGACGTCCCGCCGCACCCATCAGCGCCGCCCGCCGACCTCGTCGAGATGCTCGAGCAGGTCGGCCGGGTCGTCGTAGACGCGGACCGCGCCGGAGCGTTCGAGCTCGTCCGTACCGTAGCCGCCCGAGAGCAGGCCCACGCCGAGACCGCGGCAACGGCGGGCGGCGAGCATGTCCCAGATCGAGTCCCCGACGATGACGCAATGCTCGATCGGCTTGCCGAGGCGCTCGGCGGCCGCGAGGAAAAGGTCGGGATCAGGCTTGGCGTACTTCACCATGTCGCGCGTCACCACCGGGACCTTTTCGGGGTCGACCCCGAGGGCGACGAGGTTGTGGCCGGCCGTCTCCATCCGACCGCTGGTGGCGATGGCCCACGGAATGCCGCTGTCGGTGAGCGTCGCCAGGAGTGCCTTCGCCCCGGGCAGTGGCACGACGCCCGGCGACAGGCGGCCATACGCCTCCATGTGCAGGCGCCGCAGCCGGTCGACGCGCTCCGGGGTCATGTCGAGGTCAGTCTCGCGCAGGAGCTGGTTGGTGAACAGGCCGCCGCTCATCCCGATCTTGCGGTGGATGCGCCAGACCGAGAGCGGAATACCCTCAGCGTCGAGCGCCTCCTTCCAGGCCAGCACGTGCTGGTAGACGCTGTCGACGAGCGTCCCGTCGAGATCGAACAGGAAGACGGTCTCGATCCGCATGGCGCGCTCCGCTGCTTCAACGGGGGATAACGGCTCGCCGCGGCGTCCGATGCATCGGAAAAGGCAGTCCGGCCCGACCTCGCTCCCTTGACCCGCCAGCGCGCCCGGGCTTGTCCTCGCGTCCGGTCACACCGATGCTCTTCAGCCACCTCTCACACGACCTGTTCAAGCCGCTGGCCTCGCCGAGCCGGGCCTTCAACGCGGCCTTGCTGCTGCACGTCCGCGAAAAGCTGTTCGGCGACACCATGGAGCCGCTGCGCAAGAGCGAGTTCCTGGCGGCGATCGGCGATTTCTGCGCCGGCTGGACGCAAGGCGAGATCGCCGACGACGAGACCACGCCGGTCGATCCGGTGGAGCGGCGCTCGGCGGTCTACCGGCGCTTCCTCGATGCCGGATGGCTGGTGGAGCGGCGCGAGCGCTACGTGCCGGTGGTCGATCTCGATCCACAGGCGCGGCTCCTGCTCGAGGAGCTCGCCCGGCTCGATCGCGGCGAGACCCGCTCCTATGGCGGCGCGGTGCTCGACGTGCTGGGTGCGCTGGAGAGCGCTACGGCGAACCCAGCCGAACGCTCGGAGGCATTGAGCAACGCAGCGAAGGCGGCCCGCGACTTCCTGGGCCATTTGCGTGGCCTCGCCGGCTCGATGCGCAAGATCGAGGAACGTATTCTCGCCGAGGACGACCTGCGGGCGGCGTTTCGCCTGTACTTCGAAGAGTTCGTCGAACGGCATCTCGTCAGCGACTACCGGACCCTGCACACCCGCTTCAACCCGTTCCGCTTCCGCTCCGGAATCGTCCGCGAGGCGGGGCGGGCGCTGCGCGATCCGCTGACAGTGAGGGCGCTGGCGGAGGGAGCCTGGCGCGAGGGCAGGGCCGCGGGGCTCGATGCGGCCGAGCGGACCGTGCGCGGCGAACTCACCGAAATCCTGGCGATCTTCGAGGGACTCGACCGGCATCTCGACGTGGTCTCCGACATCGTCGCGCGCATGGAGCGCCGCATCGCCGCCGCCGTGCGTTACGAGGGCAATCGGGATTCCGCCCGGATCGAGCGCACGGCAGCGGCCCTGCGCGCCGTCGGATCGGTCGCGGGTGTCGCGACGGCACCGCCGCCGCCGATCCTGTCGGGTCGGATGCCCCTCGGGCCGCCGCATCTCTACGCCCCGCGGATGAAGCGGCGCGCCATCGTCACCGAGCCGCTGCCGGATGCGACGGGCGATCCGGCCATCGACGCCTTCGTCGAGGCGAAGGACGAGTTCCGCCGCCGCACGACGGTCACGCCCGAATCCATATCGGCGTTTCTGGACCGCCTGCTCGCCGAGGGCCGTCCCATCCGCGGCTCGGGGATCCGGATCTCGGACGTCGACGCCTTCGTGATCTTCCAGCGGCTCCGCGAGATCGACGTGCTCTTCGACGGGGCACTGGCTGGACGCTACCGCCTGTCGCGAGTCGAGGGCCGGATCACCAACGGCTGGCTCGACTGCCCGGATTTCGCGGTCGAACGGGCGCAGCATGTTTGAGCCGTTCCGCGCCATCGTCGACGGCGACGAACCGCCGCCGTCCAGTACACGGGCGCCGAGCGAGGAAGACCTGACACGGGCGCTTCAGGTGCTCATCAAGGTCCAGGTGATCTACGCGGACACGCCGGGCATCGGCCGGTCGTACGAGATCGCGCGGCACTACGCGCCGTTCTTCCGCGATTACTTCGCCTGTCTCGGCTACGTCTTCGAGGTCTCGCACCGCGATCAGATGGTGTTCTTGCGCGTACCGTCGGAAGGGGCGCGGCACGACGCTGCCGCGGAACGCCTGCGCAAGGACGAGACCCTGGTTCTGCTGGCCCTCCGGCTCGCCTACGAGGAGGGGCTGAGGGACCATCGCGTCACCACCGACGGCGTGGTCGAATGCACGACCGACGACATCGCCGAGTCGATACGCACCGCCGCCCGCTGCGATCCGCCCGAGGAGACGCGCCTCGTCGACATCCTCCGCCTGTTCGCCCGCAAGGGCGCCGTGCGGCTGGGCGAACGCGACCGCACCGAGCGCGTCACGCCGCTGATGGTCCTGCCCGGCATCGCCGTGCTGTCGCCGGATGCCTGGATGGATCAGGTCCAGGCCTGGGCCGCCTCCGCCGGCGACGCGGAGGCGTGATCCAGCGCGCATTCCGGCTGCGAACGATCATCGCCGCCCGATCCCGAATTCCGACATCATGTCCCACGAGGCTTCGGCCTTCCGGCGCGGCGTCCGATCGCGGTTCGAGGTGTTGCCCGAGCGCACCACGGCTGACGACCGATCCAGGCTATCCTACCGGGCAACCGACGAACGGGCTCATCCCATGCGACGCATCCTGGCCGGCCTCGTTCTCGTCCTGCTGCCGAGCTTCGCCTCCGCCGAGTGCATGTGCACGTGCGTGCGCGGCAAGGCGGTGCCGATCTGCCAGCCGCAGGCGATGGTGGAGCCGATCTGCCAGCAGGTCTGCGTCGACAAGATCGAGCAGTCGCTGGGCGTGCTCGGGGGCGGCGGGGCGGGAGGCGGCGGCGTCGGGGGTGGTCTCGACGCTCTGAACGGCGCGGGTAACGGGATCGACCGCTCGACCCTGAATTCCCTGCTCGGCCGCTAGGGTTCCCATCGGCGAGGCTCACTGCGACTTTTCATGTGGTCGCAGGACGCAATCACGGGTAGTTGCCTCGACACGCATCGGGGCCAAGCCTAGAATCGCCCCGAGAAGGCGATTTTCGAGAAACCCGCCAAACTCTTATGGGCCTATGAACAAGATCGAGCCCGGCATCGGCATCAACCGGCGCTACCTGCACGACGAGGTGGCCGACCGCATGCGCGAACTCATCCACAGCGGTGAGATGGAGCCGAAGGCGCGCGTCAACGAGAGCGAGCTGACCGAGCGCTTCGGCATCTCGCGCACGCCGCTCCGCGAGGCGATCAAGATCCTCGCGACCGAAGGCCTGCTGGAGCTGCTGCCGAACCGGGGAGCCCGCGTCGCCAGCATCTCGCAGACGGAGATCGAGGAGATGATCGAGGTGATCGCCGGGCTGGAGGCGACCGCCTGCGATCTCGCCTGCCGGACGATCACCGATGCGGAGATCGCCGCGATCGAGGCGAAGCACGCTGCCATGGTCTCAGCCTGGACGGCGCGGGAGGAGGCCGAATACTTTCGCCTCAACCGCGAGATCCACGAAGATATCATGCAGGCGAGCCGCAACGCGACGCTGCAGTCGATCTATGCCGGCCTTTCCGGCCGCACCCAGCGCTCCCGCTACCGCGCACACCAGACCGACGAGCAGTGGGCTCGGGCCGTAGAGGAGCACGAGGGTATGATCCCAAGGCTTCAAGCCCGGGACGGCGAAGGCCTCGCCAAATTGATGCGCGAGCACATCCGAGCCAAGAAGCCGGTGATTGCTGCAACCTACGGTGAGTTGTTGGACGTCGCCGACTTGGCGGTCTGACTGCCCTGAGCCAAGCTGCCGGCTGGACGTGGTCATAACCGGCTCGTCCACGGCAAGCATGAGCGGATGGAGGCCGACGCCAGCCGAACGGCCAGCCGACCCGACCGTCTGCATTCGTTGGTTGGTGCTGCTGTTGCGGCCGCCGGGGTACGGTCATCTCATAACGTCGCCGGTGCGCGTCTCCTTTCTTCCCAGATAGGGTTGCGGGCTACCATGGACCTTGGGCTTACCCGAGATCCGATCCCCGGTGCCGAAGTCAGCCAGGTGCGACCTGTGATGTCGGCAGCGCGAGTCAGCCGCCGTTGGCGAGGGCGGCGCGCCGATGTCTCACAAACGCGCTTCGGCTCTGCCTCCGCTTCCTGCAGCTCAGCGCCCTTCCCATTGCGGCTTCCGCTTGGCCAGGAACGCCTCCATGCCCTCGCGAAAATCGCGGCTCATGTAGGCCATCAGGATGAGATCGTCGCCGGGCCGGGCTTCGCCCTCGGTGGCCTGCGCTTCCTCGGCGAGGCGCCGCAGGCCTTCCTTGGTCGCCTGAAGGGTGAGGGGGGCATGACCGGCGAGCAGGCTCGCGAGATCCGTCGCGCGCTGGGCGAGCGCGGCGGCATCCGCCACCACCTCGTTAGCGAGGCCGATGGCGAGCGCCTCCTCCGCGCCGACGAGGCGGGCGGTGAACAGGATGTCCTTGACGCGCGGGGCTCCGATCAGCGCCGACAGCCGCTTGAGGTTGCCCATCGACAGGCAGTTTCCGAGCGTCCGCGCGATCGGGAATCCGAAGCGCGCGTCGCGGGTGGCGATGCGCATGTCGCAGGCGGCCGCGATGGCCGCGCCGCCTCCCGTGCAGGCCCCGGCGACGGCCGCGATGGTCGGGACGCGCAGGCGCTCAAGCGTACCGAGCACCCGGTCCATGAAGCGCTCGTAGCCCAGCGCGTCTTCGGCAGTCTCGAAACTGCGGAACTGCACGATGTCGGTGCCGGCCGCAAAGGCTTTCTCGCCCGCACCCGTGATGATCAGCGCCCTGATCGACCGGTCCTCCTCGATCCGCCGGCACAGCGTGATCAGGCCCTCGTACATGGCGAAGGTTAGCGCGTTGCGGGCCTGCGGCCGGTTGAGCGTGATCCGGGCGATGCCCATCGCGTCGGTGGCGAACTGAAGTTCGTCGGTCGGGGTGGGATCGGGGGCGCTCATCGCGGCATTCCTCGATGGTGGTCGGGCGGTCTCGGGATGACCCTGTCGCGCGATTGACCATCGACGATCAAGCCGGCGCTACCGGTTGCATCGTCTCTTGACCGTGGCCTTCCGATCATTTCTGCAGTCCCGCGTTCATGCTACCTCCTCTGCCGGGACCGGAAAGAATTGGCGCTGTAGGGATGACGAGCGTGAGAGCGACGACGATCGGGTTCATCGCGGCCGGCATGCTCGCCGGTCTCGCCGCCGCTCCGGCCCAGGCGGAGTGCGTGCGCAGCATTGTCAACAAGTCGGCGCTGACGGCGCTGGTGCGCCGCGACGGCGGCCCCTGGGTGACGGTGCCGCCGCACCGTTCGCAGGCGATCCGCTTCTCCGAGCCCGGCTCGGTGGAGTTCGCCCTGGTCTGCGGGCGTCCGGGCTACGGCGCCTCCGACGCGGGCGCCGTCTATCGCGGCTCCGTCAGCTACACGGCGATCATCGACCGCTGCTACTACGAGATCGGCACCGGCTTCTTCGAAGACCAGCTCGGCCCGGGCTTCTTCCCCGGCACCAAGGACACGGCGCCGCTCACGGTGAACGTGCCCCGCCAGGGCGACGTGGTGATCGGGCCGCGGATCGACGCGCGCTGCCCGGCCATGCTGCAGGACGGCCTGCGCGCCCGCTACTGACGCGGGGGCCGCGCCCGATGGTGCCGGACGCGAGGCGTCGGCGCGACCTGCCGCGGTGCGACGGCGGTGCCGTCATGTGCTGCGACGATGCGGCGGGCCTGCTCGACGCTCATGTCGCAGGCGCTCGTCATGCCCTGAAGGGCGCCCAGCGCGCGGTTGTATTGGGGAAGGTTGGTGCAGCCTGGGCCGCCGCCGCCCTGAGCCGAGGCCGCCGCAGGCAGCGCGATCGTCGTCACCAGAACCAGGACCATCGCTCGGCTTCGCTTCGACATGGCGCGACCTCCTCGCCGATGGCACAACGCAAGTCTGCTCCACCAACCGGTCATCCGCTGCGTTGGCTCCGTGCCGCCGAGCCAGCGCGTCATCCACCTCGGTTCACACCGGCCAGCCCGCCTCGCAATAGGCCGAATCCCAGAACATCCATTCGAGCTGCGCCGCTCGGGTGAAGCTCGCGTGCATCGCGGATCGTTCCCGGGCACCGGCCTCGGCCGCGACCCGATCGGTCACCGCGATCATCGCGTCCACCGCCTCGGAAAACTCCTGGCCGGCATAGGTGTCGATCCAGGCCCGGTAGGGGTTGTCGGCGGCGGCGCGGGAATGAATGTCGAGGCCGATCTCGCGGTACATCCAGAAGCAAGGCAGCATCGCTGCCAAGTGCACGGCGAGCGGTTCGCGGAAGCCGCTGGCGAGCAGAAAGCAGATGTAATGGTGCGCGGCCGGCGTCGGCGGGGTCGCCCGAACCTCGTCCGCCGACACGCCGAAGCGTCGGAAGAAGTCGGTGTGCAGCCCCCGCTCCACCGCGATGGCGGCCGTCGCGGCGACGGTGAACTGCACCACGTCGTCCGGGCCGTCCGACTTGGCGGCCGCGAGCGCCAGAGCCTGCGCGAAGGCGACGAGGTAATGGGCGTCCTGGATCATGTAATGCCGAAAGGCCGGCATCGGCAGCGTGCCGGCGGCGAGCTCGCGGTTGAACGGCAGGGTGCGGGCGGCTTCGTAGAGCGGGGCATTGCGTGCCCAGGCGTCTGTCGAGAACAAGGGGCTGACTCCTTCGTGCGGCTCGCCGGCCGGCGATGACCACGCGCGTTGCGCCGAGGATCGGACCGGGAGGGTCCTGCTACCATGAAGACAAACGACCCCTGCATCAGTCTCTGCCAGTTCGACGGCCGGACCGGCTGGTGCCTGGGCTGCGGCCGCACGCTCCCCGAGATCCGCGCATGGCGCAAGCTGACGCCCTATCGGAAGACCGCGCTCAGGCGCGAGCTGCCACGGCGGGTCGAGCAGGTCGGCGGCGAGGCCTCGGCCGTCGCGTTGCTCCGCAAGGGCTGACCGGACGGCGCCTCGACTGGTGTTCCAATGTGCGCGCCAACACACCCCAAAGCGTCAAGCTGCTCCAGACAGGGTGCGGATGTCAGTAGCGGTTGCGAAGTCAGTCGCTGCGAGACGGGCCAGCGAGGAAGTACCGATGACGTCGAAGGTCTCGTTCCGCTGGCTGGTCACGCTCTTCGCCTTGATCGCACCCGCCGCCCTCGGTCCAGCCAGGGTCACCGGCCGGCCCGAGGAATCGCCGGCCCGGCAGGAGGCCGCCTCCGGCGTGGTCTTCCGCCACTATCTCTGACGCGCATGTCGATCCGCCCGGTTGGGTCTCGGCGCCGGTCCGTGTTAGGCCCCCGGCCGTTCAGCAGCAGCCAGGACATCAACGATCCATGCGCTCGATCCTCTTCGCCGGAGCATTCGCCCTCGCCATGACCGCATCCGCCTCAGCCGCCCCCGTCACGCTTCCTTCGGGCCTCGCCTACGTCGACGAGGTCGTCGGCACCGGCGCGGAGGCCAAGCCCGGCCAGCAGGTCAGCGTGCAGTACACGGGCTGGCTCGACGACGGCGGCAAGAAGGGCAAGAAGTTCGACTCGTCGCGCGACCGCAACCAGCCCTTCGCCTTCCCCCTCGGTGGCGGCCAGGTCATCAAGGGCTGGGACGAGGGCGTCGCCGGCATGAAGGTCGGCGGCAAGCGTACCCTGACCATCCCCGCCGCCCTGGGCTACGGCGCCCGCGGCGCCGGCGGCGTCATCCCTCCCAACGCCACGCTGATCTTCGACGTCGAACTGCTCGGCGTTAAGTAAGCCCTACCAGCCCATCGTCCCCGGCCCGCCCTTGAACGGGCCGGCGACGTCGGGCGTGACCCAGCCGCCGTAGAAACCGCCGGGCTGCGGCTCGGCGCGGACGTCTCCGACGAAGCAGGCCTCCATCGGGCCGGCATAGAAGGCCACCGCCCCGGCGATGTCGCGAAACCCGGGCGTCGGATCGGGATAGGCCCAGGCCGCCCCAGGCAGGTCTTGGACGCCAACCGTGACGTCGAACATCACGGCGCGGCCCTTCCATTCGCAGATGCCGGCGCGTTGCCCCGGCCCGAGGACGCCTTCGGCCACCGCGTTTCTCGGAAAATAGTAGGTCGGCGGGTGGCTCGTCTCAAGGACGCGCCAGCCGGAGAGGGTGTCGGCGATGGTCCGACCGCCGAGGATCACCCGCAGGCGCTGCGTCACGCGCTCCAGCCGCGGTGGTCGGGGATAGTCCCAGACGCTTTCCTGGCCGGGCAGGAGTGGTGTCGGAACGGGTCTGAACATCGCGCGCGGAACCTCTCCGGGGATTGCCTTCCACAGCCTGCGCCCAAGCTAGGGAAACAGCCAGCCGGGGAAAGGACGCAGCGTGAGCGACTCCGACGACTTCGCAGTGTTTCTCGACTTCGACGGGACCCTCGCCGAGCTCGCGCCGACCCCCGACGCGGTGCAGGTCGACCCGACCCTGGTGCCCAATCTCGAGAGCCTGAAAGCGCGCCTCGGCGGCGCCCTCGCGATCGTCACCGGGCGGCCGGTGAGCGTCATCGACGTGTTCCTGGCGCCCTCCCGCTTCGATTGCGCAGGGCTGCACGGAGTCGAACGCCGTGTGGACGGCCAGCTCAGCGGCGGACGGCCCGAAGACCATCCCGACCTGCGGGCCGGCGTCGAACGCCTGAAGGCGGAGACGGCCTCCCTCGATAAGGTCCTGATCGAGGACAAGGGCGCCTCGGTCGCCGTGCATTGGCGCCTCGCCAACGCACGGGACACCCAAACCGCCGAAGCCTTGGTGAGGGCGCTCGCGACCGAGCTCGGTGCGGCCTATCGGCTGCAGCTCGGCAAGGCGGTGGGCGAGATCGTGCCGGCCTCGGCCACCAAGGGCCACGCCATCCGCGCGCTCATGGAAAAGCCACCCTATGCGGGACGCCGCGCCATCTTTTTCGGCGACGACAAGACCGACGAGCTCGCCTTCGAGGCCGTGAATGCCGACGGCGGGGTCAGCGTCCGCATCGGCGACGAGGACACCATCGCCGCCTTGCGCCTCGCCGCGCCGGCGGACGTGCGTGCGCTCATCGCGTCATGGGCCGACGGTGCGCCGATCGATCCGGCTGCACTGCCGGCGGCCTGACGCGAGACGTCCCCTCTGATACCGTCGCCGATGCCGGCCCGGCCGGCGCGCGATCCCTAAGACGGCCACGCCATGTTCGAATTCCCGGTCCTCGTCGGCGACATCGGCGGCACGAATGCCCGCTTCGGGGTGATCGCCGAGCGGGGCGCGCCTCCCCGCATGCTCTCGCACGAGCCGACCCGCGGCCATCCCGACATCGGCACCGCGATCCGCGCCGCACTGGAGAAGGGCGGCAACCCCGAGCCGCGTTCCGCCATCCTCGCCATCGCCGGTCGCGTCGACGCGCCCTCGGTCCAGCTCACCAATGCCGATTGGGTGATCGCGGCTGCCCGGATCGGCGCGGATTTCGATCTGTCGCGGGTGGTGGTGGTGAACGATTACGTGCCCGTCGCGGCCGGAGCCGCCGGCATCGCGCCGGGCGACCTCGCGCCGATCGGTACCGCCACCCATCCGGGCCGGGGCGCCCGCCTCGTTCTCGGCCCGGGCACCGGCTTCGGCGCCGCGGCGCTCGTGCCCTACGAAGACCGCCTCGCCATCGTGTCGACCGAGGCCGGCCACACCGATTTCGGTCCGGTCGACGACGAGGACTTCGAGATCTGGCCGGGCATCGCGCGCCTGGAGGGTCGCGTCACGGTGGAATCGCTGCTCTCGGGACCGGGGCTCGCCCGCCTCCACGCCGCCGTGAAGCAAGTTCGGGCCGGCGGCGAAGGATCGCCCATCGACCCGGCGACGGTCACCGAGACCGGCCTTTCGGGTGAAGACCCGCATGCCGATGCCGCAATCCGCCTATTCGCGAAATATCTCGGCCGGGTCTGCGGCGACCTCGCCCTGACCTTCCTGGCTACCGGCGGCGTCTATATCGGCGGCGGCATCGCCCCGCGCATCCTCACGGTGCTGAACGACGGCACCTTCCGAAAGACCTTCGAGCACAAGCCGCCCTTCGCCGCGATGATGCAGACCATCCCGACCAGCGTCATCACGGTGCACGACCCGGCCCTCAACGGGCTCGCCGCGCTCGCGAGCGAGGGCGACCGGTTCATCTATCATGGGCAGAACTGGCAGGGGTGATCAGAGCGCCCCGTCCTTCACCCGCCCCGGATCGGCCAGCGCGTGCAGCAGCGCCGCCGCCGAGTGGGCGAACCGGAGCGTCACCGCCTTGCGCCGCGCGCCGCTGAGCGTGTGATCGGCCGGTATGCGCAGGATCGCCGCACCGAATGCGTCGGCGACGATGAGGCCGCATTCCTCCGGGATCAGGCTCTCGGGCACGGTCTCGGGGATCGCGAAGAAGAAGCGGTCGCAAAAATCGCGGTAGTCCGGCCATTTCCGGTCGGCGCGGAAATCGGCGACGCTCGACTTGATCTCGACGATGCTCAGCCGACCGGCCGGGCAAAGCGCGATCACGTCGGCGCGCCGGCCGTTCGCCAGAGAAAACTCCGGGAGCGAGACGCAGCCCAGCTCCGAAAACAGCCGGCGCACCCCGCGCTGGACATGCAGCGCGGTCGCCGACTGGCGGCGGTCGGGAGGCAGGACGGCGTAGGCGAGGGCAGCGGACATGGGCGGCAGAGTTGGGCGGCGGGGCTGACCCGGGGTCGCCCGACTGAATCAGCTGCGGCCCGGCTTGTCATCCCCCAGTGTCACGCAGTGTTTCACGTAAAACATTTTTTCCTATCTTAGGCATGCGGCCACGCCATCGTCAGCGCCGCCCGGATCGCCGCGAACCCGTCCGTCAACGCGGCCGGCCCCGGCTGCAGGATCAGCGGCGACTTGATCTCGTGGATGCGCCCGGATGCCACGGCAGGAATCGCGTCCCAGCCCGGCCGGGCGCAGATACGGGCGACGTTCACCTTCTTGCCGCACCAGGAGGCCAGGATCACGTCCGGCGCCGCCGCGATGACCTGTTCCGCGGTAACGATGCGGTCCTTGGCGGCCTGCGCCTGGGCGAGATCGGGAAACACGTCGTCGCCTCCGGCGGCGCGGATCAGATCGGCGACCCAGCCGATGCCGGAGATCATCGGCTCGTCCCACTCCTCGAAATAGACGCGCAGCCGCGCACGCCCCCGGCTTTCATCTGCGGCGCTGGCGAGGCTCCGCGCGTAGCCCTGCGCCAGTGCCTCGGCCTTCTCGGGGGCGCCGACCAGGGCGCCGAGCGTGCGGATCATCGCGAGGCAGCCGGCGACGTCGCGCTGATTGAACAGGTGTACGGCGATGCCGGCGCGGGCGAGATCGGCGACGATGCCGGCCTGAAGATCGGAAAACGCGAGGACGAGGTCCGGGTCGAGCGCCAGGATCTTGGGCAAGTCCGCGCTGGTGAAGGCCGAGACCCGTGGCTTCTCCTTGCGGACGCGAGCCGGGCGCACGCAATAGCCGGAGACGCCGACGATGCGGTCTTCCTCGCCCAGCAGATAGAGCGTCTCGACAGTCTCCTCCGTCAGGCAGACGATCCGTTCCGGGGGAAACCGCCGCATGGCGCCTACCCCTGGAACCAGCTGATCAGCCCCGCGCCGGGCGCCAGCAGCACGAAGGCCCAGACAGCGGCCGAGAGCACGTTGGCGATCTGGAACGGGATCCGGTCGACCCCGAAGATGCCGGCGATGAGCGGGATCACCGCGCGCACCGGCCCGAAGAACCGCCCGATCGCCACCGCGCCCGCGCCCCAGCGCCGCAGGAAGTCCTCGGCGCGGCGGGTCGGCTCGGGGTAGCGGCTCATCGGCCAGAAGTTTTTCGCGCCCTCCTTGTAGTAGCGGCCGAACTCGTAGGAGAGCCAGTCGCCGAGCGCCGCGCCGATCGCGGCGGCGGTCACCACCGGCCAGAAGGCGATGTCGCTCGCACCGATCAGCGCGCCGATGCCGAGCAGGATCACGGTGGCCGGCACCAGCAGGGACAGGAACGCCACGGACTCCCCGAAGGCGAGAAGCCCCGCGATCAGCGGCGTCCACGCCTTATGCACCTCGACGAAGGCGAGCGTGGACTGGCGGAGGGCGTCGAAATCCATGGAATGGGCTCTGGCGATGGAGGCCTCCATCTGGCCGGGAGCGTGGCTAGGGACAAGGGCTTCGTTGCACGAACTCCATCGGTTCGCTTCAGGGCGCTCTCGTGTGCCAGCCGGAGACGATTCGCCTGCGAAATTTCAACTGATCCAACACTAAGCTGTTGCACATAACCCGATGATTTGCACGATGTGCCGTAGGCACTCGGAGATGCGGAGAATGATCGTGGATGTTCGAGCGTCCCGGAATTTGCACTGCGCTTGTCTCTTTTTAATGTTCTGCAATAGCGTCGGCCCTATCGGATTAGTGGGCTCGGCATTTGGTCAGAATAACAAACGAGCAGATTTGATTGCTCTCGTGAAGAAAAAGGTTGGGCGCGTAACGGATCTTCAGGTCAATCAATTTTTTGGAGATTTTAGCGGCGACGGACGTGATGACGCGCTTGTTGTCGCATACTACGCCAGCAGGGGTGGCGGAAATTCTTTTGAGATCGCGGTGATGCTCTTCGAAGCTGTTGGATCGGGATTCCGATACCTCCGCGACGTGCCGAACGTGTATGGCGAGTCACCGCGCGGCGCGACGTTCCAGCGAGGTCAAATCAAGGTCACGCTGACAACCCTGGGCCCGAACGACGCTCGTTGCTGTCCGTCGGTGCCGAAGGAGTACACGATCCGCACTCCGTGACGTGCTGTTGACGAAGGCGCAGCGAGAAGCCCTTGGAGATGCGCGTTTCGCATGCGCATGCGTTAGCAGGCGATCTCGGCTATCAGGCGTCAGCCTCGTTCAGCGGCCGGAGCGCCATGAAGGTTCTCTCCATCCAGTCTCACGTCGCCTACGGCCATGTCGGCAACGCCTCGGCGGTGTTCCCGATGCAGCGCATGGGCGTGGATGTCTGGCCGATCCATACGGTACAGTTCTCCAACCACACCGGTTACGGTGCCTGGCGCGGCCGCGTCTTCGACGGGCCGGCCGTGGCGGAGGTTGTGCAGGGCATCGACGAGCGTGGGGTGCTGGGCCGTTGCGACGCGGTGCTCTCGGGCTACATGGGCGCGCCCGAGATCGGCACGGCGATCGTCGAGGCCGTGGCGAGGGTGCGGGCCGCCAACCCCGATGCGCTTTACTGCTGCGATCCCGTCATCGGCGACACCTATTCCGGCGTTTACGTGAAGCCGGGTATCGCCGACTTCATGCGCGACCGGGCGGTGCCGACCGCCGACATCGTCACGCCGAACCAGTTCGAGCTGGATCTGCTCTCGAGCCTGCCCACCGGCACGCTGCGCGAGGCCAAGACGGCGGCACGGGCCGTCCAGGCTCTGGGGCCGCGCGTCGTTCTGGTGACCTCGCTCGCCACCGACGCGACGCCGCCGGACGCCATCGACATGCTGGCGGGGGAGGGCGGCGCGTTCTGGCGCCTGCGCACCCCGCGCCTCGACCTCAAGGCCGTGAGCGGCGCGGGCGATGCCATCGCCGCGCTCTTCCTCGTGCACTACCTGCGCTCCGGCTCGGCCGCGACGGCGCTGGGCATGGCCGGCGCCTCGATCCACGGGCTCCTGCGCCAGACGGCCGAGGCCGGCTCGACCGAGCTCCTCACCGTCGAGGCCCAGGACGAGTTCGTGAGCCCGAGCGTGGTGTTTCCGGTCGAGGCGGTGTGAACTGACCCGTTCGACCCGAGCCGAGGAGCCTTCATGATCCGCCGCCGCTTCGTCACTCTCGACGTCTTCACCGAGACACCGTTCGCCGGCAACCCGCTGGCCGTGGTGCTCGATGCGGAGGGACTGAACGATGCGGCGATGCAGGCGATCGCGCGGGAGTTCAACCTGTCCGAGACGGTGTTCGTGCTGCCGCCCGAAGAGCCCCGTCACCGGGCGCGGCTGCGCATCTTCACGCCGCTCGCCGAGTTGCCCTTCGCCGGCCACCCCACCGTCGGCACGGCGGTGTTGCTCGCGCTGAAGGATCGGGCCGCACACAAGGGTGAGAACCACGCCGACGCCACCGCCTTCGGACTGGAGGAAGGCATCGGCATCGTCCCCTGCGTCGTCGAGAGCGGCAAAGGCCGGGGTCGCGCCCGCTTCAAGGTGCCGAGCCTGCCGACCTTCGCCGGTGACGGGTTGGAGGCGAGTATCCTGGCGCAGATGCTCGGCCTGGATCCGCAGGAGATCGGGTTTTCGCGGCACAGGGCGAGCCGGCACGGCGCGGGCGTGCCCTTCACCTTCGTGCCGATCGCCACCCGCGACGCCCTCGACCGGGCGAAGCTCGACATCGGCGCCTTCGATCGCGCGTTGGCGGCGGCCAAGACCGGCGCGCTCTACCTCTACACGCCGGATCCCGGCCCCAACGGCCGGCGCTACCAGGCGCGGCTGTTCGCACCGCATCTCGGCGTTCCGGAAGACCCGGCGACGGGTTCGGCCGCCGCGGCCTTCGCGGGCGTGCTGATGCAGTACGAAAAGCTCGGCGACGGCACCCACGACGTCGTCCTGCGCCAAGGCTACGCCATGGGCCGCCCGAGCGAGATCTCTCTGCAAGCCGTTGTCGAGACCGGCGCCCTGCGCTCCGTCGAGATCGGCGGTGCGGCCATCGTCGTCAGCGAGGGCGCGCTGCTTGTCTGAGCACGCGCCGCACGGCTTCACACGCACCCCGCTCGCCACCGTCTCCGCCCGGCTCGTCGCGCATGACTGGGCCTGGGCGCGGGACAACGCGCACGCCATCGACCGCAACTGGCAGCGGCGCCTCGCCGAGAGGCCGGCGATGTTCGACGGGCCGGTCCTGCTGAGCCAGGGCTGCACGATCCGCGGCGATGCCTGCGAGGTGGCGTTCTTCGAGACGCGCTTTTCGCGATTTATCGCGTTTCGCGATGCCGGCTCGCCGGACGCGAACGTCTTCAACGCCTTCTCGGCGATCGTCTCGCGAACGGCGGACGGTGCGATCCTTCTGGGCCAGATGGGACCGCACACCGCCAATGCCGGTCAGGTCTATTTTCCCTGCGGCACGCCCGACCGCGACGACGTCCGCGCGGGCGGCCTCGTCGACCTCGCCGGCAGCGCGACGCGGGAATTCTTCGAGGAGACGGGACTGTCGCTGCCGGACGGTGCAGCGGATGCGCCGTGGATGCTGATGCGCGGCGAGGGCCAACTCGCCTTCCTGAGGCCGGTGCGCTTCGCCTTGGGCGCGGACCAGCTCTTGGCACGCATCGAGGCCTATCACGCGCAAGAGGACAAGCCGGAACTCGCGCACATGGTCGTCGCGCGCGGCGCGTCGGACATCGATCCCGAGCGGATGCCCGGCTTCGTGCGCAGCTACCTGGAATCGGCCTTCTGACGCGCGGGACGCTACTGTCGCGTCACGGTATCGAACCGACCTCCCTGAGGTAATCGACCGTGGCAGGGTGCAGCCACTCGACCCTCGTGGCCGACGGAAGGTTCCGCGGGTCGCTCTCGCCCCCTTGCGCGTAGAGCCGCGCCAGGGTGGCCCTGCCTCGGTCGAGCGCACGAAGGAGGCGCGCGACGATGGCCGCGTCCAGGCCGGGCTTCCCCATGACGAAGCTCCAGGAGCCCACCGTCTCGATCGCCGCATCCTGGCCCTTGAACGCGCCGGCCGGCACCGTGAGACGCCGGAGCGATGGGCGCAGCGACAGGATGGCAGCGACGGCCTCGGAGGCCGGCCCGAAAAAGCGTGCGCCGCCCGGCGCATCGGCCATCGTCTTGAAGCCCGGCCAGCCGACGCTGCCGCCCCAGAGCGCTGCCGCCTTGCCTTCGAGAACCAGCGGCGGCCCGTCGCCGGCCCGATCCAGCAGGATCGGCGCGATGTCGCGGTCGGGATCGATGCCGGACCCCTTGAGCACGGTGCGGCCCATCACCGTGAGACCGGACGCGCGCGTCCCCAGGGCCACGCTCCTGCCGCGCAGGTCCGAGACGCTCCGGATCGGACTGGAGGCCGGGACCACGAACAGCCCCGGCGTCGTATCCACCGGCGCGACAATCGTCGGTTTCGGGCCATCCGCGGCCTGTTCCGCCAAGGCGTCGTAGGCGTACTCGCCCTGGACGAGGGCGAGATCGAGCTTGCCCTCCTTGAGCAGAACGAGGTTTTCCGTTGATCCCTTGGTGGTGCGCAGGGTGATCGTGAGCGTTGGATCGGCCTCGTGGATCGCGGCGGCGAGCGCCTCGCCGTAAGCCGGAAATCCGCCTCCGGGCGTCGCCGTCCCGAGCACGACCTGAAGCGCGGCTGCGGTCGATTGCGCCTGCGCCGTCGACAGCATCGCCAGAGCGCAGAGCATGACGGACGTGAGGCGTTTCGACATCGTCGACCCAGCGCTTGCGGAACGATCGATCGTCGTCCGGCGACCGAGCCTCTGATGCGGGGCGAGCACGCTACGCCGGCTAGCGATAGCCGTAGCGCGCCTTCGCCGCGGCGAGCAACCGGAGCCCATCGGCGCTCCGTCCGGCAGAGCAGGCGGTTGCAGCGGCGTCGAGGTCGGCGCTGAAGCGCTTGCCGACGGCAGCGTTCAGGTTCTCGGTGGCGATGTCGCTCGCGACGAGAGACTGGGTGTGGGCGATGGTCGGGCCGCAGCCGCTGCCCTTGGGCAGGTCTGCGACGACGGGCGCGGCCGGCTCGGCAGGAAGCGCCGCTGCGGCGGTCGGTCCGGGCACGCTCGACAGGCTGTTGCAGGCGCCAAGCGAGGCGGCGGCCAGGAGGGCGGCGAGGGCGAGGCCGGGATTGCGGATGGACATGGAAACGTCTCCGGAACAGCGAGGACGCGGAACGAACGGTGCGGGAAGCTGAGCCGCGGCGAGCACACGGTCAATCGCGGGCGGTCCGCACGATATGACTTTTCCGGAGGATGCGGCCGGCACGCATCACTCGGCAGCGGCAGCGCGCTTGTCAGGCCGCGGCGCCGAAGCTAGACACGTCGCTCAGGGATCGGCGACATGCCGATTTGCCCCCCTCGAGGAGAACCGAGCCGTGGCTTTCGCCGGCTCAGCGCTGACGATGCCGGACGCCGCTTCCGCGGCGCCGAGCGCGCGCGCCGAAACGCTTCTTCTCGCAGGCCTTCTCCTTACCCGCCCCTGAGGGCCGTCCGGGCGTGGCCGCCTGGGCCTTCAGGGGACGCGCTTCGGACAACCGATCCCGGGTTTCGGTGCCTCTCCAGCGATGGGGACGCGCATCGTGAGAAGGCAGAAACGACATGACCAGCAATTCCGAGAAGGACCGCGTCGTCATCTTCGACACGACGCTGCGCGACGGCGAGCAGTGCCCCGGCGCGACCATGACCCTCGACGAGAAACTCGCGGTGGCCGAGCTGCTCGACGCGATGGGCGTCGACATCATCGAGGCCGGTTTTCCGATCGCCTCGAACGGCGATTTCGAGGCCGTCTCCGAGATCGCGCGGCGCACCAAGCGCGCCACCGTGGCCGGCCTCGCCCGCGCCATCCCGGCCGACATCGCGAGGGCCGGCGAGGCCGTTCGCCACGCAGCGCGGGGACGAATCCACACCTTCGTCTCGACCTCGCCGATCCATCTCGCCTACCAGATGCGCAAGACCGAGGACGAGGTGATCGAGATCATCCTCAAGACGGTGGCACAGGCCCGCGACCTCGTCGAGGACGTCGAATGGTCGGCGATGGACGCGACCCGCACCGGCATCGACTACCTCTGCCGCTGCGTCGAGGCGGCGATCCGCATGGGCGCCACCACGATCAACCTGCCCGACACCGTCGGCTACGCCACGCCGGACGAGTATCGCACCATGTTCCGGCAGGTGCGCGAGCGCGTCCCGAATGCCGACAAGGCGATCTTCTCGACGCATTGCCACAACGACATCGGTCTCGCGGTGGCGAACTCGCTGGCCGGCATCGAGGGGGGCGCCCGGCAGGTCGAGTGCACCGTCAACGGCATCGGCGAGCGGGCCGGCAATGCGGCTCTCGAAGAGGTCGTGATGGCCTTGCGCACCCGCGGCGACGTGATGCCATTCGAGACCGGCATCGACACCACGATGCTGACACGTGCCTCGAAACTCGTCAGCCACGCCACCAATTTCCCGGTGCAGTACAACAAGGCCATCGTCGGCCGGAACGCCTTCGCGCACGAGAGCGGCATCCACCAGGATGGCATGCTCAAGCATTCCGAGACCTACGAGATCATGACGCCGGCCTCCGTCGGCCTGACCAAGACCTCGCTGGTGATGGGCAAGCATTCCGGCCGCGCCGCCTTCCGCTCGAAGCTGACCGAGTTGGGGCTGTCGTTGTCCGACAACCAGTTGCAGGACGTGTTCGAACGCTTCAAGGCGCTCGCCGACCGTAAGAAGCACGTCTACGACGAGGACATCGAGGCGCTGGTGGACGAGAACCTCGCCACCGCCCACGACCGCATCCGCCTCGTCTCGCTCTCGGTAGTCGCCGGCACCCGCGGTCCGCAGCGGGCAACGCTCAAGATCGAGATGGACGGGCGCTTCTTCACGGAAGAGGCCGACGGCAACGGCCCGGTCGACGCGGTCTTCAACGCGATCCACGCGCTGGTGCCGCACGACGCCGTGCTCGAGCTCTATCAGGTCCACGCGGTCACGCAGGGCACCGATGCGCAGGCGGAGGTCTCCGTGCGCCTCAAGGCCGGCGAGCGCTCGATGACCGCCCGCGGCGCCGATCCCGACACCCTGGTGGCCTCTGCCAAAGCCTATCTCTCGGCATTGAACAAGCTCTCGGCGACCTCCGTGCGCCTGCATGCACAGCACGCCGCGACGGTGTGAAGAAAACTCGGCCGTCGGGGGTGGACAGCCTCCGGCGGCATTGCTATCAGCCCCTCACTCGCGGGGGACTGGTGACCCCCACGGCGTCGCTGCAAAGCGATGGGCGCATAGCTCAGTTGGTAGAGCAGCTGACTCTTAATCAGCGGGTCCTAGGTTCGAACCCTAGTGCGCCCACCAATCCTTCATTACAGTCTGCTGATCGCTGGCGTGCCCCCCATGGCGCGTCGCTTGGTAGAACTTTCGCCAGAATTTCTGTTTACCGATAATCTCTATGCACTGCTGGGCATCTCTTTGCCGTTGCTGTCCGTTCGGGTCCGTTCTGACTGATACTGTCGCGTCCGTTGGGGACTGCCCGCGTCCGAGCGATCCCGCCGCAGCGCCATAACCGGAGGCGGCCGTTGCGCCTAAGCCGTGGCGCGGCACCGGATTTCGATGGGCATTCGTTCCCTGCCTCGACAACGTGAGCGCGGCTAACGCGACGTCAATTCGCTCAATCCCAAGGGGACGTGCATGCGCGATCTGACCCAGGACGACGAGCGGGCCGTCGAGCGCTTGAGCTTCTACATGCTGAAGGAAGCCTACGGTGCCATCGCTTCGGTCCTGGCGAAGCGCGATCCGGATACGGCCGCGACGCTGTTCGACAGGATCGAGACGCAGATCGCGGGTACGCTCCATCGCATCGACAGCCAGCAATCGGAGGGTGCGGCATCGACCGAGATCGCCACGGCGATCGCTGAGACCCTCGCTCCGATCCTCGACGAATGCCACGGTCGCGATGGCGGGCTCGGGCCGAAGCTGCCGACGAGACCCTCCGCGCCGACGAATGCGCCCTGACGCGGATCCGGCGCGGTTGCGATGCCCCGCTGCGATGAGGACAGAGCGACGCATCGACAGGACATCCTGGCGTGATTACGAAAATATTCTCGGGAGATTTGTGCATGGATCTCACGGTCTCCCATCCGCTATCGTGCTATGATTGCGATGCGGCAGAGTTCTTATAGGGATCGGCGCTCGCCCCCGTTGCACCACCGGGCGAGGGCAGGGGGTCCAACGGCATGGTGAGTATGGTGAACGCGCCGACCGAGCAGGCTGGAATTCTCCGCGATCCCCTCCTGCTGGACAACCAGCTCTGCTACGCCCTGTATGCAGCGGCCCACCGCATGACCAAGTCCTATCGGCCGATGCTGGAGCGGATGGGTCTCACCTATCCGCAATATCTCGTGCTGCTCGTGCTCTGGGAAACGGACGGCGTGACGGTATCGGAGATCGGCCGGCGGCTGCGGCTCGATTCCGGGACGCTGACGCCGGTGCTGAAGCGCCTGGAGACCGCGGGTCTCGTCGTGCGCAACCGCCGCCGCTCGGACGAGCGCGAGGTCGAGATCGCCTTGACGCCGAACGGACGAGACCTCCGCGCCGAAGCCGTCTCAGTCCGTCAATCCGTGATGTGCCAGCTCCATATGTCGGAGCCGGAGATCCAGGCCATGCGCGCCGATCTCAATGCGCTGATCGAGAATCTCAGCACCGCTCCCTGAGCAGGCCGAACCGTTGGCCACGCTGCACCGGCGCGATCGGTCGGTCGCGAATTGGCCGACGACGCCCGAACCGTCACCGGCTCGTCGCGTTGGTGGCCATCATGGTCGATCCGTGCGCATCGGAAATGCTTTGCCAGATAACTTTCGCCTTGAGCGCCCGCGCCGGCATCGGATAGTGAACGCGCCGTGACATCCGCGATGCCCCGACCCGCTCCGAGGGAAGCCGAGCCGCGACGGCTGATCAGCCGCGGCCCGGCATGACGTCGAGCCCGATGGACATGGTTTCCGAACCGCGGCGGCAGGTCGGCGCGCTTCCGTTCCGACGCACGCCCGAGGGCGGATTCCTGATCTTCCTGATCACGTCGCGCGAAAGCCGGCGCTGGGTCATACCGAAAGGTTGGCCGATGAAGGGCCGCAAGCCCTACGAGGCCGCCGCCCGCGAAGCCTACGAAGAGGCCGGACTCGTGGGCCATATCGGCAAGCGTCCGCTCGGTTTCTACCTCTACGACAAGCGCCTCAAGAGCCGTGATTCCGTGCTCTGTCAGGTCAAGGTGTTTCCGCTGGAGGTGCGCAAGCAGCTCAAGGCGTGGCCGGAGAAGGATCAGCGCGAGGGCTATTGGTTCTCGCCCTCCGATGCGGCCGAGGCGGTCGCCGAAGCCGGCTTGTCCGGCATCATCCGCGCCGCGTGCAAGAAGGACCCCAGCATCGCCGGCTGAGGACTGCTCAGACTCCCCCGGATCCTGCGACGACCGAGCCCTCGGCCCCCTCCCGCGCCGCCGCCCGGATCGCGTCGAGGGTGAGCAGCCGCGGCGGGCCGTCGCCGTCGAGCGCGAGCCGCGTCGCACCGGTGGCGAGCATCAGCCCGAGGGCATCCCGCAGCGAAAGGTCGGCGCTCACCCGCGCCGCATCAGTCTCGAAGCCCGCCTCGGCGACATCGGACGCCGCGACAAGGGCGAGGCGGCGCAGGATGCGGTCGTCGCCGATGAAGTCGGCCACGAAAGCGTCGGCGGGTTTGGCCAGAAACCGCTCCGGCGTATCGGATTGGGCGATGGCGCCGTCGCGCATCAGCACGATCCGGTCGCCCATCAGCAGGCCCTCGGCGAGATCGTGCGTGACGATCATCACCGTCTTGCCGAGCCGGGCGAGGATCGCACCGATCTCGCTCTGAAGGCGGCCTCGCGCCACCGGATCGACGGCGCCGAACGGCTCGTCCATCAGCAGCACCGGCGGATCGGCGGCCAGCGCGCGGGCGACGCCGACGCGCTGGCGCTGGCCGCCGGACAGCGCGTCCGGGCGTCTGTCGCGGTACTCACCGGGATCGAGCCCGACGAGATCGAGCATGGCGTCGACCCGCTCGCTGATGCGCTTGCGTGGCCAGCCCAAAAGTTCGGGTACGGTCGCGACGTTCTGGGCGACGGTGCGGTGGGGAAACAGGCCGATCCCCTGCAGCACGTAGCCGATGCCGCGGCGCAGGGTCACCGGATCGACGTCGACCACGTCCCGGCCATTCACGAGCACCCGGCCAGAATCAGGCTCGATCAGCCGGTTGACCATGCGCAGGGTCGTGGATTTGCCGCAGCCGGAGGGGCCGAGCAGCACGCAGGTGGTGCCCTCGGGCACCGTGAGGTCGAGATGGTCGACCGCCGGGCGCGCGGTGCCGGCGAAGCGCTTCGAGACGCCCTCGAAGCGGATCACGCGCGAGGCACGATCAGCAGCCCGAGCAGATCGACCCCATGGTCTTGCGCATCTTCGAGTCCCAGGCCTTGTTGCGGGTGTCGGCAGCCTTCTGCGCCTTCGACATCTCTTCGGCGACGGAGGGCTTCAGGGCGCCGGGATTGGCAGGCGGCATGACCCGGCCGGTGGGCGCGATGTTGCGACTGGGGCTTGGCGACGGCGGCACCACGGGGCCTGGAACCGTCTGTGCCAGAGCGGGCAGTGCGAACACGGATGCGGCGAGGATCAGTGAGGATGCTCCGAGATGGCGGCGCATGACATCGTTTCCGAGAGGTGACGCACGGCAGCCGCGTCATCGGCGGTGCCGGCATCCGATGATCCGAGAGTGACATCGGGGCCGGCCGGTCGCAAGCTGGACCGGACATGCCGACGGGGCCACACGGGACGAATACTGCGATGAGTAGCGCGCAGAACACGGCCGGCGTGCCGCGCAACCGGCGAGAGGCCATCGCCGGCGCCCTGGCCCGGCTGGCGCCCCGTCTTCCGGATTTCGAGGCCGAGGCCGCTTTGGAGCGCGCCCTGTCGAGCCCGGGCCTGCACGGGGCCGCGCCGGAGACTGCGGCATGGCTCGCCCTCGTCGCCTATGCCCGCCATGTCTTCACGGATTACGACGCACTGCTCGCGGAGGATTACGACCGCGACAGCGCCCGGCATTTCGTTCTCGACGACCTGAATGCCGTGCTCGCGGAATGGGGCTGCCGCCGACAGGTCTCCGAGGAGATTGAAGAGGGCGACGACGGCTAGTT